>CADCFQ010000015.1 GCA_902800795.1 uncultured Ruminococcus sp. | reverse complement strand
CCCTGATGGTCCACTCGTTTCTTAGGGGTATAGCTCAGCTGGTAGAGCAGCGGTCTCCAAAACCGCGTGCCGAGGGTTCGAAACCTTCTGCCCCTGCCAATAAGGCCTTTGCTTTTTCAGGCGAAGGTCTTTTTTTGCTTTTTGCTTGAAATCTTCCGTGCGCTGTGCTATAATACAGTAAACACAAGGAGGTATGACAGCTATGCCGTTTGATTATAAGAAGGAATTCAAAGATTTCTATATGCCAAAGAGCCGGCCGTCTTTAGTGACAGTCCCGAAGATGAACTATATTGCTGTTCGTGGTCAGGGCGATCCGAATGACGAGGTCGGCGAATATAAGCGTTCCATAGAGCTCCTTTACGGTATCGCCTACACTATCAAGATGAGCAAAAAGGGTGAGCATCAGATCGAGGGCTATTTCGATTATGTTGTTCCGCCGCTGGAGGGCTTCTGGTGGCAGGAGGGCGTTTCGGGGATAGTTTATGCTCACAAGGAGAAATTCAAATGGATCTCGGTCATTCGCCTGCCGGATTTTGTGAAAGAAGCGGATCTTGGCTGGGCTGTGGAGGAAGCGACACGTAAGAAAAAGCAGGACTTTTCCAAGGTGGAGTTTTTCACCTATGATGAGGGCTTGTGTGTTCAGTGTATGCACCTGGGGCCCTACGACGATGAGCCTGCAACGGTGGCTCTTATGCATGAATATATGCAGAGCCGGGGCTATGAGCTTGATATCACCGACAAGCGGCTGCACCATGAGATATACCTTAGCGATCCTAGAAAGACTGCTCCCGAAAAGCTCAAAACTGTTATAAGACACCCGGTAAAACCGATCAAATAGCGCAAAAAACGCCCTCGCTCAATTAAGAGTGAGGGCGCTATGTTTATTCGCTGCTTTTGTGCTTCCTGCGGTAATCAAGATATCCTTCAAGGATAACCGTTGCAGCCACTGTGTCCACCACCGCTTTGCGAGCTTTGCCACGGACATTCACCTTATTAAGTATCTCGTGAGCCGTCACAGTTGTTCGTCTCTCGTCCCAGAGAGCCGCCTCTAGCCCTGTCTTCTTGCTAAGGAGCTTTGCAAAGGCCTCGCAGGCTTCGGCAGCATAGCCCCTGGTGCCGTCCATATTGACCGGCAGCCCCACCACGAACATCTCGGCTCTGTATTCCTTTGCAAGCTCTGCGATCTCGTCTGCAAGCTTTTCCTGATCTGTCTGCCTGATAGTCTTTACAGGAGATGCCAGCATCTCGCCCTTGTCACAGACAGCCACACCTGTTCTCACATCACCATGGTCAACAGCCATTATCCTCATAAATATCCTCCCACTAACAAAAACGGAGAGCGTCAAGCTCTCCGCTCTGTTTATTTAAGCTTTTTCTTTGATACGAACTTACCTGTCTGGGTATCGAAAGCCTTGTCAGACTTCTTGCTGACGATAACGAAGATTATCGCAACCGCAAGAGCGACACCGCAAACAACACCGATTATCGCAAACAGAACGACCTTTGAAGACGAACTGCTTTCAGCCTGTGAGGTGGTCGCAGCCGCAGAGGTGGCAGCCACTGTTGTGGTTTCTGCAGGAGTTGTTGTCTCCTCGGGAGCAGAGGTCTCGGCAGGCGCCTCGGTGGTGGTTGTGGTCTCGGGAACTGTATCATTACAGTCGGAGATATAGATCTTAGTAGCCTTGATCTTCACCTTTGTAGGAGCCACAACATAGAAATAAGTAACCTTGGTGAAATCCTTGCTTCCGTAGCCTTTAACAAGGTCGGTGTAGTAGAATGTAGCGCTCATCTCGTCATAGGTGTTAGGCTGGATGTCTGCCCAGACGCCGCCGTTATCATTGGCGTTTATATTCTCGGGATCCTTATCAGCCTGGATAGCCAGCGTAACAGGGCTTGTAGCCATCTCTGTTTCGCCGCCCATATCGATGATATCGAATGTGATAACGACCTGTGTCTTATCGGTTATCCTGGCAAGCTCAAACTGCTCTGCCGGTACGGAAATGCTCTTGCCCCAGTTTACTGCTTCCTTTGCTTTCTCGCAGTCTATCTTGACATCGCTGACTTCAGCGCTTACGCCAAAGCACAGTACAGATACCGAAACAGCAGCAGCGGCAAAAGCAGAAACAAATCTCCTTAACATAATAAATTCCCCCAAGTTCTCTATAATGCTTATCTTACTATTTTGCAAGCAAATTATATCACAGCGCCCCGCCTTTATTCAACAACATTTTGTGAATTCATTCTCAAAAATCAGATAAGATTAGTCAACTTACACCTAACTCAACTTTTCTTAATCGTTTATTGTAACAATATCGACAAAGCACCGTTTTTTTAGTAAAAATAAGCGAAAAAGCGGCCGGTTTTCTGGCCCGGCCGCTCAAAAGCATTACTTGTTCTTTCTCTTTGCTACAACTGCAACTGCACCGACAACTGCTGCAAGTGCCAGAGCCGAAGCTGTGGAAGCACCTGTGGAAGCGTTTGTGGCGGAAGCAGTGTTAGTGGTCTTGGTCTCTGTCGAAGCTGCCTTCGAGGAAGTGTCAGCCTTTGAAGAAGACTTGTCGTCTGCTGTCTTGCTGTCAGCTGCGGAAGACTCATCAGCAGCACTGTACCATGTGATCTTAACTTCTACGATCCTGTCAGAGAAGCTCTTGTCTTCATAGGAAGCCTTAGCTGTAACGGTCTGGCCGTCGATAAGATCAACAGTCTCCATCCAGGACCAGCCCTCGGGCAGAGGAACATCCTGGTTTGTCTTATAGTCAGGTCCCTTTACAACAATCTCTTCGTCAGGTCTTGTTGCGGGAGCACCGCCCTTGTTTACTTCAAGGTAAACTCTCTGCCACAGCTCGGTCTGTGTATCAGTTGCCCAGCGGTGGATGATAAAGTCTGTGCTTCCTGCCTTGATAGCGGAGATAACGCCGTTCTCATCAGCTGTGATATACTTGTTTTTATCATTCACATAAACGGTGAAGTCAGTAGTTCCGAGAACAGTAGAAAGATCAAAGGTCTCGCCGTAGGTCATCTCTAACTCTTCGGGAAGAAGCTCGCTCTCTTCCTTCTGACCGGCAGCTACGATACCAGCAAGATCAGCCTTGAGCTGAGTATCAGTCATCTGCTGGAGGCTTCTCTTATAAACGCTGTTGTTTGTCTGTCCGGATTCGCTATAGTTGATATCCCAGAGAACAGGGCACATACCTCTCTCGTAAGCCTGCTCGCAGACAGCATCGATGTATTCTCTAGCTTCTCCGTCTTCCTTGTCCATGATCTTGAAGCCCACGCAGGCCTCGCCGATGATAACAGGAACGCCCTGTGAAACGAATCTTGTATAGAGCTTTCTCATATAGGTGTTGAGCTCCAGGTACTCCTCAGGAGTTCCCCAGGTAGACGCATTGTCAGAAAGAGCAAAGTTGTAAGGTGTGTAGTAATGAACGGAAACTGCCATCTTATCAGCAGGGTCCTCAGGCATCTGGAACATCTCGTCACAGGTAAGATCAACGTCAGTGATGATACCGGAGATAAGCAGGAGCCTGTCATCGTTGTTTCCGCCGCTGTTTCTTACAAGATCAACGAAGTTCTGATTGAAAGCCAGCGCATAGTCATAACAATCCTGCTTGCCCTCATCGGTAGAACCCCAGCGGTTCCATACCTTGGACCAGTTTCCAAGCTCCTCGTTCTGGGACTCGAAAATGAGATGATCGTCAAAATCCTTGAAATAGTCAGCGACCTGCTCCCAGATAGCAAGATAATGATTCATTACCTCTTCGGGCTTTTCAGGATACTCCTCGATCCAGCCGCTGTCCCAGTGCTCGTTGATGATAACATACATATCGTTGTCAACAGCCCACTGTGCCACCTCTGCCACTCTTTCGAGATACTCGGGAGCGATGGTGTAATCATCATCCATCATATTCGACCAGGCCACAGGGATCCTCAGGGTCTTGAAGCCCTCAGCAGCATAGCCGTCGATCATATCCTTAGTGATGATCGGGCTTCCCCATGCCTTCTCAAAGTTGGAAACGCTCGATGCGTCGATCCAGGTCCCGCAGGATTCAAAAGTATTACCGAGGTTGATACCCATTCCCATGTCGCTGACAACTTCCTGTGCGGTCTTGCCGCTGTTGTCAAGTTCTCCGCCACGGGCGCTTACGGGTATAGCGCTCAGCACTGATGCTGCAAGAGCAGCCGCAGACATAACGGCAAATGTTTTCTTGAACATAGTTATCTACTCCTTTGCTTTGGTAATATAAAAATATTCTTTAATTTCCATACTTAAAAATATATTTTTACACATATAAAATATAACACTTTTACCCCCTTTTGTCAATAGCAAAAGCCACTTTTATAAACTTTACACAATTATCCCAAGCCCCGTTTATGCAACAATTCCTGCGCTTTCGGACGAACTATTCATCTTTCTGTGTTATATTTATGTAGTTTAAAAATATGAAACTGGAAATAGTTGAATAATATAACTTCTTTACATTTTGCATTATTTATGCTATAATAAAGGCGATACACTTATTATCTGATATTTTTCTGAACGGAGTGAAGCAAATGATAGCTCTCGGAGCAGGTGCGGTAATACCGCCCCTTATACTGTTGATATTCATTTATGCAAAGGACCCCCACGAGAAGGAGCCCATGGGGCTTCTGATAAAGATATTTATCTGCGGTGTCATCTCGTGTATCCCTGCGGCGCTCTATGAGGGCTTCGGCCAGAGCGTTCTCAAAGAGCTTAACATAGATGATGCCTTTTTTTATAACCTGATAATGTTCTTCGGGATCGTTGGTGTGGCAGAGGAGTGCGTCAAGTATTTTGCGCTCTACGTTTGCACCTGGAAGAACCGCAATTTCAATTACCGCTTCGACGGCATAGTTTATGCGGTGTTTGCGTCGTTAGGCTTTGCGACTCTTGAAAACATCCTCTATGTTTACCGTTCGGGCTTTGACACAGCCATAGCAAGAGCGCTGTTGTCTATCCCGGGTCATTGTAACTTTGCTATCTATATGGGTTATTTCTACGGCCAGGCAAAGTATCTCGAGGCTATCGGTGACATCAAGGGCTCGGCTTCAAAGCGAAGGACAGGACTCATCGTTGCTATCCTGCTCCACGGTACATACGACTTCTGTATCTCTATGTATACGACCACCAGAGAGGGAGTATATATCGTTGCTTTCTTCGGTTTCGTTATAATGCTCGATATAATGGCTTTTGTCAGGGTACACCGTTCCTCGAAGCAGGAAACGCCCCACCAGTACATCCACGAGAGCAATCTAGTCGGCGCATATCAGAACACCTATACGGCTCCTGCTCCTCAGAGAGGACAGTTCGGACAGCCCCAGCAGCAGCCCTATGTTCAGCAGCAGTACGGCGCATATCAGAACGCCTACAGGCAGCAGCCGAACAGCTATTCTTATCAGCAGCCTAACCAGCTCTATCAGCAGCAACCCTATCAGACCTACCAGCAGCCTTATCAGCAGCAGACCTATCAGCAGCAGCCTGTTTATCAGCAGCCGGCACAGGGCATGGTCTTCTGCACCTACTGCGGCAGCCAGTGCCGCAGCAACAGCTTCTACTGTTCGTCCTGCGGCAAACCCCTTTACAAGGTGTAAAAGGCTATGGCAGATCAGTTTTCAAGAACAAGGCTGGTGCTCGGCGCTGAGGGACTGGAGCGCCTGAAAGCTGCCAGGGTGGCGGTCTTCGGGATAGGCGGCGTGGGCGGCTACACAGTGGAGGCGCTTGCACGCAGCGGCGTCGGAGCCCTTGACCTTATAGATAACGACACTGTGTCGCTCTCAAACATAAATCGTCAGATATATGCGCTCCATTCGACCATCGGCAGGCAGAAGACCGAGGTGGCAAAAGAGCGGATCGCAGACATCTGTCCCGACACAAGGGTGACGGTATACAACACGTTTTTTATGCCGGAGAACTCCGGAGACTTTGACTTTTCACAGTACGACTACGTTGTGGATGCCGTGGACACGGTGAGCGCAAAGCTCGAGATAATAAGGCTTTCAAAGCTTGCAGGTGTGCCTGTTATCAGCTCGATGGGCGCCGGCAACAAGCTGGACGCATCCCGCTTCAGGGTCACGGATATCTCGAAGACCTCGGTGTGCCCTCTGGCTAAGGTCATGAGGCTGGAGCTGAGAAAGCGAGGCATAAAGGGCGTCAAGGCGGTGTGGTCGGACGAGATACCAATAAAGCCCGACGAACAAAAGACGGAAGAAGCCCGTGAAAACAAAGCAAGACGGGCTGTTCCGGGGTCGCTGGCCTTCGTGCCTTCGGCAGCAGGCCTTCTTATCGCAGGTGAGGTCGTCAGAGACCTCTGCGGTGTTTAACACAATAATAAACCAAGCGGTATACCCCACAAAGGGATATACCGCTTTTCCTGTCCGTATCACGAGACCTCTTTGAGCGTGACAAGGGTCTTGTCTGCGCCGCTGACAGCCGAAACACTGCCTTTGTCCGATCTTTTTAAAGCGAGAGGGGTGCCGTCATAGGTCATTGCCCATAGTGCATCGTCCGCTCCGTAAACGCTCTTTGCAAAGTCAACAGCCTCGCCCACGCTGTCGCCGCAGAGCAGGGAATAGACAAATGCGTCCTCAAACTGCGCAAGATAGCCGCTGAATATCCGGCCGTTGACCGCTGCCACAGCCTTTGCCCCAAGCTCACGCATGACCTTTGAGGGCTCATCCTTGTCAGCCGTACAGCAGGCGCCGAGAACGACAACTGTCTTATCGAGCGCTCCCTGTGCATAATGGGTCCTGAACAGCGCCGGCATAACGCAGAGGTATTTTCCTTCCGGCGTTAAGAGCTCTATCATCTGACCCGAGCGCAGCTCCTTAGAGTAGCTTTGGAGCGAAGCCTTTGTGACCTTTTCTCCGAAGCAGAGCGCTGTATCGTTCTTGAATACAAAGCCGTGAGCATCGAGGATAACAAGGTCTGTTTTTGAGAGCTGCTTTTCAAGCTTTTTTGCCGTGACTTCGGTGTCAAGCTCGGTCTTCATACCGTTGCGCTCCCATATCTCCGAGCGCTTCCTTGCCCATTTTTCAAGCTTCTCGGAGCCGTAGAAGCCGAACACCTTTGCTGTGGGCGCCTTCTCAAAGCTGTAGCCGAGCGTTTGAAGGTCGAGGGTGCTGTCTATCACAACTGAGCCGTCGCTCTCTTCTTTTTTATAGCTCTTGTCTATGCCGCAAAGCTCTTTGTCAAAGCTGCAAAGCGCCGCTGCTCCCAGCGAGCCGTCCTCGTAGGTGAACTCATATATCTGCTCGGTCTCGTTATAGCTGAAGCTGTCCACAAGGCCATTGTCTTTGAGCTTTTTAAAGCAGTCCTCCAGCTTTTGTTTTTTCTGCTCAGTGCTCAGCCGCTCAAATCCTGCGTCACCGGTAACACCGTAGAGCCTTGCGTCCGTCTTGATGTGGACGTCCAGCGATATCTCGGTGCGTCTTTTTATTATATATCTTGCTCCGAGGATGATAGCGACCACCAGCACCGCAGCCAGCAGAGCACCCACAAGAAACGCTTTTTTGCGTTTCTTTTTATTCACAGCCTCGGTCATCTGTCTTCCGCAGCCCGGGCACACCGTTCTTGTGGCATAGATCTTACTGCCGCAGCCGGGGCACCTCACAAACCGCCTTTTTCTTTTCAAGATCTGTTAGCCTCCGATCTTAAATCATAGAGTATACAGCGTTTACCAGCGCCCTCGAAAGCTCTGTTGTGCCAGCCCCTGCACGCTGAACGAACAGCACCGTGCAAAGCTTCTCTGTTGGGTCATTGAGAATGTAGGTACCTGTCCAGCCGTCCCAGCCGAAGGAGCCCTTGCTTGCAAGGGAGCTTGCCTTGTTGGGGTCGGTAAGTGTCCTTACAAAGTTTGCATAGTCATAGCCCTTGCAGGAATCCCAGTTGAAGGTCTTCTTCTGTGCGTCTGTCAGAGCGCCTGTTCTCATAAAGTCGATGGTCTTTCTTCCGAGCACCGAAACGCCTTTGTAACTGCCGTTTGAAAGGGCAGTGCCAAGCTTTGACAGATCCTCGGCAGTGGTGAATATTCCAGCGCCGCCGGACTGGAAAGCGGGATCTTCGGTGTAGTCATAGATACACAGGTTCACCCAGTCAAGGACTTTTCTGTTCTCGCCTGCGCCGTCATAAAGCACAGCCAGACGGTCAAGCTTTTCCTTGGGACAGTAAAAATCCGTGTCGTCCATACCGAGGGGCTTAAAGATATTCTCTTTAAGATAGTCGCCGTAGCGCTTGCCTGTAACGGCTTCAACAACAGCGCCGAACACATCGGCACCCGAACCGTAGCACCATTCAGCGCCTGTATCGAACACCAGAGCGCATTTGCCTGCCTTGCGTGCAAACTCCGCTGTGGTCAGCTGTCTGCCCTCTTTTGCGGATGCGTCCAGCTCGCCCCAGAGGGATGATATCTGGTCGCCGCCCTCTCTGCCGTCGCCGGGATAAGCTATCCCCGAGGTCATATTCAGAAGATCACGCAGTACAAGAGGCCTGCTTGCAGGTATCTTTTTGCCGTCTCTTATGTAATGAGCGTCTGCAAACTCCGGGAAATACCATTCAAGGCGGTTATCAAGCTGTATAAGTCCACGCTCCAGCAGCTGCATCGCAGCCACCGAGGTTATCACCTTCGAGCAGGAGAACGCCTTGCAGATAGTGTTCTCTTTAAAAGCAACACCTTTTTCAGCATCTGCAAGACCGTATGAATATCTGAATACCGGCTCGCCGTCCTTTGTCACAACAGCCGCAGCTCCGGTCTCTGCTCCGCTGTCAACGAACCTGTTTATAATACCGGTAAGTCTTTCTCTGTCAAACATTTTAAAACCCTCCGTAAATAATGGGATCACTGCCGGTAAGCCCCGGCTATCAATATATTATACCATTATTGAGCCTATTCGTCAATATTGAATTTAGCCACACCAAAAAGAAATACACCCCTGCCGGTAAACGACAGAGGTGTATGGGGTTTAATCTTCCTTTTTGTTGTAGAGCTTTTCTACGTCTATGGTTCCGTTGTCGATAAGCTTCAGCAGCACATCCACCATCTGCGGGTCGAACTGCTTGCCTCGTCCTTCGGCAAACTCGTTTCTTACATAGCCCATATCCAGCTGCTTGCGGTAAACTCTGTTTGCGGTCATAGCGTCAAAAGCATCCGCAACTCCGATTATCCTGCCGTAAACAGGTATCTCTTCGCCTTTGAGTCCCGAGTTATATCCGCTGCCGTCATAGCGCTCGTGATGATAAAGAGCACCTTCCACAACGTGGTCCACAAGAGTGAAGTCTTTAAGGATCTCGGCTCCTCTTGTAACGTGGGTCTTCATTACCTTATATTCCTCATCGGTCAGGCGTGAAGGCTTGTTGAGCACGCTGTCGGGGATACCTATCTTTCCGATATCGTGAAGCAGCGCTGCCTTTCTGAGGTTCTCACATTCCTGGTGGCTCCAGCCAAGCTCCTTAGCCATCATTACCGCATACTCGGAAACACGGAAGGAGTGACGGCTGGTGTTGCCGTCCTTGGCGTCCACTGTCTTCGCTATCGCCATAATGGTCTCGTTGCCCATCTGGACCTGTTTCTCGGCCAGCTCTAACTGTGCTCTCTGGCGGTCGAGGACTTTCTGGGTCTGTTTCTTGGCGATATACCAGGTCAGCCACATGATAGCCAGCGCAGCCACGCTGAGCATATAGACAGTGAAGTAAGCCCTGTCATATATCTCTTTCTGCTTTGTCAGCTTTATCCTCATCTCCTCAACGGCGTTTCCGCCGCTGTCAAGGACCTTAAGGCAGAAGGTATATTCTCCCACAGGAAGGTTCGTATAGGTTATCCTGTCAAGGTCACTGTTTGAGAGCACTGTAGGCTCCGGGTCGAAGCCTTCCAGCTGATAGCTGATAGTGGGGTCCTCTATCGAATAGTTTATGACCTCGGGATAAAGCTCTAACTTTTTGACGTTTCTTGCGATGCTTATATCAGTTCCGTTGTCGATAGTCAGGATTTTCTTGTCGGTCCTGATGTGTGACAGCTTCATCTTGAACAGCTCGGCGTTGTTTATATAGTTGTTCATATCGAACATAAAGGCGCCTGTGTCACAGCTGAGATAGACCTTGCCGTCCTCGTCTGAATAGTTCCAGGAGTTTGCTGTTATGGATGCGGTAAGTCCACGCTTTGCGTCCAGCTTGTCAAAGGTTATATCCTTCTTGTTTTCAAGCAGGCTCTTCTCATCCACAACATAAATGCCTGCGCTTCCCAGAACGAACAGCTTGCCGTTTCCGTCCTCGCAGATATCGAAGTTGTTTGAATAGGGGAAGTTGGACAGCGCCGTGATATTATGGTCGTTGTCAATGTAGCACAGACCGTTGCTGGTAACGGCTATATATCCGCCCTCGGAGCACTTTGTTAGTCTGAGGATAACGCCGGAGGTAAGACCGTTTTCTCTTGTCAGGTGGTCTGTGACCTTGCCGTTTTCAAGTATGTAGATACCCTCGCCGTCGCTTCCTGCCCAGAGCTGGCCCTTGTCGCCTTCAAGCAGACACAGCACAGCGGATGATGTGAAGTCGTCGCCGTAGATTATGGTGTTTGTTATCTCCAGGTCCTTGATAAAGGATATGCCCGTATCGCTTGCTGATGCCACTGTGCCGTCCTGCATCATAACCGTTACTCTCGCCCAGTTTCCTGATGCTCCGGCAGCAGAGTCAAATATCTTTATCTCGCCCTCGGGGGTGCAGGCAACAAGTCCCTTGCCGTAGCTGCTGACCCAGAGGTTGCCGGCCTTGTCAGTTTTTACACAGCGCACACGCACGCCGTCAAGGGCCTCTGTCAGCTCATTCTGAACGGTCTTCGAGGTGCTCTCGTCGAGAATGGTCAGCCCGTTGTCCGTTCCGAAATAAAGCTTTCCGTCCGAACGCTCGACCGCATTGACAACGGCGCTGGGTATGCCGTAGGTGGTGAAGATATCGGTGAACACCGACTTCGAGAGCTTGAGAAGACCAAGCCTTGAAGATGTGAACCACAGGTTGCCCTGATAGTCTATCTGAAAATTGTCTATGGAGTTATTGAAAGCGTTTGTGTTTATCTTATAGAAGTCGCCCTTGGCGTCAAAATAACCTACACCGTTGTCGGCACAGACAAACACCTTGTCTCCCGACTGCTCGATAGAGTTTACAAAGGACAGGTCTCCGATACTAAGGACTTCCTTTTCCACCAGCTTGTCGCTTGAAACGTCATACACCCTTATGGTGTTGTCACTCATTCCGGCATAGAGCATATCGTCAACGAAGTTGCAGCTTGCAAAGTCTGCCGCCTCTTCGCTCTCGGGGAAGATAGAGTCGGTTATCTTTTTATCCTTCATAAGGTAGATAGCGCCGCCGGAATTAACGCAGGCCGCTCTCTCACCGTGTGAAACGACACAGTCGCCTGTGCCTATCTCTTTTATCTCGCCGGCAACAGTGATGTTGTTGTTTCGGTCCATTTCAAGGATCATTAGCGTTCCGGCTGTTCCCACATAGTAAAGTCCGTCATCGGTGCGGGAGATGCTTCTTACAGAGCTGGAGCTGAGGCCGCCCTTTTCATCAAGGGTAGCCACCACTTTTTCGTCCTTTGCAACAGCAAGGCCGTTGTCGTTGGTGCCTATCCATAGCCTGTCTTCGTTGTCAACATAAAGTCTGTTTACATTCTTAACTGTCGAATACTCCTTCGACATCGTAAACTCTTTTCCTGCATAGCGGTAAAGACCCGCATAGGAGCCTATCCACAGGACGCCGTCCTCTGTCTGGGCAATGTCGTTTGCTTCACCGCATTCAAGACCCTCGGCCTTGCTGTAAAGGGTCTGTATGTATGAGTCATATTCCGAGGTCTGGGCAGCTGTTGCCGTTGTCTGCTCGTCCTCGGTCACTTCCTCGGCTCTGACAGGCACAGCCTGGAGCAGGGAAGCCGTCATCACCAGCGCTGCCAGCAGGCTTGCGGCCTTAACAGCGCTGCCGCCTTCTTCTTCGCTGTCCTTGTTCTTGACTTTCTTTATCTTTCTTATCGTCCTGATAACTCCGTGGAGCCCGACGAGCAGCAGCACCTTGTCTACGAACTCAACGTAGAACTGTCCCATTATCCTGCAAATGACGGTGGGGACATTTCTCTCCGAGAGGTATTCGATAACACCGTTGCCCCAGGTGTTTCCTGTTTTGCCGCCGAGAACCATATAGTTTATCGGGACCGAGAGCACAACGGCGACAAGCGTGAGAAAAACGCTGACGCTTATAGTCTCAAACAGAGAATCGAAGTGCTTTTTCTTTGCGCTGATACCGATGATACATCCGATAGCCACTGAGGTCAGCGAATAATACAGCATATTCATATCGAACGCAAAGCCGAATATCGCATTTGAAGCAAGTCCTGTCGCTGCGCCGATCACCGGGCCGAAAGCGTATGCGGACAGTGCAGTTCCGCAGGAATCGAACCAGATAGGCAGCTCCAGCATATTAGACAGCTGCTTGCCGCCAAGATTAACGGTGATGCACAGGAGCAGCAATAAAACCGAATAAACCTTATGCTTTTTGAGCATACAAAACACCTCTTCTCCATATTGCCGTTACAGAAATGGTCTTCCTGTAATCCATAACGGATATACATCACCTTTATTATACCACACCTTTCACAATTTGTACAGAGTTTTTTGAAAAATATTTTATCCTTTATTCGCTTTCTGTTTAATATTTAAACTAAAACATCAATGCAGTATTGCGCTGTTAGTTTCCAAGCATAAAAAAACGGCATACCTCCCATATAACAGGGAAGTATGCCTCTTGGTTTTAAAAGCTTAATCTATCTCTACCATTATCTTCTGATCGTGTCTTGAAGCGCCTGCTCTCATAACAACACGGATAGCTCTTGCTATCCTGCCCTGCTTTCCGATAACACGTCCCATGTCATCGGGAGCAACATGGAGATGATAAACGATAACGCCCTCATCATTGGGCTCGTCAACAGTCACCTCGATAGCGCTCTTGTCCTCGACAAGCTCGGATACGATAGTCTCAAGTAATTCTTTCATTATAGATCCTCCATTCTCCCACGAAAATGCGGCAGGTGACCCCACCGTCAGCTCGGTAAGGCGAGTGGTGGGATAAGAGCCTTACCGATGATCTTGCGGATCAAAGAGTGCCGTTCTTCTTGAGGATAGCCTTTACGGAATCGGTGGGCTGTGCGCCGTTAGCGATCCAGCTCTTTACCTTCTCCTCGTTCACCTTGATAACGGAAGGCTCCTTAGTGGGATCGTAATAACCGATCTCCTCGATGAAACGTCCGTCTCTGGGGTATCTGGAATCAGCAACAACAATTCTGTAGAAAGGAGCCTTCTTGGCACCCATTCTTCTGAGTCTGATCTTTACTGCCATTGTTCTTTCACCTCCTTTTATAATTCCCCCACCCACTGAATTATGCTTAATGCTTTTTCAGTGTCTGCCCTCCCGCGGAGGGGAGGGGGATACATTTATGCAAACTATAAAGTAGTTTCGCTTCGCTTGGTCTTTTCTCTGCCGGAGCAGGACTTACATCTGTCCCGGCATTCCGCCGCCCAGGCCTCTCAGCAGAGCCTTTCTGTTCATCTTTGCCTTCTTCGAGTGGAGCTTTCCGCCGATGCCGAACTTCTTCATCATCGACTGCATCTGATCGAACTGCTTGAGAAGCTGGTTCACATCGGATACCTGAGTACCGCTTCCGGCAGCTATCCTTCTCTTTCTCTTCGGGTCAATGAGCGAGGGCTTTGCACGCTCTGCCTTGGTCATGGAGTTTATCATGGCCTCGGTCTTTTTGAGCTGTGCCTCTCCGGCTTCAAGCTGCTCATCGGTGACCTTGTTGGCGCCCGGCAGCATTTTGATTATCGAGCCCATAGAGCCCATTTTCTGTATCTGCTTCATCTGCTCGAGAAGGTCCTCAAGGTCGAAGCCCTTCTCCTGCATCTTGTCTGCAAGCTTCTTTGCTTCCTTTTCGTCATAGGTCTGCTGTGCCTTCTCGATAAGGGTCAGCATATCGCCCATCCCGAGGATACGGGAAGCCATTCTCTCCGGGTGGAAGGCTTCAAACTCGTCGAGCTTTTCGCCCATACCCACAAACTTGATAGGCTTACCTGTTACAGCCAGCACCGAGAGTGCTGCACCGCCACGGGTGTCAGAATCGAGCTTTGTCAGGATAACGGAGTCGATACCCAGCGCCTCATCAAAGGCGGAAGCCACCTTAACAGCGTCCTGACCGATCATCGCATCGACAACGAGCATGATCTCGTTCGGCTCTGCGATCTTCTTTATATCTTTAAGCTCGTCCATAAGCTCTTCGTCGATATGGAGACGTCCGGCAGTATCTATGATGACCAGATCGTTGCCGTAGTCCTTAGCGTGCTTGAGACCTTCCTTGACGATCTTTCTCGGGTCGATCTGTCCCATCTCGAACACAGCCACCTCGGCTCTTTCGCCGACGATCTTCAGCTGGTCGATAGCGGCAGGTCTGTAAACGTCCGCAGCTATTAGCAGAGGTCTTTTGCCCTCTCTCTTGAACATCTTGGCAAGCTTTGCCGCATGGGTGGTCTTACCTGAACCCTGAAGACCGCACATCATAACAACGCAGGGCGGCCTGTTAGGGAAGTTTATCTTGGAGTTTGCTTCTCCCATGAGCTTTATAAGCTCTTCATTAACTATCTTGATGACCTGCTGTCCGGGAGTAAGGCTCTGGAGCACTTCCTCACCGACGCTTCTCTCGGTAACGCTGTTTATAAAGTCCTTAACGACCTTATAGCTTACGTCTGCCTCGAGCAGAGCCATCTTGACCTCACGCATGGCCTCTTTTACATCAGCCTCGGTGAGCTTTCCTCTTGATTTAAGACGCTTGAAAACGCCGTTGAGCTTCTCTGAAAGGCCCTCAAAAGCCATAACACGGATCTCCTTTCAAATCAGATCCCGTCCAGCGACTGGTCGGGAACATCATATTCTTCGAGCTTGCGGTCCAGCTCTTCGAGCAAAACTATCGTTTTCTCGGCGATAGTCCTCGCATAATTCTTTCTCTGACATTCCTCAAAAACCGCCAGCGCCAGCCTCTTGAACTCTTTGAGCTCTTCGTGCCTTTGCTCTTCATACTTTGAAATGCCGAGCTTTTCGTCATATTCATCAAGCGCTTCACAGCCCTTTTTCACAGCGTCGTGAACGCCCTGCCTGGAGATCCCCAGATCAGCGGCTATCTCGCCCAGCGACAGATCGTCATTATAATAAAGCTCCATTATCTGTCTCTGCTTATCCGTCAAAAGCGCTCCGTAAATGTCAAGAAGAACACTGTAATTAAGATCCTTCGCCATAAAGAGCACCTCCCTTGCTGTAAAAAGCGGTCGTCTGTAAAGCTATCAAACTTTACATATTATACTACATATCCCGCCTTTTGTCAAGGGCTGTGCCCGTTTTTTGCAAAAAAACCTGCACAAACTTGCTTCTGCTCCTGCCCGATACGGCGGTGATTTTGACGAAAACGGGCTCGCAGAGGGTGCTGGGGATAATTGTATGTAGAAAATTTACAAAATATTATTAAATTAAACTCGGCATCTATGCTATAATCATAATGGTTAAATGAATGATGTAATTAACAGTCCTGCTTTTCGGCAGGTATATGAACAGGGAGTGATGTAGATGCTGACTCATGAGATAAAAAATGACAGGTATTCAGTGCTGCTGCCGGCGCTTTCCTTTGGCGGAGCAGGCTTTGAGAATAACGATAATGATGAATTATATTTCAGCTTTCTTGACAGATATATGGAGCTCGGCGGTCACTGCATCGACACGGCGAGAGTTTACTGTTCGTGGCTCGAGGGCGGCGAGGGCGCCAGCGAGAGCGTTATAGGCCGGTGGATGCAGGCAAGGGGCAACCGTGACAAGGTCCTTCTGTGTACAAAGGGCGGCCACCCCGAATTTGAGACAATGGACACAGGCAGGCTTTCTGCCGCAGAGATAGAGAGCGACTTGAACGAGAGCCTTAAAGCTCTTCAGACAGACTATATCGACATTTATTTTCTTCACAGGGACGATGTGAGCGTTCCCGTGGGCGAGATAATGGAGATCCTCAACCGTTTCTATGAGGACGGCAGGATCCATTTCATAGGTGTTTCAAACTGGACCACAAAGCGTATCGCTGCTGCGAACCGTTATGCCAAAGAGCACGGCCTTGAGCCTATCAGGGTCAGCCAGATAAGCTACAGCCTTGCCCACGCAAGCCCCGAGACTATCGGAGACCACACTGTGGTATGTATGGACACCAAGGAGTTTGCATGGTATCAGAAGCATGATTTCCCGGTTATGGCTTATTCGCCCCAGGCCAAGGGCTTTTTCGCAAAGCTTGCAAAGGGCGACGCTGCAAACAATCTGCCCGAGGGACAGTATGCTACCGTAGCTAACCTTGCAAAGCTTGCAAAGGTCAAGAAGATAAGCGAGGAAACAGGCGTTGCGCCTGCTGTTATACCTCTTGCCTATCTCAACAGCCAGCCCTTCTTTGTTTCTTCCGTCTTTGCGGTAACAAAGCTCTGGCAGCTGGACGAGGATATGTCCGCACAGGATATAAGGTATGACTCGAAGACCGTTGCTTTCCTTGAAAACATGGTCTGACAGAATAATGTAAAAATATCAACATTTTAAACCTTGCACACCGCTTTTCCCGGAATGGGAGGAGCGGTGTTTTTGCATATTTTCATATAAATTAAATATTTATGGTTGAAAATTTTGGTGATATGTGTTATACTCGTATCATCAAATAGCATGGATATGATGTCCAATGTCAATATTTTGATATAGCGGAGGTGCGATATGCCAAACCCTATCTTACCGCTGTGGGAATACATCCCCGATGCCGAGCCAAGAGTTTTCGGCAACAGGATATATCTCTACGGCTCCCACGACAGACCCGCAAGCACGGAGTTCTGCGACTACAAGCTGAAAGTCTGGTCGGCCGATGTCAACGACCTTAACAGCTGGCACTGTCACGGCGACAGCTTCCGCACAGCGGACGGCACCGACAGGAAAGCCGACACTTCAGAGTGGACGAACAATCTGCTCTTTGCTCCGGATGTGGTGGAAAAGGACGGGAAGTACTACCTTTACACCTATATCGTCGGAGCCGAAGGAGCGGTCAGCGTAAGCGACAAGCCCGAGGGACCGTTCAGGCTCATCGGCAGATACGACTATAAGGGCAAACAGGTGGGCGACGACGGTATCTTCAATGACCCGGGCGTTCTTGTGGATGATGATGGAAGGGTCTATGTTTACTACGGCTTTACCGAGTCGAATATGAACGAGCTCGACCCCGATGATATGCACACCGTTCTGGATGGCTCGTATATGCGCCCTGTTATAGCAGACGCAAAGGACGTTCCGGAGGAGCAGCGCTTTTTTGAAGCCAGCTCTCCGAGAAAGATAGGCGATACCTATTATATGATCTATTCGCCCTGCAAGGGCAGCCGCCTTGCTTATGCAACAGCGGATTCTCCGAGAGGACCTTTTACCTACCGTGGATATATAATCGACAACTCGGTGGATTATCCCGGCGGCAACGACCACGGCTCCATAGCCTGCATAAACGGCCAGTGGTATGTGTTCTACCACAAGATGACCAACGGTTCGATAATGTCAAGGCGTGTGTGCGCCGAGAGGATAGAGATACTCCCCGACGGCACGATACCGCCGGTAGAGATGACATCCCTGGGCTTCGAGGATGCGCTCGACCCATATAAGATAACGCCTGCCGAGATAGCCTGCGTGCTCAAGGGCGGCTGCTTTATCACCGAGAAGGACCTCTTTACAAGGGTGATAACAAGTGTCAGGGACGGAGCGGTCATGGGATATAAGTATTTTGACTTCGGTGAGGACTTCACCGGAGATACCATGCAGATAGCCTTTAAGATAAGAGGTATGGGAACGAAATGCAAAATAAGGATAATGGCGGATGACTGGGAGAACGGCGAAGAGCTTGGCGTGTGCGAGATAGGGACAGGCGACGGTATTTATAAGGCGAGGCTAAGGCCGCTGACAGGCAGACACTCCATATACTTTGTTGCCGACCACAAGATAACCGACTGGACGGCGCAGTTTTTTGAAGGAAAAGAGCTCTTCGAGCTTTCGGAGTTCGTATTTATCAAATGATCCTAATGTAAAACCTGGCGAAGGGCGAGGAAAAAGAGGATAGAACTGAATCGCAAAACTGAAAACCGACCGGTATCTGTTGGGCGTTCAGAGTTTGTATTTGTCAAATGATCCAAGGAGGGACAATTATGAAAATGAAGAAGATATGCGCTTTGAGCGCAGCTGTGTTCATGGCTTTCTCGGCTGCTTCCTGCGGCTCCAAGGATGAGAGCTCCTCGAAGAAGGATGACAGCTTTGAGGCCACCGAGAACGTTGAGGTGGCGCCCACCGATAAGGTCGATGCTATCCCCGAGGGCGCAGAGACCTCGCTTATCTATCTTGGCGTGGCTGACCTGAACCCCACAAGAGGCAACCCCGAGAAGAGCACCGAGCTTACGCTTTTTGAGGACAAGGGCGGAAAGATCGAGTATCAGAGGACAAGCTATTTCGAGCGCTTTGATGACCTTGCTGCGGCGCTGCTGGCAAACAAGGACATCCCTGATATGACAAACTATGAGTGGCTGTCTTTCCCGGCTCACGTTGTTGCAAATATGCACCAGCCCATCGACCCGATAGTAAACTTCGACGATCCGCTGTGGGCAGACGTTAAGGACGACGCAGAACAGTATTCACTGGCAGGCAACCACTATGTTGCTCCGCTCAGATATGAAGCTTCGGCGATGATGTGCTATAACCATGAGATCATCGAGAACGAAGGTCTTGACGATCCTTATGAGCTTTATCTCCAGGGCGAGTGGAACTGGGACAACTGGGCCGAGATCATGAGAGAATACTGCGAGAACGGTGACGGCGAAGAGATCTACGGAGTAAACGGCTTCTTCAAGGAGCATATAACCCAGCAGACCGGAAAGACGCTTGTAAACTATGACAGTGAGACCGGCACCTTCGAGTCGAACCTTGACGACCCCGATATCGAAGCCGCACAGAGCCTGCTTTACGACCTTAACAAGGAGAATATCATCCTCAACGGCTGGATAGGCTCCGCAAGAGAAGCCTTCAATCAGGGCTGCTTGTTCTATGCTATGGGCGACTGGGCTTATTCGGGAAGCAATGCCCCGAAGGACAGCGACGACTGGGCTGTCGTTCCTATGCCCCAGTATACAAAGAACCCCCAGAAGATAACTACCTCCGATATGAAGGCCTTCATGTGGACAAGAGGCTCCACCAAGAACGAAGCCATGAAGTGCTGGCTGGAGTGCTGCCGTGTTACCTATACCGACCCGGACTATCAGCAGACCAACAAGGACAAGTTCATGGAGAACAACCCCACCTGGACCGAAGAGATGTACGGCGTCAAGACCGATGTGGTATCCCCTGATTACTTCATGATCTATGATTACAGCTACGGTATCTCCAATGCCCTCGGCGACCCCAAGGCCTTTGACGGCAACAACAGCCTGACGGATACTCTCTACATCCTTTCGTCGCAGCCCGATGCTGACGGCAACCAGCAGACCTGGGCATCCGTAAGAGAGGCATACAGCGCAACGGTCAACTCCGAGATCAAGACCATAAACACCGAGATCCAGAAGATCGTAAACGGCGAAAAGTAAGCACGATCACAAAGCTCCGGAGCGAAAAAAGCTTCGGAGCTTTTTTTGTCCTGACATTAAAAAGGGAGAAAAAACGTATAATAAAGCATAGCAAAAGTACAAATTTAAGTATTGCAAACAGCATCACAAGGGGAATAAAATACCCATTAAATACAGATACGAAAATATGTACTTTATAATATATTTAAAGTGAAGAATACTGTACAAAACAATAGTTTTAAAATACAAATAACTGTATTTAAGACTATAATTAAAATACATAAATTCGTACAAAAGCTTATAGTTAAAATACATAAAATGGTATAATATACTATATTAAAAGTACAGAAATATTCTGTTAAAATGCTATAAAAAGAGAATATTTATGTACATAACATAACTTGCGAAGAGCTTCGATCTGTGATATAATAATGTATATCTATTTACAGGCGATCGTAAAACCGGTGAAAAATGCTCTTCCTGCCGTCTGGCGGCGAGGATGATCGGTCATCTGGTTTTGCGCTTGCCGGAACAGAAGGAGGCAGAGTATATGATGAACATAGAACGTGAACTGAAAGTTATGCTCACAAAAGAGCAGTATGACAGGCTTTGCGGAGAGTTTGAGTGGGACAGGGTCATTTGCCAGACCAACCATTATTACAGGTGCGAGAACACAAGGCTGTTTTCGAGCATCCGGGTGAGGGAGATAGACGGGGAGTTCTTTTTGCAGGTCAAGATGCCTGTCAGCGAGGAGGGAGCGCTCTCTGTTAAAAAGGAATACGAGAAGAAGCTGGAGAGTTTACCCCCTGTTTTGACGGATAAGGAGCTAAAAGACCTTACGGGTGCGGATTTCGGATGTGCGGTCCCTATGGGGGCGCTGTTCACCGAAAGGCGCTCCGCTTTTATGGACGGCTGTGAGATCTGCCTTGACAGGAGCGAGTATCTGGGAGTCACGGACTATGAGGCGGAGCTTGAATATACAGGAGAGTTCCCGAAGGCGCTGGTGGAGCGCTTTGAAAGCATGGGCATAGCCTTTGACAAGCCCCCCCTGGGCAAATACGCAAGGTTTATAGGGAAAGCGAAAAATAAGTATTGACTTATTCTCGGAATTGTAGTATAATTACTATTGTATGTAAAGGCGAAAATGCCAAAGGAAAGGAAAATGATAGCAATGTCTAAGGCAAAAAGACTTATCGCCGCTGCATTGGCTTCGGCTGTGTGCGCCGCATCCTTCACAGGCTGCTCCGACACGACCTATGCTATGGAAGCAGGCGGAAAGAAAATAAATGCAGGTATCTATATCTACAATGTTTTCACCGAGATGAGCTACAGAAATATGATGCTTTACTATCAGGACGGCGTTACTGAGGATTACTTCAGCCAGAAGATAGAGGGCAAGGATTACGCCGAGTATCTTGAGGACTATGCCCTCAAGTCTACAAAGGAATATGCGGCTGTTGTTGACAAGTTTGAAGAGCTCAAGCTCGAGCTTACAAAGGATCAGCTCAAGGAGCTCACCAATTCTGTGAACGATGCCTGGGAGTCTCAGGGCGAGCTTCTTGAATACGAGGGCATCTCCAAGGAGTCGGTAAAGCTTGCACAGAAGGCTTCTTATATGAGACAGGCTCTGTTCGATCACTATTACGGTGAGGGCGGCGAGGAAGAGGTTACAGCATCCGACCTGGAGAACTTTGTTAAAGACAATTATATGAGATATAAGATAGTCACTATCTCAAAGGCTGCGGCTGACGCAGAGGATGCAGAGCAGACAAACGCTGACGCTAAGGCGCATTATGACGAGTTCTCCGAGATGGCAGGAGACAAGGACTTCACTTCTTTCGATGAAGTTATCGATGCTTATAACGAGCGTCTCCAGGAGGAGGCAGCAGCTGCTTCCGAGGAGGATTCTTCCGGAGCTGACAGCGAGGCTGAGTCTTCTGCTGATTCGGATACTTCTGCTGAAGATGCAGCATCGAGCGAGGCTGATACCGAAGAGTCAAGCGCTGATGATACTTCGAGCGTTGCCGAAGCTGATGCGCTTCAGGGCGCTGAAGAGGGCATCGAGGAAGGCGCTGCTGAGGAAGAGGAGCTTGCTTCTTCCGCTGCTGACAGCGAGACAGACAGCACCGCTGATGAAGACCTCAACCTTTCTCCCGATGATCTTTCCGCTGACGGCGAGCAGACGACAGAGGAAGATCCCTATGCTAACGAGCAGATGGTCAACTTTACATCTATAAAGAAGACCTATGAGGAGAACAAGGACGAGAAGGACTATGACGACAAGAGCTACAAGCTCAACGAATTCATCTATAATATGTCTGCCGGCGAGGTAAAGACCTATGAGGATGACAACGCTTACTACATCATCGCAAGGGGCGATATTTCCGAAAGAGCATCTGCTTATGCAGAGGAGAACCACGATTCTCTTCTCCAGGAGATGAAGGGCGATGAATTCCAGGCAAAGATAGATTCCTGGGTAGAGGCTATGGATTTCAAGGTAAACGACAAGGCTCTCAAGAGATACACCCCCAAGGTGGTCTACGACAGACAGGTCGAGTATTCCGAGAAGCATCAGACAACCTAAGTAATAAAGTCAAACGGGCACTGCGCATAGCGGTGCCTGTTTTTTGTACCGGTAGATCAAATGCGAGCAGAACGATGACCGCCTTCGATAGCCTTATCCGTTAAGGAATGTTTGTTATTCCCTGACTCATGTAAAAAACGTTCATCCGAACGTTTTTTGCTTGACATATCCCGATTAAAGTGATAAACTTATTATGTATAACTGTATGGAAGGAGCGAGACTGATGGCACAGAGTCCGGCGGTTAAACGATATACATTGGGAGAGGAGATATTCAATTCAGTAACTCACGGTGTGGGCGGCCTGCTCTCGATAGCAGGAACTGTCGTTCTGATAGTGTTTGCCGCTATCTATTCAAATGCCTGGGGCGTTGTCAGCTCGTCGATATTCGGCGCATCGCTGATAATCCTCTACACAATGTCTACGCTCTATCATGCTATAACGAACCCGAAAGCCAAGCGCTTTTTCAGGGTGATGGACCACAACACCATTTTCTTCCTTATTGCCGGGACCTATACCCCGATAACTCTGGTGCCTTTAAGAGGCCCTCTGGGCTGGGTGCTCTTCGGGGTGATCTGGGGAGCGGCAGTGATAGGTATAGTGTTTACGTCTATAAACCTTGAAAAGTTCCGCAAGCCTTCGGTCGTCTGCTACATCCTTATGGGCTGGGCGATAATCTTTGCGGTAAAGCCGATGCTCGATAACGTGAACTCGCTGTCTTTGTGGTTCATCCTTATCGGCGGGCTGTTCTATACTGTGGGTATAGTTTTCTATGTCCGCAAGGATAAGAAGTATTTCCATTCTATCTGGCATCTGTTTACGATAGCAGGCAGTGTTTTCCACTGGTTCGCTGTTTTGCTGTTTATTATAAGGGATAAAAGCTAGGAGTTGTTATTATGATCGAGACTATCAGCTGCGGCGACTTTGAGATGAAATGTCTGCGCTTTGGCAAAAAGGGCGCAAGGCCTCTTGTTGTGCTGCCGGGATTAAGCCTTATCAGCGTGATGACTTTTGCAGAGCCGGTGATGAACGCCTATAAGATTTACGCTGAGGACCACGAGGTGTTTTTGTTTGACAGGCGTGAGCAGATACCGGACAGATATACAGTTTATGATATGGCAAAGGACACCTCTGAGGCTATGGACAGGCTGGGGATAAAGGACGCTGACCTTATGGGCATCTCCCAGGGCGGTATGATAGGTCTTGTCATAGCACTGGAAAGACCCGAGCTTGTAAGAGCCCTTGCGCTGTGCTCCAGCGCTGTTGGCGTTGGCGAGGATGCAGAAAGGATAATCTCCCGGTGGAAGGGCATGGCCGAGAGCGGCGATATCAAGACCCTTTACAAGTGCTTTGGCAGTGACCTCTACACCGAGAACTTCTGCAAGCAGAACGAGGATGCCTTTGAGCTGCTGGCTGATATGGTGAGCGAAAACGACAGACAGCGCTTTATCATCCTGGCGGATGCGGCCTCCGGCTTCGATGTGACAGGCAGAGCGGCAGAGATAAGCTGCCCTGTATGCGTGTTTGCGGCATCAGGGGATGTTATCTTCCCTATGGCGCTCCAGGCAGGCTTTGCAAAGCGCTATGGCTGGGAGTCGCAGGTGTTCGAGGGCTACGGCCATGCGGTCTATGATGAATGCCCGCAGTTTCATCCCAGGGTCGAGGAATTCTTCAATAATAATTGACATAAAGAGAGGACTGGTATAATGGCAAAAATACTTGTTGTTGACGATGAAGCGAAGATAAGAGCTATAATCAAGGAGTATGCCGAGTTTGAGGGCTACGCTGTGAGCGAAGCCGAGGACGGCATGGAGGCGGTCGAGAAGGTAAAGGCCGAGGACTTTGATATTATCGTTATGGATATAATGATGCCCAGGCTCGACGGCTATTCCGCCTGCAAGGAGATAAAAAAGATAAAGTCTGTTCCCGTTATCATGCTTTCTGCAAGGGGCGAGGAGTATGACAAGCTGTTCGGCTTTGAGATAGGTGTGGATGACTATGTGGTAAAGCCTTTCTCTCCGAAGGAGCTTATGGCAAGGATAAAGGCTGTTCTTGCGAGAGCCCATGCGGCAGCTCCCGAAGAGGATGTTATAACCTATGAGGGGCTGGAGATAAACTTCACCGCAAGAGAGGTAAAGATCGACGGCGAGAGAGTGGCTATGACTCCCAAGGAGTATGACCTGCTGTTCTACCTTGTGAAGAATATGAATATCGCACTTTCGAGAGAAAAGCTCCTTGAAGAGGTGTGGGGCTTTGATTTCTACGGCGATGACAGGACTGTGGACACTCATATTAAAATGCTCAGAAACAGCCTGGGAAGATACCGCAATCTTATCATAACCCTGAGAGGAATGGGATATAAGTTTGAAAAGATCAGATAGTCCCGACGGCGAGAGCCGCAAGGAGAAAAAGCGCAGCGGTCTGTTTGCAAAGGCGAGATCAAAATGGGGCATACGCACCTATGTGTGGCTCTATTTTATGGCCTTCGCTATCATAATCCTGCTTCTGCTGTGGCTGTTCCAGTATTTCTTTCTGGAGAAATACTATGAGTCGGCCAAGGTGAGAAATATCTCCGATGCCGCCAACGACATCATCGAGGCCTACGGCACCGACGATCAGGTGAGCGTGAACAGGCGCCTTGCCTTTGACAATAACCTGTGTATAATCATCACGGACGAAATGGCTAACATCATCACCTATGAGAACAATATGGGAAGCTTTTCGTTTCTGATAAAGAATATGCATGACAAGTACGGCGCTTATCTATTTGACCTTATAAACGATGTCGAGGACAGCAAGACGGGCACCGTTGCAAAGATAACCCGCAACGAGAGCTTTAAGAGCAGGGAGATATTCTACTGCACCAAGATATATAACGACGAGGTGGACGATCAGGCATACCTGTTTATCGAAAGCTCGGTAGAGCCGATAGATGCCACCGTTAATATCATAAGAGGACAGCTGATATACATCACTGTCATCCTGTTCGAGCTGGCGTTCATTATAACTATGTTCATATCGAAGAGGCTGTCAAGGCCTATCACCGATATAACCGGGACCGCCAAGAAGTTCGGAGAGGGAGACTACAGCGTCGAATTCGACGGCGAGGGCTATGTGGAGATCGAGGAGCTTTCAAACGTTCTTAACAATGCCAAGAACGAGATAAGAAAGGTCTCCGACCTCAGAAAAGACCTTATCGCCAACGTTTCTCATGACCTCAGAACGCCGCTGACTATGGTCAAGGCTTATGCCGAGATGATAAGAGACCTTTCCGGCGACAATCCCGAGAAGCGTGCGGAGCATATCCAGATAATCATCGACGAGGCTGACAGGCTCTCGGCACTGGTAAACAACCTGCTCGAGCTTTCAAAGCTGGAGTCAGGAAACATCGAGCTTGAGCGCAGGGAAGTCAGGGTCAGGGAAAAGCTTGAGGACTGCATGACAAGGTATAATCTCATGGTCGAGAAGGACGGCTATGACATAAAGCTGGAGCCTGACGAGGAGATATCCATTTATGCCGACCCGGACAAGCTTGACCAGGTGATCTACAACTTTATCAACAACGCCGTGAACTACAGCGGCGAGAACAAGGTGATAAGGGTAAGGCAGATAAACAAGGAAAAGACCGTGCGCATAGAAGTCGAGGACAACGGCAGGGGCATACCAAAGGAACTGCTGCCAAAGGTGTTCGACCGCTATTACCGTGACGCAAGAGTAAAGCGAGATGTTGTGGGCACAGGGCTCGGGCTTTCTATCTGCCAGCAGATACTGAAGCTTCACGGCTACACCTACGGTGTACAGTCTGAAGAGGGCAAGGGCTCCACCTTCTGGTTCGAGGCGGATATCTACCGTCCCGAGGTCCAGACAAGAGTGGCCAAGAGGATAACTATCAGCGACGAGAAGTAGGCAAAGCCTTGCCTTGCGGCTGATATGGCTGATATATACAGCAAAGAAACAAAGGCGCAAGCCTTACAGATAAGGAGAGTAATATGTTAAAGATCATAGGAGTGCGCTTTAAAAGCGTAGGAAAGATATACTACTTCGACCCCGGCAGGTTCGATGTCAAAGAGGGCGAAAAGGTCATCGTCGAGACCGCTAGGGGAGTCGAGTGCGGCGAAGCTGTTATAGTCGGGCGTGAGATAGACGAGGAAAAATTCTCTAATCCCATAAAGCAGATAATCCGTGTTGCGACGCCCGAGGATATGAAAACTATCGAGCGCAACCGTGAAAAGGAAAAGGATGCTATGAAGATCTGCGAGCAGAAGATCAGGGATCATAAGCTTAAAATGAACCTCATCGACTGCGAGTGTACCTTCGACAACAACAAGCTGCTGTTTTATTTCACCGCCGAGAACAGGGTGGATTTCCGTGAGCTCGTAAAGGATCTGGCTTCTGTTTTCAGGACAAGGATCGAGCTCAGACAGATAGGCGTCAGGGACGAAGCCAAGATGCTTGGCGGACTTGGTATATGCGGACAGCCCTTCTGCTGTTCGAGATTCCTGGGAGAGTTCCAGCCGGTGTCTATCAAAATGGCGAAGGAGCAGGGTCTATCGCTCAATCCTACAAAGATCTCCGGCACCTGCGGCAGGCTTATGTGCTGTCTCAAATACGAGCAGGAGAGCTATGAGGACCTTCTTAAACACACCCCGAAGGTGGGCGCTGTGGTAAAGACCGCCGAGGGCAAGGGCGTCGTCCAGGAGGTCAACCTCCTGACAGGCAAGCTCAGGGTAAAGATCGACCAGTCAGACAACGTTGTCTCCGTCAAGAAGGACGAGGTGGAAGTCATCAGGGACGCTGTTATCCGTGTTGACCGCAACGAGATGAAAGCCCTCAAAAAGCTGGAGGATAAATAACAGATATTTAACACCGAGCCACTGTCAGGCTGCTTAGCTTGACGGTGGCTTTTCTTTTTGCTTGACAGCAGGATAATATTTTCGGGATGACCAAAAAAATACGCAGCTACCATATATGGTATGATCGCCCGGAAACTGCGAATATTGGCAAAAAAACAGCTGTGAGATTTGTTAAATTTGCCATAGGACAAGCGGTAACATTTTGTTGACAAATAATTATTGTTGTGATATAATGTATATGGTATGTTGGCGGATAGTATCTGCTGTTCGCTGATACGACTAATCTTAAGAGAAGGAGAAAGTTATATGAAAAAGGCTTTTAGTGCACTGCTAGCTGCGGCTATGGCTGTAAGCGCTGTGCCTGTGGTCTCTGTTTCAGCGGAAACGACGCCGACTGTAAAGTTCTACATCGAGCCTGACGTGACCACTGCCAATCCCGGCGACACCATTACATATACCGTGTCGATGGAAGCTACCGGCGGCGACGGTTTTTCAAGCATTTTCGTAGGCTTTGCTATCCCTGACGGACTTACCTTTGTTGAGGATAACCCCGAGGATCCTGACTACGAGTATGCCGGCCTGATCCCTCAGGCTGCTGTCAAGAGCTGGATGAAGAAGATCAAGGCTGGCGGACTTAGCTGGGATTATGACCCATCTTCACTTGAGGAAAGAGAAGACGGCACGTTCTTCACCGGATTCTTCCTCGATGATGACGGGAACGATACGACTGTATCAACTCCGCTTGCGAAGACAGCTCTCGTTACCTTCCAGTGTACGGTAAATGATGACGCTGCCACCGGCAACTATCAGGTGACACTTGACCCTGCTGTTGCGAACCAGGTCGGCTTTGTTGACGGCGATTCGAGTATTACTCTCACATACGGTGACGGTAACTCCGATGAGGGCTTTGCTGAAGAACCTGCAGACCCTGTCATTATTGACAACGAGCCCGCAACGGTCGATCCCGAGAGCGTAACTGTTGATCCGACAACGAAGACTCTTACCAAGCATGGCGAGACCTTCACTATCGATGCTACAGTTCTTCCCGAGGAGACAACTGACAAGAGCGTTTGGTTCCAGAGCGACAATTCGAACGTTGCATCGGTAGATTCAAATGGTATTGTTACAGCCGGAATTGACGGCGTTGCAAACATCATTGCAAGGGCTTCCAAGCAAGGCGTACAGGCTATAACAGTAGTTACAGTAGCTATCGTTCACACAGCTGAGGATCTGACCAAGGTGCCCGGAACACCGGCAACCTGTCAGGCAGCAGGAACAAAGGACTACTGGAAGTGCGAGACCTGCGGCAAGATGTTCGCTGATGCAAACGGCCAGACAGAGATAACCGAAGTTCCCGTTGATCCTAAGAAGGATCACGTTCCGGCAGAAGCTGTTGTAGAAAACTATGTTGATTCTACCTGCACGGTTGCCGGCAGCTATGACAGTGTCGTTTACTGCCGTAACTGTGAGACAGAGCTGAGCAGGACACCTACTCCTATTGCTCTGGCACCGCACACGATCGTGCCTGTTGAAGCTGAGGCTGCGACCTGTACAGAGCCCGGACATGAGGCTTGCTACAAGTGCTCGGTCTGCAACAAGCTTTTTGCTGATGCAGAAGGTAATACAGAGATCGATGCAGCAGCTACTACACGTCCGCTGGGTCATGATGATACCGGCGATTGGGTAAGAGATGAGTCTACACTTGTAGCACCTACCTGCGGAGCCAGCGGCTCGGTCGATGAAGTCCTTTACTGTAAGAGAGACGGCTGCGGCGAAGAGATCGGACGCAGAACCGTTACTCTTGATCCGACAGGAGTTCATGACTATACAACATTCTTTGCCGTTGAACCTACCTGCACTGAGGATGGACACGCTTTCTACAAGAAGTGTAGCGTCTGCGGCAAGATGATCGATGCAAACGATAACGAGCTTCAGGCAGTACCTGTTATTGAAAAGCTTGGTCATGATGATACCGGCGATTATGTAAGGGATGAGTCTACACTGGTACCTCCTACCTGCAAGGATGATGGCTCGGTAGATATGGTCCTCTATTGCAAGAGAGACGGCTGCGGCGCAGAGCTCGACCGTAAAACAGTTACACTTTATAAGACTAATGATCACGATCTTGAGACCGTAGAGGGCAAGGATCCTACCTGCGGAGAAGCCGGATACTATTCTTATCAGAAGTGTACAGTCTGCGGAGCTCTGTTCAATATGGATGGCGACCCGATAGATGCGATCCCGACTATCCCTGCAACAGGCTTACACACCTTCGAGGATATCGAAGCTCATGAGGCTACCTGCACAGAAGCAGGAAACCTTGCTTACAAGCACTGCACAGTCTGCGGCAAGGTATTTGAGCCCGACGGAGAGACTGAGACCACTATGGAAGCAGTTACTCTTACAGCTCTCGGCCACGACTGGAGCGAGTGGGAAACAGTTACTGAGCCCACAGAGACCGAGCCCGGACTGAAGAGAAGAGAGTGCTCAAGATGCGACGCTTACGAGGAAGAGGAGATACCTGCTACAGGCGGAGATTCTTCTTCCGATGAGTCCTCTGATGTTGATTCCGATTCTTCCGACGATAGCACAGAGTCCACAGAGAGCACAGAGTCTACAGATTCTACCGAGTCTTCAGACACATCTGCTGATTCCTCCAAGGACTCCGCCGGTGATTCTTCCAAGGCTGACACAAGCAGCAAGACAGCAGCTGCAACAAGCACTGCTGCAACAACAGCTGCAAACACCGCTACCAATCCTTCTACAGGTGCGGCAACCGGCACAGCAATGGCAAGCATCGCTCTCATAGCAGCATTTGCTGTTATAAAGAAGAAGCAGAAGTAAACGAATAACGTTTAAAAGCTTTATGCCCTTCCTTTCGAGGAGGGGCATTTTTTTGCAAATGTACGCATTTCGCCCAAAGGAAGGGCGTTTCGGGAACGTAAATTTTATGTTTGATTTGTTGACTTTTTTTATATGGTATGCTATAATTTTTATAGTTATGTGGCAATGCTGAAATTATCATTCTGTTTTTGATATTTTGGGGGTTCGGTATTTGCACAATTATATTGGAGGTCATTATATGAAAAAGAAACTGGCAGCCTGCGCTATGGCACTGACTATGGCGTTTGCAGGTGCAGGGCTCCCGGCTGAGGTCTTTCAGGATGTGTTTGGCCGCAGCACAATGGTAGCTGAAGCGGTAAAGTCTACGGACGGAAAATACAACTATACTATCAACTCTGATGGAACAGCTAGGATAACAGCGTTTCTCGAGGATTCAACAACTCTTACTTATCCGGCAACAATAGACGGTTATACCGTAGCAAGTGTAGCACCTGTTTCGATATTGAATTTGTTATCACCGGCGATCAAAAGCGGTAAGGCTACTAAGATAGTTTTTGCTGACGGCGTCACCACTATCCCGTCGCAGGCGTTTATGAACATCACCAGTATCACAAGCGTTCAGATACCCTCGACCGTTACTTCTATCGGCGCAGAGGCTCTCAAGGGCACTGGCCTCTATAATAACCAGAGCGGCATCAAGTATGCCGGCAGCTGGGTCATAGGTTCTGATACTACGGTAACAAGCGTAAGCGTAAATTCCGGAACTGTAGGTATTGCTGATTCTGCTTTCAGCGGCTGCACGAGCCTTACCAGCGTGACTATCCCCGACGGAATCCAGTATATCGGAAACCGTGTCTTCGGCGGATGCACAGCACTGACAACCGCAAACCTCAGCGCTGTCAAGACTATACCCAACAGCCTTTTTGACGGCTGTACCAACCTGAAGACCGTTAATATGTCCTCGAACCTGACACGCATCGGCGACTATGCTTTCAGGTACACTGCCGTTGACTCCACCTTTACTATACCCTCGTCGGTAACAAGCGTGGGCGTTTCGGCTTTTGACAGTGCGCCTGTCCTCACAGGTCAGAGCGGCACTCTTAAATATGTGAACGACTGGCTCGTTTATGCCGACTCGTCACTGACATCCGTTACTATCCCTTCAAGCGCAAAGCATATTGCCGACCAGACCTTTGCAAGCAACACCAGCCTTACCTCACTTACCTTCCAGGAAGGCTGTACGAGCATAGGCTTCAAGGCTTTCAGCGGCTGTACAGGTCTGAGGTCGGTGACCTTCCCAAGCACTCTGAGAGTTCTCGATGAGGAAGCTTTTTCAAACTGCTCCGCCAATTTGGACGGCGGACTCAATGAGGTAACTCTGCCCTCCGGCATAGCTTCGATAGGTGTAGACTGCTTTACAGGCTGTACCTGGCTCACGGAGCTGACCATACCCTCCACCAGCTGTACGATGGGCGCCCGCTGTGCAGGATACAGCAGCACCACCAGCGTAAAGAGCGACTTTACACTCCACGTTTACGAGAACTCCACTGCAAAGGCTTATGCACAGCAGTATAATGTTAATTACGATATCATAGGCGGCGGCTCTCACACTCATTCCTACGGCGAGTGGGAGACCTACACGGCTGCTACCTGCACCACCAAGGGCGAGAAGAGAAGATACTGCTCCTGCGGAGAATATGAGTCCCAGGAGATCCCGGCGACAGGCCACACCAAGCAGACCGTTGCCGCAAAGGCAGCTACCTGTACGACAGCCGGAAACATTGCATATTATTACTGCCCTGTGTGCAAGAAGTATTTCAGCAACAGTGCTATGACCGCAGAGATAACTCAGGCAAGCACAGTTATCGCAGCGCTCGGCCACAACAAGACAGCCGTTGCCGCAAAGGCAGCCACCTGCACAACTGACGGAAACATCGCTTACTGGCACTGCTCGAGATGCGATAAGTATTTCAGCGATTCCGCCTGCACAAAGGAGATAACCCAGGCAAGCACAGTTATCGCTGCCGGTCATTCATGGGGCAGCCCCACCTATACCTGGAGCGACGACGGAAAGACCTGCACAGGCAAGAGGGTCTGCACAAGAAATTCCACTCATATAGAAACAGTAAATGCAACTGTTACCTCGGCTGTCAAGACGGCGGCTACCTGTAAGACTAAGGGGACCACACGCTATACAGCAACCTTTACGAACGCTGCCTACACCACCCAGACCAAGGATATCCAGGATATCTCGCTTGCGGCTCACAGCTATCAGGAGACAGTAGTTGCTCCTACCGCCACGACCCAGGGCTATACGCTCCACCACTGCACGGTCTGCGGCGATGAGTATAAGGACAATTACACCGACCCGACAGGTCAGACAGCGGTTTACAGCATAACCCTGACGACCGGTACCAAGACCACCGACAGAAGCTATGCTTATGCTAACAATTCGGTAACGCTGACCTTCAAGGGCTCGTCCACGAAGTCCGTGACCACCACGAACAAGCAGTTCTCTGTTCCTTCCGGCCTTGCGAACGGAAGCTACACTCTGACAGTGGCATCCAACAACTTCGCCACAAGGACATACACGGTAACTGTTTCAAACGGCAACCTTACCGCTGACCCCGGCGTGACCCTTTGTCTGAGAGGCGATGTCAACGCTGACGGCACACTGAGCACGACAGATATCACGCTGATAAAGAAATATCTCAAGAAGACAGGCAGCCTTGACGATTATCAGGCAGCCTGTGCGGATGCCGATGGAGACGGCGTTGTCCGGACTAATGATATCACAGCGATAAAGTCTCACATGAAGGGCACTAAGTATCTTTGGTGAGAAACATCAGTCCCGGATGTCCGGGATAGATAAAAACATTAAGTCCCCCTGACCTCTTTTGAGGAAAGGGGGACATTTTTGATGAAAGGACTTTACTTGTTAACATTTATGTGTTAAAATAACTGTGTATGTATTATTTGAAAGGATGAGAACAATGAAAACACTTACCGAGCTGCTGAATAAAAAGCTGGAAGCGGCTTTTGAAAAATGCGGATACTCGAAGGAACTCGCCATTGTCACTGTCTCCGACAGACCCGACCTCTGCCAGTTCCAGTGCAACGGTGCTTTCGGCGGCGCCAAGCTTTATCACAAGGCTCCAAGGATGATCGCCGAGGACGTAGCTGCTGTGCTAAGAGAGGACGAGGATCTGTCAAAGGCCGAGATAGCAGGCGCAGGCTTTATAAATATCGACATTTCGGACAAGCTCCTGCTTGGCTTTATCGAGCAGGTGTATACCGATGAGAAGACAGGTGTGCCCCAGGCTGAAAAGCCCGAGACCATAGTGCTGGACTACGGCGGACCTAACGTTGCGAAGCCTCTTCACATAGGCCACCTGAGAGCTGCCGTTATCGGCGAGGCTTTGAAGAGACTGGTAAGAGCCACCGGAAGAAAGGCGATCGCTGACGTTCACCTTGGTGACTGGGGCTTACAGATGGGACTTGTTATGGCAGAGCTTGAAGAGCGCCACCCTGACTGGGAGTGCTTCGGTGACAGCTTTGATCCTGAAAACTGCGGAGAGTTCCCGCTGACCGTTGATGAGATGAACGAGGTCTATCCCTTTGCCAGCGCAAAGAGCAAGGAGAACGAGGAGTTCAAGGAGAAGGCCAAGGATCTCACTGTAAAGATGCAGAACGGCGACCCGAGATATGAGTATCTCGGCAGGGAGATAACAAAGATATCGCTGCCCGATATAAAGAAGAACTATGAGAATCTCAACGTTGACTTTGACTACTGGTACGGCGAGAGCGACGCTTCAAAGTATGAGGCGGAGCTTGTTGAGACACTTGAGAAAAAGGGCCTGCTCTATGAGAGCGAGGGCGCTATGGTGGTTGACGTTGCAAAGGACGACGACAAGATAACCGTTCCGCCGGTAATAATCAAGAAGTCGGACGGTTCCAGCATCTATGCGACCACCGACCTTGCAACGATCGTTCAGCGTGAGAAGGACTTTGCTCCCCAGGGTATATGGTATGTGGTCGACCAGAGACAGGGGCTCCACTTCACACAGGTCTTCCGCTGCGCAGAAAAAGCAGGGATACTCGGCGAGACGATCCCCGAGCACCTTGGCTTCGGAACGATGAACGGCACCGACGGCAAGCCCTATAAGACCCGTGACGGCGGAGTTATGAAGCTGGAGCTTCTTTACAAGACCGTTTACGATGCGGCTATGGAGCGTGTCAAGGAGTCGAAGTTCAGTGCTGAAGAGGACAAGGCTGATGTTGCGAGAAAGATAGCAGTTGCAACTATCAAGTTCGGCGACCTTATCAACCACAGAGCAAAGGACTATATCTTTGACCTTGACAAGTTTATGGCGGCTGACGGAAAGACAGGCTCGTTCCTGCTTTACACCGTGGCAAGGATAAATTCCATTCTCAAAAAGACCGACGAGAGCGGCATCACAGCGGCTTCCGGCGTGTTCACTGACAGCGAGAGAGACCTGCTCCTGAAGATAGCGCTCAGCGGCGAAGCTTATGCTCTGGCATTCAAGGACAGGGCTCCCAATATCGTCTGCGAGAACGCATATCAGCTGGCATCCAGCTTCTCGAAGTTCTATCATGACAACCACATCCTGACAGAAGAGGATGAGCAGAAGAAAAACGCATGGCTCAGAGCCTGCGTTGTCCTCAGAAAGGTTCTTGAAAAGCACCTGGACATCCTCGGCATAGAGTCCGTAGACCTCATGTAGCAGGTGCGGTGCTCGCCGCACGGCTAATGCCCCCACCCGTCGGGGCTTTGTGCAAACTAATAACTCCCCCTGCCCTCCCCGGAGGGGAGGGGGGTGCTCGCCGCACGGCTTTGCCTCTGGCGGAATACGCAACAGAGCTGAAAAACACAACAGAGCTGAAATACGAAACAAAGCTGAAATGATCCGCCAGGGAATTAAAAGTTTAGGTCGAGCCTTTTCAAAGGCTCACAGGGATCCAAGGGGCAGCGCCCCTGGTCGCCCTCCGCAGAGGGCGAAATCCCCTTTATACGGAGGCGCTCGGCAGGGGTGAATTGAAAAAAGTGTCCGGTGGACACTTTTTTCAAGAGGGGCGACCTGCAAGAGAGGTCGCCCCTTGTGAAAAGCCAGAACAATTTTTCCTCAAGCCGCTTGCGGCTTGACGGAGCATTGAGAAGAAAGGAGAAGCACGGCAGGAGCTTTCCTCAAGCTGCTTGCAGCTTGACAATTGCTTTCGGATCGACGGGCGAACCTGCGCTGATACAAACACAAAACAGCACGTTACTGATATGCCGGTAACGTGCTGTTTTCTTGGTAATGACTATTATTTTGCATATACGGCAACTATCTCGCCGATGTACTCGGTGTGGTAATCGCCTGCGGCATAGTTGGCTTTGTCCACCTCAGGGATGATGAAGCACTCGGGCTTCATTTCCTGAACATAGGTCTTTTTGCAGACAATGATAAGCTCTGCCTGTGCATAAGCTGTTGTCTGTCTGCCGTCCTCTGTGTCGATGAAGACAGGCTCGAGACCGGTCTCTTTTTCCTTGTCGGCGTCTCTTCCGCTGTGAGAGCCGCAGAATGCCAGAGCCTGCTTCATATCAGCAGGGAAGAAGCTGGCGGTGAAATACTCGCTCTTATCAAGAAACTCCTTGGTGTATCTCTGGGGACGGATAGCGGTGATGAAGCTGTTCTTGTTCCACATAACTCCGGCGAAGCCCCAGGAAGCGGTCATGGTGTTGTGGCCGTTTTTGTCTCCTGCGGTGACTAAGAACCACTGGTCTCCTATCCTTGTGAAGGGATTGAAGTCAAGCTTCTTTATCTCCTCTGCCGACAGCGCCTTGAAACCCATATCTGTTAAACTCATAATGATTACCTGCCTTTCTGGTTGATGGTATTATTATACTACAGCCGGATGAGAAAATCAACCGCACGGCAATAATTTTTGCACACGATAATTGACTTTGGTTATTGTCTGTGATAGAATTAAACCAGATAATGCGGATCCGGGGGTTTGCTTATGAGTGAGAAAAAACAATATAATTATGGTCTTGCACTTCTGAAGATCTTCTCGATGATGGGGATAGTAATTCTTCACACACTTAACAACGGAGGTGTATACCATTTTGCAAGGGTGCCCTCTGTGCTTAAAGTGTCGTGTCAGTTTCTTATCCTGCCTCTCGCCTGCTGTGCGGTAAACTGCTTTGCTATCACCACCGGCTATCTGGCGTTTCATTCTGCGGACAGGCCTTTTTCAATAAAGCGCTGGCTGGGATTGTGGCTGGAGGTCGTTTTCTACGGTGTGGGCCTGAATATAGCGGCTCATTTCATCATTGGGACAAAGCTTGATATCCTTACAAATCTTATGCCGGTGTCAAACAGCTGCTACTGGTATTTCACTGCGTATACAGCTCTGACTATACTGACACCGCTATTAAGAAAGATAGCTGTCGCTGTTTCCGAACAGACTGCAAAGAAAATGTTGGTAGTTATGGTGGTGCTGCTGCCGCTTTATACTTTCTTTGTTCCGACAAACGGTCAGGATGCGGATATAATTACAGATCCGACAAAAGGTCAGGATGCGGATATATTTACATTTGTAGAGGGCTACAATGCGATATGGCTCATATATCTTTATATATGCGGTATACTGATCGCAAAGACAGGCGCTTTTGACAAGGTAAAATCCATGTGGATCGTTCTGGCTGCCGTATTGGGTATTGTTCTTTCCGGAACAAACGATGATTTTTACTATACCTATATGCCGGTCATCCTTACTTCTTTTGCGCTGTTTCTGCTGTTTAAAAGGCTGCCTATCAAGGGCGGCAAAGGCATAAAGCTGCTGTCGGATCATTCCTTTGCAGTATATCTTGTAAATACACAGCGTGACTGGTTCAAATGGTATTATAATAAATTCAAGTTCATTGTGGATCGGTCGCCTTTGTTCTCCGTAAGCTTCATTCTCGGATATGCTGTGGTGTTCTTTATGGCGGCTGCATTGTTCGATATCCTGAGAGGACTGCTTTTCAGAGTGCTCAGGATAGATACTCTTTGTGCAAAGGTATCTGACCTTGCTAAAAAGGCTGTCACAAAGGCCGCATCGTTCATATGAAAATGACCGGGCTTTTTTTGAAAAAATTGCGTAAAACGGGCATTTTTCGGTTGCATTTTTTAGTAAGTTGTGGTATAATCAAATTATGAATGCGGGTCTTTTTCCTGTGGGGGAACAAAAGTCTGCTGCGCTTTTCACGGCTTGCGTGCTGGAAATCGAGTTTTATACATATTTCTTTGTATATTTTTATGCTTTATACAAAAAATCAACAGAGATTATGTATAAATATAAAATTTTTATGCAAAAGCTCTTGACAAAGGCGTTTTTTGGTGTATAATATGGTTATAGCGAGAGCGAACTGTATTAACACAATAGTTTTTTAACGGAGGAATCATATATGGCTAAAGAGATCAAAAAAGTTGTACTGGCTTATTCGGGCGGACTTGATACATCTATCATCATTCCGTGGCTGAAGGAAAATTATAACAATTGCGAGGTCATCGCAGTGTCCGGAGATGTAGGACAGGGAACAGAGCTTGACGGACTTGAGGAGAAGGCTATCAAGACAGGAGCTTCCAAGCTTTATATCGAGGACCTGACAGAGGAGTTCATCACTGACTATGTTTATCCTACTGTTCAGGCAGGCGCTGTGTATGAGAACAGATATCTTCTGGGAACATCCTTTGCCCGTCCTATCATAGCTAAGAGAATAGCAGAGATCGCTATCAAGGAAGGCGCTGACGCTATCTGCCACGGCTGCACAGGAAAGGGTAATGACCAGGTAAGATTTGAGCTGGCTATCAAGGCTTTCGCTCCCGATATGGAGATCATCGCTCCCTGGAGGATCTGGGATCTGAAATCAAGAGAGCAGGAGATCGAGTATGCAGAGGCACACAATATTCCTCTGAAGATAAACAGAGAGACAAACTATTCCAAGGATAAGAACCTGTGGCATCTTTCCCACGAGGGACTGGATCTTGAGGATCCTGCAAACGAGCCGCAGTATGAGAAGGAGGGCTTCCTTGAGCTGGGCGTATCGCCTATCCAGGCTCCCGACAAGCCCACCTATGTTACCATCCATTTCGAGAAGGGCGTTCCTACCGCTGTTGACGGAGTAAAGATGGGCGGCAAGGCACTTGTTGCAAAGCTCAACGAGCTGGGCGGTGCTAACGGTATCGGTCTTGCAGACCTTGTTGAGAACAGACTTGTTGGTATGAAGTCGAGAGGTGTTTATGAGACTCCCGGCGGAACCATCCTCTATCATGCTCACGAGGTACTGGAGACTATCACACTTGACAAGGAGACCGCAAGAGTAAAGCAGTATCTTTCGATCAAGTTTGCTGATATCGTTTATAACGGCCAGTGGTACACACCTCTCAGAGAGGCAATGAGCGCTTTCGTTACCGAGACACAGAAGACTGTTACCGGTGATGTAAGACTCAAGCTCTATAAGGGCAATATCATCAATGCGGGAGTTACTTCTCCTTATACCCTCTATGATGAAGAGGTAGCTACCTTTGATGAGGACAATGTTTATAATCAGGCTGACTCCGCAGGCTTTATCAATCTGTTTGGTCTGCCGATAAAGGTAAGAGCTAAGCTTGAGCAGAAGAGAAACCAGAATAAGTAATTCTTGACCGGAGGTAATACTTATGTCGGAACAGAACAATATTTTTGAACCTGCTATTGACAAGAAAGTTGAAATATCTTATGACAGCCTGCCGAATTCCACCTTTGAGGATGTTAATCTCGGCGGTGCCAGGTTTAATAACGTAAACCTCAAGGAAGCTAATTTCGATGACGTGAACATGGACTCTACTGTGTTCAACAATGTCAGCATCAAGGACTCGAAATTCGAGGATATGTATATGGTAGATACTAAGTTCCTCGGAGTCAACCTCAGCGGTTCACGCTTCGGCTGTTCGATAATGACTAATGTTGAGTTCAAGAACCCTGTTCTCAAGAACTCACAGTTCATCCACTGCGATCTGACCAATGTTGAGATCACAGACTGTAAGATAGACGGTCTGAAGATCAACGGCATCGACATCCAGAAGCTTCTTGAACAGCACGAGAAAGAGCTGAACAGCAAGAAATAAGAAAAACAAAAAATGTTTAGAGGGCAGGACAGCTCGAGGGCTGTTTTGCCCGAAACATTTTAAAAGGAGGTCAGGAAAGTATGAACGTCAATACAAAGAAAAAGATCAATATCGCTTTCAGGGCGCTTATCTTCCTGTGTGCGGCGCTGTCGGCGCTTATGATATTCAGTATGATCCGCTTTGCTCTTATCATGGATCAGAACGATAATGGCCTGGTAGGAGACTTTATGAGCGCCACCAAGATGTTCTCGATGCTCTATATGGTGCTCTTCGGACTTAGCATCGTGTGCTTCTTCATTAGCATTTTCGGAAGGTACAGATGCTCCGCTGCGGGACATATCGTCAGGACGATATTCATCGGCGTGGTCGTTTTCTCAATGGGTATAGGTCTTCAGATGGCTAATGCTATGTATAAGGCTACGAAAGTTCTTGAGGAGATAGGAAAGGTCGATCTTAATATCACCGAGAGCGATCTTATCGGAGCAGGAATTGACCCTGATGAGGCCAGACGTCTTTCCGATATCCTTACCGGAGACGGTGCGATAGTCGCCTTCGTTGTGGGAATGAGTCTTTGTATCGTGGTTTATACCGTTCTGACCTTTACGTCGCTCCATAATCTCATTAAAAAGGACAAGGAGCAGAAAGAACAGATAACAGAGTAAGAAAAAAGGAATGGATCATTATGGCTAATAAGATGTGGGCAGGAAGATTTACCAAGGAGATAGACGAGAGAGTCAATGACTTCAACTCCTCGGTGTCTTTCGATGCCAGAATGTACAGATTTGATATCCAGGGCTCTATGGCTCATGCCAGGATGCTGGGTGACTGCGGGATAATCGAGAAGAGCGAGAGCGAAACGATAATCGAAGGGCTCAAAGGCATCCTTGCTGATATCGACAGCGGAGCGCTGGAGATAGACCCCGAGGCCGAGGACATCCATATGTTCGTTGAGGCCGAGCTGACAAAAAGGCTGGGTGATACAGGCAAGAGACTTCATACTGCAAGATCGAGAAACGATCAGGTGGCTCTTGATGTGAGGATGACAGCAAAGTATGAGCTTATGGAGATAAGAAAGCTCACTGTGGCTCTTATAAAGACTATAACAGATATTGCCGAGAACAATCTTGAAACGGTAATGCCGGGTTATACTCACTTGCAGAGAGCACAGCCTATCACGCTTGCTCACCACCTTATGGCTTATGCTATGATGCTCCTCAGAGATGTGGGAAGACTCGATGATTGCTATAAGAGAACGAATATAATGCCTCTTGGAAGCGGTGCGCTGGCTTCCACCACCTATCCTATAAATCGTCAGCAGGTCTGCGATGAGCTCGGGTTTGACGAGATCACCCAGAACTCCCTTGACGGCGTTTCGGACAGGGACTTCTGTGCGGAGATGATAAGCGCTATATCTATTCTGATGATGCACCTTTCACGTTTCTCCGAGGAGATAATACTCTGGTGCTCATGGGAGTTCAAGTTCGCAGAGCTTGACGATGCCTACGCAACCGGCTCGTCGATCATGCCTCAGAAGAAGAATCCCGATGTTACCGAGCTGATAAGAGGAAAGACAGGAAGAGTCTACGGCGACCTGAATACTACGCTCGTTATGTTAAAGGGCCTGCCCCTTGCCTATAATAAGGATATGCAGGAGGACAAGGAAGCTCTGTTCGATGCTGTGGATACAGTCAAGCTGTGTCTTAAAACATTCGAGCCTATGCTTGCGACTATGCGCTTCATCCCCGAGAACATGAGAAACGCTGCTGCAAGAGGATTTATAAACGCTACTGACTGTGCAGACTATCTTGTGAAGAAGGGTCTGCCTTTCAGAGACGCTTATAAGATAACCGGAACTCTCGTTCACACCTGTATCGAAAAGGGCCTCACACTGGAGACTCTGCCGATGGAGGAATACAAGGCGCTGTGCGACACCTTTGATGAGGATGTTTACGACGCTATCAGCCTTGACACCTGCGTTATGCAGAGAAAGGCAGCAGGCGGTCCTGCTCCCGAGGCTGTAAAGGTACAGATCGGATATGTCCGTGAGAAACTTGAGGGTTAAGCTCGAAAGCTCGCCGATATTGTGTGCGGCGGTCTATCTTCTGATATGGCAGGGGATAACGGCGCTTATGTGGCTTTTCACAGCAAGGCTGTGGGTGCTCTATCTGCCGTTTATCCTGTGCTTCACGCTTATCTATCCCATTATCACCTGCTGGACAGGTTTTCGCTACACCAGGCTTTTCGGTGTGAAGTGGTATCTGCCCTTTGTGATGATCGGCGTGTCTGTTGCGGAGTATGTGTTCATTTCGGATGCGACAGCGGTTGTGCCGAACTTTATTCTGCTGACAGTGCTGTGTGTGCTGTTTTCGGTCGGGATAGGAAGTGTGTTTGCGGTGCCCCAGGAGAAGAAAAAGAGCGGGAATAATAAAAAAGAAGAAAGGTATAAGAAGATCCTTGATGACTGAGGGTGTTCTTGGAGTTAGGAGAGATCGCTTTGAAAGCAAAGGTTTTTATAGACGGAAGCGCAGGAACAACAGGCCTGCAGATATTTGAGCGTTTCAAGGACAGAGACGATGTTGAGATCCTTGAGATAGCCGAGGAGAAGAGAAAGGACAGCACCGAAAGAGCAAGACTTATAAACGAGTCGGATATCACCTTCCTGTGTCTGCCGGATGCGGCAGCCATAGAAGCGGCGGCCCTCTGCACTGATCCCGATACAAGGATAATCGATGCTTCCACAGCCCACAGAACGTCTCCGGACTGGGACTACGGTTTTCCCGAGCTTTCTGAAGCTCACAGAGAGAAGATAAGAAACTCAAAGCGTGTGGCCAACCCCGGCTGTTATGCCAGCGGCTTCATATCTCTGGTTTATCCTCTTGTTCAGGCCGGTGTGCTCCCCGAGGATTATCCTCTTACAGCCCATGCGGTATCCGGCTACAGCGGAGCAGGCAAGAAGATGATAGCTGTTATGGAAAGCGACGAGAAGACCTTTGAGATGAATTCTCCCAGACAGTACGCTCTCACACAGGCGCATAAGCACCTGCCCGAGATGCAGAAGATCTGCGGTCTTAAATATACACCGATGTTTAATCCCATCGTTGATGATTACTATGCAGGAATGGTGGTCTCGGTGCCGCTCATTTCAAGATGCCTGACAAAGAATTATACTCCCAAGGATATCCACGAGATCTTAAGCGAGCATTATGCCGGCGAGCATTTTGTAAAGGTCATGGAGCTTGGTGGAGCAGAGACTCTGGCTGACGGCTTTATCGCAGCAAACACCCTGACAGGCACCAATGATATGCAGCTGTTTGTCTGTGGAAATGATGACAGGATACTTCTTATGTCGAGACTTGACAATCTCGGCAAGGGCGCTTCGGGTGCCGCTATACAGAATATGAATATAATGCTTGGTATAGATGAAAGGAAAGGACTGGAATAATGAGACTGTCTGACAAGAGACTTAGACTTCTGGCATTCGCTCTGGCGGCTTCGGCTGCTCTTTCGGGATGTCAGATAGCGGATCAGAAGGTCGATGATGACGGCCCCCTTTATAAATCCCAGAATTCCGGGATCTCCACCGAAAGAACGGCGCAGGATCCGGAGCCTGACAGCGAAGAGACTCCTGACAGCTCATCTGACAGTACTGCTGTTGATGAAAGCAGCGCAGACCGGACAGAGCCTGCGGCAGACAGCGGCCTCAGCGAAAAGGTGACAAAGGTACTAAGCGAGATGAGCACCGAGGAAAAGGTGGCACAGCTGTTTGTTATAAGAGTCGATGTCCTTGAAGAGGACAAGCCTGTGGATATAGGCGTTACCTGGGTGGATGACGATATGAAGGCCATGCTCGGGAAATATCCTGTGGGCGGCGTTTTCTACAGCCCGAAGAACGTCAAGGACGAGGAGCAGCTCACAAAGCTTAGTGCTGACCTTCAGGCGGCCGCTAAGTATCCGCTGTTCATCACAGCTGACGAAGAGGGCGGCTCGGTGGCAAGGATATCTGATTCCACAGCTATCGACGTTCCTACCTTTGACAGTATGCTTGAGATAGGCGAGAGCGGCGACACCGACAAGGCAAAAGAGGTGGGCGAGACTATCGGAACTTATCTTTCCGAGTTCGGTCTCAACCTTGACCTTGCTCCCGTTGCGGATATCTACTCGAACTCCGACAATACGGTCATAGGCGACAGAGCCTTCGGCAAGGATGCGGCAACGGTAAGCTCCATGGTCTCCGCCTGCATAGACGGCTTCCATTCCAAGGGCGTTATGACATGTCTTAAACATTTCCCCGGACACGGCGACACCAGCGAGGACACTCATGATGGTTTTGTCTCTGTGGAAAAGACCTGGGACGAGCTTCTTGATGAGGAGCTGATACCCTTTGCGGATAATCTTGACAAGACCGATATGGTAATGGTAGCCCATATAACAATGCCAAATGTCAGCGATGACGGCCTGCCGGCTTCACTCTCTAAGGTGATGATAACCGACAAGCTGAGAGGCGAGATGGGCTATAACGGTGTTGTTATAACAGATGCCCTTGCTATGGGTGCGATAGAAGAGAATTATAAGATAGAGGATTCTGCCGTTAAGGTTATTGAGGCAGGCGCAGACCTGATACTCATGCCTTCACTGTTTGTGGACACTTACGATGCGGTGCTTGCGGCTGTCAACAGCGGCGACATCAGCGCCGAGAGACTTGACGAGAGCGTAGGCAGGATACTCACACTTAAAGAAAAGTACGGACTTATATAAGGTGATAATATGGAAAAAGAGATAAATAAGGAAGAGTACGGCAGCTTTGAATACATCGAGGGCGGTGTGTGTGCCGCCAGGGGTTTCAAGGCAAGCGGATACTACTGCGGGATAAAGGCGTTCATGCAGACCGGCCTCGACGGAAATGAGAGCCTTGTGCCCGGAAAGAAAAACGATATAGCGCTTGTGGTCTCCGATACGGTCTGCAATACAGCAGGCGTTTATACCTCTAACAAGGTAAAGGGCGCACCTGTCATCGTGACCAAGAGAAACCTTGCGGCTAACGGCGGAAAGTCAAAGGCTGTGATCGTCAATTCCGGAAACGCTAATACCTGTAACGGGGACGGCGAAGAAAAAGCTGTAGCTATGTGTGAGCTCACAGCCGAGAAGCTGGGTATAGCTCCTGACCTGGTCATTGTTGCAAGCACCGGTGTTATCGGACAGGTGCTGCCCCTCGAGCCCATAAAGAAAGCGATAGATCCTCTCTATGAGAGCCTTTCATACACCGGAAACGTCGAGGCGGCTACCGCTATAATGACTACTGATACCGTCAAGAAGGAGTACGCTGTGACATTCACAGCCGGCGGCAGGGAATGCAGGCTCGGAGGTATGGCAAAGGGAAGCGGTATGATACACCCGAATATGGCCACGACTCTCAACTTCATCACTACTGACTGTGCCGTATCTGTGGAGATGCTCAGGAAGGCTCTCAGCGATGTGGTAAAGGTGACCTACAACTGCCTTTCTGTTGACGGCGATCAGTCTACAAACGATACCTGTATGCTGATGTCAAACGGCCTTGCTGAAAACGCAGAGATAAAGGCAGAGGGCGAGGACTACGAGACCTTCAAGGCGGCGCTCTATCAGGTGATGGCTAATCTCACAAGGATGCTCGCCAAGGACGGCGAGGGCGCAAGCAGGCTCGTTGAGTGTAAGGTCAAAGGCGCTCCCGACCTTGATACAGCGATAATAATCGCCAAGAGCGTTATCCGATCGCCGCTTGTTAAATGCGCTATGTACGGCGCCGATGCTAACTGCGGACGTATAATGTGCGCTATGGGCTATGCCGAGACGGACTGCGATGTTACAAAGGCTGATGTATATTATATTTCAAGAGCCGGAAAGATACTGGTGTGCGAAAACGGCCTAGGACTTAAATTCGATGAGGACAAGGCCAAGGAGATCCTTTCAGAGGATGAGATCACTATCCTGTGCGAACTGCATCAGGGAGATGCCGAAGCTACTGCCTGGGGCTGTGATCTGACCTATGATTATGTAAAAATAAACGGTGACTACAGAAGCTGATACAACAGATCAGCAAGAAGTAAGGATAAGAGGGTAAGTAAAATGAAGTTTGCAAACAACATACGCAGCCAGATACTTATAGATGCGCTGCCGTATATCCAGAAGTATCACGACAAGGTGGTCGTTATCAAATACGGCGGCAACGCAATGACCAATGACGAACTGAAGGAAGCCGTTATGAGCGACATCGTTCTGCTCAGCGAGGTCGGCATCAGGGTCGTGCTTGTCCACGGCGGAGGTCCAGAGATAAATTCGATGCTCAAAAGAGTGGGCATCCAGAGCAGGTTTATAAACGGCCTGAGATACACTGATGCCGAGACTATGGATATCGTCAAGATGGTGCTTTGCGGCAAGGTGAACAAGGAGCTTGTCAGCGCACTTACTCTCCACGGCGGAAAGGCGCTGGGCCTTTGCGGCTGTGACGGCGAGATGATCCTTGCTCAGAAATATGACACCGAGACGGATTACGGCTATGTGGGAGAGATAAAGAAGATAACCACAAAGCCTATCATCGACGCTCTCAACAACGGCTATGTGCCGATAATCGCAACGGTAGGTATAGGCTCTGACGGTCAGCCCTACAATATCAATGCCGACACAGCGGCAGCAAGGATAGCGTCCTGCCTTAGAGCCGAGAACCTTGTTCTTATGACTGACATCGTGGGTCTTCTTCAGGACAAGGACGACGACACAACGCTGATACCTCACGTTAATGTCAGCGAGGTGCCGCATCTTAAAGCCTCGGGGATAATCAGCGGCGGAATGATACCTAAGATCGACTGCTGCGTCGAGGCTGTAAGAAGGGGAGTCAAGAAGACCGTTATCATCGACGGCAGAGTTCCCCACTCGATACTTATCGAGCTTCTTACAAGCGAAGGTATAGGCACACAGTTTGACTGACAGGAGGGACTATGGAAAAGCTGTTTTCAAATGAGACCACAGTGGAAAAGGTGCTCTACGTTGACGGTATGCACAGCGATCATGACGAGTCGAACTCGAAGATCGCCCAGGCCTTTATGCTGGCCTATGCGATAATCATAGTCATACTCATTGCTCTGCTGGCAGGCACCGACCTTAAATGGTGGATATCCGTCCTTATCGGCTTCGGCCTTACTCTTATAACTACTGTGCTGCGTGTAAAGCTCATATCTATGGGCGAGATCAGCAAGCAGGACACTCACGTTACCGGCGAGAAGTATTTTTGGAGATACGACTTTTACGAGGAAGGCTTCACAGCCGAAAAAGACGGCGAGAAGACGAATGTCAGATATGAGGACGTATCCAGGATAAACGACACAGGCAGCAGCTATCAGATAAGAGCCGGCGAGCAGAATTTCACAGTGAAGAAAAGCGGCTTTTCGCCTGCCGAGGAGCAGCGGATGGTGGAGCTGTTCAAAAGATACCCCTGCGGAATGTTCTTAAAGGACGTTCAGGTGCAGGAGCGTATGGATAATATGGAGGAAAGTGAATAGAATGAATACGATAGAGAAATTTAATGAGCACGTTATGGCGTCCTACGGACGTTTCGATCTTGTGCTCGATAAGGGCGAGGGCAGGACTGCCGAGGACGAGAACGGAAAGACCTACATAGATTTCGGTTCGGGTATCGGCACCAACAGCCTTGGCTACTGTAATGACAAGTGGGTCGAGGCCGTATGTGCCCAGGCTCACGCTGTTCAGCACACATCGAACTACTACTACACAAAGGTGCAGGCGGACTTTGCCGCAAAGCTTTGTGAGTCCACAGGCTATGATAAGATATTCTTTGGCAACAGCGGCGCCGAGGCCAATGAGTGTGCTATAAAGATTGCAAGAAAATACAGCTTTGACAAGTACGGCAAGGATGCCGAACGCAACATTATCGTTACCCTTGTCAACAGCTTCCACGGAAGAACTATGGCGACCCTTTCCGCAACAGGACAGGATGTTTTCCATAACTATTTCTTCCCCTTTGTTCCGGGCTTTGTGAACGCAAAGGCCAACGACATTGAAGACCTAAAGCGTGTTCTTGCTGAAAACGAAGGCAAGGTCTGCGCTGTAATGTTCGAGTTCGTTCAGGGGGAGGGCGGCGTCGTTTCTCTGGAGAAGGAGTTTGTTGAGGCTATCTTCGAGGAGTGCGCAAAGAACGATATCCTTACCATAGCCGACGAGGTCCAGACGGGCGTTGGAAGAACGGGAGCTCTGCTCACCTCACAGCTTTTTGGCGTAAAGCCCGATATTACCACCCTTGCGAAGGGGCTTGCAGGCGGCATCCCGATAGGTGCCTGCCTTGCCAATGAGAAAACAAGCGGAGTGCTCACAAAGGGAACTCACGGCTCCACCTTCGGCGGAAACCCGATCGCCTGCGCAGGCGGACTTGCTGTGCTTGAGACAGTGCTTGCTGACGGCTTCCTCGATGATGTTTGTCAGAAGGGCTACTACTTCTATCAGAAGCTCATGGCTTTTGATGAGGTGGAGAATGTGACCGGCACAGGTCTGATGATAGGTATACAGCTAAAAACCAAGAAGTCGGCGGATGTATGCAAGGCCTGCCTTGACAACGGCCTGCTCACGCTTACAGCCAAGGAAAAGCTAAGGCTCCTGCCGCCGCTCAATATAACCTATGAAGAGATAGACAAGGGTCTTGCGATCCTTGAAAAAATACTTTCAGAATAAAGGAGAACAACAATGAAACATTTACTCAAAATGCTCGACCTTTCCACAGAGGAGATCATGGAGATCCTCAATCTCGCAGACCAGCTCAAGTATGAAAATAAAAACGGTATAACCCACCACATCCTCAAGGGACAGACTCTGGGAATGATATTCCAGAAGTCCTCGACCCGTACCCGTGTAAGCTTTGAGACAGGTATGTATCAGCTCGGCGGTCAGGCGCTGTTCCTCTCGAACCGTGACCTTCAGATCGGCCGTGGTGAGCCTGTTCAGGACACAGCAAGGGTCCTTTCACGCTATCTTGACGGTATCATGATCCGTACCTTCGAGCAGAAGGAAGTTGAGGATCTTGCAAAGTTCGGCTCTATCCCGATAATCAACGGCCTTACTGATTTCTGCCACCCCTGCCAGGTGCTGGCTGACCTTATGACTATCCGTGAGTTCAAGGGCACCTTCAAGGATCTGAAAATGTGCTACATAGGCGACGGAAACAACATGGCTAATTCTCTCATCGTGGGCGGCCTTAAAGTGGGCATGGATGTAAGCATCGCTTGTCCTGATGACTATCAGCCTGACGCTGAGGTCCTGGAGTTTGCAGCTAAGTACGGCGAAAAGTTCTCGATGACAAATGTTCCTCTCGAGGCTGCAAAGGATGCCGATGTCCTGTTTACCGATGTTTGGACATCTATGGGCGAAGAGGCCGAGACAGAGAAGAGAAAGATAGCTTTTGCAGGATATCAGATAAACGACGAGATAATGGCTGCTGCTAAGCCCGACGCTATGGTTCAGCACTGTCTGCCTGCACACCGTGAGGAGGAGATCACCGAAAAGGTGTTCGAGGCTCACGCAAAGGAGATCTTCGAGGAGGCGGAGAACCGTCTCCACGCACAGAAGGCTGTTCTTGTGAAGACTATGAAGAAGGATTGACAAAACAGTACAATAATATGTACATTCAGACAAAGGGCGGCTCTTGACAAGCCGCTCTTTTTGTGATATACTATAGTACCGGCGTTGGGGGAGGCGGTGAACGTGAGCATAGATAAGAAGGGCACCAAGCAGATAGCGGATAACAGAAAAGCAAGACACGACTATTTCGTGCTGGAGGAGATCGAGTGCGGGATAGAGCTTGTGGGAACTGAGGTCAAGTCTATCAGGGCCGGCGGTGTCAATCTGAAGGACAGCTGGTGCGCTGTCGAGAACGGTGAGATGTGGGTCAAGGGAATGCACATATCGCCTTATGAGCACGGAAACATCTTCAACAAGGACCCGAGACGTGAAAGGCGTCTGCTTCTGCACAAGAGGGAGATAATGAGACTTCTGGGAAGCGTAAAGCAGGAAGGCCTCACGCTGATACCGCTGTCGCTTTATTTCAGGGGCAGTAGAGTGAAGCTGGCTCTGGGAGTGTGCAAGGGTAAGAAGCTTCACGACAAACGTCAGGATATGGCCAACAAGGCCGCTCAGAGAGATATTGAGAGAGCTTTGAAGTCGAATAACTCATAGGCCGGAAAAAGGGAAGTCACCTAGTATCATAGCCGATAGTACGGACTTTGCCTCTGGCGGATCTAACGACTAAGCTGTGTAACGGACAAATTCAGCTCTTTTCCAAGGTTCACGCAGTGTCACAAAATGAAAAGTTTCGTCGAAGCTTACCCCCTCCACTCCGGGGAGGGCGGCAGCTCTTTACCAGCCCGCACCCAACCGGTCGGGGTGGGGGAGTTATAAAAAACGGGGATGCAATGGTTTCGACGGGGATCATGAAGTATGATAAGCGAGTAGAGGTGCGCAGCCTCTTTAAACGGCGCACGTTTTAAAATTAGACGACAACGATAATTTTGCTTTAGCAGCTGCTTAAGTCAGCGCTCGTCTTGCCTGAGAGGACCACGGCTCGGGATAAGGCGTCGACCAGTGGTGAACGTCAGCGGGCGATGACTGTGACCTGTTGATGTATTACAGTCTGCCGAGCGAACAGGCCTGTCAGTTTGCCTGCCGCAAGGGAGAGCTTTATAACTGACTACACTCGTAGAAATTCGTATGGATCGGTTTTCGGACAGGAGTTCGATTCTCCTCATCTCCATAACGCATATTATCTTCAAATGGTATCCCCGCTCCGGCAAGGATACCATTTGCTGCATTTTAAAAAGGGCGGTGAGGACAGGTGATATATGTTTTCGATAACAGGGAAGAAATAAGCAGCGATGAGCTTGATCTGATGCGCCGCAGCTTGGATAAGAAAAGGCAGAAAAAGTTCGATGCTTTGAGGCGCCGTGAGGACAAGCTTGGCTGTGCGGCGGCATATTTGCTGCTGTCTCTGGCGCTCAGAAGACAGTTCGAGATAGCTGACTTTGAGCTGACAGGAGGGGATATGGAAAAGCCGGCACTCAAGGGCTGTGAGGACATTCATTTCAACCTCAGTCACTGTGCGAACGCCAGCGCTTGTATAGTTTCAAAATTCAATGTCGGTATAGATATCCAGGAGACGGTGGACATCCCGGACGGGGTGACAGCACTTGTCTGCACGCAGAGCGAAAAGCAGGCGCTTGAGAAAAGTACCGACCGGACCGCTGATTTTATAAAGATGTGGACACTCAAAGAAGCCGTGCTGAAAATGCTGGGCACAGGGCTTGCACAGGATATGAAAACGGTGGACACTGAAAGGCTGGAACACAATGCCGCCTGCCGTGTCTTTGAGAGGTTTACCCTTGCGGCCGCCGGCGGGAGCAGGGAAGAGGACGTAGGCGCTCTTCTGGAAAACGCCGTGTTTATAACCCGGGAAGAACTTCTTGAAGAAGCAAAAAACAGAACAGAATAAAACGGTATATCTTACAGGGCTTGCCCGGTGGATATACCGTTTTGTTATTGGGTTTATCACAGTTCAAAAGTCATAGTGAGAATGTTCTTGCCGTCAATATAGCTGTGGCGGATCTCGGAGGCTATCTTTGCGGCCATGCGTATGCCCATGCCGCCGCTGTCATAGTCCTCGAATTCTTTTTCATCCGGCATGGATGTCAGCGGGTCAAACTCGGTGCCGCTGTCCTCAAGCCTTATGGTCAGCCTGTTCTCGCTGCGGTCAAGGATCAAGCCCACAGTTTCCGAGCCGGAATACTCGATGATATTTACAAACAGCTCCTCAAAAGCAAGTATTATCTTGAGCTTTTTCTCGCTGCCGTCGGCAAGGCTTTTAAGCTTGTCACGAACGACTCCGAGAGAGCTCATTTCAGCCGGCAGGATCTCGGAAATGTGCTGCTCGCTGCTGTGATAGGTAATGGTCAGCATCGTCATATCGTCGGACTGTTCACAGCCCTCGGTGAAGGCTTTTACCGCCTTGACTATATCGTTGGTGTGCTGCTTGTCGATAGAAGCCGCCGCAGCATCGAGAAGTCTCTGGGAGCCGAACAGCTGCTTGTCGGCAGACACCGCTTCGGTGATACCGTCGGTGTAGACCGTTATGCTCTCGCCGTCTCTGAGAATGAGAAACCCGTCAGTTATATCCGAGTCCTCAAACAGTCCCAGCGCTATGCCGGTCTCAGGCTCGATAAATCTCACATCTGTGCCGTAATGCAGAAGCGGCGGTGTGTGGCCTGCGTTCGCATATATGAGCTCGCCCGTCCTCTTATCGAGAACAGCCGCAAACACCGTTACGAACATACCTTCGGGGTTCTCTGCGCAAAGGTCGTCATTTGAAGTGTTCAGCGCATCGGCAGGGGAGGATCCGGCTTTTAGCTTTTGCTTTATCATGTTCTTGATCATGGCCATGAAAAGCGCAGCCGCAACACCCTTGCCCGAAACGTCAGCTATGACAAAGTACACCCTGTCATCCGTCTCGAAGCAGTCATAGAAGTCGCCTCCGACCTCACGGGCAGGAACGGCAAAAGCCTCGGCATCAAAGTTTTTCGCTTTGATGCTCATCCCTTCCGGCACCATTCCGCTCTGTATCCTTCTTGCTATATGCAGCTCGGCAGAGTTTCTTGCTCTCTCGTCTGCCATAGCTTTCAGGTCAGAGATGTAGCCCTTGATATCGCCGGACATTTTGTTGAAGGACTCGCTTATCTCGTCTATCTCCTGATAGGAGTTTATCTTCAGCGGTGTGTGTTCCTTTTCCGGGTCAAATTCGTTCATCGCCGTAGATATCTTCTTTATAGGCAGGAACACTTTCTTTAACAGCACGAACAGGAACAGCCCCAGCACAGAGAACAGCAAAGCCGCCGCCTGGATGACCAGGGTTATGACAGAGCGGTCAGCTTTTTTTATCATGTCCGTTACATCAAAGTCGATGCCAATGACTGCTGCGTTTTTGCCGTTTACGTCCTTGACCGGAAAGTAGTAGCTGTAAACATAGCCGTAGGAGTTATCAAGCTGTCTCGGCCCGGAAAGCTTGCCCCCAAGGGCTTGCTCAAAGAAAGAGGTATCCTCCACCCGGACCTTTGTCCCGAGCTTTCTTTCATTCTTGACTCTGTCGTCGTCTTCCTGGGTCTTGGCCGCACACATGATATAGTTGAGCTCGTGACCGGAGACTGTGAACAAACAGATATATTTTGCGTCATAGGACTCGCACAGCAGCTTGAACATACTGCGCATAGTGATATAAGGGTCGCTGTTTGCGTCCTTGCTAAGCTGATCCAGATCGATATATTCGTTCAGATCGGTATAGATATTTTTTATCTGCTCTGCCTTATCATGACAGTGATCCGCCGTGCTCCGGCGCAGAAAGACCTCTGAACCGAACCCCAGAAGAGCCAGGAACACTAAAATGATTATTATAGCTGTGGCAGCGATCCTTCTGAGTGCGTGATTTTTCATAGTTTATTTCAGATTAAGCTTCTTGTCAAATCCCGTCATCCTGAAAACGTCCATTATCTCGGCAGAGGCATTTGTAACTGTCAGAGCACCTTTCATCTTCTTGTGGGCCGCAACGACCAGTCTGAGCCCTGCCGAGGATATATATTCGAGCTTGCTCATATCGATAGTCAGCTCGGTGATATCGCTGCCAAGCTCGTCGATAGCAGCAGAAAAATCCGCCGCATTGGCAGCATCGAGCCAGCCCTCGGGAACGAGAACTGCTGAATTTTCGTTGAGTATCTTTTCAATAGTCATAGTATCTCTCCTTGTCATTATAAAGTCCGCTGCCCCAAAGCAGCGTTATCTGTGATTAGTATATCACATTTTCTTAATAATTTCAAGTGCTTTAACTGCCTTACACAGAGTATGTCAACGGGTTCTACTGAACGTAGATTGACAAAAGCTCCATTTCGGGTATAATAGAAACAAGGGAGGCGGGAATATGGATCAGGTAAAGACCGGAGGACTCATAAGAGACCTGAGAACACAGATGGGGCTCACCCAGAAACAGCTTGCAGATCGTATCTGCGTCAGCGACAAGGCAGTGTCAAAATGGGAGTGCGGAGTTTCACACATTTAAGGATACAGATAAAAACAACGTATCTACGCACTTTTCGATATTCTGTATATTATATAATAAACAGGCTCGGAGGCAATTTGGACGCATCTGAGCCTGTTATTTATCGGATATAATATTGAATTGCCAAACTGTCCGTGTCGCAGAAAGCCCGCCCCAATCGACCGGACGAGGTTCGGTCAGCTCTATGGGGAATGGAAGTCGAAGAACATCACGGGCAGGGACTTTATGCGGAGAATGGGCTTGTCGGCTAATACTTTCTATCGCCGTGTCAGAGAGTATGAAGCCACTCACGGCATTGCCGAGCCGACTTCTGCTTGAAAGCACTCTAAAACGAACGGAAATCCAATCAGAGCCGTCTGTGATGATAATGGGGATTATATCCGCTGAAAAGAAATAACGCTCTCAGATACATCGAGAGCGTTATTTCCGTTATGCAGTTTTTGGAGTTCTGCTATTGTCATGAAACAGCATTATCATAAACACCGCCGCCAGCAGGATCATCGGCAGATACTCAAATACATCTGCGATCACACCAAGGTCAGCATTTTCGGGGATACTCCCCTGATATAAGAGGTTTGCCAGCGCCCCCTGACTTTCATTGAACATATAATGCCCGATCACCGCGGGGAATACGCTGTCTGTCTTTTTCGTCAGCCACATCAGGAACACGCCGAAAAGCGTGAGCTGTATCTTTCTTCCGCCGCACATAGCAAAAACATCGGACATTGCACCTCCACAGCCTGCAATATCCATGGGCAGATGCCACAGTCCCCACACGATGCCGCCCACGATACAAGTTCCGACTGTGCCGAGCAGCGGTTCCATTTTCTGATTCATATACCCACGCCAGCCCAGTTCTTCACCGATCAGACCGATCGACATGACCGCCGACATTGCTGCAAGGGTAAATACACTTGTCAGCACATTCTGAGCCGTAAAAGCGCCGAGCCAGTCAGCATGACCACTTATGATAACAGGAAGCAGGAATTTAGCGGAGAAGCAGATCAGCGGAAGCCCGAATGCCAGCAGATACCATTTGAAATTGCCGCTGAGTCTCAGGTGCAGCTTCATATCACGAAAGCCCTCTTTGGTGACAGCTCTTGTGATGAGGCTTGTGATGGCAGGAGAGAATGAAAATATCATGTATATGATATAGAACACCGTATTTGACGCATTCATAGGCTTTATACAAAGAACGAATATCAGCATGAACGCAAACACGGTCAGCAGATAGATTCCGAGGCGCTTAGCATTCTCTTTTTTAGTGGTCATACTGCTCCACCCCTTTCAGGTACAGCTTACAGGTGATACGGTAGGAAAGATAGTACAGTGCAAGACATACCGCCAGCCCCACCGACAGGAGCAATGAACTGTTCTGCACGTTTATTACCTTTTTGCAGCTCTCAATAATCATATCGAAACGCTCGGCATTCAATATCAGAAATGCCAGCAAAATGATTGCAACTGTGACCAAACAGATCATTTTGATAAAGCTGCCCTTTTTGCTGCCGAAGCGGTAGACAAACGGTATGTCAATGGCACGAAGAAGTATCTGCACAAAGCAGAGCGGAAGTGCGATACCGCTGATCTGGACAGCATCTGCCTTTCCCATATCCGCAGCCACCGCACAATAACCCATATCCACGAACTGCACCGAGAACATCAAAAGCACGATCATACCGAAGATCATCTCATATTTTACACGGAGAAAGCCCTTGTATCCGTCGGGAGTTGCGGTGATCCAGTAGCCCCACAGCTTGCGGTCATCACCACGCAGAACAAGCATCTGCAAAGCCCCTGCCGCAAGAAAGCCTGCGATCAGTCCGCCGATTCGAATGGGCGTGTCACCGATGTCCTTTATCTCGTCATGCATGATAAGCAGAACGATAAGCGGAGCAGATCCGCAGAGTATCATGGAAAGAATAAACCATCGGTTCTGTTTCCATTCCTTGTAAACAAGTCCCGTCATTACGGCTCTCTCCTTTCGTGGGAACGCCACATCACGAGGAAGAACAATGCACACAGCACTGCAAACGCTATCACGATACAAAGTGTTGTTTTTCCTGAGCTCAATGCTGTCACAAACCTATTGAATGCCGCATCTGAGATCAGAGCGCCGCCCTCAGCCGGCTGTTCTGCGAGATTATTGTCATTCAGCAAATTCGTTCCCGATGAAAATAGGTCAACGATTTTAATTATCAGTCCTGCACCAAGAAATGCGACAACCCCAAGAATCCCCAAGTCCTTTTTCGTTTTCGCAAACATGATAATATAGCTGTATGCAACGTCTATCAGCATCACAGCGCAGACTGCTCCCAGATAGATATTCAGCATAAGACCAAAGGCATTGTAATTTGCAGTAACACTGTATATCATCGCAAATGCCGTTGATAACAGTCCGAACAGCAGGATAAGCATAAGCTTTACCAGCAGATCAGACAGAGCCTGCTGTTTTGCTGTGGTTGGCAGGACAAAGGAATACCGCTTCCAGCCTGTGCTGATATCCGCTTTCTGCAAGCCGTTGTTTGTGCCAGCCAGAAAACCGCCAGTCAGAGCAACTGTTCCAACAAAAAGCAGTATCATTTCCACCGGTGCGTCCTCTCCCTCAGCAGGAGCAGAAAAACCGCCGAGCATGATCGGTGTCAGCATCAGTGCTGCAAGCAGAAGAAACAGGATCAGCATCAGGAGAAAACGCTTGCGTGTAAGCTTCAATTCACGATATATCAGCGATGTATACAGTTTCATCACGACCACTCCTTTACATCACGGTGAACATAGTAGAGCATGATATCGTCAAGGCTTGCAGGGTCGATCACGCAGTCACGGTATTTGTATGACGCATTTTCACGGTCCTGCACCATGACCTCTGCGCCGAAATTGTTCAGGCGTATGCTTACAATATCCTCAGCGTCAATTTCTGCGATTCTCTCCTTGTCGCATTTCAATATGCCATGAGATTCTATGATCTCGTCCTTGTATCCTGTGAGAAGTATCTTGCCTTTGTCAATGAAAGTCACCATATCTGCGATCTTTTCAAGGTCGGAGGTGATATGCGAGGACATGAGGATAGAGCGCTCGCCGTTTTGCAGATACTCCATGAAGATGTGCAAAATTTCGTCACGCACAACCGGATCAAGACCGGTCGTGGCTTCGTCCATGACAAGCAGTTCCGCATTATGAGACAGCGCACAGGCAATCTGCAATTTCATCTTCATGCCCTTGGAAAACTGCCCTATCTTCTTTTTCTTAGGCAGCTGAAAACGCTCCAAATACTGCTGATACACAGTATTGTCCCATTCGGGATACATACCCTCAAAGATGCGAGCCATATCCTTTGCGTTGAACACATCATGGAACGGCAGCTCGTCAAATACCACAGCGATACGTTTTTTGATCGCTGTTTCGTCCTTGATATGGTCAAGACCGAGCAGACGTATCTCGCCGCTGTCAATGTCTGTGATATGTAAAAGACTGCGGATCGTTGTGGTCTTGCCTGCGCCGTTCTGCCCGATAAATCCCATGATGCAGCCCTTCGGCACATCAAAGCTGATGCTGTCGAGCGTGAAGCCGTCGTAACGCTTTGTCACGCCCTTGATCTCAATCGCATTATCAAATGCTGATCCCCTCCGTTTACAAGGTCAAGAAGCTCATGAAGCTCCTGCATCGTGATACCTGCTTTTTGCGCCGTATCACTTGCTTCTATCAATAAAGATTCGATCCGCTTGATCTGCTCCTCACGATAAAGCTCCAGGTTCTGTGCCTTGACAAAAGAGCCCCTGCCCGTGTAGCTTTCAATAAAGCCGTCACGTTCAAGCTCCTCGTAGGCACGCTTCGTTGTCATAAAGCTGATACGAAGTTCAGTCGCCAAAATACGCATTGAGGGCAGCATTTCGCCCTCTTTCAGCTTTCCCTCCAGTATCAGCGTTTTGATCTGGTTTGCAATCTGCAAATAGATCGGTTCGCCAGATGCGTTGCTGATGTTGATATTCATGATTCGTGTACACTCCTTCGGGGTTAAGGCTCTCACAGCATTTGCAACTACTGCAAAAGTCTAAATTGTATAACCTCTATGTATACAATTATAGCAGGTACGTTACAATTTGTCAAGGGGTTTTTGAGAATTTTTTGAAATAGCATAATATATGCAAAAAGCGATGTCCTCCAAATATTGGAGAGCATCGCTCCTTATATCGCAATATCGACCATACATACTGTTGATTTATGTTTTGGTGGGAGTGCCGCAATAGGCACTTCAATAGCAAATCTTTCATATTGACTTCCGGATCGGATGGGACGAAAATTTTGATTTGCTTGCCTCCGCAGCAATCAAGCGAGCTATCCGCAGTTACGGTTGCAGAAATACCCATTTTACTCTCGTCCTGCCTTACATGAAAGCGGAGTACCGTGACAACGAAAAGGAGTATCTTGACTATTATGATGATGTTGAGGTGTGTGCAGAATCGTCCATAGCACACCCAAAGTCTGCTATCCGAGTCCGCAATCGTAGCATGATAGACCGTTCCGACCTTGTGGTCTGCTGTGTGCAGCATAATAGCGGAGGGGCGTATCGCGCTCTACAGTATGCCGAGAAACAGGGCAAACAGATAATCAATATATCTGATGAAGAATAATAATGAGAAAACAGGACGCTGGGTTCGCAAATGAACCAGCGTCCTGTTCCTTTTTTATCAGGGTGTAATTCTTTTGTAAATCTAAATATTTTGTAAACACGCCCTGTTTTGCCTTAACTTTTCGCCCAAAATCCTAGGTATAAGTGAGAGGCTTTTATATTCGATGAAAAATATTTCTTGATGAAACCGCCCGCACCCTCTTTATCAGAATGCTGTGCAAGTCACACATTTTACATAGGGCTGATTTGTTGAATTCGGAGATAATATTTTTGGAAGGCTAAATATCACTTAAAAATATACCGCATTATGTAGTGTCTTATGAAGGGTAGTTTCACTATGTCACGATACAGGACAAGTGCATTTAAGCAAAGGGAGTATGCCACAGCATCTATATGCAAACCATACATTTTTCATTGGTCGGATTCGTTGAATACAGAGATTATTATTACAACTTTCCCAAAACCACTTATAAAATCGGCTCAAACTGTCCTTACTATTGGAAGGCAGTTTAATCTCGGCTGCATACGCAGGAAAGAAGAGATGAATAAACAACAGCCCATACGGGCTTAACAATAATTCAGGAGGTGTTTCCAATGGTCATTTGAAATGACAAATCATAATGCAATAATCAAAATTCAGCCCTATCGGGCAACGATACAGAGATTTGAAAAATCGCATTTTTGCCCTAATTTCACAGCTATCAGATAGCAAGCATAGATTTTTCCGTATACCGAAAAAATCCGTATCCCGATTTTGCGATACCCCGCAAAATCGCTGTTTAGGGAACCCGTCACCCTAAACCGAAAGCCCCTTATTCAAGGGATAACTAATGAAGCAACAAAACGAAAGGAATGATTTTTATAGCAAGAAAATACAAACAAGTAAAACGCAAAGAGCTGACATTTGACCTGCACGACTGGGAGAAGATAAAGCGCAGGGCGGAGGCCTGCCACACCGACACGACAAAATATCTCCGAAGAATGATACTTGACCGTGAGCCGATCTTTTACGATATGAAAAATATCGCCCCGATGATCAACGGAATGCGAACTATCTCACGCAACATCAACCAGATCGCAAAAAAAGCAAATGAAACAAACACCCTCAACGCTGAGGATTATGAAATACTGAGAAAGGAGGTTCAAGAACTATTCCGTACTGTAAATCTATCGCTCTCCACACTACTGTCGAGAAAAGTCTGAGGTACATTCTCAACCCCGACAAGACCGAAGACTTGCTTCATACCGCCTCGATAAACTGTATGACCGACGCTGAATCCGCCTACTTGCAGATGCGGCTGGTCTATGAACAGTTCGCCAAAGACCACTTCAATAGCCCTCCGCCGCTGCAAGGCAAAGGCTCGGTGAAGGCTATCCATTACATACAGTCTTTTTCGCCCGATGATAACGTTACGCCCGAGCTTGCCCACAAGATTGCAAAGGCATTTCTCCGCAAGGCTTTTGGCAATGATGTGCAGGCGGTCATTGCTACGCACGTTGATAAAGATCATCTGCACAGCCATATCATAATAAATTCCTATTCGCTGTCCGGGAAGAAATATTATGCGAACCGCAAGTCTTTGAAGAGAATCCGTGAAATATCAGACGGAGTGTGCAAGGCATTTGGAATAGACATTCACCCAAACCTCACAGGCAAGGGCAGGTCGATTAACCACAAAGAATGGGAACACCGCAAGAACGGCACATCGTGGAAAGAACAGATAAGACAAGAAATTGATAGTCTGATAGGCTCGGCAAATTCGCTTGATGAACTGTTGCAGACACTTGAAGAGCGTGGCTATGAAATCAAGCGTGGCAAGTATATCTCGATCAGAGCACCCGGGCAGGAACGATTTGTCCGCACGAAAACTCTTGGTGATGAGTACACAGAGGAGAGCTTAAATACTCGCATTCGCTATCGTGATGTGAGTGCCGGAAACACACCAGAAAAAACCGCAAGCTCAAAGTTGCAGGCTGCCTATGTTGCGATAATTGATGATGTTCGTATACTTGCTACCCAGCGGAAGAAAGTCCCACGCAAGCGAATCGTCACGGCAGAATATTCAGTAGATAATGATCTTGATGTTTACAAGCTGTCGGCACAGCTATTGGTCATTAACAATGACAATATCAAATCAATCGGTGACCTGCAAGGGAGAATTGCTAAGCTGCGTGTTGACTATGAAAAACAGAGGGGAGAGATCAATAACTATATTGATGAACACAACAGGCTTGTAAGCCTATGGGAGCAGTCACAGCTTTTTGAAGAGTTATCAGCTAAGGATAAGTTGTCTGATACCGATCAGCTTCAACTCACCATTTGCAGGCAGGCTATTGAGCAGAATAACGTTCACAGCAAGGCAGATTATGACCTGCTTCGTAATCAGACCTACAGCCTGCAAGCTAAGATCAACGCCCTAAAGGATACGCTTGAAAAGACTCGTCAGCGGTATGATGTGTACTGCGATATTTCAAAGACATACGACGAGATTTCTAAGAGTGATTACTTCAGCAATCTTGTCGAAGAAGAACGTCAGCGGCAGGAGCAGGTGAAGAAGAAAAATAAAAAGCGATGAAGATCGCAGTATGAAAGGAATGACAATCAATGAAAGTACGTGTAACTTTTATCCTCACTACGGAATGAATTTTTAGAAAAAGGGAGGATAAATATTTGATTAAAAACACAGAGACAAAACAAAACGATAAAGGGAAGGAATACTTCATACACAACAAAACGAGAATAATCATCACGGAGCATTTCAACGAAAACGGCAAGTGCTTCATGGAGCTTGTCGGGAATGCTATCGAAAGAAACGCTGCGATGGATTCTCACACAATTATAAAGGACAAAAAATTATCGTAGATAAAACTTGATTCAAGCCCGCACTTATGGTATAATGTAGCTATACAGAATATTGTAGGTGCGGGTGATGTTCAAAGGAGGTCAAAAATGAGAGAGCCCACTTACAATAGCGCAATATATTTAAGACTTAGCCGAGATGACGAATTGCATGGAGACAGCTCAAGTATCAAGACGCAGCGGCAAATGCTTCGCAAGTATGCGGCAGACCACAATATCAATATCTATGATGAATATATTGATGACGGCTGGTCGGGAACAAATTTCGACAGACCCGATTTCAAGCGCATGATCGGTGATATTGAGGACGGAAAAATAAACTGCGTGATCGTTAAAGATCTGAGCCGCCTCGGACGCAATTACATTTTGACCGGACAGTACACCGAACTTTATTTTCCGAGCAAAAATGTAAGATTCATAGCGGTCAATGACAACGTTGACAGCATTAACGGTGACAATGAATTTGCACCATTCAAGAACATAATAAATGAATGGTATGCAAGAGACATTTCCCGCAAGGTCCATACAGCTTTACAGACAAAATTTGCATTAGGCGAAAGGATCTTTTCTTACGCTCCAATCGGATACAAAAAAGACCCAGATAACCGCAACAGGCTGATAATTGACGAGGAGACCCGTTGGGTTATCGAAAAGATATTTGGCATGGCGGTAAACGGTGCAGGAGCTGCGAAGATAACTAAAACTCTGATTGCCGAAAAGGTGCCGACACCGTCGTGGTTCAATTATCAGCGGTACGGGACATTTGCTCACATTTATGAAGGGCAGCCCGAAGACAAGAGATATATGTGGACGATCGGTCAGGTCAAGTCTATTCTGAAAGATGAAACATATATCGGGAACTCTGTTCATAACAAGCAGACAAATGTATCTTTTAAGAGCAAGAAGAAATATCGTAAGCCCGAAAGCGAGTGGCTGCGCATCGAGAATACTCATGAGGGTATCGTAAGCAAGGAAGATTTTAAAGCTGTTCAAAAGATGATAATCTCCAGACGAAGGCAGCAATCTGACGGAACGACACAGATATTCGCAGGGCTTGTCAAATGTGCAGACTGCGGTTGGTCGCTGAGATTCGGAACGAACAGGCTAAAGAACGGCAGCACTTACAGCTTTTATAATTGCAGCAAATATGGTCAAATGGGAAAAATAAACTGCTCGATGCACTACATAAGATACGATACTTTATATGAGTATGTGCTTTCAAGGATAAAGTATTGGGCAAGCGTGGCGCAGAATGATGAAAATACTCTGCTTGAAAAGCTGATAAATAGCAGCGACAAAAATCTTGCAGTTTCAAGAAAAAGGGCTCTATCAGATTTGAAGAAAGCAGAGAAGCGTCTGAAAGAATTAGACTCGCTGTTTACCAAGCTGTATGAGGACAGAGTCGCAGACAAGATCAATGAGCGCAACTTTAATATGCTCACCGTTAAATATCAGCAGGAACAAGACGAACTGCAAGAGTGTATCAACTCACTTAATGCAATGCTCAAAGAAGAAAAGGAAGATGTCAGCAACAAGGAAAAATGGATAGCTCTGATAAAGCAATATACCGACCCGAAGGAACTGACAGCACCGATGCTTAACTCGCTGATCGAGAAGATAGTCGTTCACGAAGCAGTCAAGACCGAGGACGGCATGAGAGAACAGGAAGTCGAAATTTTCTATAGGTTTATAGGGAAGATCGACTGAAGGCAGGAAGAAGTTTCCTTAAATGTGGGAGACAGGCAACGGCTGTCCTGACATAGCTTCGCTGTCGGCATTGTCGGAGGTGTTCGGCACAGATATCGGAGTGCTGCTTTCCGGGGGGATAGACAAAAAAGAAACGGAGAAAGGAAATATGAAAAAGCTGAAATTTTATGTGTGCAGCACCTGCGGAAATATAATCACCGCAACTTCGGATGCGGACATCACCTGCTGCGGCCGAAGGCTGGGAGCTCTTGAAGCGAAAAAAGCGGATGAGAGCGAAAAGCTAAGTGTTCAGGATATCGGCGGCGAGCTGTTCATAAGTTCCGACCACCCGATGACAAAGGAACATTATATCACCTTTGTGGCCTATGTCAGTGATGCCAGCGCAACGGTGTTCAAGCAGTATCCCGAATGGGGACTTCAGATAACGATGCCGCTCTACCGCTGGGGCAAGCTCGTGTGGTACTGCACCGAGCACGGCCTGTTTTATCAGGATCTATAAAAAAGGAAGCCGCCTGTCTGCGCTGGTTCGCAGACAGGCGGCGATTTTTTATTCTGTCGTTTTGTCTTTTATGCGGTTTCTCATGATCTCATATACGATGATAAGAAAAGCAAAGACCAGAACTATCCTTTGGAAAATATCGGTCTGGATATACTTCATAAAGGTGCGGCATATCTGAGCCGCATCACCGAACATCAGATCTTTGTGAGAAGCTGTCAGATCCTTTTTGGGGATGCACTGAAGATCTATAGTTAGAGTTTCCATGTCCTCCGGGTCGGCGTTTTCTAAATATCTTTGAGTATAGAGCTTTTTTATATCTGCGCTGTCACTTTTTGCGCCGTCAGCCATAAGAAGAGCTCCGCCGCAGATAAGAGCGGCGCCTAAAGTTATCATACACAGGCTGCGAAGCGCCATTTCGTGATTTTTCTTTATAAGCACTATCAGGCAAAGCAGGATAATAAGATATACCGAACGGCAGTCTGTAAGTACTGCCAGGGCAGCCAGAACAGGAGCCGTGAACCTGCGCTTCTCTGATGCAAAAAGCATTATGTAAAAAGCAAACAGCGAAAGAGCGGCAGACAAAAGCAGGGAGATGAACATGACTAACCTGATGTCATTCTCGAAGATGAACACCGATGTTATATCCACCGCCAATATCACAAGAAGGCTGACAGATACATTGTTTATCTTTTTTAAAAACAGGTACAGTGCATAGGAGAGCAAAAACACTGAACCGATATACAAAACTCTTAGAATATTGCAGGTGAGCATATAGTTCGGGAATAGAAGAGAAAACAATCCCAAAAAGGCGGAGGGCCTGACTTTTCCGATGTTGCTGGTGTAGTAGATGTAAACACTTCCCACATTGTCAAGAACGGTCTTTGAATAATAGAATGTGTTTATAAGTATCAGGCCGAAGAGATATTTCCCGGCGATGGAATCAAACACTTTCAGAAAAAACTCACATATTCTGTTTTTTTGCTCTGTTTCTTTAATACTATTTTTCATATTTCTCTCCGGGATAAGTCTTGTCAGATGAAAACGGGCAGGATGACAGTGATCACGATTATGCCGGCGGCAGCTACAGCCAGCGTTATGAAAGCGGCTTTTGAAACAAAGGGCACAAGGGCTGCATCTTTTCCACGCTTTTTCATTATAAACACCAGACACGCCAATGCCGCACCGGCGGCGCTGATGATAAGCCCGGATTTAAGATAGGGCGGGAAATAGCTCATATCTATTTTGCAGGAGCCCTTCGGGAGCTTTACCGCCATGAATGCGCCGTTCATAACAGGTGATACCTCGGCGTCAGTGCCGTTGACCTGCGCCTTCCAGCCTTCAAGATATTCCATAGGAAGAAACATCCAGCATTCTTCTTCTGTCTCGGCTGTGATATGCAGGTCGTTCTGATCCACAGTGATTGAAGCTGTACACTTGTTTTGATACTCCTGCGAAAGCTCTGCCATAGCGCCAAGGTCAAGGATAAGGATCTCTGTGCTGTCAAGCGCTTCCTCTTTTGCGGTAACGCACAGCTTTATATCCTCTCCGGCCTGGTATTCTCCCACAAGGTTTATTCCCTTTGTCGTCTTTTTGTTATCCGTGTCATCGTAATAGGGGAAAACTATCTGTTCTTCGTTAACGCTCACTTTGCATTTCTTTTTTGAATAGATATAGACAAGGGAGTCTGACTCTATATGAAGATCATATTCATCGGTCCTGTTCTTTTCATTCTCGATCCTTTGAGCAGCTGTGTGATCGAAGCTTGTAAAGAGGTTTTTGTCCTTTGCAAAAATATTGGCAAGATACATCTGATACTCGGCCGGGGTTTTGTCTTTGCAGTTCGCATCAAGGATACTCTCGTCCACAAGCAACCCAAAGGGCAGAGAATAGTTCATATCATAGATTGTATAATCTCCGGCTTCTGCGCTCTTTTCATAGGCTTTGCCGGGAACGCTGACATCGGAATAGGTGATGACCTTCTTGTTGTTTAAAAGTGCGTCGCTGAACAGAGTGCCGCCGTTATCATGGTTTGATGTAAACGTCACAGCATAGCCCATGCGCTTTATCTCTTTCTGGAAGTCGTCGGTCGCTTCACTGAGCCACTGGGAGATGGACGGCACATCAAGCATAACAGAGTAGTTGCGTGACAGAGCAGGATAAAGAAGCTTAACTCTCGACAATCCGTCGTTTTCAAGTTCGGTGCTGTCCTTGATCTCTGCGCAATCGTTCAGATAATCATCTCTTGTCAGATAGTATTCAAGCTCTGTTCTCTTTGCATACTGCGTCGGCGCCATAAAGCAGACCGCAGCAAGCGAGAGCTGTGCTGTGAGCATAACAGAGACAAGGACCTCACGCAGCCGCCCTCTGACAAAGCATACAAGGATGAAAAACAAAACGATGTTGAGGATCACGATGAGTCCGTAATTCTTGTAGGAGCCCATATCCTGATGTATCCCGTATTTATAGAAGGTGATATCCATCCTGATGCTAAGGATAAGGCTTACACAGCCAAAGGCCGCCGCAGCGAGCGTGACAGCTATACTCTTAGCTATAGGAGAGCCATCTGGGGGAAGGGAGTCATCCGTCTTCTGCCACTGGTGAGCAATAAGCTCGATAGCCGAGAAAGTAAGCATAAAACCGTTGCGGTAAGGAAACTGGGCATAAGATCCCAGATGCCAGATAAGGTTGCTGCCTTCGTTTAAGATAGGCATGAGCATCATCAGGAACATAAACAGCAAAAAAGCCGTCCGGGACGACATTTTTTCTTTGCGGCTGACAGCTCTCCATACGGCTATTGCGCCGAGCACCACTGCCAGCTCGAGATTGAAAAACACAAACGCCTTAACACCGGGCTGGGTACATTGGGGTGAGCGCAGAAGCGATAGAAGACCTGTTTTGGAGGAGCTGTTCGTGCGGCTTATCACGGTCCATTTCATAACAGCCGGCAGCCATGCCGCTGCGGACACAGCCAGGGACAGGAAAGTGGTTATCCCAAGTCTTGCACAGAAGACTCTTCTCTTTGTTTTGTCGCTTTCGGTAAGCGACAGGCAGAACGAATAGACCACCAGATAGATAAGCACCATTACCGCCAGATAAGGCTCGGTCATGAGCTGGAATGACAAAAGCAGAAAAAACGGCAGCGCCTTGCCGGAACTTAGCAAGTGTTTGAGTGCCAGGATAAGAAGAGGGAAGACCGCCAGAGTGGTCAAGAACATAATGTTCGTGTAATACTGGAGCACATAGCCCGAAAAAGTATATACCATACAAAGGGATATATGTAAAAGCGGTCTTAGCTTGTATTCCTTTTTCAGGAAAAATGATATGCTCAAAGAGACAAATACCAGCTTCACAAGCACGAACAGGCTCATAAGATCAAGGAGCCGTTCCGGCCTTATGAACATAGACAGCAGGTTTACCGGGTCCAGCATATAGGCCTGATAGGAGCTGCTCATATCCATTCCGGCGCCTGCCAGCCAGTCAAACACGACAGTATCATTGCCGTGCAGAATGTGGTAGTTCCTTGCAAACAGCGGGATATACATCTGGTTCATATCATAGTAAGACACGTTTGAACCGCCGAAAGGATAAACGCCTTTAATCATATAGACTGCCAGAAGCAGCAAAACGGTAAGCAAAGCCGGAAAGAACAGTGTTATCCTGTCTTTTGTCTTCTTGTTCATCTGCATATCCTCCTTTCAGGCTTAAATCCCATAGGATTATATCACATAAGCAAAGTCTATATGATCGCCCGACCGCAGGGAGTGTCACATCGTAACACGTATCTGTGAGGGCATTACAATAATGATATAGTATCAGCACAGCTGATATTATATCACAAAACTGCCTGAAAGTCAAACTCGGCCGAAAGACAAACAGCCGCTCCAAAGCGTGATATAGCTTGACTATGGTGAGTGTATATGATATAATAAATGCGAAAAGCAAATTGTTATGACCTGATAAAACGAGCGGATAAAAACTGGCAAAGGACGGTGGACTGCGGAATGGATAAGAGCAAAAGCAGTATCAGATATTTCTTGCTGCTCCATATTCTTTTTATGATCTATTCGTTCTGCAGCGTATGCAGCAAGTCTGCCGCAGGATACAGCTTTTTGAGCAAGGAATTTATCCTGTTTTACGGCCTGGAGATACTCCTCCTCGTCATTTATGCCGTAGGCTGGCAGCAGATACTGAAAAATATGCCGCTGTCATCAGCTTTCTCCTACAAGGGCATAACCATTATTTGGGCTCTTATCTGGGGAAAGGTCTTCTTCGGTGAGAGCCTTACATTCAATAAGGCGCTGGGGGCTTTGCTCGTCATAAGCGGTATAGTCCTTTATGCTTACGGAGACAGAGAAAATGAATAAACGTACACTTCTTTATTCCGCTCTGGTGCTGGTGGGTGTCCTTATCAGCACAGCGTCACAGGTCATACTAAAAAAGCGCTCCTCTGTAAAAAGCGATTCGATCATAAAAGAGTATCTGAACCTTCCTGTCATCATAGCCTATGCGATGTTTTTCGGAGCGACCCTGCTCTCTGTTGCGGCCTACACCGTCATCCCGATGACGCTGGGAGTGATACTGGAATCCACCAGCTATATTTTCATAACAGCGGCAGGAGTGATATTCTTCAAAGAGAAGGTCAGCATAAGAAAGCTGGGGGCTCTTTGCCTTATGATTACCGGAATAATCATTTTTTCATTATAAATCAAGGATTTGGAGATCAGGATAATGAGACTTATAAGCTTTGTCATTCCGTGCTACGGAAGCGAAAAAACTATAACCCCTGTTATCAATGAGATAATAGATGTTGTCTCCCGGCGCAGTGAGTACGATTATGAGATAATAGCTGTCAATGACTTCTCGAAGGATAATGTGTGGCAGGTGTTGGAAGGGATAGCGGCAGAAAACAAAAAGATCAGGCTAATCAATTTCGCAAAGAACATGAACCGCCCCGGTGCTGTAATGGCAGGGCTTCGGTTCTCTTCGGGAGAGCTTGTTGTCATTATGGATGATGACGGTCAGGTGCCGATGGATAATCTCTGGAAGCTGGTCGATCAGATAGACAACGGCTATGATGCGGCTATCGCCAAGTATACCGAGTATAAGCAGAGCCTTTTCAAAAGCTTCGGCACCGCTGTCAACAGGAAAATGACGGAGATAATCATTGACAAGCCAAAGGAGCTTAGCTTCACAAACTTTATGCTGCTAAGGCGGTTCCTTGTGGAAGAGATAGTCAAGTATGAGAACCCCTATCCATACCTCACCGGACTGATACTCAGGAGCACCGACAGGATAATAAATGTTCCTATGGAGGAAAGAGAGCGCATTGCCGGAAGCACGACATTCACGTTCTCAAAAATGGTCAAACTGTGGTTGAACGGTCTCACCGCCTTTTCCATAAAGCCTTTGAGAATAGCTTCCTTTATCGGTATCCTTGCGGCTATCTCGGGATTTATCTTCGGGCTGGTGACCATTATAAGAAAGTTCGTGGTGCCCAATATCAGCGTGGGCTGGAGCTCGATAGTGGCTATCCTGCTTTTCATGGGCGGGCTCATCATGGTGATGCTTGGAATTATAGGCGAATACATAGGACGCATCTATATCTCGCTCAACAATTCTCCGCAGTATGTTATAAAGCAGACGGTAAACTTTGATACTGACCAGAAAGACAAGTCTCAAAGCGGCAGGACCGATCAGGAGGGATAAAGATGCTTTCATTTAATGCGGCGCCATTTATAGGAACGAAATTCGGTTATATGAAGGAAGCAGTCGAGTCGCACCGTATCAGCGGCGACTCGACTGCTTCCTTATGGATATTCAGAATGCCAGAGATGAGCTTGGCTATGAGCCGCAGTACAGCTTTCATGAGTATCTTGAAGACTATAAGAAAGAACAGAAGCTTAAACGCTTTGACAGGCTGTGGTCTCAGAAGCGGCAGCAGGCTTTTGGGGGTGAAAACATGAAGTGTGATATAGCGATAATAGGCGCCAGCTATCTCCAGCTGCCGCTGATTTTGAAGGCGAAAGAAATGGGCTTTCGCACCCATGTCTTTGCGTGGGCGGCCGGGGACGTAGGAGAAAAGGCCGCCGATGTTTTTTACCCCATAAGCATAATTGAAAAAGAACAGATAACTGAAAAATGCAGGCAGATAGGTGTCTGCGGTATATGCAGCATAGCTTCCGACCTTGCTGTTGTCACTGTTAACTATGCGGCAGAAAAGCTGGGACTGTGTGGCAACAGCATGGAGAGCACATATAAAAGTACTAATAAGTATCAGATGAGACAGGCTTTTAAAAAGAGGGGCGATCCCTGTCCGGAGTCTCTGCTTGTTGATGACAGCTTCAGTATGGCTGATCTTGATATTTCTTTCCCGGTGATCGTAAAGCCCACAGACAGAAGCGGCAGCAGAGGGATCTTTAAAGTCGAGAGAGCAGAAGACCTGGAAAAGGCCGTGAGCATGGCTGCGGCACAGAGCCTTGAAAAGAAAGCCCTTATCGAGGAATATGTCTGCGGTGAGGAATACAGTGTCGAGTATATATCTTTCAAGGGTGTCCACAGCTTTCTTGCAGTGACAAAAAAATACACCACCGGTGCGCCTCACTTTATTGAAACAGGCCACCTTGAGCCTGCGCCGATAGACGAGGCGACACAGACGAGGATAAAGGCAGTAGTCGAGCACGCACTGGATACGCTGGAGATAAAAAACGGAGCTTCACATTCGGAGATCAAGATCGACAGCAGCGGTGAAATCCGGATAATAGAGATAGGCGCAAGAATGGGCGGGGACTGCATAGGCAGTGATCTGGTCAGGTATTCCACAGGCTATGACTATCTGAAAATGGTGATACAGACCGCCTGCGGCGAAGTGCCTGACTTTACAAAAGACAAAGATACTGTCAGTGCGGAGAGCCTGTTCATATTCAGTCAGGCGGATCTTGACGAGCTGGAAAGGCTAAGGCGGGAGGAGCCCCAAAACCTTCTGCGGATAGCAGATCTTCATCCCGAGCGCATAGGCGCAATAACCGACAGCTCAAACAGAGCCGGCTGCTATATCAGAACAGCAAGGAGATAATATGAAAAATGAATAATACCCCACCCCCGAATCTTGCAGATAAGCAGGATCCGGGGCTTTTTGTATCAAGACCTCCCCCGTCCGCTATGGACGAGGGAGGTCTTATCATTCTGCATACTTATAAATATCGATCTCCAGATCGTTGCTTATCCGGATGTACTCGCCGTCGACAAAAGCGTTGAGCGATACGACATATTTGCCTTGAGGCAGGGTGTTGTTTACCGCTATATTTGCAAGGACCTTGTCAATGCTGAGGCGCTCGGAGTTGTCGCCCTCATAAACACGGTTGCCGTCTACCTCAACATACCACTGCATATTTGAGTACTTATTTTCGATGCCTGATGCTCTTACCACATAGTCGCCGTCCAGGTATATTTTCTCCGGCCTGCCGAATTTGTCGGTTATGAGCTTTTTGTTATAGCTTGTAAAAGAAAGCTCGCCGTCAAGGTCGCTGCCGTTTGCAAGGACCTCCTGCTTGCAGTTAAGGACCTTTGCGGCAGCTTCATCGCCAAGCATGGTTCCTGCCTCATTGGATGTTGTGACGCCGGAAACGTAAATGTCAGAAAACAACGACCTTACATCCTGCGGCGAGAGCACAGCTGCGTTTCTTCCGCCCTTTATATCGGCATTGACTATATTGAGATCTTTCACAGTGCAGTAAAGAGTGCCGCCGAAAAAGCCTGCAAAACCGCCCACGTCTACTTTCAGGTTCGATATCGTGTGACCGTTGCCGTTGAATACACCCTGGAAACGGTTATCCGTATCCTGTGAATCCCAGCCCATGGGCGCCCAGTCAACTCCGGAAAGGTCGATGTCCGCCATAAGGTTTATCGTGATGCCGCTGCACTTATCATCGTCACAGCAGTTTACATAATAGCACGCTGCCGCAAGCTGCTGTACAGTCGAAACATTAAACTCGGCACTGCTATCCTTGATACAGCTGTTCATATAGTCCATATCAGCGAGCTCGATGATATCGCCGGTGTACACATCTTTTTTCCACCGTGCCTCATTTGAAAGCCCCTCGTTCTCATTCTTATCAAAGGGGTTTTCAACCGGCTTTTGTACATAGCCCTCTTCAAGTCCGTTATCGTCAAGGCCAGCACCCCAGGCGTTGAGCCATGCATATTTATTCACAAGAAGGTATACTCCGGGCTTGTCGATAGGAAGATACAGCGCAAGACTGTCGTCCAACTCGTCCATATGTGTATCCTGTTCAAGCTCAACGTAGTTTTGGTTTTCCTCGTCATACCACATAAACATCAGGGCATCGGGACGAACGCCGTTCAGCTCGCTTTTGAGAACGCCGAAAAGCAGCGTCCCACCCTTGACCTCGTCAGAGTCATAATCCACCTCTATGGGTGCTCCGACAAGCCCCACCACGCCGGTATGCAAAACGTGAACACCGTAGAGGTCTCTGAAAGTGACCTTACCGTCAAGCGGCTCGTCAGGCGAGTACATATACACCTCATAAACTGCCGCAGCGCCGTTGTTTCCGACTCTGGCATAAGCACCTGTCTCGATTATCGACTTTTCAGAAGAGATGCTGTCCTGTCCGCTCACGGAGCTTTCCTCATCGATGTTCATGATCTTCCCGAAGGGTGAGCTCTTGGTCTTAGCCTTGCTGCTGCTGTCGTCATTATTGCAGGCAGCCATCCCAAGAGCCGTAACTGCTGCAAGTATCATTGCTGTTAGTTTTTTATACATCCATGTTCTCCTTGTTATAACCTTAAAATTGTGCCGTTCAGAAAACTAAACTTACACGCTAATATTATCACGAAAAACAGAATATGTCAAGATATGAAACTAAAAGAGCACCCCTTCCGGAGCGCTCTTTAGATAGCTGATATGTTATTTTACAGCAGCAGTCTTTGTGTCAAAGGCCGAGCCGTAGGTGGTGCCCTCATAGGTCCTGAACGCCCTTACTGTGAAATAACCTGTGCCCGATTTAAGACCGGTCTTCGTAAAGCTCGTGGTGCTGTTGTTCACAGTGCCGACCCTTGTCCAGGCGGCGCCGGATGAAGCCTTATAGTAAAGCGCATAGCTTGTAGCACCCGTGACCTTCTTCCAGCTGTATGTCGCCGAGCCCTTGGCCTTGGAAATGACAGAGAAGCTTACCTTTGCAGGATTTGTGGAAGTCTTGTAATTGTTGAAGCCGGGCGAAAGTATCTCGGTACCGTTCACGGTCTTGTAAGCCCTTGCGGTCAGGGCATAAGCTTCGCCGGGGTTGAGCTTGTTGACCAGCTGGACATTGTTTCCGCCTGTGGTCTTGGCGTAGCGCTCCCACTTCTTGGCCGACTTGTTGTAGAGATAAACCACATAGCCGTCAGCGCCGGAGACCTTGTTCCAGGTGAACTTGATGGCGTTGGCGGATACCGCCACGTTTTTAAATCCTGTTACGTTTGCAAGAGTAAGCTTTGCCTTGAAGCTGTCCTTATAGCTAAGTCCGCAGACCGAGCATTTGTGGAGCGTGCAGCCCTGAGCCTGATAGGTTGGTGCAACTGTGGATGAAGTGAAGGTATGAGCTGTCGGGGCTGTGAAATCGGAGTAATACTGGAACGAACAGTCGGAGCAGTAATACTTAGTGTAGCCGGCACCCTTGCAGGTGTTGTTGACGCTCACGCCTGCCTTGAAATCGAAAGCGTGGGTGGTGTTGCCCGTTCTTGTGGTAAGGGTCGAGCCTGGATTTATCTTCACGCTGTTTCTGTCCGTAACGTTTGAATTGAACTTTGAAGCCTTGGCATTTCCGGTAAGATAGAGGTCGTTGCCGGAGTTGCTGAAGAAATGGTTGCTGTTCACCTGGGTGACAGTTGAATTTGAGTTGAGAGTCACCGCATCGGTCTTGCCTTTTCCGAAAATGTTAGTGTCTATCTTATTTACCGTTGAAGTGATGACATAAACACCGAAGCCATTGCATTCAAGGATAGTGTTTCCGGTAACGTTGTTGGTCCCTGTGCAGCTCTCAAGGGTTATGCCTCTGCCGTCCGTGGTCTTTCTTATCATATTGTCAGAGATAGTTATCCCGCTGTCGGTGTAGGCGGTTATCGCCCTTGCCGAGGTGTTTATTATAGTGTTCCCCGAAACAGCGGAGCCTGTGCTGTTGCTGACATATACCGAGTCGTTGCACTTGTCGAGATAGTTGTTTTTAAGCGTTGCCTTGCCGGTGTCAACATATATCCCACGGTAGGGAGCGCCGGTAACGATGTTGTCGTGGGCGTTGATAACGGAGCTGTAATAGCCGTGGATGCCGCAGATCCTGCTGTCGGAGCCGCCGCTGTAGTTGGCGGTCTTTATCGTGTTCGAGTATATCTCAAGTGTAGTGCTGTTTGTCATATCTATCTTCGAGCCTGTCTTGGTGTTTGACAGCTCAAAAGCAGACAGCGCACCGAGCTCCATTCGGTTCGTGCCGAAATTATATATCTTGGACTTTATATCGGAGCCGGGCTTATAGGACGAATTGTCGAGAGTGTTGTTATATACCGAGCCCCTTGTGTTCTCTGCGTGGATAAGGGTCGGGGTGTTGGTGGCCTTGTTGCTGTAAAACTCGAAGTTCTTGAAATTCGCCGCATTGCAGCAGCCATAATAGCAGTTTGTGAAGGTGTTGCCGTATATCTTTATGCTGTCGGCTGTGAGGGTATCATAAACGTGATGGGTGCCCACACCAGTAGGGACGCCGGCGAATTTACAGCCGTAGACGCTGATGTTTTTCATGTTCCTGCCTGCCGAGCCGCCCTCGGGCTCTACAAAGTCTATGTGGAGAGCCTCTGCCGACCAGTAAGATGTGGAGCTGGTCTGCGAGGTATAGGCACTGGCGGAGCCTGTGAAGGGCTTGAAATCAGTAAAGGTACAGTTAGCAGCGGTCAAACCCTGTGCGCCGTCAACGACCACGCAGTGAGTTCCGCAGTAGTTGCGAAACGTTACGCCCGAGAGGGTTATATTGTCAGTCGAGCGGAAGGACACAAGACCCTTTGCCTGGGTGGTGGTCTGGGCATTCCCGTTAAAGGTCCCGCCGCTGACGGTTATATTCTTCTGGCTGTCGGTCTCCATTATGTAAACACTGGGGGCGCCCTTCTGACGCATGAGCACAGCGCCGGAGTCCATCTGGAGAGTGGTGTTTGAATATATCCTCAAAGACCTGGCAGACTTGCCGGACGGAGTTCCGATATAGTATCTGCCCGACGGCACGACCACCTTGACCGGCACCGAGCTGCCCTTTGCTGCATCCAGCGCTTTCTGGAAAGCATCTGTGTCATCGGCGGAGTCGGAACCGTTGGCACCGTAAGATGTGACATTGACAGTTTTTACCGCTGCAGCGCCAGCCGGAAGAGCTGAAGCCCCCTCTGCGCAAAGCGCCAGAGCCACAGAACACAGTGTCCCCAAAACTTTTGTAAGCCTCATATTTCTACCTCCTGTAACAAAAAAAGCAACGCATCCTGCGACGCATTGCCAAAGCTGCAACCGGCTGTCATACCTCTTGGATTAGACCCTTGGCTTTGCGTCGCTGCCTTTCGGCAGGTTTGCTAATTATTGGATATAGTATAACATGTTTCAGCTGAAAAGTCAAGGGAAGCGGCGGCCTGACGCAGCCTTCCGGCTGAATAAAGAGACAAAAAGCGACCGCTTTATATTCCTTGCTGTCGCTGTTTGGGCAAAATAAAAAGGCGACCATTGGCACCTCCCATATTATCCGTTCGGGAAGAGTGTGGGTTATGATGTGATCGACCTTGTTTCCGGCCGCATCAGTTCATCAAATCCGATTTTCATGACCTCACACTTTCATGTATCCGTATTGTCGTCTCATATATATAGAATGAAAAACTGAGGTTTGGTTATAAAAATCATTAAAATTATATCATAGTATCACAGGCTTTACAAGCCATGGTACAGCTGTTGTTACAAGTCCTACACTCCCATGTTCTGACCTTCAAGGTGGATAAGTCTATGCTCGGAGACACCGAGTTTGACAATCTGCTGTCCTTGTGGTATGATGAGGAAAATGGCAATAAAACCACTGACCATTATGTAATCGTTACAGGTATATATAGAGATGATGTTGCAAATCAATTGTTTTTAAGAGTATCATCTTGGGGACAAAAGTATTATATTCTAGAATCTGATTTAGATTATATTGTTAGCCTATATCTTTTGCCATATTTAGTAATGTTTTATTATTGGAGGAATGGCAATGGTGAAAAAGATTCTCCTATGTACAATTGCTTTTTTGCTCGGAACGAACTTGTTATCTATTCAAGCATTTGCAAGGACCGATCGTTATACCTACAATATCATAATAGAATCCGAAGATATTACCGATGAAGCCTGTTATATTGATCTCTTGATCAAAATTGACAAGAGCGATGATCGATATGTCGAAAAAAACGAAGAGAATATGAAGCGGTTCGGCTTTGATACCGAGAAGCTTTGCAAGTATAATGATAATGGATTTGTCAGCTTTTCCTGTCATGTGAAAAGAAATCTTACAGAACCTGAATTAAGAAAGAACCAACAACGTGAATCATCGAATGATTTTACCTGTACACTCGATGGTAGGAAAACAGCTGTAGGTTGGGACATGATTCACGGCGACTACAAGTTCAAAGTAATTATTCTTGATGAAAACGGTGAGATATTGCAGACTTCGGATATGTTTGATATTGATGGGATGAAAAAAGATGATGCCTATGTTGAATATAACGTAAAGACAAACACTGTTAGGCTGGTTTATCCGTTTAAGAGCGAAGACGCTTTTGGCAGACTGATAGGAATAATATTTGAAGCTGTGCCGATAATAGCATTAATAGTGTTTGTAGTCAGCATAGGGCTTTTAATTCTTTGGTATATAAGACACAGAACATCATAAATAATAACACTCTCATCCCCGAATCCTGCAGATAAGCGGGATCCGGGGTTAGTTTTGTCAGGACGCAAAAACCCGGGCTTTCTTGCAAAGAAAGCCCGGGTTCAAATGAATACACGCTAATTTAGTTTTCCTCTCTTCGCCAAATGATCAGACCGCAGATCACCGACGACATCAAAATGATGACGAGGGGCGCTTCCGAACCGTCGATGATGCTGATATAATCAAGGCTGTAGGCCATGTTTTCGGTTTTGCCGATCGAAGCAAACATATAGGGCGACAGTTCGGGGATATAATATGAAGCAAGTGACATCAGCGCCGTTATGCCGAAAGCAGCGAGTATATATCTCTTGACAGAACAAAGCTTCTGCGCAAGTATCGCAAACACCTGATAGCACAGCACAGCGCTTAAAAGCTGCCTTGCGATGATGAATACAATGAACTGTGTGATAGTCCCCCGAAAAGCCGACGTTGTGAACCCAGTCATGCTCTGCAGCGGAGCAGAGCTGTATTCATTCCTCCCGAGCGCTCCCGACATTATGAGCAGTGACAATTGTTCTGCGGCACACACAAGAGCGATCACCGAGATCATTATCCATTCCCTGACTCTGTGAAACCCAGCTCTTTCAGCCGAGAGCATTATCTGCCGCTCGACGCCTTTCTCATAGCTGTCGGCACGCAGTACAGCTGTGAGCAGCAGTATGATAACAGGTATAAGGCTGAACGATGACATATATAGATATTTCATAAACGCATCGGAGTTTACCACTTTTGGCACAGCAAACCCGGCATACTTTTCGTTGTTTGTGTTTATATCCTTCGGGATATCTATGCTGACTATCCCTTTGCCGTACAGGCAGTAATTGCGATAGCCTCTGACCTCAAAGCATTTCTGGAGCTCCGAGCGGTAGAGCATCACAGCGGTGATCTCGTCCTGTTCGGCTCCGCCTTTAAGGGACGATAACTGTCTGGTCTCGATAAACTGAGCACATTCCTCCAGGGTCATCCCCTCGCTCTGCTCTAAAAGTTCATCGAAACGCTCCGACACCGCATCGCTCTTATAGGGAGAAACGCTCTCGCTTTTCATGACCCTGTCTGCGACCAGTCTTGAAGCTGCGATCATTATTATCAGGACAAGTATCATCACCTTGTGGTATTTAAAGAGACGCTCTGTCTGCACTTTAAGCATAGCACCGCCTCCTTTTTGATAACAGTATTATCATAAGAAAGCTGATGAGCGTAAAAGCGATCATCGCTGCTGTGAAAATATAAATGACTCTTATTGGTGAGCCGCCAAGATCAATAACGTTTATATCGTTGCTCATACCGATGATATCACAGGAAAGGATCTGTCCGGCAGCGCCCTCCAGGCGTCCTGACGCTATGCAAAGCGCAAATATCAATCCCGAGCCGAAGGCCGAAACGATGACTTTTCCGGATATAAGGGAGATCAGCATCGAAGCGGCAGCAAGCGCAAGCAGGTGGATAAGCTTTATTGCATAAACATAAAGGATGAAACCGCCGAAGCTTAGGGAAAGATGTGAAAGCTCGAACCCTTTCAGATACTGTACAGGCATAGACAATATGCTGCTGCCGGAGGATATGAGCACCGATAAAACGAGAGCGAAGCAGAACACTGTAAAGAAAACTGCGGCCTGCAAAAGACCTGTGAAAGATCTTGCGGCGGCATATTTTTTTGCGCCGTATGCACTTATCCTGATGCTTGCAAATCTTCGGCTCTGGAGCTCCGACGAGAACACAGAGAAAGTCAGCATGAAGATGCCTATATATGATATTATCTCTGAAGATAAAAAGTCCGTGAAATTATCCGCCGCTCTGGTGTCATAAACAGTATCAGAGCTTTCTTCGTTATGGAGCACCTCTGTGTAGTCATCTGTCATAAGCTCTGCTGTTTTAAGGGAGTATTCATCCTTGACTCCACGCCTTATGTTCCTGCTGTAGCCCTCGACACGCTCTGAGATAAGCTCGCAGCTCTTTGCCTGAGAATACAGCTGTTTGCTCATTATGGTATAGATCTGTTTGCTGTTCTCATAGCTTGCGGACCTTGCTTCCAACAGCTCATCTACCATGCTGTTGGGAAGCACTCCCGGAACGCCGCCGTTGTTGTGTGAATTTATATACTTATCAGCTTTGGCATAGATCTCGTTGCCGGTGTCAGAGATCATGCTGCTTTTACCTTTTGAAAACTCATAGCCTTCTTTTGCTGTCGAAAATCCGGAAAGAATCTTTTTGTAGTCATCAGCCTTTCCATAGCTGCTGTTAAATGAAGCACACATAAAAACAAGGGCAGCACATAAAAGCCCTGCCGTAAGTATAACGGTGGGCTTCATAGCCTTTTTGATGATAAAAGTGAACAGTTTCATGCAGTCTCACCGCCTGCAAAAATGTCCTGCCTCAGCTGTCCGCAAAAATACAGATCATTAAGGGTTGGCGTCTGCAAAACAGCGTTCGGAGTGGGTTTTGTTTCGGAAACAGTCTTGGCGTTCGTGTCTTCAAAATATACCTCTTTGAGCGGTATCATTGAAAGCTCATCACGAGGTATGCTCCATATAAGCCCTTCGATCTTCCTGCAAAGCTTATCGGGGCAGTCGTTTGCTATCACAGAGCCTTTGTTGAGCACGACCAGCCTGTCGCAGATAGTGTCGATATCAGAAACGATATGAGTCGAGATGATGATTATACACCTGTCTTTAAGCTCCATCATTATCCTTTTGAACTGCTCTCTTTCAAAAGGGTCCAGTCCGGCCGACGGTTCATCGAATATCAGTATATCGGGGCTGCCCATTATTGTCTGGGCTATCGCCAGGCGCTGTTTCATTCCGCCGGAAAAAGAGCGTATCTTGTCATTGAGGTTTTCAGACAGGTTCACAAGCTCCAGCACACGCTTTATCTCGCTGTCGATATATTCCTTCTGGATGCCTTTCAGAAGCCCGAAAAGCTCCAGAAAGTCATGTGCAGTATAGCCCGGATAAAAGGGCTGTGACTGGAACTGATAGCCAAGCTTCCTGCGGTAGTCTTTCCCCATTTTGAAAACATCAACACCGTCAAGAAAAACGCCGCCGCCGGTCTTCGGGATAACTCCCGAGATGCAGTTCATGATAGTTGTTTTGCCTGCGCCGTTTGGCCCCAGAAAGGCGTTTATCCCTGTGGTGAACTCACAGGTTATCCCTCGCAGTGCAGTCTTTTTGCCGTATCTTTTCACAAGATCTTCGACCCGAAGTACGCTCATTACTGTCCTCCGTCCTGATAGTTCTGCGTTAATTCTTCGATCTTTTGCTGTTCTTCCTCATAGGACTTGTAATCCCAGCCGCCTGTTTCTATCACCTTTGTAAGCTTGAAGTCTTTATCAACAAGATACACTCTTCTGTCTTCTCTAGTGTTATAGTTCGAGATGATGAATCCGCTGTCACAGCCGTCAAATATCGTCATAAAATCAATAAACTCAAAGCCAAGCGGATAATCCTTGTTGAAGTATTCCTCGTCGAGTATTTTTACGGGCTTGTTGTTTTTGTCAAGATAATAAAGTCCGTACTGATACCACTTCGAGTCCTTGCGATGTTCTCTCAGAAGTATTATCATCTTTCCGTTCCACTTCTGGAAATAGCGCACATAGGTATCGTCGTCAAAGGTGCAGACATCCGAGCTTTCACCTTTAGCGACATCATAGCAGCGAAGCGTGTTATCGTTTGTAGAATAATACACCTTTCCGTCAACGGGGTAATACATATACGGAGTGTTCTCGCTGACATTAGCAACAACATCTGCCTTCGTATCGGTGATATCATCGGGTTTTGATATCTTTGCATAAAAGAGGCGTTCTGTGTCGGAGCTTTCGTTCAGTCTTGTGAAGTATATAGTATCATCATAAATATAGTATGAGCTTGCGCAGACCAGTTTTCCGGTCTTCTTGCTGCCTATATCATAGGAATATACATAAAAATCATTATTGAATCCGTTCTCATCCGTGTTGCCGCCCGTGAAGTGACCCTGTGAAAAGAACAGTCTGCCGTCATTGCTCACAGTCATACAGTCTATCACATCGGCTTTGTCCTCGGGAGAGTATATCTCCTCCATGTCGGAGGTGTTGAAATCTATCCTTACGATAGAATAGGACTCGGTGTTATCGGTAGTATCAAGGACCTTTTTAACGGCATATATATATCCGTCATACGGCGAATAGCAAGACAAAAAAGTATTCTCGGATATTTTTGGACTGATAGTGGCAGTTTTGCCTGATTCCGTATCAAATTCGATCAGGCTGTTTTTATAGCCGTAGTAGATAAAGCCGTTGGAGAAAGCCGTGTCTGATTCAGGTTCACTCAGAAGGCTTGTGGGAGAAGCCTGGAGGAAGCTGTCTTCACTGTTTGATACTGCATCTGATCCTGAAGACGAATTGCTTTTACCGCAGGAAGAACCCATGATAAACAGGGAAGAGATAAAGATCATCATTACTGAACGAAGCTTGCATTCTTTCATAATACCGTTCCTTTCCGCTGATATATGAACAGCTGTATATATAGGTGTATCTGCTTTAATCTGATTTTAGCACAGCGATATAGATTTGTCAACAATCCAGCCTCCGCCACTAGTGATAATACTTAAGGCGGAGGTAATTATAATATCCGATTATAATTTACATCTTTATAATATACAACAAAATGAAACATTAAAAGTAAGACCGCCTTTCTATTTTCATAGATTTGCACAACGATAAAACTCCGCTTTTATATAAATTGCTATTATAATACTGGCATAGCTTTTTTTGAAAACCGTATGACGGTGAATAGCAGGTTTCTCTCATATGTAACAACAAAAAAAGCCCGGACTCGGCGCATCACATCTCGTGAAAAGCACCAAATCCGGGCTGAAAAGTTTGTATACTATTATAAAAGAAAATCGCTGGAAAAATCGCAAAAAGTTTGCCTATTTGTCTTCAAAACGCTATTGTGAGAGTTCAACTCCTGTTTTACCTTCAAAAATGGCAAATGTCATCTTAGATTTCGCATTGAGAATTCTCGTTGTGAACGAATTTTCGTTCGCCATAGTTGTGTGACCAGCAGCAAAAAATGCATGATTTTACGAAGCTTTATCATATTACTGCTTCGCAGGTGCCGCCTGATGTACAGCAGATATTTCCGTATAATCCACATCGAATGTCGAAGCATCAAGCGTATCAGGTATTTCAGCACCAAAGCTGCCTACTACCTTTCCATCGCTAACACAAAGAAGCGATTCATATCCTTCCGCTCTGTACCAATGAACAAGGGCCATAGGCTTACCGCTCCGCAACGAGTCTGTATAACATTCATCGAGACCAAGGGCTATGTTTCGGTCAAGCTCATCATGCGACACACACTTAATTCCGATA
>CADCFQ010000014.1 GCA_902800795.1 uncultured Ruminococcus sp. | reverse complement strand
TATCCCTCTGCGACGGAAGGCCGGATCGGTGTATACGTTCATAAGGTGGGCTCTCCTGCCAGTGGGGTGATCGAAGGTGGGCATTATCTCAATGTAGGATATGCTGGCGCAGGCCACGGGCTTCCCGTCTTCAAGGGCTATGGCGGTGGTCTGGTCGCCCTTTTGAAAATATCGCCTGCTGTGTTCGGTCAGCTTTTCGCTGAAGGTGTCGCTGTCAGCCATTCCGTTCACCTGTCTCAGCATTGTGAGCCTTATATCCATAAGAGTATCTATATCCTTCTCGTTTGCTATCCTTATTTCCATAGTTCTTCTCCTGTCCTTTTTTGCTAAGCTAATTATACGCCCTCCGGGCTTGTTTGTCAACGCCACACACAAAAACCGCTCCGCAGTTTCCTGCGAAGCGGTCTTTTTATTATCCTGTTTTCACCAAAAGCTTACGAAGCCTTTTCTGTAGTGAACTCATCAGCGTAGTACTCAACTACGTCCTCATTGAAGGACTCCATATTTCTGGTGGTAGTTGAAGACAGATAGATGTCATCGCCGGTAGGAGCAAAGGAACCGTCGGGCAGTATCTTTACATCCGATGTATATACCAGATAGTAGAATGCGCCGGTGTTGTCCTCGTCTGTGGTGAATGTTACCTTGTAGAGCCAGTATACACGGTTTACAGTGCTGTAGTCATACTCAGTATCCTTGGTGAACGAAACATAGGTGGAGGACAGCTCAAACTCTGCTTCCTCAACGTCGCCGTCAACCTTGGTCAGATAGCTGAAGCTGTCGCCGATCATATCGTCGTGGAGCTCCTTGACCTTCTCATCGAGAACATCCTTGTAGAAATCAGCGGATGTGCCTGCGTCGTCCTTTGTAACGAACTTGGGAACGTCTGTCAGCTCGGAGATCTTGAAGGTCTTCTTGACTGTGCCGTCTGTTGCGCCCTTGAGCGTGTAGCCTGCTTCTGCAAGAGAATAGTAGCTCTCGCAGGTGACCTCGAACTCGCCGTCCTCACCGATATAATCGGGGCAGTCAACGCTGAAGTATACGTTGTCAGCGATAGAGGGATTTACGGACTCGGTCTTAACATAAGTAGCTCTTACGAAAGGCAGTGCTCCGGAATACTCGAACTGGATGCCCTCGAAAGGATCTACCTCTTCAAGCTCCTTCAGACCCTCAACCTTGTAATCCTTGGTGAGCTCATCGGAGTCTGCCGCAGCGCTGTCGATTATGTAGTATTTCTTGTTATACTCGATATAGCTCTGCTTGCCGCTCTTCTTGACTTCATAGTAGAAGCGAACAGTTACAGGGTAGCTGTCTCCGTTGGAGAGCTCGGAAGTGTAGCTGTAATCAAGGCCGTAGAGGTTTCCGTAAAGCTCGGATGAGCAGTCAACGGAAGCAGTACCCTTGCCGTTGAAGCCGCTGAAGCTTACGTTGATATCCTTGAAGGGATCGAGCTTTGTGCCCTTCTGGAGACCCTTGACGGTAACTTCAAACTCTGTGTTTGTGAGCTTGATCTTCTTGCTCTTGAGATAGCTCTCGGGATACTTTACCTTAACGGTCACCTTGTCGCCGTTTTTAAGGTTCTTGTTCTTGCTTACGGTAGCTGTGATCTTATACTTGCCGTCGCTCTCTTTAAGAAGAGCCTTTCTCATGGACTTAGCCTCGGAAAGCTTGTCGGTGTCGAAAGCCTTCTTCAGTGTGCTGTTGTCGATAGACAGATACTTGCTGACTGTCTCCTTGCTCTTCTTGCTGTCGCCGCCGAGAAGACCCTGGAGTGATTCAAGATCGTCCTCATCGACATCATCATAATCGATGCTGCCGAGTGCGCTCTTCATATCGTCGCCGAGATACATATAGGAAGGATATGCGTTGAGCTCGGCTGTTGCTGTACCGGAGCCTTCAAGACCCTGGAAATCCACCTTGATAAGATCCTTGGCATCGATCTTGGTGTAGCCAAGAAGGTTGATAAGGATAACGATAGCTGCGATGATAACTATCAGTGCAGCGCAGCCGATACCGATGATAGCCTTGTGGTCTGCGACCCAGTTTGAGCCGGAAGCTCCGCCTGCCGCAGGAGCTGCTGCTGCCTGTGCCGGTGTAGCGTTCGGGATTGAGCCTACATTCGGGTTGGATTTCTGTGTCATCTTAGCCGCAGCATAAGGGTCGTTTACAGGAGCCTGCTGCTGGGGTGCTGCCTGCTGCTGAACAGGTGCTGCCTGGGGCGCCTGCTGGGGAGCGGGCTGCTGAGGAGCTGCCTGAGGAGCTGCCTGCTGGGGGAACGGTGTTCCGCAGCCGGCACAGAATTTAGCTCCGACATTAGCGGCTTTGCCGCAATTCGGACAAAAGATCTGATCTGCCATTACTATACCTCCAATAATCGCTTTCGGGCTGATGCCCGAGTTGTGATGCTGTTAAAAGACCGTATCAACGGTCTTTTCCACCTAACAGTATACAACCAACCCTATCAAAAGTCAATACGGAAACAGGCGAAAAATGAACTTTTTGTAGGTTTGTACAATTATTTGACACAAAAAAATGCTCTTTGAGTCGCTTTTCCATGCCTCAGAGCACCGAGGCAAGGGTAGGCATCTGGCGCTGACAGAGAGAGGTTATGGCTTCTTTGAGATAGGCGCACTGTGATGTCAGGTCACAGGAGCCTGCGGCGGCAAGGACATCAAGGCGCCTTACTTCTGTGCTGATCTGATCCACCGCCAGAGAATTGAGCTGGATCGAGCCCTTGAAGGCAAAGTCCTCCCACTTCGAGTCGAAGTCCTCAACGGTCCGGCGCTCAAGGGTGCCGTCACGGGCGCCTGCGGCTATGCTGTCAAGCTTTTGGCAAAGGCTTCCGCAGTCCTTTTTGAGCCCCTCCAGACAGCACACGCTGAGCGCCGTTATCATTATCAGGATAAAAACGCTTATAAAAAGCCGTTTCATACTTTGCCCTCCTTTTCGATAAGATCAACTATCCCGTCTGCGTCGGCAGTACAGATATAGACATTTGCAGGCTGTGTCCCACGCTTTTTTATCTCCTTGATAAACGCCTGCTTGTCAAGGCTGAGCGTTTCAAGGGCGTTGTCGATCACACAGCCGTTTTCTATCACCATTATCGGCGGATCCTTGCCGTCATCGTCGGTGTTCCCCATGTCCTCGTTCGTGACATTTCGGCTGGGCTTTTTCTGATAGACCGAAAGCTTTCCGTTTGTCTCCACCACTGCAAGCTGGACCTCGGATATATCGAAAATGTTCATCCCCCTTAATGACTCCAGAAGGTCGTCCGCCGAAAAGCGCAGCCTTAAAAGCTGTTTCTGGTCTATTCGTCCCTGTGAGATAACTATCTTTGCCGAGCCGCACACAAGCTGTCTGAGCTTTCGTGAATGAAGCGACACATAGGACATTATGATATCTATGCTCACAAGGGTGAAGATAGGTATTATCCCTATCACCATGGGTATGGATGCGTCCTCCACAGGCAGGGTAGCGATGTTGGAAAGGAGCACCGTTGTCACCAGCTCCGAGGGCTGGAGCTCGCCTATCTGGCGCTTCCCCATAAGGCGGATGCCAAGGATAAGGAGCCCGTAAAGGATAATGGCTCTTATAAAAACGATAAGCAAAGCTTTCAGCTCCTTTCATGCGGTTCATATCCGGCCGGAAAATGTATTCTTCCCCTTTGGGGGATACTTTTTTTCGCAAGTTTTTCATTCGGCTGCGAGGTTAATATCTATTGTTTGCAGGGTCAGGCGGAATATTCCGAAAAAATCTGTTAATGCTAATTTCGGTGAAACTAATAAAAAAGGGAGTGGATGAATGGCAAAGAACGACCTGTCGGTCTCGCTTGAAAAAACACTTGAGGAGCTTGAAAACATCCTGTCGGACACAGCGGAGCTGAATATCACAAGGGCTTATGTCTGCGGCAAGGCAGCGGCGGTGATAAGTGCCGAGGGAATGGTTTCAGCCCAGCAGGTGGGCGAGCTTGTGCTAAGGCCTTTAAGCGAGCTTGACTTTAAAGAGGGTAAGAGCGGGAATGTGTTTGACCATATAACGAGCAAGGTCTTTCTTACTGCCGCAAGACAGCTCGTCTACAGCCTTGAGGATATCTGCACACTGCTTTTCTCGGGCTTTGCGGTCGTCCTTGTTGACGGCGAATGCAGAGCCTGTGCGCTGGGGCTCCAGGGCTTTGAGATGCGCTCAGTGAGCGCTCCCGAGGCCGAGCAGACGGTGCGCTGCGCCCAGGACAGCTTCACCGAGACAGTGAGGGTGAATATGTCTTTGATAAGGAGGCGCCTTAAAACACCTAAGCTCGTTATGAAAATGCTGGACGCCGGCACGCTCTCAAAGACGGATATCTGCATTTTATATTTAAAGGACCGTGTCCCTGCGGACATTGTCAGGCGCATAAAAGAGGACATAAAGAGCATAAGGCTCGATGCGGTGCTTACAAGCGGCTATGCCGAGCCCTTTGTTGACGAGAGCTTTTCGGGTTCGGTGTTTTCCTGTGTCAGCCTTACCGAACGCCCTGACCTTGTGTGTACAAGGCTTGTCCAGGGCAGGGTGTGCGTCCTTATCGACGGAACGCCCTTTGCCCTTGTGGTGCCCTCGCTGTTTGCCGAGAGCTTCCAGACCATGGACGACTACAGCCAGAAGCCCTATTACACCGCCTTTATACGCTGGATAAGGTATATCAGCTTTTTTCTTTCGGTGGCTTTTCCGGGGCTTTATGTGGCGCTTGCTGACCACCACCCGGAGGTGTTCTCCTTAAAGCTTCTCTTAAACCTCTCGGTGGCCGAGGAGGCAACGCCTTATCCGCTTATGGCGGAGGTGGTGATGCTCATGGTGTTTTTCGAGATAATGCGTGAAGCAGGCCTGCGTCTGCCCAAGGCCGCAGGCAGTGCGGTGTCTATTGTGGGCGGCCTTATTATCGGCGATGCGGCGGTGAAGAGCGGCATAGTTTCGGCGCCGCTCCTCATCGTTGTGGGGATAACTGCCACCGCTTCCTTTGTGACTCCACAGCTGGAACAGCCGGCGGCGGTGCTCCGGCTCATCTTCATCCTCTCAGGCGGTCTTGCAGGGCTCTTCGGGCTGGCTGTGTGCTTTTCGGTGCTGGTCGCAAACGTCTGCGCTATGAACGATTTCTCGGTGTCCTATCTTTCCCCTGCGGCGCCTTTTTACCCCTCGGGCATAAAGGATATCGTCTATATGAAAAGCTTCAGAGAGTATGAAAAAGGCCGTCCCACCCTTTCTGACATAAGGGAGGCGGCGGATGAATAAGCTAAGTCTTTATCAGCTGGCGGCGGTGATGCTCTGCGGCCACGCCTTTTCTCTGATGACGTTCTTCCCCTACACCTGTGACAACCCTGCCGAGTATATGATAGGTGCGGCGATAGCTGTGCTTATTGAGGGGGCGCTTTTGCTGCCCCTGTTCTTTGCCGGGGACGCTGTTCGTCAGGGCGGCGTCTTTGCGGCGGCAGAGCGGCTCTCGCCTGTGCTCAGGGTGATCGTGGGGGTGTTCTATACGGCGGTGCTCATCTTTTTCTGCTTCCGTGTGATAGGAAACTTCACATATTTTCTCGACGGCATCATCCCCCGTGGGTTTATGCGCTGGACAGCAGTCTGCGGCATCTGTGCGGCAGGAGTATACCTGGGACTTATGAAGCCCTCCGTTATCGGAAAGACGGCAGGTGTGATGTTCTTTCTGTTTTTGGTGTTCTGTGCGCTGGTCGTCCTCTGCTCCCTGGGAAGACACTACACCGGGTCTCTTGCGTTCCACCTTGCCAGCCGCAATATCGGCAGCGGCATAGCCGAGTCTGTGAAATGTGAGCTGCTCAGAGGGATGGATCTTGTGTTCCTGGTGCTGTTCCTGCCCTGTCTTAAACAGAGCGCCGCTAAGACCGCAGCGGTGTTTTTGTCGGCAAAGCTTGTGTTCGTGTGGCTTTGCATAGGCTTTGTCACCTGGGTCCTCGGCGACTACGTTATGCTGGCAAAGCTTCCGTTTTCCGCTATGGCGTCATATTCGAGCACCGCTATGATCGAGCGCTTTGATGCGGCATTCATGGCGGTGTGGGTGACGCTTGCGGTGGTAAGGCTCGGGGCAGCCTTCCACTGCCTCGGCGAAAGCATCAGGGCGGTGATAAAGCCCCTGCCGAAAGGCTTTGCGGTGATAAGCACAGCGGCAGTATCAGCAGGCCTTGCGCTTTTCCGGCTGTCAAGGTTCGAGTGGGAAAAAGAGGCATACGATATGAGCGGCTGGGCGGTTTCGGTGTCGGCGGTGGCTTTGGTGCCGCTGGTGCTTGCGGCAGGAAGGCTTATAAAAAAGAGAAGGGAGCACAGCGGTGAGGATATCGGCGCAGAGGTTTAAAAACAGCGGCAGGAAATATTTGCTGTGGGTGCTGGCGGCGGCCGTGGTGTGTTTTTCTTTCACAGGCGAGCACAACATCGAGGACCGTGTCCTTGTCCACGCTATGGGCATAGACAGGGCCGCCGGCGGCTACGAGGTATCCTTCCAGGTGTTTCGCTCCTCCGGGGCAGGGGCGGACATCCCCATAGATATAAGCCACTCGAATGTCCAGCTGATAAAGATAAAGGCGGACACTGTCTCCCAGGCTATCGACCGCTGTTCGGCAAAGCTTGGGCGGGAGGTGTTTCTCGGGCATCTCCAGACTATATGCTTTGGCAGGGAGATAAGCTTTGAAGACCCGCAGGAGCTTTTTGCCTTTGTGCTCAGGGACAAAAGCGTTTATCTCGGGGTGCAGCTCTGTATGGCTCGGGACAAGGCGGCGGATATCATAATGACCGAGATGCAAAGGGGCACCTTGTCCTCCGAGAATCTCCAGAAGGCGCTGGATGAGAACGTAAGAAACGGCAGAACAGTGGAGTGTACGGTGCTTGACTTCCTGTCGGATATAAAGTCTCCCCAGTTTGAAGCGATGCCTGTGGCGGCGCTCTCACAGGAGGGGAGCGGCGAGAACAAGGAGCCTGTTATAGACATCACGGGAACGGCTCTTCTGTGCGGCGGCAAACGCTCAGGCTTTCTTTCGCAGGAGCAGAGCTTTGCGCTTTCCCTCCTGCGTGACGAAGCGGAGACCCTTCCGACGGTGGTAAGCCTTGACGGCAGGTCTTATGATGTGCGCTTTGAAAACACAGATGTGAGCCGGAGCCTTGATATCGAAAACGGAAGGCTGGTTTTCTCTGTTGATATCACTCTTTCGGCGGCGGTGTCTCTTGATATCAAAAGCGGCGATATGCCCTCGGAGAGGTTTCTGGAGAACTATCTTGAAACACAGCTGAGAGAAGCCTGGGACCACAGCGCCGGGGAGGGCTGTGATGCCGCCGGAGTCTGGCGCTTCCTGCGCCAGAGATACCCCAAAATCTATCTTGAATATGAGGACGATATAGAAAGGCTTATCCGGAACACCCGGCTGGACCTTGATATAAACTGCCGTATAGAATAATAACACCTCACCCCCTGCGGGGCGAGGTGTTATTTATGCAACAGCCTTTTTTGGCATTATTCCTTTTCTTCCGGGGTGACAGCTATGTGCAGCTCTTCAAGCTGCTTTTCGTCTACAACGGAAGGACAGCCGCTCATAAGCTCGCTGGCGTTTTGCACCTTCGGGAAGGCGGTAACATCACGCAGGCTGTCTGCCTTGCAGATTATCATAGCGATACGGTCAAGGCCTATGCCCATTCCGCCGTGAGGGGGTGAAGCATAGCGGTAAGCGTCAACAAGGAAGCCAAACTTTGCTTCGATCTCCTCGTCGCTCATACCCAGTGCCTCGAACATCTTCTGCTGCAAAGCAGGGTCGGTTATACGCATAGAGCCCGAAGAGAGCTCCGTTCCGTTGAGGACAAGGTCCCACGCCTTTGCTCTTACGTTTCCGGGGTCGCTGTCAAGGTATTCAAGACACTCCTCCATAGGCATGGTGAAGGGATGGTGCATAGCCACCCAGGTCTCGTTCTCCTCGTCCCACTCGAAGAAAGGCATCTCTGTTATCCATACAAAGTTGTAAACATCGTCGGGGATGAGCTCAAATCTCTTGCCGCAGATAAGACGCAGCGCTCCCAGTGTCGGCAGGACCACCTTGTTCTTGTCGGCACAGATGAGGATAAGGTCGCCCTTTTCGGCGCCGATATCAGAAAGCAGCTTTTCAAGCTGTCCCTCGCCGAGGAACTTCTTGAAGGAGCAGTTGGGCTCGTCTGCCCAGCGGATGTAGGCAAGACCCTTTGCGCCGATGCCCTTTGCGTGCTCGGTCAGCTTGTCGATCTCTTTTCTGGTATATGTTGCAGCGCCGTTCTTGACATTTATCATCCTTACGGAACCGCCCTCTGCAACGGCATTGTTGAACACCACAAAGTCGATGTCCTTGACCTTGTCGGTAATGTCCTCGATCTCCAGCCCGAAGCGTGTGTCAGGCTTGTCAGAACCGAAGCGGTTCATAGCGTCCGCAAAGGTAAGGCGCTCGATAGGAAGCTTTATGTCCTTGTCAAGGACCTTCTTGAACAGTGTCTTGATATATCCCTCGATGACCTCCTGGATATCCTCCTGGTCAACAAAGGACATCTCCAGGTCCACCTGTGTGAACTCGGGCTGCCTGTCGGCTCTCAGGTCCTCGTCACGGAAGCATCTTGCCAGCTGGATGTATCTGTCAAAGCCTGCCACCATAAGCAGCTGCTTGTATATCTGAGGGCTCTGGGGAAGAGCATAGAACTTGCCGTGATGGACTCTTGAAGGAACGAGATAGTCTCTTGCGCCCTCGGGAGTGGATTTCATCATCATAGGTGTCTCTATCTCGAGGAAGCCGTTCTCATAGAAATATTCTCTTGTCACCTTAGCGATCTCGTGGCGGATGATAAGGTTTTTCGTGAGCCTTGGGTTTCTCAGGTCAAGGTAGCGGTATCTGAGCTTGAGCTCGTCGTTTACCTTGTCGGAGTTTGTCACCTCAAAGGGTGTGGTCTCTGCTGCCGAGAGTATGCGAAGCTCTGATACGGCTATCTCGATATCTCCGGTTCTGAGCTTGTCGTTCTTGCTCTCACGCTCTCTCACAACGCCCACAGCCGCCAGCACATACTCGCTCTTGACATTCTGTGCCTTTTCAAAAACGGCTCTGTCTGTCTCGTCATTAAATGCCAGCTGCACAAGCCCTGTTCTGTCACGCAGATTTATAAAGATAAGGTTTCCCATATCTCTTACTCTGTCTGCAAAGCCCATGACCGTTACTGTCTCGCCGACCTTATAGTCTACGGAGCAGTAGTTGGTGCGCTTGAGCCCTTTCATACTGTCAAGTTTCATTAAACATTTCCTCTTTTCATTCATCTTTAAGCGATTCAAGATACGCTTTTATATACTTCTTTTTATTGTCGAACAGCATCAGAAACAGCGACACTGCCCATATCCCTGCGAACACGCCCATGGCCTTATATTCTTTGAGCCCTGCGCACATAAGGATGAAAAGCAGCGACACCACGGAAAGGACAGCCGCAAACACATAAGCGCTTATGGGCTTTCTTATCCTGCCTGTCAGCCGTGAACCGTTCTCGGTATTTTCAATGGTCCCGAAAAAGCCGCTGGTCCCGCCGTCACGCTTTTTAGCCTGGTGGTGAAAGATCATGACCCTTTTGTCATCCCTGCGGCAGCCGTAAAAGAAAGTCTCATAGCGGTGCTTTCTCATAAAGCGCCCCAGCGACAGGATATTAAGGGTGGGACGGTATTCCGTCAGCTCCTTGTCCAGCTTCTTGCAGAGCTTTTTTGGTGTCAGCTCCGTTTCGACGGTTATAATCCTGCTCATTTATTGGGTGTGCCCTCGTCAGGCTTGTCAGGATAATCGGCAGGGTCAAAGACCTTGTCGTTTATCTTTATCTGGCCGCCGATCCTGGTGTTCAGAAGCATCCCGTATATAGTTCCGCACTTTGTGCATCTGAACTGGTGGAATATCTTCGGAGCATACCAGCGGTTCTCCTTGTCCATGATCTGATCCAGAGGACAGGTCTGGTAAACTATCTCCGCTTCTCCCGCAAGACACATCCTTGCAAGCGAGCCTACACAGAGCTGATACTCTGTGGGGGTGTGTATCTCCACGAGAGGCACATTCTTGCACTGGTCACATCTCTGGCTCATATCATTTGCCTCCGTTCTCCAAAAGCTTTGTTATGTCGTCGTCTATGCCGTCAAACATCTCGCTCACGGCAGCGTTTGAGAAGGCATTGACCAGCCCCTCTCCCAGGTCGATATCGGTCTGCTCGCCGCTTCTCATGTTTTTAAGTCTTGCCTTGCCGCTGTCAAGCTCGTCGCTTCCGAGCACGATAACGAACCTTGCACCGATCTTGTCAGCATACTTCATCTGGGCTTTCAGGCCTCTGCCTATAAGGTCATACTCAACGAAGAAGCCCTCGTTCCTCAGTGCGGAAGCTATGGCCATAGCCTTTGAAGCCGCATCCTCGCTCATCGGAGCGACATAGAGGTCGCACTTCTTTGCTTCCATAAAGTCGCAGCCCTGCTTCTCCATGGTGAGTATCAGTCTCTCGAGTCCCATTCCGAAGCCGAGAGCCGGTGTGGGCTTGCCGCCCAGCTGCTCGATAAGTCCGTCATAGCGTCCGCCGCCGCAGACAGTTGCCTGTGCGCCGAGGTCGGAGCAGATGAACTCGAACACTGTTCTTGTGTAGTAGTCAAGACCTCTTACGATCTTGGGATTTATCTCATATTCGATACCCATAACGCTGAGGTATTCCCTGAGCTTTTCAAAGTGGCCGCTGCAATCCTCGCAGAGGAAGTCTGTGACCACGGGAGCGTCCTTGCCTATCTCCTGGCAGATAGGGGACTTGCAGTCCAGTATCCTCATAGGGTTCTTTTCAAGTCTCTCCTGACAGGTGGGACACAGCTCGTCCTTTCTTGCAAGGAAATACTCCTTGAGCGCCTGGTGATACCTGGGTCTGCACTCGGGACAGCCTATGGAATTGAGATTGAGCTTGATGTTTGAAAGGCCGCAGGTGTCGAGAACGTCCTTTGCAAGGGCGATTATCTCGGCGTCAGCTCTGGGGCTCTCGCTTCCCACCATTTCACAGCCGAACTGGTGGAACTCTCTGAGTCTTCCGGCCTGAGGCTTGTCATGGCGGAAGCAGGACAGACGGTAGAATATCTTCTGGGGAAGTCCCTCGTTGAGGATCCCGTTTTCAAGAATGGCTCTCATAGCGCCTGCGGTTCCCTCGGGGCGCAGGGTGAACTGTGTGTTTCCTGCTGCAGTAACGGTGTACATCTCCTTGGAGACAACGTCGGTAGCCTCGCCCACCGAGCGCACAAAAAGCCCGGTCTCCTCGAAGGTAGGTATCCTTATCTCCTTAAAGCCGTACTGTCTTGCGATATCATCGGTTATTTTTTCCACTGTGTACCATTTATGCACCTGTGAGGGGATTGTATCCACTGTTCCCTTAGGTCTCTGGATAAGAAGTGCCAAACGATCAGATCCTTTCTTTTTTATTAGTATGAACCTTTATATTTTAACCCATTGTGTGATAATAGTCAAGCTATAGTTTGTAAACAAAGCCTTAAACCAGGTTTTTATACATCTCTTCTTTTTTTGCAGCAGCGCTGTTTTCACGGTCTTTGAGCATCTTTTCAGTCTTTATTATCGAGAACACTGCGCCTGCTGTCATAAGCAGGAGTATCAGTATCTGGAGCGCAAAGGACACCTTGTCGGAGATCTTGAACATAAGAAGATAGCTCAGCGCTGTGAGCACAAAGCCTATGCCGCCGTTTATAAGCCACATTATCCCGCATTTCCTGTTCGAGAGCATCCAGGCTTCGTTGCTGGCCATTGAGCGCTTTGTGCGGTAGCCCACAACAGGGTTTATCTGCTTTTTGCCCTGCGCCGTCATTACTGCGCCGCCCAGCAAAAGGGTCAGCGAGATAACGATGTTTACGATCATCATAGTTTCCATACTATCATCTCCGCCAAATAATCATTCAGTCTGACCGTCTATCTTCAAAATGACCTCGCCGTAAGTTTTGTCGGGATCCTGCTTTCTTATCATTATGCAGTTTATCCCGACAGCTTCCGGCTCCTTGTCATTTACGGCTGTGTAGTCTATGTCTATATCATAGGTCTCCTTGTTCCCGGCTTTAACGTTTTTCACCCGGGGGTCTGCGGTGTAAAGCGTTATATCACCGTGATCGGAGGCTTTCTGTGTATATCCGCAGTGTGTGGGCTCGTCCCAGGAGATGATCCCTCCGCCGAAAAGGCCGTACATTTCGTCTATCTCTTCAAGCAGGTCCTTCCTGCTGACATTGTCGGAAAACTCATCGGCAAGCTTTTCCTTTTCTCCGTCCTTTATAAGCTCCATAACGGAGCTTATCTTTTCTTCCGTGTCGCCGGTGCTTATGCTCTCGGGCGGGAAGGTGCAGGCCTGCAAAAGCAGGAAAGATAAGACCGCAGCAATAGCTCTCTTCATGATACACCTCTTCAAAAAAACAAAAAGCCGTCCCTGACAAAGGGACGACTTTACCGTGATACCACCCTAATTACCCACAGCACAGGCTGTGAGTCACTCTATACCCTTAACGCAGGAAATACGTCCGCCCTTTGTCAGGCGGAAGCTCAGAGGTGTCCTTCAAAAAGCCGCTGTGCAGACCCTTTCACCAGCCGGTCCTCGCTTGGCACGCAGTCAGTTCTACTCTCCTCGTCTTTGCCGTTATGATATTTGTTATCTTGCTGTGCCTGCCGAAGGATTAACGATATCTCTCCAGTCAAGGTCTCCTCGCTCAAGAGCGTGGATAAGAGCCTCGGCAGTTGCGATGTTTGTTGCCACAGGAATGTTATGAACATCACAAAGCCTCATAAGATTTGCTTCATTGGGCTCGTGAGGCTTTGCAGAGATCGGATCTCTGAAAAACAGGAGCAGGTCGATCTCGTTACAGGAGATCCTCGCAGAGATCTGCTGATCTCCGCCCTGGGAACCGCTCAGATAACGTACAACTCCCAGACCAGTTGCTTCGGCGACCATCTTTCCGGTCGTTCCCGTAGCACAGAGGTTATGTTTGCTCAGAACTCCGCAGTATGCGATGCAGAACTGCACCATAAGCTCCTTCTTGGAGTCGTGAGCGATAAGTGCTATATTCAATGTGATCCCCCCGATTCGTTGGATTTATTATAAGATCAGACCTTGATAGAAAGGGGAATGTGTTCACCCTTTATACGTCTCGAGATAGCCGAGAAAGCTAAGAATCCCATGGAGCTCGAAGAAAGCGGAGCGCCCTTGCCTGTTGCAAGCGGGATAGCGCTGTCCTCGGGGATAACTCCCAGCAGCTGAACACCTATGGTGTCGATGATAGCATCCAGGTCGTCCATATCATCATACTCGAAGATCCTCTTGTTGGCCTTGTTTATAACAAGTCTCTGTTTCTGGTTTCCTCTTTTATAGAACTCGTCAGACATCATTCTTCCGTCTCTTACGCACACAGGATCGGGCGTTGTTACGATAAGGATAAGGTCAGAGTTCGTTACTATATCGAATACCGAACCATTGATACCTGCGGAGGTATCGATGATGATATATTCAAAATACTTTCTCATTTCGTGGGTTATCTTTTCGATATCCTCAGCCTTCAGCTGAACAAAAGGATCGCTCGGCGCACAAAGAACGCTCAGGTTGGATGCAAGCTTGACTGTTGTAGTAGCCTTGTAAACGTCGCAGGTGCCTTCGAGCACATCACCGAGATCGTAGGGGATGTTTCCCTGCATACCCAGCATGATATCCATACATCTCAGACCGAAGTCGAGCTCGATTATCAGGGTCCTGTTACCCTGCTTTGCAAGAGCATATCCCAGGCAGGCGCTGATAGACGATTTTCCTGTTCCGCCTTTACCTGAAGTTACTGCAATAATTTTTGACATAAGCTCATTGCTCCTTTCACAAACATAAAGCCGCAGAAAGCTCTGCGGAATTATTTTCCCGCACTTTAGGCCGATAATGCGCATCAAAACAAAGCCACCGGACCCGAAAGCGGCGGTCTAACGCTGCCGAAAACCTAAAACAGCGACAGACGTTACCTACATTTATTTTACCACATATTTTTGATTTGTCAAAGCTATTTTACTTAAAAAGAACAAAATCGTTAATTCACATTAAATCAAGCTTTGAGATTTAGCTATATTGCACAATCTTATTCACCGGCTGAGGTGCATATACTTTACTAAATCAACAGCGATCAAACAGTACGCCGCCTGCCGGCGTAAGTTCTGTGAAGGAGAGAGGCAAATGTATATCAAAACTGTAAGGCTGCGCAGCATCAGGTCGGCAGCCGTTATGCTGGCGCTGGTGCTTGCGGCGGCAGCTGTCCTTGTGTGGGCGATAGGCTCTGCCGGGACAGGGATGAAAGACCTTGAAATGAAGACCGAAAAGGACAGACAGCAGTTTCTGAGCAGTATGGGCTGGGAGGTGGACCCGAAATACGAGTCCTGCCGTCAGGTGACCATCCCTCAGAAATTCACGGCTGTCTACAAAAACTACAATGACCTCCAGAAAAGACAGGGCTTTGACCTGTCGGACTACAAGGGCAAAAACGTGAGCATCTATACATACACTGTCCGCAACTATAAGGGCTACAGCGGCAAGGATTGTATAAAGGCGAACCTTATCGTCTGTGAGGGGAAGCTGATAGGCGGCGACGTCTGCTCGATCGAGCTCGACGGCTTTATGCAGGGGCTCAAAAAGTGAGGCTGAAAGCGCCTGGCTTTTATATCTTTCTGACCGTTCCGCAACTGCCGGGACGGCCGTTTTCTGCTCTTGTCAGGGATCATCCTTGACAAGAGCTTTCTTTTTTTATATAATTGTATGCGGTGATGTTATGAGACTGGACAGGTTTCTCTCTTCGCAGATAGCGGATGTTTCGAGGAAAGATGTAAAAAAGCTTTGCTTAAAGGGCAGAGTGACCGTTAACGGCACCGCTGCAAAGCGTTCGGATATGCATATAGATGAGAACAAGGATGTCGTCCTGCTGGACGGCAAAAAGATAGAATATAAAGAACATATCTATATAATGCTAAACAAGCCCCGGGGGGTCGTCTGTGCCACAAGGGACGGCCTGTCAAAGACCGTGCTGGAGCTTATCCCGGAGGAGCTGAGAAGAAAGGGCCTCTTTCCGGCAGGAAGGCTCGACAAGGACACCGAGGGCTTCGTTCTGATAACCGATGACGGCGAGCTCGCCCACAGGATGCTGTCGCCTGCTCACCATGTTCCGAAGACCTATTTTGTCAGGCTGGAGAAGCCCTGGGAGGAGAGCTACAAGGAAACATTCGGGCAGGGATTTGAGGACGACGAGGGCGGCAGGTGGCTTCCGGCGGAGTTTGAACCCTCACAGGAAAATGACAGGGAATGTCTTCTGACTATCACCGAGGGAAGGTATCATCAGGTCAAAAGAATGTTCATCCAGCTGGGCAACAGGGTGGAGTTCCTTAAACGTATAAGGATAGGAAAAATGGAGCTTGACGCAAATCTGCCCGCAGGGGGCTGTTTGGAGATACTGCACAAAGATGTTGATAAATTATTGACGAAGAAATCAGGCTGATTCCAGATTTTTCCATCACGCTATCAATTTTCGTCAATATTTATAAAGAGATATGATAAAGTTTAGTCAAAAAAACTCTTGCGGCTATGGTGGAAATCTGTTATGATAAGAACATAGCTAATTGGGATATTAGTAAAATTTCAAACAGGGAGGTTCTTTTTAATGGCAAGTGTATCATTAAGGGAAATCTATAAGAAGTATGCAGGCGGCGTTATTGCCGTTTCCGACTTCAACATCGAGATCAAGGATAAGGAATTCATCATCCTCGTTGGTCCTTCCGGATGCGGAAAGTCCACAACTCTGCGTATGATCGCAGGACTTGAGGAGATCAGCGAAGGCGAGCTCTACATCGGCGACCGTCTTGTAAACGACATCGCACCTAAGGACAGAGATATCGCAATGGTTTTCCAGAACTACGCTCTTTATCCTCACATGACCGTTTTTGAGAACATGGCATTCGGCCTGAAGCTCAGAAAGGTACCTAAGGATGAGATCGCAAGAAAGGTTGAGGAAGCTGCAAGGATCCTCGACATCGCTCACCTGCTCGACAGAAAGCCTAAGGCTCTTTCGGGTGGTCAGAGACAGAGAGTTGCGCTGGGCCGTGCTATCGTGCGTGAGCCTCAGGTATTCCTCCTCGACGAGCCTCTTTCCAACCTGGACGCTAAGCTGAGAGCACAGATGAGAACCGAGATCTCCAAGCTCCACAAGAAGCTGGGTACAACATTCATCTACGTTACACATGACCAGACAGAGGCTATGACCATGGGTGATAGGATCGTTGTCATGAAGGATGGTTACATCCAGCAGATCGACACACCTACAAACCTCTATCAGAGCCCTGTAAACCAGTTCGTTGCAGGATTCATCGGTTCACCTCAGATGAACTTCATCGATGCTAAGCTCCTCAAGCAGGACGGCAAGTATGTTGTTGAGTTCGGTTCCGAGGATACAAAGACCACAAGAGGCGTTAAGTATCAGGTAGCAGTTCCTGATTCCAAGGCTGATTCCGAGGCTCTTGAGCCCCTGGTAGATCAGGAAGTTATCCTTGGTGTTCGTCCTGAGTGTATCCATGACGAGCCTGCATTCCTGGCTCAGGCTACAACAGGAAAGATCAACACCACAGTAGAAGTTACTGAAATGATGGGTGCAGAGACTTATCTCTACCTCAACTGCGAGGGCATCAACCTCACAGCAAGAGTTTCTCCTCGTTCCGATGTAAGACCTCAGGACGAGATCGAAGTTGCTATCGATCCTAACAGGATCCACATCTTCGACAAGGAGACAGAGAAGACTGTTCTCAACTGATAGTTTTGAAGATCCCGATCCGCTTCCTTTTAAGGGGGCGGATCTTTTTTTGTGTTCTGCCCTTGTGCAAAGTGTTGCATAATATACAGGCGGGATTGTTTAAATTTCTGAAATTGAAAAAGCGAAGTCGTTTACATTTTTTAAAGCGGTTGACTTGGGCTTTTTCAGGTGATAAACTTTATACAGCGAAATGTTTCGTGGCCTTATGAGCCTATGTATGGTTATATTTTTGAAAAAGGTGATAGTATGAAGTTTAAGAAGATAGCGGCAGCGGCGGCAGCATTGGCTTTGTGCCTGGCGGTGCTTGCGTCCTGCGGCGAGGAGAACAGCAGCTCGAAGGCTGACAGCACATCACAGAGCGCTGCTTCTCAGGCGGAGTCCTCCGGCGAGAGCAAAACGCCCGAGACTGACGAGGAATGGCAGCAGGCTATGCTTGAAAAGGCTATGGTCAATTACGGCAACACAGAGCTCGTTCAGAACGTTATAAAGAAGGCTCAGGCCGGCGAGGAGGTAACGATAGCTTACCTCGGCGGCTCTATAACCGAGGGTCTGACAGCCGGTCCCGACAAGTGCTATGCAAAGCTGACGTATGAATATTTTGCACAGAAGTTCGGCACCGGTGATAATGTGAAATACTGCAACGCAGGCATCAGCGGAACACCCTCGAAGCTGGGCATACTCCGCCTTGACCGTGACGTTCTTTCGAGCAAGCCGGATATCTGTTTTATCGAATTTGCGGTAAATGACGGCAACGATCAGGATCATCAGAACGCTTATGAGTCCATTGTCCAGACGCTTCTTGAGGACGGCGTAGCACCCGTTCTGCTGTTCTCCGTTACCGCCGATGACTACTCGGCACAGGACTATATGAAACAGATAGGCGAGGCCTATGACCTGCCGATGATATCCTACTGTGATGCGCTGAGGTTCCTGTTTGAGAACAACAGGCTGACCTGGGAGGAATTCTCGGATGACCAGTCTCACCCGAATGAAGAGGGTCACAAGCTGGTGGCTTCGATGGTGGACTACTATTTTGACACAGTAATGGATGTCCCAAGCAAGGGCGAGTACATTATGCCCTTTGAGCCTGTTTTCGCACCGAGACAGGTCCACGCAGGGATGTATGAGAATGACACTCTCATTCCCAAGAGCCTTGGAAGCTGGGCGGAGGGCACCCAGATAGCAAGCTTTACAAAGGGCTGGGTACACCATAAGGATGCCGGCAACGATCCGCTGGTGTTCGAGTTTGAGGACAAGAAGTTCCTCTATATGATCTACCACGAGGCCAAGAGCGGCAGCTACGGCAAGATACACGTCAAGGTTATCGCTGACGGCGAGGTCTACAACGAGGTGGATATCGATCCCATAAGCCCCACAGGCTGGGGAAATGCCCAGGTGGTGAACATCGCTATGAAGCCAACACCCGTTAACTACACGGTGGAGATCACTATGGCCGAAGGCGACGAGGAGACTTTCTCGGAGGTCCTTGGCTTCGGGTATACATCTTGATGTTTTAAACGTTTTCGCTCCGGAAGGCGCCTTGATAGGCGCTCCGGGGCGTTTTTTATGTGCAAAATGTATATATGAGTGTCGGTTATTTGTGCAAAAGGGTAAATTTTGGGACTTGTGGTCAGGGTTTTCTTGACGTGAGTTTGATGATTGTGTTATAATACTGTTAATGATGCTCGTGCGGACATTTTGTGCCTGAAATCGTTTCAGGCATGCGCCACTGACTATATGTGGGAGTCCGCCCTATGAATGGAAAAAATGTTATCATGATAGATCGGAACGGAGGTTTGTTATGGAAAAACAGATTGACTATGGCAGCTATAAATCCTATAAAGAAACGGTGGGTACCCTTACGGGGAACCTTAAACAGCTGCTGTCATTGAGCGAGGAGATATCGCTCGTCAACACTGCGGAGTCTATCAAGGAGACTCTGGAGAAGACTGCCGAGGAGCACTTTGAGGTCGCTATCGTCGGTGAGTTCAAGAGAGGAAAGAGTACGCTGATAAACGCAATGCTCGGCCAGGAGGTACTCCCTGCCGACGTTTTGCCTGCCACAGCTACGCTCAACCGTGTGACATACAGCGAGGAACCGTATGTTCAGGTGGAGTATAAAAACGGCAACAGCGAGAAGGTAGATATAAATAAGCTGGAGGACTACGTTACCAAGCTTACTGCCGAGAGCGAGGAGAGAGCCGAGACAGTTAAGGAAGCTACGGTCTATTATGATACCGAGTTCTGCAAGAACAACGTTGATATCATCGACACTCCCGGTCTTAACGATGACGAGCAGATGACCAGCGTTACGCTGTCCATACTGCCGAAGATCGACGCTGCCGTATTTGTTATAAGCGCAAATTCACCGTTCTCACAGTTCGAGAAGGAGTTTCTTGAGAAGAAGATGCTCACCTCCGATGTGGGAAGGATAATCTTTGTTGTAAACTGCTTCGGCACATTCTCTCAGGAGGATGAGAACAAGATCGTCGAGACAGTAAGAACAAGAATAGGCAAATATGTTATGGAAAAGGCCAAGAAGGTCATGGGCGAGGATTCCAGAGAGTTTGCCGTTTATAAGAGAAAGATAGGCACACCGAGAGTTATCGGCGTTTATGCAAAGCAAGCCCTCAATGCTAAGGCAAGCGGAGACAAGGAGCTGCTGGAGAAGAGTAATTTCCCCGAGTTTGAAAACGCTCTGGAAACTATGCTTACCAAGGAGCGAGGCGTTATCGCTCTGCAGATACTTGCAAACAAGATAACAAACTCCGGTACCGAGATACTCCGTTCGGTAGTTATGCAGGAAAACGCCCTGATGATGGCTAACGACGAGTTTATGGAGAAGTACGATCAGGCTATCAAGGAGATAGACGAGATCAGAAACAAGAAGCGTCAGGAATTCGTAAAGATAAACGACGCTGCAAACAATGTGTTCGATAACTTAAAGCCCGTGCTTGACAGCTACTGGCCGAATATCGAGCAGACAGCTATGGATGTTATAGATAACTTCCAGATGTCCTCCGAGGACTTCAAGAAGGATCAGCTCAAGCTTATCACCGCTAAGCTGACCGAGAAGATCAGAGAGAGCATAGAGGCAAGAGCGCAGATCATCTGCGAGCAGATACAGAACAGCATTAACGTCGCAGTAAGCTGCGAGGCTGAAAGACTGCAGGAATTCGAGGACGAGTTCTTTGAGAGCGTGTCCAGGATACAGCAGATGTTCACCATCTCCGACAGAGTGGCAGCCAAGGGCGGCACTATGGATAAGATCATAGGCGTTGCTATCGGCTCCTACGGTGTGGGCGGATTGTTCCTGGGCTTCAGAGAGTCCGGCGTCAAGGGCGCTCTGCTTGGCGGAGCAACAGGCTTTGCAGGCTTCTACGCTACATATTACACCGCATTCTTCTTTGCAGGATTCTTGGGTATAACCGCAACTCTGCCTGTGACACTGTTCCTTATGGCAGTTGCAGGTATCGCAGGAACGTTTACCTCGAACTTTGCGATAGACAAGATCCTTGTCAAAGAGAAGATAGATAAGTATAAGTCCAGCTATAAGGCGCAGGTAAAGAAGCAGTTCCATGAGATGAAGCTCAATAACGACTTCACAGAAACTGTCCGCCGTCAGGTATTCTCTGCGTTTGAAGGACTCAAGGGCAAGATCGAAAACGAGACCGAGATCATTCTTCGTGATACTCAGGAAACACTTGATAATCTTAATGACCTCAAGACCGAGAAGAGCAACATCTCGCAGAAGGAAATGGAAAGACTCCACGATATCGCCGAGACAGCAAGCACTATCGTTCAGGACGCTTATGCTGTAAGACGTGTTCTTACCGAGGCAATGGAGAGCTGACCCTTATCATTATCAAGATTCTAAAGGAGGACACGCAATGAGTGATGTATCATTGGCAAATGAAAATCCCCTTCTTCAGATAGACACAAGCTTTCGTACTTATCTCAACGCCTACACCAGAAGCTATCAGAACCATATAGTTGACGGAGTGCTTGACTATGCCTTCGAGTCGGACTTTGCCGTAAGGCAGAAGATACTCGGGCTCGGAGGGAGCGGCAAGCTTTTCAAGGCTGCGGGCGGGACCGACGTTGCGGCAGAAGCCAAGGTGCTTTTTATGAAATGCAACCAGGTAGGACCGCTCAAATATCCCGAGATATACGATATACTTAAAAAGTGCAGCGAGAGACTTGAACTCGTTGTGCCGATAGTGTTTATCAGAGAGGATATAGACAGGCCGCTGATCTATTCCATATCCAGCGATATGATAGATCCGTGCATTGTCATAACCAAGAAAATGGTGGATACAAAGAGCTTGGACGAGCTCACCTTCCTTGTGGGAAGCGAGTGCGGCAAGCTCCAGAACAACCACTGTGTATACAATATGGCGTTCACCTATCTCAACTATAACAAGCAGGCCTACAGACCTGCCGAGAGGACCTATAACCAGACCGTGAGCAAGCAGCTTTATGCGGCACTGGTGCAGTGGGTGAATTTTGCCGACATAACCAGCGACAGAGCGGGTATGATCTGTCTGGACAAGCCCGGAAGGTTCATTGATGTTATCTGCTCGGTCTATGCAGACGGCTATGTGGATTTCTACGGCAGACAGCAGGAAGGCATCGACTCGTTCATGCTCCAGCAGAAGGCCGAGAGCATAGGCGCTGTCGGTTCAAGAAATCTGACTGCGGACTCTTCGCTCAGCGAGCTGGAAAGAAGGATACTGGCATCTGCCCAGTTTCTTAACTGCCAGACCCTCTATGAGTGGAGAAGAGATCTCGATGATAAGGATCAGACCCTTTCCTCGGCTCAGATCAGCGATGTGCGCAGCAGCATATTATTAGGAAACGGGGGGCAGCTTGATGGATAATGTCACCAAGAGAAACGTTTCCGAAGACATAGCCCTTATCCGTAAAAAAATGGGCGATCTTATTTCAAACGACAAGATCGCAGAGGTCCTGGGCGAGGAATTCGTCGGGGAGCTCAGAGAATGGGATCAGGCTGTGGAGAAAAAATGCGAGGAGCCGTTCACCCTCGTTATACTGGGCGAGTTCAAGAGAGGCAAGAGCACAGTTATAAATGCTCTTCTCGGAAAAGAGCTTGCACCGATAAATGTAACTCCCGAGACCTATACCATAAACGAGATAACCTATGGAAATATCCAGACGGTAGAGGCTATCCTTGAGAACGGAACGAGAGTTCCGCTGACCCTTGAGGATATAACAAGAGAACAGCTGGAAAAAAGGATGAAGCTGTTCCCGAGCCCCATAAGCTATGTTCAGATAAAGGACAATTCACCTATACTCAAGGAGCTCAGGATCGTTGACACTCCCGGCCTTTCGGACCTGGAGTCCCTCGACAAGCAGGTAATGGATTATATAGTCAATGCGGACGCTATAATGTTTGCGGCTTCCTGTCTGCTGCCGTTCTCCGAGACCGAGCAGATATTCCTTGCCAGCCATGTCAGACCCCAGCGGTTCGGTATGCTCTACATCCTTGTGAACATGATAGACGCTATGAACACCCAGAGAGACGTTGAGAAGATACTAAGGCGTATACGCAATATCTCCGAGAGGATAGTTCCCAATGCGATAGTTTACGGCATAAGCGCCCGTGACGAGCTTGGCAGAAAGACAAAGACGGAAAGACCTGTGGACAAGGGAACAAGAGAGTTCTATGAGACCCAGTTCTTCCAGTTCGAGCTTTCGCTCCAGCGTGATATCATCATGCAGAAGGACGTTATCAGAAACAGGCGAGTGTTCACTATGCTCGACCAGATGTGTTCGGAGACAGCCGCAAAGCTCAATATCATCAGCGATATGGCAGAGCTTGACCAGGCAAAGCTTGAAGAGCGCAGCCGTGATTTCGAGGATCAGTGCAAGATGCTCGAAGCAGCGCTCAACGAAAAGAAGCCCCAGCTCCATCTTTCGATACTGGAGATGCAGCAGGAAGCAGAGAAGTGGATGTATGAGTTCTTCTCGAAGCTTCGTTCAAGCATCCTTGAATGCAGAGGACAGGACGCAGAGGGCAACGATATCTTCAGTCCCGACGATATAGAGAAGTATTTCTATTCCTTCCTTATGGAAAAGGTGGGAGAGGCTTACAGGACCTGTATCGAGACCCACAGAGACCGCATAGCAGAGCTTGTGGAGAGGATGAGCAGGGAGCTTGCTTCCGCTCTGGGAATAGAGGATCTTTCGGCTGTGTCGAAGGCGCCGTCTGTCGAGAGGATAATGATGTCGCTGAACAAGAACGTTACACGTTCGGTAATGGGCGTCAAGCTCTTTGCCACCAGTGAAGCGTTCCCGCCGGAGACCATGTCTGTTTTCAGCGTGATACTCAAAAAGAAGAAGCAGACAGATGTTATAGATATAGCTCTTGAAAACTACGACGATATAAGAAACAACATCGTCAAGGATATCAAGAACGTTTATGCCGACCTTGAGACCAAGGCAGCCGCAAGGCTGGACGGACTCTATCTCTATCAGGTGGAGATGGGCAGAGAGGCTCTCACCCAGGCACAGCACATGATGAACGATCATGACAACGGCGAGATCCGCCAGACCCTTGCCGAAGCCAAGGCGCTTCTTGAGGAGCCCCAGGCTATCATCAAGGAGCATTACGAGTTCTCGGAGTCCATAATGGAATAAGAACGATAAGGAGCACAGCTTTTTGCGGTGCTCCTTTTTCATAGTTGCATATTGCCTGGGTTTGTTGAACACCGTTCAACAAGGTTCAGCAAAGTTCAACACTTATCAACACATATCAACAAGCCTCAACGAGCCGGGAGCCTGTTGAACAAAGCCAACTGTTAATGTATATGTAGATGTATATGTAGATGTATATGTAGATGTTAATGTATATGTATATGTATATGTATATGTAGACGTAGATGTCATAAAGAAAAGGGACCGCTTTTTTTTGCGATCCCTTTTTGTCTGTCTTGTCTGTCCGGTCAGGAACGACCTGAAATATCGAGAAGCTTGTCCAGCACCTTGTGAGCGGCTTCGTCCTTGGACATTTTGGGAAGCTCGTCACAGCTGTCAGAGGTGATAAGGGTGAGGACATTGGTGTCAACTCCGAAGCCTGCGCCCTCTGTGCGAAGGGAATTTGCACAGATCATATCACAGCCCTTTGAAGCCAGCTTTTTGCGGGAGTTCTCCAGCACATCGTCTGTCTCCATCGAGAAACCGCAGATAAGCTGTCCGTCCCGTCTCTGCTCGCCGAGGGCTTTTAGGATATCCTGGGTGCGCTTCAGCGGTATGCTAAGGTCGCCGTCCTTTTTCTTTATCTTGCTGTCAGCTGTTGTCACAGGCGTATAGTCTGACACGGCAGCCGCCTTTATTATGATATCCTGTTCGGGTGCTCTCTCAATAACGGCGCTGTACATATCAGCCGCACTTTCAACATGGACATTCTCGCAGAACATAGGCAGCTTCTCTGTCACAGCCGCATAGACCAGCGTGACCTGTGCTCCTCTGTTAGCGGCGGCTCTTGCAAGAGCTATGCCCATCTTGCCGCTGGAATGGTTGGTGATAAAGCGCACAGGGTCTATGGCTTCTCTTGTGGCGCCTGCCGTAACAAGGACCCTCTTTCCTGTCAGGTCCTTCTCATAGGCTATCTCGTTAATGATATGCTCAACGAGCACGCTCTCATCAGGCATACGGCCGTCGCCGATGTCACCGTTTGCAAGCATACCGTTGTCGGCGTCTATTATGCCGTAGCCGTAGGACGCAAGCTTCTTTATATTATCGGCAACGATAGGATTGTGTATCATATTGTGGTTCATAGCAGGGGAGACGAGCTTTTTGCAGGGGCAGGCCATGACGGTGGTGGTGAGCATATCGTCGGCTATGCCGCAGGCTATCTTGCCGATCACGTTTGCAGAGGCAGGCGCAACAAGGACGATGTCGGCGGCCTTTGCCAGAGCAACGTGTTCAACGCTGTACTGGAAATTGCGGTCAAAGGTGTCGATAAGGCACTTGTGGCCGGTAAGGGTCTCAAAGGTTATGGGGTTGATAAACTGTGTGGCGTTCTGCGTCATGAGCACCTGAACGTCGGCACCGAGCTTTATCAGCATTCTTGCGACGTTTGCCATTTTGTATGCGGCAATGGAGCCGGTGACTGCAAGGACCACTGTTTTTCCTTTAAGCATTGTTGATTACCTCCGATTTTTCTTGTTTGGTACCGTTCGTTTTATATTATAACATAGAATTCAGAAAAAAGATATAGCTTTTTAAAATTTTTTATGTTATAATATCCTTTGCACGGGAGATACCCATGTGCGGCGGTTTTGAGGGAGCCCCAGCGCCGAGCGGATATTGGTCTTTTCCAAGTCTGACTCGCAGGTGCGCAAAAGCAGCCCGACACTTCGCCGGTGTATTGTATCCTGCATGACAGGAATAATAACAAGGAGGTTTTCAAATGAAAACAAAGTCATTTTTCGGCACACGTCAGTTAGTTATCATGGGTCTTATGACGGCTCTGGTCATCATCTTCTCGATGACTCCTATCGGCTCTATCCCGGTAAATCCTGAGCTCAGCATAACACTCAACGTTATCCCGATCGCTATCGCAGCTGTGGCCTGCGGCCCCATCGGCGGCGCTATCGTTGGCGGTATCTTCGGAATATTCAGCTATCTGCAGTGCTTCGGCATAGGCGTTCCCAGCGGTCTCGGTGCTGCTCTTGTGAACATCAGCCCTGTGCTCACATTCATCCAGAGATTTATCCCCAGACTTCTTGACGGCTTCCTCACAGGACTTGTGTTCAGCTTCCTCAACAACAAGACCAAGAAGCCCGTATCCTGCGGAATAACAGGCTTCTGCGCTGCGTTTTTCAATACGCTGCTGTTTATGTCGGCGCTTGTTGTGCTGTTCTGGAACACCGACAAGCTCAATGAGCTTCGTGGCGGCAAGAACGTTATCTGGTTCATAATCACCTTTGTAGGCTTCAATGCTCTGCTCGAGATGGTGGTCTGCACAGTGGTAACATCCGCTGTGGGAACAGCGCTTTTCAAGGCAAGACTCATACCCTCAAAGAAGTAATAAAAACGATCCGATTCCTCCGCAGGAGACTGCGGGGGAATTGATATAACAGGAGGTAATCTTATGCTGCTCGCTGTTGATATAGGAAACACTAATATCGTTCTCGGCTGTATCGAGAATGACGGGATACTGTTCAGAGAGCGCATATCCACAGATCAGACTGCTACCGATCTTGAATATGCGGCAAACCTGAAAATAGCTATGGAGATGAACGGCGTTGACCCCAAGGGGATAAACGGCGCCATAATCTCGAGCGTTGTGCCCTCGCTGACCAACACCGTTAAAATGGCGATAGAGAAATACATCGGCGCCGACGTGATGACTGTGGGACCTGGGATAAAGACGGGGCTTAGCATCCTTATCGACAACCCTGCCCAGCTTGGAAGCGACCTTGCGGTTGACGCAGTTGCCGGCATTAACGAGTATGAGGCTCCGATGATAATCATCGATATGGGAACGGCTACCACCCTTTCCCTTATCGACGGGAAGAAGAGCTACCGTGGCGGCGTTATCATGACGGGTGTGGGCGTTTCGGCGGAAGCGCTGGTATCAAAGACCGCACAGCTGCCGAAGGTATCCTTTGACAGGCCGAAAAAGATAATCGGTACCAACACCGTGGACTGTATCAGGAACGGTCTGCTTTACTCCAACGCCTGCGCTATCGACGGCATGGTGGAGCGCATCGAGGAAGAGCTGGGACAGAAGTGCAGCGTTATCGCCACAGGCGGCCTTGCCTCGACGGTCATCCCCCTCTGCAAGCGCAAGGGCATAGTGGTGGACGATGACCTGCTGCTGAAGGGTCTGAATATTATCTATAACAAGAACAAGAAATAAAAAACGTACTTTCAGGCAAAAAAAAGGCACTCTCGTCATTCCTGACGAAAGTGCCTTTAATATTGCTATGTTCACAGCGCCTGCGCTGAAGGCTCAAACAATAGATTTAGATCAAACCGGCGGCCCGTTATGCCAGCAGGTCAGCTATGAGGACTACCCAGCCGTTGGTCTTGGGACACCAGCCGACGCCTATCCTGCTGCCCATAGGATCAAGATACTTGCCCTTGGTAACAGTGTTGCCTGCCCACAGTGTGTAAACATCTTTAGCTGTCTTCATTGTGGGTCCCATCTCATAGTTCTCGCCCATGATGTTTCCGATGCCGAAATCAGCTGCTATGGAGTAAGAGCTGCTTCCGTCAGGTCTTGTGTGAGAATAGTCTGCCTTGATCTCATAAGCTCTGACTTCTGCAAGAGCACAGAGATCCTTGTCGATCTCCAGGGGCTCAAAGGCTGCTTTCTTTCTGTCGGCATTCATATACTCGACCATCTTCTTGCACTCATCATCGATGACGTATTTCTCCTTTGTGGGAACGTCAACGGAGAAGAAGGTGTAAGCTCCGACGATCTTCTTTTTGTTTATCATCTTGTATCTTCTGATACCGATCTGCCAGGTCTTGCCCTGATCGAGCCCGTATACCTCGATGATAGCTCTGTAGCCGTCCTCGGTAGTCTCGATCTTCTGCCACTCAGTGGTGCCCTTTTCTCTTGCGTAAATGTCGTATCCGTCGATCTTGTCGTCGTCGGCATAGTTCATTATAACGGTGCAGAGGTGGTTCGTGGCTTTGCAGGTATACTTGAACTTGTCAAGCATTGTGCAGAGGTATCTGTTGTTATAAGAGGGGCTCATAAGGGTGGTGGTAGCATTTATCTTCTGCATAGCCCTTACTGTGTAGCGGTACTCTGTACCCTCTTTAAGTCCCTTGTCGGTATAGGAGGTGGTGGAAGCGTCAACTTCGCCCAGTACTGTCCACTTGCCGCCGACATACTTATATACCCTGTAGCCGGTAGCAGCGTTCTGCTTCTGCCAGTTGAAGGTGATCCTGTCTACGCCGCAGGTCTGTGTTGTAAACTTAACATTTGCGGGAGCGGTGAAGTCAGAGGTGAAGGTAAAGTCGGACTTGTTCTTAACACCGTCTGCGTCTGTCCTGAAAGCTCTTACAACAAAGTCATATCTTGTGCCGCCCTTGAGACCGGTCACCTTGAAGCTGTTCTTGCTCATATGGTCGGTGGTGCCTGCAAGTGTCCAGGCGGTCTCAACGCCGTGCTCTCTCTTGTAGATCTCATAGCCGCTGCTCTTGGTCACCTTCCACTTGAGGGTGATAGAGCTGTCTGTGCGGTCGGATTCGGTGAAAACAACGTTTTCAGGCTTTGTGGTAACGAACTTGTCGCCCTTTACCTGTGTCCATTCATAGCCTGTGTCTGTCTTCTTGTAAGCCCTTACAAGGTATCTGTAAGCGGTGCCGCTCTCAAGGTTTCCCTCATAGTAGCTGAGAGTGTTGGGACCGACATTTCCAAGGCCCTTCCAGCCTGTGGACTCCAGTCTGTAAACTCTGTAGCCGGTAGCGCCCTCCTGCTTTTCCCAGTAGATCCTGATAGCCTTAGCGGATGCGGCATAGCTCTTCTTGATCTTCACATACTGATCGGTAAAGCCTGTCTCACCTTCGGCCACGACTACTGCGGGTTCGCCCTGTGCCACAATGGCAGGGACCAGTGCTGCTGCCGGTGCGCCTGTTGTCATAACGGCGGCAGCAAGGATAGAAACTAACTTCTTGTTCATTTTTTTCAACCCCTTGATCGTAATTTTGTTTATTCCGATACTGTAATTATAACATAATCTAAAATCAATGTAAATGTGTTATATCACAAAAACAGCGTCCTCGGCGGGACGCTGTTTTGAGCATTTTGTTTATTTATCTTCGGGCTCCTGATCGTAGTTATCATCGTATCCCTGATCGTCATAGCCTTGATCGTCATATCCCTGATCGTCATAGCTTTCGTCGTCATAGCCTTCGTCGTCATAGTACTCATCGTCAGCATAGTCCTGATCGTCGGCGTCCTGTGCGGGAGCATTGGGATCGTTCTGCTTGCTGTAAGACTGCTCGTCGAACTCGTCATCGTCGGGCTCTCTCTTCTTGACTATCATGAAGTACTCAAAGATAACAGCGGCGATCCCCAGCACTACAACAATGCCGATGATGATAAACATCATAACGGAGGAGCTGCTTTCGCCGTCGTCCTTCTTAGCGGCTGAGGCCGTTGTTGTGGTGGTCTGGGCGGTGGTGGTCACGCCGTCGTTCTCGATCTTCACAAGAAGCTTTGCCACAGAGCCGTCGGCATATTCGATAGTTACCTTTGTCTGTCCCTCGGCATAAGCATAGAACTTGCCGTCCTTGTATTCAAGGATGCTTCCGGTCTCGATGTTCACAGCGGTGATGTCGCCGTCAGCGATAAGGTCCTTGGGGGTGTAGGGGCTCTTAGAGAGGAGGAGCTTTACCTCACGGTAGATCGAGTCGTCCTCGGCCGCCGATGATTCCTCGGCCTGATATCTCAGTATAGCGTTCTCGGACTGGCAGGCAATAGCCACGCCGTTTTCGTCGCTAAGGTCGTTTGCTGTAAGATAAAGAACGGAGGAGGACAGCGCATCGTCGATTATCGAGAATGTCACAGTGCAGAATGTTCCTGCGAAAGCTGTTCCCTCGGGGTTTACATAGTTGTAAACGAACTTGCCGTCGAAGGAATTTTCAACTGCCATTCCGCCTGCCTCGTCGTTGTGCTCGCAGCCCTCATACTTGATGAGTGCCTGATCGTATTCTATGGAGAACTGGGCGTTGGCTATCTTCTTCGGTGAGTCAACTATTATCTCGGCAGTGAACTTCCTGTCCTTGACTTCGCTTAGCGTAAGCTTTATATTAGCCGGCGAAGATGTAGGCTCGGGGGGAGTGTAGGTGGTCTGGACCTCGGTCGGCTGGGTCTCCACCGGCGCCTGGGTAACAGGCTGAGTGTCTGTCGCAAGTGTCTGCGTAGGCACATCCGTCACCAAAGAGACATCGGTCGTTGTCGGGTCTGTTATCGGGTTTGTATAGGGGTCCTGATAATCCGGCGGTATCGTTGGGTCAGCATACTGCTGGTTCGGATCGACATACTGCTGGTTGGGATCCGTATACTGCTGGTTCGGATCCACATAAGCCGGGTCTGCGAACACCTGGGCAGTCATCATTGTCAGCGCAGTTACCGCCGCTGCCGCACAAATGCCGAGTCTTCTTAAATTCATTTTTAGATTCTTCCCTTCGTTTGCTTTTTGCTGTCAGTTATTTCTCGGAGCGCCTCTGAAAAGCCTTGCTTTCTTTTCGGATTTGCATCTGTACATTATCTCGTCCGCAAGCATGACCATATTGTCAAAGTCTGCGTCCTCCGAGATCTCTTTCTCTGTTCTTCCGGTGCTTGCCGATATCTTGTAGGGCTTCCGGGAGATCTCATTATAGCGTGAAAGCTTGCTCTGGAGATCCAGCTCGAACTGGGCTCCTCTCTCCTTGTCGGCAAAGCCTGCGGCTATGAACTCGTCTCCGCCGAAGCGGGCACAGATAAGGCCCTTGCCGCAAAGCTCGGTGAGCACCCCTGCGATGACTATCAGCGCATTGTCGCCCTCGAGGTGGCCGAAATTGTCGTTTATATATTTCAGACCGTCAAGGTCTATCGAGATAACGATGAAGCGGTTGGCTCCCGGCGCCTTCTCAAGAGAATTCAGGTTCTTGAAAAAGCCACGCCTGTTATAAAGCCTTGTCATGGAGTCACGGTTATACATTTCCTCCAGCATCTTGTTTGAGAGCGCAAGGTCGTTTTCCTGCCTTACTATCATAAGAGCGTTTGAAACGGCACGGGAGTAGATGTACCATTTTTCCAGCGCCCAGAAATTCGATATCTCTCTGACACCGTAACCAAGCGAGCAGTCGCTGATATGGAGCGGGAACACCAGAAGCGCCTTGCACTCATCAAGCTCCTCATCAAGGCCGGGGATAAGGTCCTCTGTTTTAAATGTCTGCCCGTAGGTCATCTCGTGGTTGTTCTTGAAAGCGATTATCTGCTGATACTCGGTATATCCGCCCTGGGCGTTATAGCCCAGCTGTATCTTGTCAAGGTCGTCGATCTTTGTCCTTATAAGGTCGCTGTTGACACAGAGCCACAGCTTTTTCACCCACAGTTCGGCGCTGTCCTCACGGATTATCTCCAGAGCCTTGTTCCAGTTTGGCTGTTCGATGATCTTGGATTCCAGCAGATAATACTTCTGGTTGTCACGGTATATCCGCTCGTTTGCGTCTTCCAGCATACGCAGGCTCTCGTTTATCTCCGAGCGGTGAGCCTTTTTGCAGCCGCAGCTCTCGGAGTAGTAGATATCGGGATGAAGGCTCACGCTGCCCTTTATCCTTCCGAAGAGGATATCAAAGGCCGCCTCAACATCCTTGTGTCTGTCAAAGTCGGCGCTTGAAAGCTGGGGGCTTGTGTTTATGCCCTCTTTGAGCATATCTATTCCCGTGACCTTAACGTCCTCGGGGACACGGAGCCCCTGCCTTTTAAGCTCTGCCATAGCGCCTATCGCCATCATATCGTTTGCACAGACAATGGCGTCAAACTCACAGCCCTCGTCTATCCACTGCTTAACACAGTCGCCGGCAGGCTCATGCCACCACCAGCCCACCTTGATGCGGCTCTCCTCCGGCTCTATGCCGTTGTCACGCAGCGCCTGTCTGAAGCCCTCCTCACGCTCGTCGGAATACTCGCTCCCTTTGAAGCCTGCCAGGAAATTGAGCTTTTTGCAGCCGTGCTCCTTTATCAGGTGGTCGGTCATTATTCTTAATGTCTCGCTGCAGTGATAGGTCACGCAGGGACACAGGTCTGTTATATAGTCTATACATACACAGGGTACGCCATTTTCGTTGGCGGCTCTGATTATCTTCTCCATGGTGGGTTTGTCGGGCATTACCTGACCCAGGATCAGCATACCGTCCAGCTTATCCCAGTTGATAAGGTCGAACACCCTCATCATACCGACATCCTGAGAGCTGCCTGTCACATCGTTGACAAAGCTGGTGAAAAACAGCAGCCTAATATTGTCATTTTCATTTGCATATTTAAGGAGACAGTTGCACAGCTCCTCCTGATAATCTCTTGTAACACCGCAGTAGCACACACCCACGGTCTTTTTTTCGGACATTCGGCAGACCCCCTTTTATCAGAGTATATACATACACAAACATTATATCACACTCGCCCGTCATTGTCAACTTTTAGAAACCGCAGATTAGAGGCTTGTTTGTTAGATGTTAGATGTTAGAGGTTAGAATGTGTGAAGGCGACCTTGTCTGGTAAAGCGAAGCGCTCTGATCTGCGGGTCTTTACTTTGGAGCTTATTTGTGATATAATGAATGCAAGCATTCATTATGTTATTTATTTCAATGCCCTCACAGATACGTGTCACTGCGTGCCACTCCCTGCGTATCGGGCAATTATATCACAACGCTTTGCTTATGTGATATAATGAATGCAAAGCATTCTTTATATTTCTATCTTAATGCCCTCGCAGATACGTGTCACTACGTGCCACTCCCTGCGTATCGGGCAATTATATCACAACGCTTTGCTTATGTTATTTATTTCAATAACAATGTATTTTTATCCGGGTCGCTTGGAGGTGTTTTTGTGAGACGTGTTTTTCTGATTGCTGCGGTGCTTGCTGTCCTTACGGGCTGCACCGAAGGAAGCGGCAGCGATACTTCAAGAGATACTTCAAAGGTGACAACATCGGCCGCAACGACCACCACCGAAGCGGCTGCATCTCAGGCTGTGTCCGAGTCAGACTCTTCCGCTGCGGATGAGCCCGGCGATCTCGAACGAAAGCCGCTCTATGATACGACGCCTGTCTCAGATGCCTACCTGACAGGGGATACCTCGGCTCTCGATGACGAGCAGCTGGCTATACTGGATAAGGCTTCCGAGGTCCTTGACGATATTATCAGGGACGGCATGACAGACTATGAGAAGGAGCTTGCTGTCCACGACTGGATAGTATACAATGTTGGCTACGCAGAGGACACCCTTAATGCCATTGCGGCGGAAGACCCCCACAACGAGACGCCTTACGGCACCCTCATTAACGGCAAGGCTGTCTGCCTTGGCTATGCCACGACCTTCCGGATGTTCATGGATATGCTGAAAATACCCTGCCGCTATGTTCGCAAGCCTGCCCACGTCAGCGGCGATCACGCCTGGAACATGGTGGAGCTTGACGGCCACTGGTATTATGTGGATGTGACCTGGGACGACCCCACCCCCGATAATAAGGAGCGCCCCATAAAGCACGAGTATTTCAATGCGGACGAAAGTCTGATGCTGAAGGAGCACGTCTGGGATTATGATGACTATCCGCCTACGGACAGCTATGATTACAGTTACTTTGTACAGAGCTGCAGGACTCTGGAGAGCCAGGCAGATGTAGGGGCGCTCCTGGATGAGATGCTTGATAAAAACTGTGCGGATTGCACCTTCGTTATCGAAGGGACGGAGCTGCCGGAGACCAACCGCACGACAGTGTTCCCGCCGGCAGAGCACCATGAGGACACCGGGCTTGAAGAGCTGACTGATACTATGTCCGCCTGGAAACAGAAGGACGGAGAGCACAATGTGAGTGCTGTGATAGAGGTCGTGGACGGCAAACCTATGGTGTCGGTGAAGATAACTCTTAAACCGAAAAAAGAATGACGGGAGAGAAAGAAAATGAGATTCAGACCCTGTGTCGATATACATAACGGAAGCGTCAAGCAGATAGTCGGCGGCTCTTTAAGAGACGAGAACGATCAGGCAAAGGACAACTTTGTGTCGGAACTCGGGGGAGACTATTACGGAGAGCTTTATAAAAGCCGTGGGCTTGGCGGCGGACATATAATAATCCTCAATCCTGCCGGCAGCGAATACTATGAGGCGGATGTGAAGCAGGCAGGGCTTGCTCTTTCGGCTTATCCCGGGGGCTTTCAGCTTGGCGGCGGCATAAACGACGAGAACGCAGAAGGCTTTCTTGAAGCAGGTGCTTCTCACGTTATTGTTACAAGCTTTGTGTTCCGTGACGGGATGCTGGACGAAAAGCGCCTTGACAGGATGCTAAGAGCCGTTGGCAGGGACAGACTGGTGCTGGACCTTTCCTGCCGCAAGAAAGACGGAAAGTATTATATAGTCACCGACCGCTGGCAGAAGTTTACCGATGTGGAGGTCTGTGAGAGGACGATAAAGGAGCTTGAACAAAGCTGCGATGAGCTGCTTATCCACGGAGTTGACAGCGAGGGCAGACAGAGCGGCATAGAAACAGGGCTTGTAGAGCTTATGGGCGAGCACTGCACAATCGCTGCGACCTATGCGGGGGGTATCAGCTCTATGGAGCAGATAAGCGAGATAGAGCGCCTAGGCAGAGGGAAGATAGACTTTACCGTGGGAAGTGCGCTGGATATTTTCGGCGGCGCTTTGAGCTTCGATGAGATAAGCAGACGGTATGTATGACAAAAAGGTAAAAAATAAGAAAAACTGCTTGCAAAAGCAGGAGAGATGTGATATAATAATCGTGTATTATATGCGGATGAAGGAGTGCTTTAAACGATGATCAAGTTTCGTAATCATATCGGTACTATCGGTATTTCGACTTCATATCTCAGACAGCTGATCTCGGCAACTGCCCAGAGCTGCTTCGGCGTTTCGGGAATGAATGTGTACGGCGCTAAGCAGGGTGTATCCGCTATGCTGAACAAGAATGACAACACAGGCGTTATCATCCGCCAGGAGGACGAACAGATCGTGGTCGATCTTCACATCACCGTGACCTACGGTCTGAATGTGGGCGCCGTTGTTGACAGCATCATTCATAAGGTCAATTATGTTCTCACCGACCAGGCAGGAGTAGACGTCAAGTCTGTTAATGTTTTTGTCGATGAGATGACTAACTGATATAGTAGGAGGAAGACTGAAGTGATAAAAGGAAGTGTGCTGCGTGACGCCATAATAAGCGCTGCGAACAGTATTTCAAACCAGAAAAAATCAGTCGATGAGCTAAACGTATTCCCTGTTCCGGACGGCGACACAGGAACAAATATGGCTATGACAATAAGAAACGCTCTGCCGGAGCTTCAGAACCTGGATGACAATGTGGATGCGGCCACGGTCGCAAAGGTCGCTGCTTCCGGGCTTTTGAGAGGTGCCAGGGGAAATTCGGGCGTTATACTTTCTCTGATATTCAGAGGCTTTTCAAAGGGCTTCAAGGGCTGTGAGGAAGTTACGGCAGAGAACCTTGTCGAGGCGCTTGACCTTGGCGTCAAGGGCGCTTACAAGTCCGTTATGAAGCCTACCGAGGGAACTATCCTCACTGTTGCAAGAGAGTCCGCCGAGAGAGCTGCCGAGGTGCTCAGGTCCACAAATGACCCTGTGGTCATCATGGACGAGGTGTGCGACCAGGCAGAGAAAACGCTGGCGCAGACACCGAAGCTTCTGCCGGCGCTTGCCAAAGCAGGCGTTGTTGATGCAGGCGGAAAGGGACTTCTTATCATCTTCTGTGCTATGAGAGATGTTTTCAAGGGCGGAGAGATCCTTGCTACACAGACAGAGGAGACCAAGAAGACTACTGTCACCGTTGATGACTTTGCTTCCGTTGTGGGCAAGTATGATACGGAGATAACCTATACATACTGCACCGAGATGCTCGTTACAAAGAAAAAGGGTGCGGCTGACGCTTCAAAGCTGAGAGCTTATCTTGAAATGATAGGTGACTGTGTGGTCGTTGTTGAGGACGATGAGATAATCAAGGTGCACGTTCACACCAACAACCCCGGAAAGGCTATCGAGAAGGCTCTGGAGTTCGGTCATATCAATCTGCCTAAGATCGAGAATATGAAGCTCCAGCATAAGGCACAGCAGAAGGCTGTCAAGCAGGAAATGGTCTCTGTCAAGCCCGAGAAGCCCTACGGCTTTGTGGCTGTGGCAGCAGGAAACGGGATAGAGGCGCTGTTCAAGGATATCGGTGCTGACTGTATCGTAAGGGGCGGCCAGACTATGAACCCCTCTACCGAGGATATCCTCCAGGCTATAATGCAGTGTCCTGCGGAGACGGTTTTCGTGCTCCCTAACAATAAGAATATTATAATGGCTGCCGAGCAGGCCGTTAAGCTTGCAGACAGAAAGGTCTGCGTGCTCCAGTCGAGGACTATACCCCAGGGAATGTCAGCTATGCTGGCTTTTGACCCGGATGCTGATTTCAAGCAGAACCGCAGCGAGATGACAGCGGCTATCGAGAGAGTGTCCACAGGTCAGATCACCTTTGCGGCAAGAGATTCGGATTATGAGGGCCATTCCATCAAGAAGGGCGAGATACTCTGTCTTGAAAACGGAAAGCTCAGCTTTGTGGATAAGGACGTGGCAAAGGGCGCTTATAAGCTGACAAAGAAGCTGGTCAAGGGCGACAGCTCGTTCATCACTATCCTCTACGGTGCCGATGTGACCGAGTCGGCTGCGGAGGCTCTGAAGGATCAGATCTCTGCGAAATTCTCAAATCTTGATGTAAACCTTATAAACGGCGGCCAGCCTGTTTATTACTACATTATCTCGGTAGAATAATAAAAAGGCTTGCCTTCCGGGCAAGCCTTTAGTTTTATCTTATGTTTCCGTCCCTCCGGGCAGGGGGTATTTATGATCTTTCCACGCACCCCGATGGGTGGGGGAATTGGGTGCAGGCGTACACGCCTGGTGCTCGCCGCACGGCTTTGCCTCTGGCGGATGATTACAGCTTTGTTGTTGAACGTGCATTTCAGCTATTTCCCAATGTTCACGCAGTGTGCAACTGAAAAGCCCCAACAAAACTAACCCCCTCCCCTCCGGGGAGGGGTGCTCGCCGCCAGGCGTGTACGCCTGGACCCAAATCCCTCGCCCTCAGGTTTGTGGAAAATCAAAGCTTTGTTTGGCTAGGGGCTAAGGTTTGTTGTTAAACGGACATTTCAGCTCGTTCCCAAGGTTCGCAAAGCGTTACTCTTGAAAAGCCCCCACAAAACTAACCCCCTCCCCTCCGGGGAGGGAAGGGGGAGCTATTAGTTCACACAAAACCCCGATGGGTGGGGGCATTAGCCGTGCGGCGAGCACCCCCCTCCCCTCCGGGGAGGGAAGGGGGAGCTATTAGTTCACACAAAGCCCCGATGGGTGGGGGCATTAGCCGTGCGGCGAGCACAAAAAAATTAATACTCACTTCTTATCGGCATGAAATGAGCATTAATTTTTATAGAATTATGAAAGGGATTTGGCATTTGGCAAAACCTAAAGTAATGATTTACTTGATTGAGCGACTTGGGGAATCGCAGAGGGAAAGAAGCGTCATTGCTTTAAGTTTTGCCAAGCACCAAACTTCTTGTTTTATCTTACAGGTTTATAATAACACGCCTGTGTGAACCGAATATGAATTTTCAGGGGGTCTGAAAAATTTTTTCTGAGAATTTTTTCGGACACGGCATTTTTTGAAGAGAAGCTTTGGAACCGCCTGTTTACGGGGTTTTCTCTCTTCGTTGTATATATAATAGCATAGTAGTTTGAACCGAATATGAATTTTCGGGTCATATTCAAAATTTTTTTCGTCATATAAATCCACAAAACCTGACTGAGGTGACTAGAAAAAAGGAGGAAGGTAAAATGTTCCAGATACTCTGTGTCGAGGATGATGCGAGCCTTAGAAGGCTTATGGTGGCGGCGCTCAAGCAGCACGGCTATGAGGCTTTTACAGCCAATGACGGGCTGGATGCGCTGGATGTGTTTGAAAAGCAGAACATCGACCTCATCATTACAGATATAATGATGCCGAACATGGACGGCTATGAGCTGGCAAGACAGCTAAGACGTGCAGGGTTCGAGATGCCGATAATTATGGTCACTGCAAAGGAGACCTTTGAGGACAAGGCCAAGGGCTTTGAGGTCGGCGTTGACGACTACATGGTAAAGCCTATCGACATAAACGAGATGATACTGCGTGTGGCGGCAGTGCTGCGGCGCTCGAAAATGGCTTCCGAGCATTCGCTGACCGTGGGCAGCTGTGTGCTGGACTATGACGCTGTGAGCGTGAAGATAGGCGACGCACCTGCGGAGACCATACCAAAAATGGAGTTCAAGCTTCTGTTCAAGCTTTTGTCCTATCCCAACAAGATATTCACAAGGCGCCAGCTGCTGGACGAGCTTTGGGGAATGGAAAAGGAAGTTGACGAGAGAACGGTAGACGTTCACGTCAAGAGACTGAGAGAGCGCTTCAACGCCCAGAACGACTTTGATATAGTGACGGTCAGAGGCCTTGGATATAAGGCGATAAAGAAGTAAGCAACGGGGGTACCGTAATGATAACCAAAAATAAGCTCAAATACAGAGCCACGCTCCAGTTCAAGCTTTCGGCTATCTTCTTTGTTATAATGCTGATCTCTGCTTCCGTGTCGCTTACAGCTGTGGGAGTGGTGTGCATACCTATCATGAGAGACAACTCCGAGCAGCAGCTTCTGGAGATGTCCATAGCTATCGACACCCTCAGCGACCACACCGAGTTTTCCACCGAAGAGGTGGTACAGGTGATAGGCAACTCGTCCTATGAGGTAAGCGTATTAAAAGCAAGAGACCCGCTTATCCTTGACAACCAGAAAACGCTGGACAAAAAAGGCTATGTTATAAATTCCTGGGGCATAATCCCGAAGTCGGATATGGTCAAGAAGGTCGGCGAGGACTATATCTACATATCTACCTTCTCAAGTGAAAGCGCCTACTGGATCATAAACCTGGTAATCATCCTGACGCTTGCTGTAAGCGTTATTGTGGGTACTGTGATAACGGCCTTTGTAGGACGCTCTATCTTCCAGCCGGTGAGAGAGCTGAGCAGGGCTGCCTCCGAGGTGGCAAGAGGAAACTTCAAGGTTAGGGTAAGAGTGCCTGCCGACCCGGAGTATGCGGCCCTTGCAAAGAACTTTAACCGGATGGCCGAGCAGCTGTCGGGGATCGAGACACTCAGAGGTGACTTTATCTCCAGCGTCTCCCACGAGTTCAAGACGCCGCTGGCATCTATCCAGGGGTTTGCAAAGCTTCTCCAGTCGGATACGCTGACAAAGGAAGAGGAGAAGGAGTATATCTCGATAATCATTTCCGAGACTTCAAGGCTCTCAAAGCTGGCTTCAAATATCCTTAGCCTTACAAAGCTTGAAAACCAGAAGACCATCGGCGCTAAGTCCCGTTTCTCGCTGGACGAGCAGATAAGAAACATCATCCTTGTGCTTGAGCCGGAGTGGTCGAAGAAGGAGATCGAGCTTGATATCGAGCTTGAGGACGTTGTATATGTGGGCAACGAGGAGCTTATGGCTCAGATATGGCAGAACATAATAAACAACGCTATCAAGTTCACTCCCGTAGGCGGAAACATAAGAGTAAGACTATTCCGCTCGGAGAAGAGCATAGAGGCAGAGATATGGAACAGCGGCTCGCATATCGACAAGGCGGCCCTTGCGAAGGTGTTCGAGAAATTCTATCAGGGCGACAAGTCCAGAGCCACCGAAGGAAACGGCCTTGGCCTTGCGCTGGTAAAGAGGATAATCGAGCTGTCGCAGGGAAGCATCACTGTGGAGAACGACCCTGCCGGCGGCGTAAGCTTCAAGATATCGCTGCCGTATATAATTGAAGATATGATGTAAGAAAAAACTAAGGGGTATTGTGAATGTTTGAGGAAGGAAAGTATTATAAGGAGTCGGGCAGGTTCAGCCCGATAGGAGCCGTGCTCATCACTCTTTGTGTTGCGGTGCTGGGAGTCGTAGTGTTCTATCTTTACCTGCTGTTCAACAACTGGTGTACGCTGGTTTATCTGAACATCTTTGTGGCTCTTGCGGCTGCGGCTCTGCTGGGCTTTGTGGTATCCAAGATATCGGGGCTTTTCAAGATAAGGAACAAGACCGTTGTGCTGGTCTGTGCGGTGATAGGCTTTGTTCTGGCAAGCTATATTAAATGGGCGATGTATGACTGCCTTGATGTCAAGAAATACAGATATGAGCCTATGAAGGAGCAGACCGCCGACAGCTATTATGACTTCTCTTACTATTTTGACCTTAGCGGCAGCGTCGATACCCAGAGCCTTATCGACGTTTACAAGTCGATACACCAGTCCACGACATTTATGAACAGCAGCGGCGAGGTGGATTACAGCGGCTATGACCTGTCGGACGACGAGATCAAAAAGATGGAGAAGACCACCGTCTGGGATTATAACAACTTTGAAAAGCTCCTTGGAAAGGACGCCGAAGAGGTGGATAAATCCCTTGAAAAGGCGAAGGATATGAACGCCTATGAGTTCACCTTCAAGTACCGCAAGGCAGAGCAGGAGAAGACCCTGCTTCATCTTCTCACATCCCCCGGCGAGCTGTGGACGGACATCAAGGCCATAAATGAATACGGCCGCTGGAGCTACAGCTCATCCTCCTATAAGGAAAAGGACAATGTCAAAGGCGTCCTGCTGTGGATAGTCTGGGCGGGAGAATTCCTGCTTATGGGATTTATCTACCTGCTTGTCACCAGCATGAGCTTCGATACGCCCTTTATCGAGTCCGAGAACGACTGGGCTGTCCACAAGGGACTGTCCCCAAAGCACTTCTGTGCGCCAAACGACATCAACGAATTCAAGAACAGCATGGAGCTTTCGGAGTTCAACCTTTTCGAGCTCGAGCCTGACCCCTCTGCGGGACAGCTGTCGAGATATATAACGGTAGACATCTATCACAGCAAAGCTTATGACGAGAACTATGCAAACTTCTATCTGAACCAGATCACGATCCAGAGCGGCAAGCCCAAGGAGCAGAAGACCCAGATCATCAAGCTGCTTCGGGTAAGCAAGGAGTTTGTGATGTCTGACAGACTGTGGAACTGATAAGCAATAACAAAACAGGATGACCGATGATAGGTCATCCTGTTTTTCTATTGATAGCTTCTTATCATTTCACGCACAGCCTTCTCGGCGGCTTCCACCTCTGCGTGAAATTCCTTTGCCGAGACCCTGAGCGCTCCGCTGCCCAGGATTATCACCTGCTCCAGTCCGTCCGAAGTGGCCACCCTGACTCTGTGCTCTTTCGACAGCTGATGCGCTGTCCTCTCAATGTAGGTGTCCGCCGTCTCGGCTTCCTTGGTGTAGACAACGCTTATGCCGCTGTGCTCTTCTATTTCACGGTGCTCGCCTTTTACACGGTAGGCATCGAACACCACTATAAGCTCGCACTGCATAAAGCCCCGGAAGTTCGCCATGCGGTTTATAAGCTCCGCTCTGGCAAGGTCAAGGCTCTTCTTTGCCAGGGCTTTCAGCTCATCCCAGGCAAAGATTATGTTATAGCCGTCCACAAGGATGTAGAGAGGGCCGGTCTTTGCCTTTGAGGGCTTTAGCTTTTGGTCGGAAGGCTCACGCCTTGTACGCATGGCCTGGTCTTCTTTTCGCTTCACAGCGCCGTAGGTGCGCTCGAAGATAGCTTTCAGCTCTTCGTCGTCTGCCGCCCGCCGCACAAAGCTGTCGGCTCTGGCTCTTATATCGGCAAACTCTTCCTCGGAGCTTTTCCTGGGCTCAGCGCTTACGTGCATCATGGCGTTTGCTTCATTCCAGGGCACAGTGTGGCCTGCGCCGTGGGAGCAGAACACCGAGTCTGCTGTGTTGTGAAGGTCGGCGTCCGGGTCGTAGCCGATAGCCTCGGTCACTGCTTCGGTGTCGTGGCAGATATCATAGCCGTCGGTCTCGGTGAAAAGGTGCCCCAGCCCCTTGGTGTAGGCGGCCACCTCTGTGTGATAGAACCGAAGCTTCGACACAGGGGCTCTGCCTGTTATAAGGGCGTTCTCGCCGTCTGTCTGGGGAGCGTCAACGGACGCCTTTATCTTGTCAAGGTCGGTCAGCGCCCTGCCCACATTGACAGCCGGTATCTCCAGCCTGAAAGAATAGTAGGGCTCCAGCAGGACGCTCTTTGCATAGCGCAGCCCCTGCCTTACCGCACGGTAGGTCGCCTGACGGAAGTCTCCGCCCTCGGTGTGTTTAAGGTGGGCTTTTCCGGCGGTAAGGATAAGGCGCATATCCGTTATGGGCGAGCCTGTCAGCACGCCACGGTGGGCTTTTTCTTTAAGGTGGGTGAGGATGAGCCTCTGCCAGTTGCGGCTAAGGACGTCCTCGCTGCACTCGCTGGCAAATTCAAGACCGCTTCCTCTTGGAAGCGGCTCCAGTCTGAGATGCACCTCGGCGTAGTGGCGAAGCGGCTCAAAGTGGCCGGCTCCCTCAACGCTTTCGGCTATGGTCTCTCTGTAGGCTATCCTGCCCTCGCCGAATTCGGCTTCGATATTGAAGCGCTCCTTTAAAAGGCGCTTTACAACTTCCAGCTGGACTTCTCCCATAAGGGAGATCGTTATCTCGCCTGTCTGCTCGCTGAATCCCGCCGAAAGGTTTGGGTCCTCGCTTTCCAAGGCTTTCAGTGCTTTCAGGACAGTGTGGTCATCGGCGCCGTCAGAGGAGCTGACACGGTAGCTGAGCACCGGCTCCAGCAAGGGGCTGAACTGTCCGCCGCCAGCGCCCAGCACCTGACCCACCTCGCAGGCCGAAAGCCCAAGCACCGCACAGACTTCGCCCTGGGAAGCGCTTTCCTTGCTTGTGAATTTCTCGCCGCTGTAGATACGGATGCGGCTTATCTTTTCTTCCAGCTCCGAGCCGTCCCTTGCGGTGTAGCGCATAACGTCACGGACGTTTAAGGCTCCGCCTGTTATGCGCATAAAGGTCAGCCGTCCGCCGGAGCCGTTGTCGCCAATCTTATAGACCCTTGCCGAGAATTTCTCCCTCGGCTCCGGGACAGTGATAAAGCGGTCCAGACCGTCTAAAAACTCCTCTATCCCTGAGAGCTTCAGCGCCGAGCCTGAGTAGCAGGGGACAGTGTCTCCCAGGGCTGTCGAGCGCTTTATGGCTTCGTCGCTTATGGCGCCTGTCTCCAGATACTCTTCCATCAGGCTCTCGCTTGTTAAAGACAGCGCATCGCAGAGCTCGTCCTGCGCAAGTGTCATATCAACACAGCCCGGGCTAAGCTTTCCCTGCGCCGAGCGCAGAGCAAAAGCCTTGTCGGCGTTTGGCATATCGGTCTTGTTTATAAAAATGAACACGGGTATATCATATCGCCTGAGCAGCCGCCACAGGGTCAGAGTGTGGCTCTGGACGCCGTCAACAGCGCTGATGACCAGCACCGCCGCATCTATCACCGAGAGCGTCCTCTCGGTCTCGCCGGAGAAATCCACATGGCCGGGGGTGTCCAGCAGGGTATAGGAGATATCTCCGTGAGAGAACACGGCCTGCTTTGAGAATATGGTTATCCCCCTGTCACGCTCAATGGGGTCGTTATCAAGAAAGGCGTCCTTTCTGTCCACACGCCCGAGCTTTCTTATAGCGCCGCTGGAATATAGCATAGCTTCGCTAAGGGTGGTCTTTCCCGAATCGACATGGGCAAGGATGCCTATTACTGCTTTTTTCATCTTCATCAGCTCCGATCTGAACTGATAACATTATAACAAATATTATACGCTTTGTAAAGTTATTTTACCCGCCTTGACAAGGGGAGGATACTGTGATATAAAATGTCTTACAGGAGGGAAATTATGGTATCTTTGCTTTTGGCTGTTATATATCTTGCTTTTATAAGCCTGGGGCTCCCGGATCCGCTTCTGGGCGCCGCCTGGCCTACGATGTATAAGGAGCTTGATGTGCCCCTTTCTTATTCGGGGATAATATTTATGATGATCGCCGCAGGAACTGTGGTCTCAAGCCTTCAGAGCGACAGGCTGACCAGCAGGCTCGGAACAGGCCTTGTCACTGCTTTGAGTGTGATGATGACGGCAGCGGCTCTTTTCGGCTTTTCTAAAAGCCACAGCTTTACAGCTCTCTGTCTCTGGGCTGTGCCTTACGGGCTTGGAGCCGGCAGCGTAGACGCAGCGCTCAACAACTATGTGGCGCTCCACTATGCCAGCAGGCACATGAGCTGGCTCCACTGTATGTGGGGAGTGGGCACCACCATCGGGCCTTACATCCTGGGTTCGGCGCTGGCTGGCGGCGGAAGCTGGAATGACGGCTACAAACGGATATTCTTTTTGCAGGCAGGCCTTACGGCGATACTGCTGCTCAGCCTGCCGCTGTGGCAGAAAAGACCCGAGACACAAAAGGGCGGTGAGCCGGACAAGCCCTTGTCATTAAGAGAAGTGATATCGCTCCCGGGAGCCGGGGAAGTTATGCTGAGCTTTTTTTGCTACTGTGCGCTGGAGCAGACAATGGGGCTGTGGACAAGCAGCTATCTTGTGAAGATAAAGGGCATCGACAATGTGACTGCCGCCAAGTTCGCAGGGCTTTTCTACATCGGCATAACCGCCGGACGGGCTGTCAACGGCTTTGCTACGATGAAGCTTTCGGACAAGACCCTGATAAGAGCAGGGCAGGCGATAATTGCCCTTGGGATACTGCTTATGGTGCTGCCCCTTGGGAGCGTGGCGGCGCTTGCAGGCTTTGTGACAGTGGGTGTGGGCTGTGCGCCGATATATCCCTGTATCATCCATTCCACGCCCGTTCATTTCGGCGCAGGCCGTTCACAGGCGGTCATCGGAGTCCAGATGGCAAGCGCCTATGTGGGCACGACGGTGATGCCGCCGCTTTTCGGGCTTTTGAGCCAGGGGCTGGGGCTATGGATAATGCCGCTGTTTCTGGCGGTGCTGCTCCTTGTCATGTGGCTGTCCTATGAGCGGGTGCTTATCAAAACGAAATAGAGCATAACAAAACCGCCTGCCGAGCTTTCGGCAGGCGGTAAGCTTTTTTAGCTTGAAGGTTTATTTGTCTTCGCTGTCGTCACGCTTTTTCTTGGTGATAACGATAGCTGCGGCAGCCAGTGCTGCAAGGCTTGCGGATGCAGCCATACCGGTGGAGGGGTTAGCGCCGCCCTGTGTTGCGGTAGTGGTCTTGGATCCGTTTGCGTTGTCGGTGTCGCTCTTGGAGGATGTGCTCGAAGCGGAGCTGGAATCCTTGGAAGAGCTGTCCGAATCGATTTTTGACTCTGTGGAATCTGTAGACTCGCCGGACTCAGTGGAATCCTTAGAATCGGTCGACTCGGTAGACTCAGTTGACTCTGTAGACTCGGTTGACGAATCGGAAGAACCCGTGGAGTCGCCGGACTCGGTGGAATCCGTGGAGTCAGCGGTGGAGTCAGAGGACTCGTCTGTTGAGTCGGGAGTATCGGTGGAATCAGTGGAATCTGAATCGTCGCCGCTTATCTCATCCTCGGAGGAATCATCGGAAGAATCGTCAGAGTCAACATCGGATGAATCGTCGGAATCAACGTCAGAGGACTCGTCGGAAGAATCGTCAGAATCAACATCGGATGAATCGTCAGAATCAACGTCAGAGGAATCTTCGGAAGAATCGTCGGAGTCAACATCAGATGAATCGTCAGAATCAACGTCAGAGCTTTCATCGGAAGAATCGTCGGAGTCAACATCGGATGAATCGTCAGAATCAACGTCAGAGGAATCATCGGAAGAATCGTCGGAGTCTACATCGGATGAATCGTCAGAATCAACGTCGGAGTCAACATCGGATGAATCGTCGGAATCAACGTCAGAGGAGTCATCGGAAGAATCGTCGGAGTCAACATCGGATGAGTCATCGGAATCAACGTCAGAAGACTCATCGGAGTCATCTGTGGAGTCCGTAGCGTCGGTGGAGCTTGTGGAATCGGAATCATCGCCGTGGATCTCATCGTCAGCTACTGCGTCGTAGATAGTGAAGGTCCTGTCGCCGTCAAATACTACATAGCCGTTATCGGACTCTGTTAATGCGCCTTCGCTGAAATCGTAGTCGACAGTCAGCTCGCCGTCTTCGATGGTGAACTTGACCTGGGACTCGAGTATCTTATAAGTGTTGTCGCCGTAAACGAACTCGTCACCGGTCTCCCAGAGGATGTAGGTGCCGTCGCCCAGCTCAAAGCTCTGGGGGCCTGCCTCGTGGTCGGATGTCCACTCCTTGATGATCTTAAGACCGCTCTCGTCGGTGATCCTCAGCTGTGCGTTGGAGATCTCCTCGGAGCCGCCTATCTCCATCTTGGAGAATGTGAGGGTCACGGTCTTTTCAGCGTCATGGAAGATGAACACATTGCCGTTGTTCTCAACATAGCCGTTTTCCCGGTCGCCGTCCTGGGTTCCGTCAGAAACGTTCTCGATGCTGTCTGCAACGATCTCGCCGCCGGCAACAGTGAAGCTTACCTCGGAGTTAACGATATTGTAGGACAGCTCATTCTGTGTGTTGTCAACAGCTTCCTCCTTGAGCACATAGTTTCCGTCGGGAAGAGTGAAGGTGTTATCCTCTTCTCCGGACACCCATGTGAAGGCTACGCCGTTGTCGCCTGTGATAGTTATCGTTGCGCCGATGACCTCGTTGTCGCCTGTGATATCGGTCTTGGAGAGCACGATCTCTGCCTGCTTCTTTTCGGCGTCTTTGAATGTGAACTTTGCGTTGGTGGTCTCTGTTGCCTCGGTGTAGGTAACATAACCTGTTTGCTCGTTCTCAATGAGAGCGTCCTGATCGGTGTTGACTGTAACAACGCCGTCCTCTACTGAGAAGCAGATCTCGGAAGTTACGATCTCATAGTCAGCAGATTCGTTCTCGATAGCGGTCTCAACGAAGTAGTAGTCGCCGTTGTCGAGAGTGAAGGTCTTGGTAGTGCCGTCGGAATCCCACTCGCTGAATAAGCTGTAGTCGCCGGACTCATCAGCCTTATAAAGCTGGATGTGTGCGCCTGTTACCTCAACGTCGCCTGCGATGTTGGTCTTGGAAAGGTCTACCTTGGTCTTGGTCTCCTCGTCATCGGGAGCAAGCTCGTCGAGCTCAGAGTAGGGGAAGTGCCACTCGCCAGAGCCCTTGGAGAAGAAGCCTGCGGTAGCCATCCAGCCTGTGGTGGTGCCTTCCATCTTTGTTACAGATGTAGGATCGTTTACGATGAACAGACCTGCTGTGAGGCCGACCTGAACATCGGTAGCCTTGTTAAGGTTGAACACTACGTTTCTCATAACGTACTGATCCATCCAGTTGTTGAAATCGGAATGATATGTCTGGTTCTCACCGGTCTTGCCGTATCCGTTTTCCGGCTCGGGACCTGCTACCCATTCGCCGTCAACCAGTGTTCTTATATAGAACTGTCCGATATTCACCTTCTTAGCGTTCTTGAAGTTGAATACAACATTCTGTCCCTCTCTGAGGCTGATAAGCATAGTGGGAAGTGCGCCTTCGTCGCTGAGCATACTGTCTGCGTCGATGTAAAGGGTAACATCCTCATCGTATGCGGTACCGTCAACGACATACTTATCGTCGAGCAGTACAGGAGTAAGGTTTGCTGCCTTTCCGGCAAGCTCGTTGGACATTGCCTGGATGTGAGCCACAGCGTTTCCAACGATGCCTGCGATCTCATCGGAGGACATCTTCTCACGGATAACGTAATACTCGGAGGTAGCTGCTGCACCGCCGGTGACATCTCTGTTGTTCGCATAGATGTCACTGCTGTTATCGAAAGGAGTATAAAGCTTTACATAGTAGTCATCAGCGTGAGCGGGATGACTGATCTGGTCAAAGCTTATAAGGTTCTTCTGGGGTTCTGTTATCTCCTCGAAAGACTCTGCGGATCTGTCTTCGGGATCTGTGAAGTTGCCGAAGTGTCCGATATAGATCTCGCCGCCGTTGGGGTCGGAGAGGTCAGGTCTGAAGCCGGAAGCTCCTACGCCGTCAGAATCGCCGTTTCCGTCAAAGTAATTGGTCAGGAAGTTTGTCTGCATATGGCCATCAAACATGAACCTGTCTGCGGTAATGCCGAAGTTTACTGCAACGCCGCCAAGGATATCCTTATAGGTGTAGTCCTTGGAAGCCTGGTTCTTTGTCAGCTCGATGGTCTTAGTGTAGATCGTTGTGTGTGTGTCATCATTAACGGTCTTTGTCTGATCCTTATAGGAGACCTTGTAAGAAGCGATGTTTCCGCCGTCGGGGATGAGCGCACATTTTGAACCGTTTGCGATCATGGATACGGTAACATCCTGAGAAGCCTGTACGAGGTTTACGGTCACGCTCTCGGTAGAGCTTCCGTGATATCTCTGGCCCTGGTTGTTGTTCTGGTCCTTCCACTCATTCGTATCGGAATCCTGAAGAACGAGATCAAGCGTAGTGCCGGTGATATCTGCAAGCTTTGCGCTGTAATATGTATTACCGCTTGAGTGCTCTGCTTTGGCATAGACATAAATGTTGTCCTCTGCCGTAAAGTCAGGTGCCTCGTCAAAATCAAGAACGAGATGATACTCTACCTTGTTCTTCTTGAAGGTGATGTTTGTAACGCCGCCTTCGGTGCTGCTGGAAGGTACATAGTCAGGGATACCGTCATAGATCTTGTTCGCATCGCTGGGCTTGCAGTCCTTGAGGGTGGCAAGGGTGCTTCCGCCTGTGCTGAATACACGGTATCTGATCTCTTCGCCCTGTCCGGGTGTTACCAGAGCAGCTGTTGTGTCGGAACCATCCGTGCCGTAGGGATGGAACTTTGTGAAGCCTGCGGTAACGCTTGTGTTGTTTGTAAGGTCGATCTCATCAATGCTCCATGCCTTTACATTCGGTCCCGAGTAGCTCTTGTCAGCAACTGTGCTGTCTACAAGATAACCCAGAACAAAGTATCTGGTGGTGGAGTCACTCTCGACTACAGAGGGGTTGCCCTCATAATCAAGGACGTTGACATTTACGATCTCTGCCTTGGTAGCTGTTATCTGGAAAACACTGTTGTTTGTGGACACAGAGGGAACAGTGTCGCAGGTGACCTTGAAGTCATCGATCATATTCGTTACGGAATATGTGTTCGTTGCCCAGCTGTACTGGGGGTCGCCAGTGATCCTTGCGACCAGACTGTCAGCGTTGTTCCAGCTGTCCTTGACGATGTAGCCCTCAAGGCTCGCAGCGTCAGGGGAGCTCCACTGGTTGAAGCTCGACTGTGTTGCGGGAACTATGTTGAAGCTTCCTGAGTTCCAGCTTCCGCTGTTGTTCGAGAGAGAGTAAACCTTGTAGTAGTCGTTGTCGTCGCCCTCGCTGTAGGTGAAGCTGTTGCTGTCCTTGCCCACTACATGGACAACAAGGAAATAACCTGAGGAAACAGAGTCTGTGCTTGTGGACCCGTCAAGGTTCTGGAAGCTGATGGCCGCAGACAGATTGTTTGTGTACTGCCTGTTGTCACGCAGAGCGTTCAGCTCGGCCTCAGTGAGCGAGAATATCCCGTTGCCTATCTCCTCCTGAGCCGAAACGACCAGGTCAGCAGCAGGAAAAGCCCCAAGACCAACGCTTGCCGAAACAGCCAGAGCAGTCAGCGAGCTGAGGATCTTGCCTTTAAGTCTTTTTCTCATACTTTCATCCTTTCATAATTCTCTTTGGTTTTGCCCATTCATATAAATACCCACATATCGTGCCGGCTCACCCTAAGCCGACAAGATGTTGTGCCTTTTTCTGGAATTTACGAAACTTTCAGCGGTTTCAGAAATTAGTATCCGTTCATAAATCTGAAGATCTCGCAGATCCCGAAAAATTGGCACTTTGAAGTATAATTATATACATTTTAACTATAACATAAAGCTCTCTTTGTGTCAATAAAACGAAATCAATTAGTAACAAAGTTTACGAAAAATTAATAATTTCCATTTGGCATATTTTACTGTTTTCGTAACCGCCGGATCAAATGCTGAAAACAGCAGATAGATTATTCAGCTCTGCTCACATTGATATGCTCGTTCAAAAACAGTATTTTGTTAACATTTTTTCCTTTACAAGAGTGTTTTTTTGTGTTATAATAGGACTTTAGGAGGGGATCGGATGGATAAGGAGCTGCTTGGCAAGTTTGCCGATTTCGGCGTGAGCTTTGTCATTATAATGGTCCTGATAGTTGCGGCGTGTCTTGTTACACCTAAGATCGCAAGGGCTATCGAGAAGCGGCACCCTTCTCTCAAGGAGGAGAACAAACCGCAGTCCCCCGAGGATCTTGAGGTCAGAGACCCTTATGAAAAGCAGGAAAGACCCGAAGGGTTCGATCCTAATTACAAGATCTATAACGAAGATATTTATGGAGTTGATTTTAAGCATGGCAAAAAACAAAAAAATGGTTGATGCGATTACCTCTATGGATGAGGATTTCGCAAAATGGTACACCGATATCTGCATGAAGGCAGAGCTTGTGTCCTACACTAGCGTAAAGGGCTGTATGGTAATAAGACCTTATGGTTATGCTATCTGGGAGAATATCCAGAAAAATCTCGATCAGCGCTTCAAGGCGCTGGGTCACGAGAATGTTTGTATGCCTATGTTCATTCCCGAGAGCCTTCTTCAGAAGGAGAAGGACCATGTCGAGGGCTTTGCGCCCGAGGTGGCTTGGGTGACTCACGGCGGAAACGAGAAGCTTGAGGACAGGCTCTGTGTAAGACCTACCTCGGAGACTCTTTTCTGCGAGCACTATGCCGATGTTGTACATTCCTACAGAGACCTGCCCAAGCTTTATAACCAGTGGGTGTCTGTTGTAAGGTGGGAAAAGACCACAAGACCCTTCCTGCGCTCCCGTGAATTCCTGTGGCAGGAAGGCCACACCATACACGAGACAGCACAGGAGGCTATCGACGAGACAGAGCGTATGCTCAACGTTTATGCTGATTTCTGCGAGAAGGACCTTGCTATGCCTGTTGTAAAGGGCAGAAAGACCGATTCGGACAAGTTTGCAGGTGCCGAGGCCACCTATGCTATCGAGGCGCTTATGCACGACGGCAAGGCGCTTCAGGCAGGAACGTCACACTATTTCGGTGACGGCTTTGCGAAGGCTTTTGATATCCAGTTCACAAGCCGTGAGAACAAGCTGGAGTATCCTCACCAGACTTCGTGGGGAGTTACCACACGTCTTATCGGCGCTATCATAATGACCCACGGCGACGACAACGGACTTGTGCTGCCGCCGGCTGTTGCTCCTGTCCAGGCTGTTATAATCCCTGTTCAGCAGCACAAGGAAGGCGTTCTTGAAAAGGCAGCCGAAGTGGCTGACAGGCTGAGAGCCGCAGGCATCAGGGTGAAGCTTGATGACAGCGAGCAGTCTCCCGGCTGGAAGTTTGCCGAGTATGAGATGAAGGGCGTTCCTGTAAGAGTGGAGCTGGGACCCAAGGATATCGAGAACGACCAGTGTGTAATAGTTACACGCCACAACAGAGAAAAGACCTTCTGCTCGCTTTCCGAGCTTGAGGCTATGGTGGAGAAGAAGCTTGAAGAAGTCAGACAGGGCATCTTCGAGAAGGCTCTTGAGAACAGAGAAAAGAAGACCTATACCTGCAAGACCACCGATGAGATAATCAAGGCTCTTGAAGAAAAGGGCGACGGCTTTGTAAAGGCTATGTGGTGCGGCGAAGAGGAATGTGAGGACAAGGTCAAGGAGCTGACAGGTGTCGGCTCGAGATGTATGCCTTTCGACCAGGAGCAGATAAGCGATGTCTGCGTTTGCTGCGGCAAGCCTGCAAAGAAAATGGTCCTCTGGGGAAAGGCGTATTGATTTGCTTACACAATTCAATAATGAATAGTGAATAATGAATAGTGAATAATGAATAGTTAAGGTATCGCCTTCGGCGATCATCGTCCGCAGGACGATACCTTTATTCTTATTTCTTCATTCTTCATTATTCACTATTCATTGAGCAGGCGCCAGGCAAAGCGACAAAAAAGGCACTCCTGTCAGTTCCCTAACAAAAGTGCCTTAAAAAAGCTATTCTACTGCGCCTGCGTTTCAGTGTATATCCACATAATATGCCGGGTTCACAACATAACCATTATAGCGTATCTCGAAATGGAGGTGGTCTCCGGTCGAGAAGCCTGTGGAGCCCATTTTACCGATAACGTCACCGGCCTTTACTCTGTCGCCTATGGTGCAGTCTACCTCGCTGAGGTGACCGTAAAGGGTGATAAAGCCGTTGCCGTGGTCAACGATGATAAAGTTTCCGTATCCGCCGCCGCAGCCGCACGAGCCGTCCTTGCCGTAGTCGTGGGTGCAGGTGGTGTTCGTCCTTATGACAACGCCTGACTCGCTGGCACATATCTTCATCCCGTGTGAGCCGCCGATATCGATACCCGTGTGATAGGAGCCCCATCTGGGTCCCACACCGTAGGTGATATTGTAGCTGTCGGGTACCGGCCACTTGAAATAATACTCAGGCTCATACTCGTCGATGGATTCCTTGTTCTCTATCCTCTCACGGTATTCCTTCCTCAGCTTATCCAGTGCTTCATCAGCAAGCACCATAGTAGCCATTATCTCGTTGTCTCTTGCTGTTCCGCCTGTCCCCGAGGATTTGAGCACATCCGAAAGCGTTCCCTCAAAGGAAAGCCTTTCGTTGTCATAAGCCTCGTTCTGCTTCTGGAGCTGCTTTGTGGAAGCCTCAAGCTCTGCCTGAGCCTTCTTGCTCGAAGCATAAAGCTCGGTCAGCTCCTGTCTCTGGCGGTTATATTCCTCTTCCTGCTTTTCATATTCAGCCTGCTGTGTATCCAGCTCTGCCTGGAGCTGTTCCAGCTCGGCCTTCATTTTATAAAGCCTGTCGATCATACTGTCGTCGTGCTTGGCCACACGCTTGATAAGCTCCAGCCTCATAAGCACATCATAGAAATCGTCAGCCTGCAGCACCATATCAGTATAGCTGCCGTCTCCGGCAATATACATAGCCCTGAGCCTTTTCTTGAAATCAGCGATAGAGTTGTCTATCTCCAGCTGCTTCTTCTCGATATCACGCTGGTTGGTGTTTATCTTCATTTCAAGAACGGTCATATAGGTGTTGAGCACTTCGATCTCGTCATTGACGGCATCGATCTTATCCATTATAAGCTTCTGCTTCTTTTCCTCGTCCTTTATCTCCTCGGCGTTATCGTCAAGCTGTTCGTTTATCTCACGCTGCTTCTCCGAGATCTTCTGGAGCTGCTCGGCATAAGCAGTAAGGTCAACGCCGCTTGCTTCCTCTTCGTCAGCGCTGTCATCGGTCTCGCCGGTTCCGTCATCAGTCTGATCGCCTGTCTGCTGGTCGTCAGTCGCCTGATCGTAGGTGGTGCCGTCGTCCGTGAACTGCTGCTCGGGGATGTAATCACCGGTAAGCTCTGTGCCGTCGCCCTGATCAGCCTGCTGGGTATAGCCGTCAGCGGTCTGCTCCGCAGTATAGCCCTCCGCACCTACGTGCTGCTCCTGCTTGGAGCTTTGGGCTATCCCCAGAGATATCAGTGCTGCGCACAAAAACGATATGAATTTCTTGAAGCTCAAAAGCCTGTTCATAATAAGCCATTACTCCTTTGGGTACGAAAACGCTGCGTCCTCCCGGGTCTTATTATACATAGTCCTCGGGATTCTGTGCAACTCCGTTTATACGGACCTCAAAGTGCAGGTGGTCACCGGTGGAATGACCGGTGGAGCCGACTATTCCAAGAACGTCGCCCTGGTTGACGTGCTGACCCTGCTGAACGGACATATACTGTGAATGTCCGTAAAGTGTCCAGTAGCCGTTGCCGTGGTCGATGATACAGTAGTTGCCGTATCCGCCGCCGCAGCCGCAGGAATAGTTCTTTCCATAGTCGTGGGTACAGGTGTTGCTTACGAGAAGGACGGTGCCTTCTGCCGCAGCCACTATCTTAGCGCCTCGGATGCCTGCCGACCAGATGTCGATGCCCTGGTGGTAAGCACCCCATCTCCAGCCGACACCATAGGATATGTAATAGAATCCCGGGCACGGCCATGTAAACTGGGACTTGTCCTTATAGCCAAAGTCAGCGTTGCTTGTGGAGCTCTGGTTGGTGGTAGTGTTTCCTGTCTGGGCACTGGAGCTCTGAGAGTTGCCGTTTGCATCCGCACCGCCGTTACTTGTGCCGCTGTTATCGGTGGTCTGCTGCTGGGCTGCCTGCTGCTGTCTGAGGCGTTCTGCCTCTTCCTCAGCCTTCCTGCGGGCTTCCTCTTCAGCCTTTTTCCTTGCTTCTTCCTCCTGCTGCTTTATAGCCTGCTGCTCTTCATAAAGCGCCTGGATCTGAGCCTCGAACTCTGCGTGCTCCTTGTCGATCTGCTCCTTGTTTGCCTCATAGACCTGTCTGTCGATCTCCAGCTGGTCGATAACAGCCTGGCTCTTGGAATAAAGGTCATCCAGCTTTTCCTTCTGAGACTTATGGTAGTCCATCTGTTCAGCCAGAACAGCCTTTCTTTCCTCCAGCTCTGCCTTGTCAGCTTCAAGCTGCTTCTCATCGGCCTCATACTGGTCCTTCAGCTCGCTGAGCCTGTCGATCATCGAGTCGTCATGCTCTGCGACTCTCTTTACAAGCTCGATCTTCATGAGCATATCATAGAAGTCCTGAGCGCCTATCAGTATATCGGAATAAGAACCGTTTCCTGCGATATAGAGCGCTCTGAGTCTCTGCTTGAACTCGTCGATGCCTGTCTCGATCTCCGTTCTCTTATTGCGGATCTTGATCTCGCTTATGCCGATCTGCTCCTCCAGGGAACCGATCTCTTCATTAAGCTCCTGGATAGACTCTTCGAGAGTACGGATAGTCTCTTCAACAGTTTCGATCTGCTCGTTGATAGCGTCCTGATTTTCCTGTTCCTTTGAGATATCGTCGTTTGTTGATGCGATCTGCTCGTCCAGCGCCGACTGCTTCTCTTCGAGAGCGTCCAGCTTCTCCTGGGCAGAGGAGATCTTCTTCTTGTTTTCCTTGATAGCGTCGCTTTCTGCAAGAACGGTCTTTGTGTTATTGAAAACTACTGTACTGTTATTGGCAACTGTACAGAAAGCCATAACAACAGCGGCCGTTGCTGCCAGCACACGCTTCATCTTGAATGTTCTGATTGTCATAATGATCCTCCGATGCCGACCGAATGTCTATGTCTGTCACGGTCTGATCCTATCTTTACACTAGGGTTCCAAAGGTCCCCCAATACAAAACGGCAGCCCTAAGAAAAGCTTTTCACCTGTTCCCCCGACTGCCGATGTTGTCTTATACTTTCAGGTGTTTTCCTGTGCTTATCGATGTTCCTATAGCGCCAATGATCGCACCTGCGCCTATGTAAGCCAGAGCAACATAGAGGTAGAGGTCGCCGAACTTATAGAGGTTCTGTACTCCCAGCACCTTCCAGAGGCCGAAGTCATTGTTGAACACGTTATAAACACCCTCGTAGGAGAACTTTGTCAGAAGCAGCGCAGCCACAGCCGCAACTATTCCGACTATCATACCCTCTACGAAGAAAGGTATCCTGATGAATGAGTTTGTTGCTCCGACGTACTTCATAATGTTTATCTCTTTACGTCTGGAGAATACGCTTGCTCTTGTCGTATTGGATATGATGACAAGGCTTACGATAACGAGCGCCATGATGACCGCAAAGCCTACGATCGTGAGCACTCTTCTTATGCTGATAAGGAAGTCGGCCAGCTCTGTAGGGGACTGGGTCGAGTCAACGTTCGCAAATGTCTCGATCTGCGTTGTGGTCTCGCCCATTCTCTTGATATCCTTTACAGTGACCTTGAATGTATCGGGAAGGGGATTGTCATCTGCATAATCGAACAGATCCTTTTCTTCCTCGGTCATATCCTTCATCATGTTCTTCCAAGCTGCGTCCTTTGAATAGAACGAAACGGAATTGATATTCACGGCTGCTTTAAGATCCTGCTCAAGCTTGTCTATATCAGCCTGACTGGTGCCGTCCTTGATAACAACGACTACCTCGCTCTTGTTCTCTATTCCGGAAATGATCTTTGTCAGGTTCATCTCCAGCAGCACGGCTATGCCGACCATAAGCAGAGAAACGAGCAGTATACAGAACGACGCAAAGGTCATCATCCTGTTTTTCCAAATTCCCTTGACACCCTGATTGACGAGGTATCTGAAGCTACTTACTTTCATTCGAGCCCTCCACCACCTCATCAAAGGCGATAGAGCCCTTGTTGATGTTGATTATCCTTCCTCCGAAATAGCGCACCAGATCATGCTCGTGAGTTACCATAAGAATGGTGGTGCCGCACTCGTTGATGCCCTTGAGCAGCTCAACGATCTCGTAGGAAAGGGCGGGATCTATATTTCCCGTCGGCTCGTCGGCGATTATCAGCTTGGGGTCATTGACCAGCGCTCTTGCAAGCGCCACACGCTGCTGCTCACCGCCCGAAAGCTCAGTAGGATAAGCCTTTGCCTTATCCGAAAGTCCCACAAGGCTGATAACATAGGGAACTCTGCTCCTGATATACTTTGCCGGAGCATCTATAACTCTCAGTACGAAAGCCACGTTCTCATAAACAGTCATCGTGGGTATCAGTCTGAAGTCCTGGAACACAACGCCGATGGTACGGCGAAGCTTCGGGATCTTGCGTCTTCTTAATTTTCTCAGGTTAAAGCCGTTGACCAGAACAGTTCCGCTCGTTGCGTCTATCTCTTTGAGCACGAGCTTGATCAGCGTACTCTTTCCGGCGCCGGAAGCACCGACAACGAAGGCAAAGTCGCCGTCGTTGATCCTGAGGTTGACTTTGTTCAGCGCATCCACACCGCTTGAATAGGTGACGGATACGTCTTTAAACTCTACCAAATTTTACACCGCCTTAGTATTATGGAGGGACACAGCCTCCACGCTCACGGCTGCGAGATCAGAATTTGACCGGGTTTGCGGAAAGATATTTCTTTACCATCAGAGCGATCTTGAAGATGATCGCATGGTCAAACTCTCTCAGGTCAAGACCTGTGAGCTTCTTGATTTTTTCAAGCCTGTACACCAGAGTGTTTCTGTGTACGAACAGCTTTCTCGAAGTCTCGGAAACGTTGAGGTTGTTTTCAAAGAACTTCTGTATTGTGAAAAGAGTTTCGTGATCGAGAGACTCGATGGAACCCTTTTTGAACACTTCCTTGAGGAAGGTCTCGCAAAGCGTTGTCGGAAGGTGATAGATAAGCCTTGCAATACCCAGATCATCATAGGAAACGATGTTCTTGTCTGTGTCGAATACCTTGCCGACCTCAAGAGAGATCTGAGCCTCCTTGAAGCTTCTTGCAAGATCCTTCACACCCTCAACAACAGTTCCTATACCAACATTTACTCTGGTATAGAACTCGCTGGAAAGTGTGTCCGAAATGGAGCGTGCGAGCTTCTCCAGGCTCTTCGACTCGATGCCGTTTGCGACTTCCTTGACAAGCACGATATCGCTCTCGGTGATATTGAACACAAAATCCTTGTTCTTGTCAGGGAACAGGTTCTGTATAACATCATAAGCCGATACATCGTTTGTGGAAACTATCCTTATGAGCAGGACAACTCTCGAGATGTCCGAGCTGAAATGAAGCTCTCTTGCCTTGACATGGATATCTCCCGGAAGAACGTTGTCGAGTATGACGTTCTTGATGAAGTTGTTTCTGTCATACTTCTCGTCATAATACTGCTTGATACTGGAAAGGGTGATGGCAAGTATGCTTGCATACTTGGCAGCCACTTCGTCTGTGCCTTCTACAAACACAGCATAGTCAGGCTTCATGTGAGCACCGAAAGGCTTGTAGGTATAGCCGTCACGGACGAAGATGTCATGTGTGTCGCCAAGATCAAGAGAAACGAACTCATTGGTGAAGCCGACCTGCGAAAGCTCGGAACAAGCAATGATCGTTGCGTTCTCATCGATAACACCGATAACACAGTCGATAGTGTCACGCATCTGATGTACTACGCTCTGAAATAATCTGTTTGACATGATTTTTCCCCTCTTACCTGCATTGATTTTTCTGTCAGGGCATAGCGCCCTTTCTGACTCATCTGTCTGTCCGCATAGCAGACAGCAGTCCGTATAGAATCATTATAACAAAAAATCTTAATTTTTGCAAGTGTTTTATAGTGAAATTACGCAAAAAACTTTTTCCAGCTCGAATTGCGCTTCCACTGGCGATTTATATATTACAAATTGTAACACATTTCGCCCTTAAATGTGTGAATATTCTGTTAAAAACCGTGATCTTACAGGCAGACAGCCCTGCAAACCCCGATATATTGTGGTTTGGAGTAACCGATTTGTAATTATTAAACTTTTTGTTAATATGTACAAAACCGGAGCTGTTCTTTTGTGTATTTTAGATGTCAGATCGGAAATGACAGATCCGGTATCCGGTGGCCCGGGCAGTCAGGCGGCCGCCCTCGACCGCCTTGTTCGTCAAGGATCGTTCGGGATCTTTTAACTCGTGCAAAAGCTGTGAATTTCTAATTTATTATCCTTGAAATTTTAAAATATGTATGATATAATAAATAAGCTGATCACTGCGGACGGGTCTTCGGCTTTGCGGCCGGGGCTTGTCCTGTTATGAAAATCTTTTGAAAAGGAGTTTTTACTATGCTGTCGGATATCGAGATCGCAAAGCAGGCAAAGATGAAAAAGATAGGGGAGATAGCCCTGAAGCTTGGCATAAGCGAGGACGAGATCGAACCATACGGTCATTTCAAGGCAAAGCTTTCGGAGAGCGTTTTTGAGAGGACAAAGAACGAGCCCGACGGAAAGCTCATCCTTGTCACCGCAATAAACCCCACACCTGCCGGCGAGGGCAAGACCACTGTTTCTGTCGGCCTTGCAGAGAGCCTTAACAAGATAGGCAAGAAAACTGCTTTAGCACTCAGAGAGCCTTCTTTAGGACCCGTGTTCGGCATCAAGGGCGGTGCCGCAGGCGGCGGCTATGCACAGGTAGTTCCGATGGAGGATATCAATCTCCACTTCACCGGCGATATGCACGCTATCACAGCTGCAAACAATCTTCTCTGTGCCCTTATCGACAATCACCTCCAGCAGGGCAACCCGCTGAGGATCGACCAGAGAAGGATCCTTTTCAAGAGATGTATGGATATGAACGACCGTGCCCTGAGACAGGTGGTCATCGGCCTTGGCTCAAAGGCAAACGGTGTGCCCCGTGAGGACGGTTTCCAGATAACTGTTGCTTCCGAGATAATGGCTATCCTCTGCCTTGCAAGCGATCTTGCAGATCTTAAAAAGAGGCTGGAGAGCATACTTGTGGGCTATGACCTTGACGGCAACCCCGTCTATGCAGGCCAGCTTGGCGGCTGCGGCGCTATGACAGCGCTTCTGAAGGACGCACTCAAGCCTAACCTTGTCCAGACCCTGGAGAACAACCCTGCGTTCATCCACGGCGGCCCCTTCGCAAACATCGCTCACGGCTGCAACTCGGTAAGAGCAACAAAGCTTGCGCTCAAGCTTTCAGACTACACCGTTACTGAGGCAGGCTTCGGTTCCGACCTTGGAGCAGAGAAGTTTATGGATATCAAGTGCCGCATGGCAGGGCTGAAGCCCTCATGCGTTGTCCTGGTAGCAACTATCAGGGCGCTGAAATATAACGGCGGCGTACCCAGAGCAGAGCTTACAACAGAGAACGTTGCGGCTCTGGAAAAGGGGACCGTAAACCTTAGAACGCACATCGAGAACATGAGAAAATTCGGTGTTCCGGTTGTCGTTGCTATAAACCGTTTTGCTTCCGACACAGATGCCGAGATAGCTGTTATCGAGAGAGTGTGTGCAGAGATGGGCGCACAGGTATCCCTGACAGAGATCTTTGCAAAGGGTTCCGAGGGCGGTATCGACCTTGCAAACAAGGTCGTATCCACTATCGAGAACTGCGAGAGCAGGTATGCTCCCCTTTATGACGAGAAGCTCCCCATCAAGGAGAAGCTCGATATCATCGCAAAAGAGATCTACCGTGCAGACGGCGTTACATATACATCCCAGGCCGAGAAGGCTCTTGCCGAGATCGAGAAGCTGGGCTTTGACAAGATACCCGTGTGCGTTGCAAAAACACAGTATTCTCTTTCGGACGACCCTGCAAAGCTTGGCAGACCCGAGAACTTCACTATCACCGTAAGGGATATGAAGGTCTCCGCAGGAGCAGGCTTTGTGGTCGTCTACACAGGAGATATCCTCACTATGCCGGGTCTTCCCAAGAAGCCTGCGGCAGAGAGCATCGACTGTGACAACGAAGGCAAGATCTACGGATTATTCTGATATTTCATGCCGGGCATCCTCACTTTGTGAGGGTGCCTGCTATGCCCGTTTATGGGAGGGTGAGAAAGTTGGAACAGCTGCTTGAAGAGACAAAGGCCGAGGCGCCGTCGAAAACGGATGACGGAGAAAAAGAGGCCGTGAGCAAAAAGCACTTTCGTATGCCGAAGCTTGTGCTGGCGGCGCTGATAGTGTCTGCCTTTATGGGGCTTCTTAATCTCATAGCCTGGAAGAGCACAGCCTTCTGTGATTTTTATACTGCTCATATCTTTCCTGTGTGGTGTGAGACCTACGGACGGCTGACATCGCTTTTGCCGTTCTCCTTCGGAGAGCTGCTTCTGGTGATAGCCGTGTTCGGGCTGCCGCTTTCGCTGGTGGTGCTGGCGGTACTGGTGATAGCTCTCAAAAAAAGCCGCAAAAGGATAGCCAGGGTGTTTGGCTACGTTTATCTTTGGATATTCGTGTTCGTCCTCTCGGTCCAGACTCTCAACTGCTTCATCCTTTATCACTGCTCGTCCTTTGCCGAGCTCAACGGCATTTCTCATGGCAAGTATACTCACAAGCAGCTTGAGGAATTGGGCGACGCACTGACGGTCAAGCTCAATGAGCTGAGCACCCGGGTGAAGCGTGACAGCCAGGGGCGTTTTGTCCTGACGGCGGATGTGAACGAGACCGCAAGAAAAGCTGTGGAGGACCTCGGGGAGGAATTTGTGAACCTTGACGGCTTCACAGTCAGACCAAAGCCCATTTATTTCTCGTTCTTTATGAGCCAGATGGACCTTATGGGACTCTATATGCCGTTCTCCATGGAGGCAAACTACAATAACGATATGTATAAGGCTAAGCTGCCCAATACCGTCTGCCATGAGCTTGCCCACACAAAGGGCTACATAAGGGAGGACGAAGCGAATTTCATCTCCTTTATGGCCTGCAGCCGCAGCGACAATACGGATTACCGCTATTCGGGATACCTCTGTGCATTCCTGAAAGTCAGAGGGAAGATCTTCGACTATGCTTCCGATGAGAAGCAGTATGAATTTGACAGCAGGGTGAGCGACCTTGTCTGGGCGGATGTGGACGCTAACCGCCGGTACTGGCAGAGCGTTGAGGAAGCAGAGGATACTGTCTTTGACAGCGAGACCGTTGGCGAGATAGCCGACAAGGCTATGGACACCAGCCTGAAAATGAACGGCGTTTCCGACGGAGCGGAGTCCTACGGCAGGATGGTGGACCTTATGCTTGGCTACTATGCCGACAAGGGTGAGATATGATGAAAAGGCTTGTTACCGTGGCTCTGGCTGTGTGTCTGCTGGCCGGCTGCAAGGGGAAGACTGACAGCGGCAGGACGGAGACTTCCGCTCCTTTGGAGACCACAGAGACTACAACAGTTCAGACCGCAGAGACCACGACAGTTCAGACAACGTCTGCGGCGGCGGAGGACAGTCTTGCGCCTGATGATAGTTCGCAGGCGGATGAAGAAGCGGAGGAGCAGATGAGCTGGAAGCTTTTTGAGGAGCTTTATCAAAAGCTCCCGGCAGATGACAGAAGTGTCAGAAATTATCAGAGGAACCAAAGCGTCGGCATCGAGGGCTTTATCGAATACGGCCAGGCCAATGCGCCTGTGTGTGACCTTGTGCTGGGGGACGTTTCCTTCTCCGGCGTGGGCTGTGAGGTCATAGCTGCCTATAACTATCTTCTCTATACCGGAAACGCCCGTGATATGGCAAGGCTCGCCTTTGACTTTGAGCAGAACGCAATGTTTGATAAAAGCGGAAAGCTGGGCTCGAACCCGAGAAAGATAAGAGGTCTTTTTGATGCGCTGGGTATAGCCTATGACAGATACTTAGACCCCGACGACTGTCGTAAGGCTATAGAAGCAGGCAAGCCTGTGATACTGTCGTTTCATACGGGCAGAAACGTGTTCAGCCCGCTTCACACGGTCTTTATAATGACCGAGGACGGGGAGCACTATGTGTTCAACCGCTATAACGAGAGCGAAGGGCGATATGGATTTGAGACCCTTGAGGATATAATCGGCAATGATGCGCTTTTCATCGTTGCCTATACAACAGCAAGCGAGGTGTAAGGATGCCTTATGAATATCTGACAAGCTCCCCCGAGGAGACGGTGGAGCTGGGCAGGCTCATCGGAGAAAAGCTCAGAGGCGGTGATATAATAGCCTACAAGGGCTCCATGGGCGCCGGAAAGACCACTATGACCAGAGGGTTGACAATGGGGCTGGGGCTTGGCGACCAGGCGTTTTCGCCTACCTTTGCGCTGGTCAATGAATACAGGGGCAGGGGGCTTACCCTTTATCACTTTGATATGTACAGGATAACCTCTGCTATGGACCTGGAGACCACGGGCTTCTATGATTATCTCGACTCCGACAGCGTTCTGGCTGTGGAGTGGTCGGAGAATATCGCAGAGGACCTCCCGGAGCCGCTGACGGTGATAACACTGGAGCGGATAGACGATGAGACAAGAAAAATAACTATAGACGGAGATGAAAGGTTTGCATATCTTAGCGATAGATACCAGCGGTAAGACCGCTTCGGTTGCGGTGACTGACGGAGAAAAGCTTCTTTGGGAGAAGACCGTTTACACTAAGCTCACCCACTCACAGGTCATACTGCCTATGGTGAGCGAAGCCCTCAAAGAGCTGGGGCTGGGCTTTTCGGATATTTCCCTTGCGGCCATCGCTAAGGGGCCGGGCTCTTATACCGGGCTTCGGATAGGCTGTGCGGCTGTAAAGGGGATGTGTCTCGGGCAGGAGAGCCTTAAATGTATCGGCATATCCACGCTGGAAGCGCTCAGCTTCAACTGTCTGCCCTATGTGGGCAGGATAGCGGCGGTGATGTTTGCAAGAGCAGGTATATGCTATGCAGGGATTTACGAGTCGGACGGCAGGACAATAAAGGGCCTGCGTGCCGACGAGGTGATAAAAGAGGACGAGCTGTTCTCAGACCTTGATGTCAGCGGCGGGCTGATGCTGGTCGGCGACCACGCACAGGCGATAAAGGATAAATTCTTTGCCGATGACGACAGGGTGATAACGGCGCCTCTGAGCGTAAGGCTCCAGAAGGCTTCGTCCCTTTGTCTTGCGGCTGTGGCGCATATAGATGAGGCAGGAGATGCCGACGGGCTTGAGGTGTCATATCTCCAGGCCACAAAAGCACAGAAGGACAAGGCACACAGTGAAAATCAGGGAAAGGAAGAGACAAAATGAAGATAGCAATAGGAAACGACCACGCAGCACCTGCGCTTAAAACAGCGGTAAAGGCTCACCTTGAGAAGAGAGGCTTTGAGGTTGTGGATGTTGGCTGTGCCGAGGGCGAGAGATGCGACTACCCCGAAAAGGCTGCGGCTGTATGTGATAAAGTAACAAGCGGCGAATGTGAGCTGGGGATACTTATCTGCGGAACGGGACTTGGAATGTCCTATGCAGCAAACAAGATAAAGGGCATCAGGGCAGCCTGCTGCTCGGACTATTTCTCGGCAAGGCTTTCGAGAGAGCACAACGATGCAAACGTTTTGTGCTTCGGCGCAAGAGTTGTAGGTGAGGGCACAGCCCTTGACCTTGTAGATATTTTCATCGACACCCCGTTCTCGGGAGACGAGAGACACCAGCGCAGGATAGATATGATAACAGCGCTGGAAAACAGGTAATAAATCACAGAATAAAAACAGAAAACGCAGGCCATAAGCGGTCTGCGTTTTCTGTTTTTGGGATTTAGGAAGGAAATATATGAAACTTATAAGCTTGAATAATGTCAGCTCTCGTCACAGTCGCAGTCGGCTATGCCGAGGACCTTATAGGAATGGACGATAGCTCCTATCGACACCGCCGCAAGGCCTATGCCGAGGGCTTTTGAAAAGGGTGTGGATGACCCCGTGGAGGGGTTTTCTTCTGCGGCTGACTGTGAGGTGCTGTTGTCGGTGTCGGTCTCTGCTGCCGAGACTGTCAGCGTAACTGCGGACAGCATAACTATAAGGGCAGCAAAAATGGTGAGTATGTTTTTAGTAAACTTGTTAGCGGTCATCGGGATCATCTCCTTTTGTTTTTCTGTTTATATAATAACCTCTGAAACTAAAACGGACTTTAAGACCCGGTGAAAATTACTTATAAGTTTTGTGATAACTTTGTGGGTGCAGCGGAAAAGTCCACACAAAGAAATCCCCCTCCCCTCCGGGGAGGGTAGGGGGAGCTGTTAGTTTGCACAAAGCCCCGATGGGTGGGGGCATCAGCCGTGCGGCGAGCACTCAGCTTGCGGCTTCGATGATAGCGTCAACTACGCCCTGGGGTCTCCAGGAAGGCGGATAGTCGTCTCTTACAAGAAGTCCGAAGTTCTCACCGTTGCCGGTGAATGCGCCGTTGTCCCACCAGATGCACGGTACACCGTAGCTCTTGGCTGTAGACAGATAGTATGATACACACTCGATACGCTCTTCGTCATTCATCTTGTTCATACATCCGAACTCGCCAACGATAACAGGGATGTGCTGATCGAGGAAAATGCTCTGGACGTCGTTGAATAATGTGTCGATAGCGCCTGCATCAGTGTTGACATCGAACTGGTCTGTGCCCTTTGTGTCGAGCGCAAACGAGTAGGGCAGATATGCGTGAACGGAAACTATAAGATGATCGTCGTCATAGTTCGGCAGCTCGATCGACTGGAGACAGTTCTTTGAGGAGGAAGCAGCGTAGCCTGTTATCATAAGGGAGCGCTTATCGTTGTTTCCGCCTGATGCTCTTACAGTGTCGTAGAATGCCTTGGCATACTCGTTTACAACTTCTCTGGACTCGTTGTCACCGCCGGTCCACTCCTTGCCTGTGCCTCTGAGTCTCGGCTCGTTGACACCCTCAAAGATAAGGTGCTCGTCATAGTTCTTGAATTCCTCAGCTATCTGCTTCCACAGCGCTGTCAGCTGCTCGATATCCTGCGCCTTGTCCTCCTCGGTCGGGAAGTACCACTCCTCGTGATGAGTGTTGAGTATAACGAACATACCGTCGTCGATAGCATAGTCAACTATCTCGTGAACTCTTGCCATCCACGCAGGGTCAACGTTATAGTCAGCGTCCATATGCTTGTCCCAGGTAACAGGGAGCCTCAGCACATTGAAGCCCGTATCTTTAACGGTGTCTATCATTTCCTTGGTGGTCTTGGGGTTTCCCCAGCAGGTCTCGGACTCCAATCCTTCACCCGTTGCGTCCATAGTGTTTCCGAGGTTCCAGCCTACCTTCATCTCGCTAACGAGATCCCAGGCAGAGATGTCTCTCATCTCCTCCTGCTCGGAGTGGGAGCTTACATAAAGAGCATCGCCTTCAGAGCTTGTGCCAGAGTCCGAAGTTTTCTTGCTGCTGTCAGTCTTGCTGTCGGAAGAGCTGTTGTCGCTTCCGCAGGATGCAGCGCACAGGCACATAGTAACTGCTGCTGCAAAAGCCAGTGTCTTTTTAAGTTTCATAGATATAACCTCCGTTTCCAGGGCTTTGCTGTGATGCGAGGCTTTAGCCCGCCCTGATCCTACATCTTTTCAGCTCTGAGGATACCGCTCAAGCTGTTTGTTTTTATAAGTCTTATGTAGTCCTGTATATCATTCAGCGGCTCGTCCGTGACTATACCGCCGAAGGTATCCTGTGATAAGTGGTGGCAATCAGACCCCGAGGTCTTTACCAGCCCCCAGCTGTCCGCATACCATTCTGCCCGCTCGTTCATAACGTCCTGCCTGTTGCCGGCGTTATAGACCTCCACGGCGTCAACGTCATCCGGGAACAGCCTTATAGTGTCGATGTAGTCCACCTGCCTGAACGGGTGAGCGTGAACGAAGATGCCGCCCTCGCTCCTGACAAGCTTTGAAAGCTCGGGCACATAAAGCTCCATTATCTCGGGATGCGCCTTTACCCAATCCTTGTCAAGGCCGTAGATAAGAAAATCCGTTCCCCGGTAAGTATACTCGATACCGAACATCACTGTCATCCCGAGCTCGTCGCCGGCTTTTTTGCCGTTCTCATAGCCCAGGCAGTAGTCATCCACCATCTCTTCCCAGCTCTTGGAGCGGTCGATGCTGGTGTTGCCGTTGAAAAAGTGGTCGGTAATCATAACTCCGGAAAAGCCCAGCTCCTTATAGTGCTTCACCTGCTCGGCAGCCGAAGCTGACGCACAGCCGCTGGCTTCGCTGGTGTGACAGTGGGTCTCGTAAAGGTACGGCATCAGCAGTCTACTCCTCTCGTGATGACCTCCATACACATCCTGCCGTTGTGATAAGGACACTTCCAGGGGCCTGCTATCTCCTTCTTCTCATCGGGCACTCCCTCAAAGGAGACCTCGCTGAACCATTCAGAACCCTCTCTCGGGTCAATCACACGGCTCTTGATATTCTCCCAGACGTCCTTTGCGGCGCTTAAAAACTTCTTGTCGCCGCTGTGCTGATAGGCATTTATAAAGCCCACCACGGACTCTGCCTGTACCCACCATACACGCTTCTTGTCTATCTTGTCGTTCTCACGCTCGTTGTTGAGAGCGCCGTTTTCAAAGGCGATGTCATAGATATTCTCTGAAATGGCAAGGTCCATTTTCGCAAAGCGCTCGATAAGCTCCTTGTCGCCGAGAGTATCGCAGGCAAGGTCCATGAGCCACTGTGCCTCGATGTCGTGGCCGTAGGAATGGATATCTCCCACAAGGTTATAGTCGTTGTCGAAGAATACCTTGAGGGCATGGGTGTCGGGAGTGTAAACTATGTTTTCCATCTGCGAGAGCAGGTATTTAAGGCGCTCTCCCACATCCTCACGTTTCTCTGCCTTATAAAGCTCGGTATAAGCTTCTATCAGGTGGAGGATAGTGTTCATTGTCCTGTCGGCATGGAGGCCGTTTTCGGAAAGCTCGTCGTTGTCGGCGTCGTTCCAGTCAACATCAAAGGCTTCGCCGTAGCCGTTTGCCTTCAGCGCCTTTGTCTCGATATCGTCATAGAGCTTATAGGCAAGACTAAGGGCTTCCTCGTTCTTTGAGCTGTTGTAAAGGCATGACAGCGCATAGATAGCGAATGCTATGTTATAGGTGTGCTTCTGGGTGTCTGCGGGCTTGCCGTCAAAGGTGGTCATCCAGTAAACGCCGCCCTTGTCATAGTCCACACAGGCTTTTTTGATATACTCAAAAGCATGGAGCGCATTGTCGAGACAATGCTTGTCGTCCAGCACCTCATAGGCCTTTGAATAGAACCAGAGTATCCTTGAATGGAGGATAACGCCCTTGCCGGCCTTTTTGTCAACATTCAGGTCAAACCCGACATATCCGTAAAATCCGCCGTTCTCATCGTCTCTGAGCTTGTCCCAGAAGGGCATGATATGGCCTGTGAGCTCGTGTCTGACTTCTTCGATCAGCATAATAGTACCTCCGTTTCAATCCTTTGTGATCTTTCTTGCTTCGGTATAGAAGCGCTTATCAGCTGCGTGACCCATGGAGAAGGTCTTTCTCGGAAGGGCGCCGTCCTTGATAACGGTGGCAAACAGCTCGCTCTTAGGCATATCCTCCAGCAGGAAGCCGACATTTCCTTCTGTTTTGGAAAGGCTCTTTACAACGTCGCTTCCGTGGATGTAGTCGATAGCTGCACCGTATTTTCCGGCATAGGCATCGATGAAGTTTACAAAGGTACCCACCGCAAGGTTGGCTGTGGGCTTGTGTATGTAATAAGGGAACTCCATAGCATTTATAACAAGAGTTATCTTCTGGTTGCTCGGCTCGTGGCTCAGCCCCAGAGCTTCCTTTGCCTCTTCGATAAGCCTGTCCTCGTCATCGTCGGTAACGACTCTGTGGATAGCCTCGAATTCGAGAGCAGGGGAGTGAAGATTGACTATCTCGGCAAGAGCATATCTTGCAGGGTGATCCGAAAGATCGGCGCCGGGGTTCTCGGCCTTTATCTTCTCATAGATAGCCTTGGCGGTAGCCAGCGAGTGGTTGCCGTCGCCCATGGCGAACACCAGGGGCTCCTCGTTGTCGGTGCCGTATTTCTCGTTAAAGGCTGCCTTGTCTGAAAGGGCTTCTATCGCCTCAAACACCTGTGCTGCTGCCTCGTCGTCGATAAGTCTTCCTGTGATATGGCCGCCGCCGCACATCAGGTCGAAGTCATAGAGCAGCTCGAACCTGTCCTTGATCTTTTCCAGCGGCTCGATAACGGACTTCTTCACATCGTCGATAAGTATCATGATATGGGGAAGCTCGATCTCGGCCTTTTCTCTTACCTTTATCCTCGGGGGGAGTCTCTTGGCAACTGTGGCTTCTGTCGCTCTTACCGGAGACTGTGAGCCCTTTGAGTAGTCATAGCCCTCCATATCCACAGCGCCCACGATGCCTGCACGCATCTTTCCGTCGGACTGAACACGCTCAACATAGATAAGCGCATTCTTATACTCCTTGAAAACGCCGCCGTCGATATACTCGTCTATCTTCTTTCCGATATTGGCGATGCGTCTGTCAACATCGGGAGTTTTAAGATAGATCTCGGGAAGTGTCAGCTCGAGAGTCGAGCGCTCGCCCTTTGTTAAGGTCTTGACCTTTTCCCAGTATTCTGGCTCGGAAGTGTACTGGTCGCAGGCGACCACGGACCACTTGTTCATTTTCTCGCTGTCCTTAGAAAAAACAGGCAGCAGGATATCGGCTTCTTTAAAGATCTTGTTCATAGTTTTTAGCTCCTTATAAAACATACCACAAAAGGTTTAAATAAACATTTAAATCACACCGCAGCTCATTCCAGCCATACAAAGCTGTTGTCCGAGTTTATAAAATCGATATTATAAACGAGGATGACCTTCTTTATGCCACGCTCTTCAACGAGCCGTGACACGGCTTCGGTGTTCATCCCGAAGTATCTCAGGTCACAAACGGTGATATCCTTATACTTGGTGCAGAAATAGGGCATCATCGAGTTGCAGTAGCTGTCCTTGACGATGAGCACGCTTTCGTCCTTTTCTGCTCCCTCGCTGTTTATCCGCAGTCTTGTGAAGTTGCCCCCCATAAAGGTGGCATACTTGTCCTTGACCGCTCTCAGCTCATCTGCGAACAGTCCGCTCTTTGCAGGCACACCGTCTGTCTCCTTGCAGGCCTTGGGGGCTGTGTGGTCGCCCTGGGGCTCTTCATAGCTGACCGTTATCTCGTTGTCATTCTGGGTCGGCAGGACTATGGTGTCGCTCTCTGCCAGGGCATAGGGCGCCTGGGAATACATTGTGCCGTAAAAGTCCGCAAGCTTTTCTATCGTAAAGTCAGCCTCGGGAACGCTTTCGCCCATACGCTCCATCAGAGCGTCAAAGCCCAGCTCCGCACCCTTGGTGGTCCAGTGGTGGTCTGTGTGATAGTAAAGCTCGTCCTTGTCGGAACGCTTGCTGAAATCATCCAGGGGACAAACGAAGCTTACTTTGTCAGAAAGGCTGTCCTCTATCCGCTTTGCAGCCGCAGCCTGGTCGTCGGTGTCGTTTATAAGAGGAAGCTTGTCCTCCAGAACGCTTACGGCGTTGGGCGCCAGCAGAAAGCTTACCTTAACATCCTCCGGCATCTTATCAGCGAAGGTATTTATATAGCCCACATTTTTGTCAAGCTGTTCATTGTTCTGCCTGAATTCCTTGAGGTAGAACCCGTCGGAGCCGAAGTAGACATCGTTCTGTTTTGTCTTCAAAAACGCAAGGTCGGTGACGGTCTTTACCGAGACCAGCTCGTCTTTAAGGAACACCTGGTCCGACATATAGGTCTCAAACTCCTTGGTGAACTCGCCGCTTTTTATGCGCTCATAGGACACCTCGGGAAACTTCTGCAGGGTGCGATTCTCCATCTCAGAAAAGTCCCTGTCCTTTTGCAGGATACCAAAAAAGCAGAACCCGAACACGAAGATGAGAAACAGGCAGATCACTATGTAGTTTTTTATCTTTGTCACTTTCATGTGATGCCCTCCGGGTCAGAATCTGAAATAAAGGAACGGATTGAAGGAATTGCCTGCGAGATATGCTGTGGAAACTATCAGAAGCAGTGCTATCCACACCGGCTCGCAGACCGCAAAGGCCACGGGCTTTTTGTTTTCCAGCCAGTTGCCCAGCTTTTTCGGATAGGGCGTGGATGCGATTATAAGCACTGCAAAGGTGACCAGATAGGTGAGCAGATTGAACACCGATGCTCTGTCCGTCAGCGGCACACCGCCAAGACCGAACATATTTGCAAAGTTCTGTCCCAGCAGCGAGAAATCCTCATAGGCAAATATCCCCCAGCCGATGACTATCAGCAGCAGCGCATATATATGGCGGACGATCTTAGGCGCCTTTGCAAGGCCCTTGAGGGTGAAGTTCTTCTCTATCAGCAGTATGATGCCGAAATAAACACCCCATATCATAAAGTTCCAGTTTGCGCCGTGCCAGAAGCCGGTCAGGAACCAAACTATCATAATATTTACACACTGTCTTGCCTTGCCCTTGCGGTTTCCGCCAAGGGGTATGTAGACATAGTCCCTGAACCAGCTGGAAAGGGATATGTGCCAGCGTCTCCAGAACTCGGTAATAGAGTCGGAGATATATGGATAATTGAAGTTTTCTCTGAATGTGAAGCCGAACATCTTTCCAAGCCCTATGGCCATATCGGAGTAGCCCGAGAAGTCAAAGTATATCTGGAAAGTAAAGGCGAAAGCCGCCAGCCACGCCGAAAGAACGGTCATCTCGCTCTGGTCCGTTTCGGAAATAAGTGTAAAGAGCGCACCGATGTTGTTGGCAAGGATGACCTTTTTGCCAAGGCCGACAGCAAAGCGTCTTACGCCCAGCGAGAAGTTCTCGACCGTTTCCGAGCGCTGCATCAGCTGCTCCTCGACATCCTTGTACCTTACGATAGGGCCTGCGATAAGCTGCGGGAACAGCGCCACATAGGCGCCCAGGGTCAGAAAGTTCTTCTGGCTCTTCACATCTCCCTTGTAAACGTCGATAACATAGGAAAGGGTCTGGAAGCTGTAGAACGATATGCCTATGGGCAGAGTGAAGCCCAGAAGCTTGATAGTTGTCCCGAAGGCATTGTTCGCCGTGGTGATAAAGAAGTCGGTATACTTGAAAAACAGCAGCAGCCCCATGTTCCACACGACAGCCGCCAGCATAGCAAAAAACGGCAGCTTGCTGTCTTTTTTGCGTTTAGTCCTGTCCGCCAGCAGGCCCGTCACATAAGCGACAACGGTGGATGCCAGCATGAGCCAGATATAAACAGCTTCGCCCCAGGCATAGAAAACAAGGCTGAACAAGAACAGCACAAGATTCCTAAGCTTCTTCGGAGCGATATAATAGACTATCAAAACTGCCGGTAAAAAAGCAAACAGAAAAGTTATACTCGAAAAAACCATTGTGTCCCGCACCCCCGGGCCGGGGCTGCGAACCTCCTTAAACTAAACTGGCTGTCAGCCGATGATCTCCTTTGCCTTAGCGTCGTCATCGGATATCGACAGGAACACATATTTCCCGTCCCTGACAAGGACAGCCTTTTCAAGCTTGTCCATCTCGCCGGGTGCATAGTCTTTGAATCTTGCCTTCAGGTCTTCGACATAGCTTTCGAGAGTGGACTCTATCTGCTTTGCAGCGTCCTCGTCAACTGCCTCAAAGCAGTCTATCTCCTCGGCGGTGGCTCCCGAACCACGGTAGACCTTTGCACTCTTGAAAAGATCCTTGGAAACGCCTACTACGCCCTCGATCTTGTCCTCGTTGAGCTCTGTGAGCTGATCCTTATATGCGATGTCATTAAGGAGCTTGTCTGCGGTCTTGCTCACATCCCTGTCTGCGGATGCGCTCTTCGAGGTGCCTGCCCCCGAGGAGTCCGAGCTGTCGCCGCAGCCTGTGAGTGCTGCTGCGGAAAGCGCCATAACAGCGCAGATCGTAAGTGTTGCTATCTTCTTCATGTTTTATATCTTTCCTTTCAGATTAAGTATTGTTGATTATATATTCCAGCCACTTGTCGCAGGCCTCTCCCAGCAGGTGGATACCGTCCACCGACCAGTCCTCCGGCAGGCAGCCGCTTTCGTCAGCAAGAGCCTCCCAGCAGTTGAGATAAACCGCTCCCGTCTCTGTGCAGACCTGCTGTATCGCATCATTGAAGCGAACAACATTGGCGTTCGTTATGTCGTCTCCCTCAAGCTCTCTCGAGGCTGTGACAGGCAGTATCGACTCGGCATAAACAGTGGCCTCCGGCTGTACAGCCTGTATCTGCCGGATAAGGTCACGGTAATAATCCTGGAAGTTCTCGATATAGGGCCAGCCCAGTTCGTTTGTTCCGAGGTTTATAAATATCCTGCCGTAGCTGCCCTCGCCAAGAGCATCGATGACTGTTCCGGCGTTGCCGTTTGAAAGAGTGAAAGCAGGGTCGGAGACCGCATTGTCGATGTGCATACCAACGTAGCAGAAGAAAGTGGCCTTGGGGTAGGGACAGGTGTTTTCAAGTCCCACCGTTCTGGAGTCGCCTATAAAAGCCGCATCCGAGAGGTCGTCGCTTTCGTCGCTTTCGGCCTTGCTCTCCGAGGTGGCCTTGCTGTCGGACTTGCTGTCGCTCTTTGAGTCGGAGCTTTCAGAGGTGTTTTTCTTTGCCTCTGTCTTCACCGCAGAGGAGCTGTCATCGGGAGAGGGCGCAAAGAAAACGGTCTTTGAGCCGAAGGCGTGAACGCCCCAGACGCACGAAAACAAAAGGCAAAGCATAGAGAACACGGAGATGACTCCCTGCTGGGCCCTGACTCTTTTTTTCTGTGCCAGCTGAGCGTTCAGCTGCTTCTGAGCATCGTTCATAATTTCACATCCAGTTTATAAGTTCGGACAAATGCCGTGTGTTTCAAGCCTGTTCTCACAGGACAACAAAACACACCCAAAATATTATAACACAAAACCATTATTATTGCAAGCATTTTTTTACTGCTGTGCTCCACATAATAATACCTGTGGACAAAATGATCTTTTTGTGCTATAATAATATGGTATATTTGTATTTGTTCCCGGGAGGAGGGGTGAGACGATGCTTTCACAGCTGAAAAAGCCTATAGCTTATCTTAAGGGCGTGGGGCCCAAGCGTGCCGAAAAGTATGAAAAGCTGGGAATCAGAACGGTCTATGACCTGCTCTGCTTTTTTCCGAGAGACTATCTTGACCTCACCTCGCCGGTGGAGATAAGCGCCGCTATGCCCAACGAGCAGGCGCTGATAAAAGCAAAGGTCTTCAAAAAGCTGCCGCCCGCAAGGATAAAAAAGGGGCTCACTATCTTCAAGGCCGCCGTGACGGACGGCTCCGACGATATGACCATCACTATCTACAACAGCGAATACGCCTTTAACGGGCTGGCTGTCGGCGGAGAATATCTCTTCCTCGGCAAGGTGACGGGCAGCATAATCCGCAAGGAAATGGGCTCGCCCCTTATCTTCAATGCGGCGTCCGACGACAGGATACAGCCTGTCTACCACCTGACCGAGGGCCTGACACAGCAGGCTCTTCGCAGCCACGTCCGCCAGGCGCTGGGCTACCTTGACAGTATGATCTATGAGCCTCTGCCCGAGGAGATAAGAAAGCGTGAGGGCCTGTGCTCGCTGGTCTATGCCTTCGAGAACATCCACTATCCCAAGGACGTATACTCGATGCAGCAGGCCAAAAAACGGCTGGTGTTTGACGAGCTTCTGACGCTGATGATATCTATGCTTATGCTCAAAAGCCGCAGCCGTGAGCTTGGGGGCTACCGGATAACGGACACCGATGTAGAGGAGTTTTTCAAGGCTCTGCCCTTTGAACCCACCGGCTGTCAGCAGAGGGCGGTCAGGGAATGTCTTGCGGATATGAAGGGGGAGACCCCGATGAACAGGCTCCTGCAGGGAGATGTCGGCTCCGGAAAGACAGCTGTTGCGGCAGCGCTTGCCTATGCGGCGGCGAAGAACGGCTTCCAGACGGCGCTTATGGCGCCCACGGAGATACTGTCCGTCCAGCATTATGAAACTATGCGCAGATTCCTTGAGCCGCTGGGCGTAAAGGTAAGTCTCTTGACAGGCTCTATGACCCCGAAACAGAAAGAGGACATAAAAAAAGAGCTGGCAGAAGGCTTATGCAGCGTTGCCGTGGGGACCCATGCGCTGGTTCAGAAAACCACGCAGTTCAGGGAACTGGCGCTGGTCATAACCGACGAGCAGCACCGCTTCGGAGTTGAGCAGAGAGCGGCTCTGGCACAGAAGGGCAAGAACCCTCACAAGCTTGTCATGTCGGCGACCCCCATACCGAGGACGCTGGCGCTGATGATATACGGCGACCTGGATATCTCGGTGCTCGACGAGCTCCCAAAGGGCAGACAACCCGTGGAGACCTATGCGGTGACAGGAAAGCTGAGACCCAGGGTATACAATTATATAAGGCAGCATCTTGACGAGGGCAGACAGGGCTACATCGTCTGTGCTATGATAGAAGAGGGCGAAAACGAGCTCCAGAGCGCTAAGGCCTATGCCGAGACGCTTTCAAAAGGGGAGTTCAAGAATTACCGTGTGGGGCTTCTCCACGGAAAGCTCCCGGCGGCACAGAAGGAAGCCGTCATGGCGGACTTCTGCGCCCACAAGCTTGATCTGCTGGTGTCCACCACCGTTATCGAAGTCGGCGTGGACGTTCCCAACGCTGCGATAATGGTCATCGAGAATGCCGACAGGTTCGGCCTTTCCCAGCTCCACCAGCTAAGGGGCCGTGTGGGCAGGGGAGAGTTCAAGTCCAGCTGTGTGCTGATAACGGACAATGTCAAGGAGGACACGGTAAAGCGCCTGAAGATCCTTTCAAAGACGAATGACGGCTTCAAGATATCGGAGGAGGACCTGAAACTGCGTGGCCCCGGAGATTTCTTCGGCAGCCGCCAGCACGGACTGCCCGAACTGAAGATCGCAAGTATGTCCGAGGATATGGCGGTCATGCAAAGGGCAGGCGCTGCCGCAAGAGCGATACTCGAGCGTGACCCGAAGCTTGAGGAGCCTGCCCACAGGCAGCTTAGGGATCTTGCTCATGATATGATACACAGCATAGAGGACTAAGGTAAGGAGAATGGTTATGGATTCACTTAAAATGCTAATTTACATCGCCTCACGCATAGGGATGATGATCCTGCTCTGCGTTTTCGGCGCCTTTATCGGTGTGATACTGTTCCCGGCTGTCTGCACTCTGATGCCCGGAAGCTGGCACACGGTAAAGACCTTTTTCACAGACACTGACAATATGAGCATCATAGCCTTTGCTGTGACTACTATTATAATGGTACGCCTCTTCTACAACGACGGCAAGCTCCATTCGGCCTATGAGGAGTGGAGCAGCGTTATGATATCAACGGTGCTTTTGTTCATGCTGTTCATATACTTTATCCCGGCTATATTCTATGAGTCCTTCAATGCCGAGGGCAAGGGTAAAGTATTTTACCTTGTCTTGTATTATGAGTCGGAATGGCTGAGGAGCATCGCCGATATGCCCTATACCGTCAGCGTGCTGATAGGCATGGGTATGACGCTGTTTTGCTGCTTTGCTTCCTATATCATCGCTTTTCGCATCTATGTCAGGCGTCACCCTGTTATCCTCAAACAGATGGCAGAGAAGGCAGCGCCGTCTTCGGATGAGGACGAGGATGAAAATGATGAGTCGGGCGAAGAAGAGAATATGTCCTAATTGTAGCGAAATGTTTTCGGAAATTACGGTTTTTCGGGCTTTTGACGGTCTTTTGTCTTTAATTTCGGACAGCTTAATAAATTTAAAAGTTAAATATATTATCATATTTGTACAAAATCCCTAAAAATTGTGACGATTTTTTGTAAAGGAAAAAGCCGAAAATGGCAGAATAGCCCTTGCACTGAAACTAAAATAATGTTATAATTATAAAAATACGTTTTGTGAGAGGCGTGTGAAAACGTTATGGCATCTCAGAGAATGTATGACATAAATCGGAGGTGTTTCTACTTATATGAAAAAGTTTTCCTACGTTGCCAAGGATACTTCGGGAAAAACGATCAAAGGCGTTTATGAAGCCGAGGATGAGCAGGAACTTCGAGAAAAGATCCACGAACAAGGCCTGTTCCTTGTAAGCAGCGCAGCTGCTCTGGGTTCGACGAAGAAATCGGCTCACAGGTTCAACACAAAAGAAATGGCTTATTGCTGCCGTCAGCTGGCCGCAATGATGACGTCAGGTCTTACTATCGTAAAGGCGCTTGATATCCTTTATAAAGAGGAAGAGAACAAGGGTGCCAAGATAGTATGGCGAGAGGTCTATGACGAAGTTCAGAAGGGTGAGAGCTTCACCGGAGCCCTCGAAATGAAAAAGGGATGCTTCCCTGACTTCTTCATCTCGATGGTCGACGCCGGTGAGATGTCCGGTAACCTTGACATCACACTGCAGAGACTGAGCGACTACTATGCAAACTCCAACAAGCTTAACAACAAGGTCAAGGGCGCTATGACATACCCTATCATACTGGGTGTTCTGTGCGTAGCGATGGTCATCGGTATGTTCACATTCATCATGCCTATATTCGCAGGACTGATGGAAGAAGACAAGATGCCCGGCCTTTCCAAGGCGCTGTTCGCATTTTCAGACTTTTTGAAGGCAAGATGGTACATACTCCTGGGCGTACTGATATTCATTATCGGTGCTTGGATCTATGCTATGAAGGTGCCTTCTGTAAGACTCAAATACGACTACATCAAGATCAAGATGCCTGCTGTCGGCAAGCTGATGGTCAAGATCTATGAAGGCAGATTTGCAAGAACTCTTTCCTCGCTCTACTCCAGCGGTATCCCGATGGTCGAGTGTCTGGAGCGTTCTTCCAGGATCCTTCAGAACTCTTATGTAGATAAGATGTTCATCCAGGTCGTTGATGAAGTCAAGCAGGGCTCGCCTCTTTCGCAGGCTCTTGCTAAGACAGAGATATTTGAGGGTATGTTTACCTCTATCATTTTCGTCGGTGAGGAATCGGGAGCTCTTGATGAGATCCTTGAGAAGGCAGCCGACTACTACGAGGAAGAAGCAGACGCAGCCGTAACAAGACTGGTCGGACTTCTTGAACCTCTGCTCATCGTGTTCATGGGTGCTTGTATCGGTCTTTGTCTGGCCGGTATATTCCCGCTGCTCTACGGTTCGCTGGAGGGTCTCGAAAATCAGTAAGACTGATAAACGGTCATTTTTCCCGGGCCTGCAAAAGCGGGCCCCGGGATCAGAATAAAAATTTATTTTAGAGGTGAATAGACAGATGCTATCATTTGATATTTCTGATAGACAAATCAATATTGTAAAAGGCGATAACTCTGCAAACAAGATCAGGATCGAAAGATCTCTGGTAGTTGAGGTGCCTGAGGATATGATCCTCAACGGTGAGGTAATCAACCTTTCCGGTCTGGCTGACCTTCTGCTTACCAACATCAAGGCAGAGGACATGATGGATAAGGACGCTATCGTTACTTTCTCTTCGAGCAGTATCGTATTCAAGGAGCTTGTGGTCCCTAAGGCAAGAGGAAACGAGTTCCTGATGATGGTCCAGAACCACATGAGCCAGGAAATGGGTATCACAGACGATTATTCGATCTCCTACACTGTTGTAGGCGAGGCAGGAGAGGATAACCCCGGAGCAGTTAAGGTTCTTGCAACTGCCTGCCCCAGCTCCGTTGTTGAGAGCTACAGAAAGCTGTTCAACATCATGAGCATGACTCTCAGATCCGTTAACATCGGATGTAACTCCATCTCCAGAATCGTACTTGCTGACAAGTCGAATCTTGAGAAGATGCCTCTTCTCGTTTGCCAGATCGATAAGAACTTCCTCGGTCTGACACTGTTCGAGAACGGACAGATGGCTTTCGCAAGATACGTACCTATCTCTCCTGATGATTATGATCAGGACGACTACATCACAGAGGCTATCAACGAGAACATCTTCAGAATGGAGCAGTTCAATAAGGCAAGAGGCGGCACGGGACTCGAGAACGTTATCCTCTACGGCTTCATCGAGGACTACATCAAGCTCGTTGACGCACTGGACGGCCTTGACATCCATGCTTCCGTTCTGGGCGTTCCTGCTCAGATCACAGGATATGAGAACTTTGAGTTCACAGTATTCGCTAATGCTATCGGTGCTCTTTACAGAAGAAATAAGCAGACCGAGCGTATCAACCTCCTGGAGGTCGACCAGTCCACAGGTAAGGGCGGCTCCTCCGGAATGGGCTCTTTGCTGGTAACAGGCGGTGTGTTCGTGGCTGCTGCCGCTATCATCGTGGCTGCTGCAACTCTTATCTTCAATGTAAGAAAGAGCTCCATAGAGAAGGACATCGAGACCAAAGACAAGGCTATCTCCAAGGAGAAGGCTATTGAGAAAAAGAACAAGGTGCTTCATGCGCAGAAGGATATCCTCCAGAGCTATGCTGATTACGTAAACAGCGCAAACTCCGCTCTGAGATCTCTTCCTAAGGTAAAGAAGGATAACCTTGATAAGATCGATGCAGTGTTTGAGGATTGCAAGTATAAGGGAATGTCTTATGATATCTCCTCGGCTTGCCTCTCACTGACAGAACTCAGATTCCAGGATCCCGATCAGATCAACACCAAGATCGACGAGCTGCTTGCACTGGGCATCTTCGAGGACGAAGTTGATTATGCAGGCTACACCGTTGAGGAACTTGACGAAGATGCTGATGAGGATAACCTCACCGACGAGGATAAGGATATTCAGGATTATCCCGTGAAGGTTGATCAGCTGAATCTGTATCTGAAAGGAGAGACTGAATAATGAAACTTAATTACCGTGATAAAGTCATACTTATAATTCTTGCAGTTCTGCTGGTACTTGTCGGAGGTATCATGCTCTTCGTCAAGCCCGCTATCGACGACTGCAATACTGCAAGCGACCAGCTTGAAGCAAAGAAGGTCGAGCTTGCAGACCTGAAGGCAAAGAACAAGAAGGATGCGAACCTCAAGAGCGAGATCGCAGATCTCAAAACAAAGACAAACGAAGTTGCTGAAAACTTCTATGATTTCCAGGTAAGCTACAAGGCTGTCAAGACTGTTGCTGATATGTTCAACGATGATTCTGTTCAGCTCAAGCCCAGCTCCCTTGGTATCTCTACCTATGGAAGCACCGTGCTTACTCCTTATCTGTATACTACAAGAACTGTATATACAGATATAGATATGAGCGTTGAGGAGTATGATGCTCTTGCTAAGTCCAAGGATGCTAAGGTAGACACCGAAAAGGCTGCTAACGATGCAGTTACTTCCGGCGATACAGTTGCAAATGCAACAGCAGGTATGCAGGTCATCGGATGCTATGAGCTCGCAGTAGACTTCAAGTCTTCTCTTGACGGCTTCAAGACATTTGCTCAGAATATAACAACAAGAAGAGAGAAGAGCATGGTCATCAAGAACGTAACCATCGACGATGTTACCGGCATCAAGGAAGAGGGCGCAAGCGGAGATGACGAAGAGAAGGTCAAGGAGAATGAGGGCCTGGTACATGGTTCCATGACACTCCAGATGATCGTTCTTAAGAAGATCGCTGACTGATAGGCAATTAATATGGCAGGAAAAGCCGTATCCTTTTCCTGCCAATTAGTGCTATATAAATGTTAAATAATTTAGTTAACTTCAGACAGGCAAAACAGACGAAAATGCATTGAAAATGCACAACCATGAGGGAAAGGTGGTAATCATGATCGAAAAAGTAAGGAAAAGCAAAGCTAACCGCCCCGGCGTCGTTCTTGTTACTGCTGTTGCAGTGCTGCTGCTTGTTTCTATCCTTCTTACGGCTGTTGTAAGCTACGTTTCTGTAAACAGAACGAAGACCAACGACAACTATAAGAAAGAACAGGCTTATCTGACAGCTTCTTCGACAGTTCAGAGCTTTGTGGCACAGATCCAGCAGGATACTGCTAAGCCGCTCAACAATTCTGATATGACCAAAGTTGCAAAGCAGAAAGCGGCTATCAAGGCTCTTCAGGATCTTGCGGCAGCTAACGGCGGAAAGGGCACCACAGTAGACGTTACCTACAACGGCACTGACGGCACATCGGACGCTCTCGGAAAGACAACAGTTACTATCCTTCAGGATGGCAGCCCTTACAACCTTATCGTTCTTGCAAAGACTACTTACGCTGGCAAGACAGAGCAGGTGGCTGCACACATCTCTACAACAACAGAGGTAGTGGATAAGGATCTTAACAACTGTATCGAGCTTCTCGGTGAGACCAACCACAACTACGATAACCTCCACGTTATCGGAAACATGGCCGTTCTTAACGATTCGCCTACAAACACTATCCAGTTTACAAATGAGTCCGCAGTTTACGGTAAGTATTCCATGATCGGAACCTATGAGCCGGGCGGAGACACAAAGTCCAAGTTTATTTTAAGGCCCAGCCTTGTTGACAGCCAGAAGGGTTCTTCCTTCACTGTATCCGAGGGCATTCACAACTTCCTGCTCCTCGACTCGGCTATGCCTTATGCACTGGGCTACAACTATCTTGATACTGACGGTATCATCGATATCTACTCGACAGCTATCACTACCCAGGTAGGTTCTACCGGCCACAGAGTTGACGCTTTCTGCTCAGCTCTCAGCATCGCAGGCAAGGGCTATCACCAGGTAGGTAACCTCAACGTATACGATGCAGGTACTTCTGAAAGAGCCGGCAACGCTACTATTTCCAGCAACGATGTTTATATCGACGGCGACCTTCGTGTCGAGGGCAACCTCACTATTACAGGAAACGTTACTGTAACAGGTAAGGTGATTGTAGGAGGAACACTCAGCATCACAAGCGGTATGCTGGTTTCAGGTTCATCTGAAGTAGCCACTCCTTCGCATCCTATAAATATCGACAAGAGCGGTGAGTATGCTAAGCCTTCGGGTGCTGACACCGACAAGTATAAGTATTATCCCGAGGACTTCTTCATCGATGCTTATTCGGATACTACTCTTATCGGCGGAGCATATAAGTCCTTCTATGACGGCTCCAACACCAAGACATTCCTTGATTTCTGGGAGCCCGGATTCACTACCGAGGATGGCTGCAAGTTCAACTTCCACGTAACAGAAAACTGCACCTTCTCGTCTAACTTCATGTCTTACAACAGCGGTAATGACTTCATGAACGGAAAGCTCAAGGTCCTCGTTGATGTTACAGATGCATCCGGAGATATCGTTATCAGACTTTCCAGCGACCTGGGAAGCAAGCTCGGCGACGCTAAGTGGAGACCTCTTATCGTTGTAAGAAATACTTCTTCTCTCAATGATAACGGCGAGCACCTCAAGAACTGCTATTTCGTATCCGATTCCGGATCAAGCATCGTGAGCGACGGCATAGATGACGTTGCTCAGAAGAGTAAGTATCACGGCTCTGCGGCTGTTTCCTATTCAGCTGAGACCATGAGAATACTTGAGTATGATACCTACAGAACAATGTATGCAGGCCAGTCTATCCTGACCAGCGACGCTTGGAACGGAACAGAACAGCCTAACGCTGACTTCGTATTCAATCCTTCGCAGGAAGAAGTTGAGGGCGCTTACAAGCCTGTAAACGGAAACATCATCGTCCTTCTCGGCGACGGATGCACCTTTGCAGCTACCAACAACTCCATCTTCCAGTGCGCATGGTTCGGACCCAAGGCAACCGTTGATATCGCAACATCCGGTATGAGCGGCCTGAAGGTAAAGGATAAGGCCGGCGAGTATGATGCTAACGCGTTCTCGGGCGGCACACCTGTAAACAGCTTCCAGGTATGCAACATCGGTGCTGTCTCGGCTGGAGCTTTCGGAAACAAGAACAGCTGTTACTATGTATTCACTAAGCCTTCATCCACTTCTATCGTAGCTATGGCTCTCGGTAAGGAGCAGGAGGGCGCTAACGGATTCCTGCTCGACAGATATGACCACTACTAATACGGGAGGAGAGCGATCTTATGAAGCTTAAAAAGCATAATAAAAAAGGAATGACGCTTGTAGAGTGCATCATTGCTATGGCTCTTCTCGGTGCTATGTCGGGTATGCTCGTAACGATCGCTGTTGCCGCTAAAAGACAGAATCTTGCCAACTATCAGAGGTCGGCAGAGATGTATAAGCAGGCAACTGAGATCGAGCAGTTCAACCCCGATTATAACTACGGTTCCGAAGTTAAGGTCCAGTACCTTATAAGCAAGGCTGCCGGCTCCGCAGGAGTTTCCGGCAACGAGTTCAAGCTTGGAGCTGACTTTGGCACTTACAAGCTCAACACCAAGACCTACGGTTTTAAGTCGAACCCCACAGGTCTTGACAAAAACAATCAGAAATATTCGCTCAAGGCACTCAAGAGCGAGTTCTCAACACTCCAGGTAATGCCTAACATCGCAGAGGGCAAATATGTTGTAAAGGTTTATAACGATGCCGGCTACACCGTTAACGTAGGTCTTTTCGGACCTGACACCGGCGGCGGAATGTTCTATGACGACACCGACACCACATCCCTCAGCGGCAAGCCCTGGACAACGATAATGGACGGCGGTTCCACCACCTATGTTTACAGAGGCGGTTCGGGCGAAGAGATGTTCGATATCGTTAACCACGATAACGCCGACGGTTCTATCTCGGCTTACGGCACTATCACCAAGGACAACTATGAGACCATAATGGAGAGAGACGACAAGGGTTATCTCACCGGTTACATGATAATCCACATTGATTCTACACCTTCCGGCCTTGTAGCTTTCAACGCAGACGATCACCAGGCTTATCAGGAAATTGCTTCTGAGCTTGAGCCATAACAGGGAGGGAAACTGAATGAAAAGAAAAGCTAATAAAAACGGTTTCACCCTGGTCGAGCTGGTCGTTGTTGTATGTATCTTCGGTATCATTCTCGGAGCTATCCTGAATATCATCAAGCCGACGAATGAGATCTACAATGATGCCGATGCTACTATGCACACGAATGTTATCGGCTCGGGTCTGGCCGAGTATATCGATGATGAGCTGAGGTATTCCACAAGAATAATGATCCTCGAGAATTACCGTGGTGTTCCCGAGGTATCATCTGACGGAAAGATAGGAATTATAGACACTTCCTTTACCGACTGTCTTGTTATCGACAACAACAACCTCAGAGGTTCAAACCTCAAGAACTTTGACCCTAATGCAGACACTCTTGTAAACCGCTTCGGCGCAAGGGGCGCTCTTATCAAGGTTTCAAAGCTCAATACTGAGGGCTTCAATTTCAACAACTCCGTTGTTGCTAAGGGCGTTGACTTCTATGACAAGTACGGTTTTGAGATGAGCGCAAACCTTGATGCAACGGCTTACGTATCAGGCGCAACCCAGTCTCAGGGTGCTTTCGGTGCTTCCAAGAACCAGCAGACACTGAACTTTACAATGGAGACCTCCGTTCCCGAGTTTGAGAACGGAAGCTATGTTTTCAACAAGACAAAGTTCAAGAAAGAAGCTGCGGTAGAGCTTCTTAATATCAATATCGACAAGAATGATGCGTTCGCTGCAGGCCATAGAGATCTTGAGGGCGAAATTAAGGATGTTGAGGCTATAGGCGGTTCTTATAATCCTTACGGAGAATGGGATTATGCAACTGCTCCTGCCGGTGCAACTGATGCACAGAAGCAGTATTATAACCACACTGAAGACAATCTCTATACCTACATCTTCTATAAGAAGGAAACATCCGCAAACGCTTCCAAGTATAAGGTAAGGGTTCTCTACAGCTCGGGCGAGGGCTGCTACGTTCCTGCCGGCGGAGACCTCTGGAAGGAAAAAGAAGTAAAGAAGGGCTCTTACTTCACAATGTGGGGCCTGCCCGCTGATATTGCCGGATACGGTTCGCCTTATTTTACTGATGACAGCGGAAACCCTGTTAACCCCGGAGATTCATTCCAGGTAACGGGTGATCTGGTCTTCTATCTGGTATACCCGGCCGACGCAAGCTATGATAAGGCTTATGCTTACTATCAGAACTATGAGGGCACAGACACAACGACAATTACCATTCTGGCACCTGCCGGAAGCTCGGGCTCATGCGGAACCAACATCCCCGGAGCACCTGCTGATATCCCTGCAAATATGAAATTCGAGCACTGGGGTCTTTCTTCAGACACCTCGAAGGAGCCTATCGACGTTTATCTCTCGAAGGACGGCACAGCGACCTTCGTTCCTGTTGTCTCCGAGAGATACCGTGTAAGATTCTTTGCTGACGGCACAGAGCTTAACGCTGGTACACCTTACTACGTTGACGGCGGTGCTATCGCTACCTACTCCGGCGAGGAGATACCTGTTCCGTCAGATCAGATGTTCGACCAGTGGGTCCTCGACGGCACAACTGATGTTATCGACGCAGTTGCAATGTCCGATTCAGTTGCACAGGAGTCCACAGATTATCCCGGCGAGAAGGAAGTTATCTTTACAGCTACCTACAAGGAAAAGCCTGCTTCGGCACTCGTTGTAACGAGCTGTACAACAACTACCAACTGGAACTGCATAGTTTACAGCGTGTCTATCAAGAACACAGGTTCTGAGGACGCAAACAAGGTCGAGGTCAGATTCCCTAAAAAGGATTCTAACATCAAGCTCGACGGCTCGGGCTGCTCCGATTGGAGATTCTCCTCTTATACTCTGACCGGCTCACAGTTCATCTTCACGACCCGTGATGACCAGTCACAGATAATCAAGGCAGGCGAGTCGATAAGCGCTACATTTACAATAGGTTGTAACGATATCAAGCCTGACGGTACACAGATAGCATGGTATCCTGTAGAGGATTTCTATCATATGCCTGCGGAGCTGGTTATTGCTGCTTCCGATATCGAGGTAAATGAAGTTTCGTAAAACAATAGCTTTCACAAGGCTGCTGCTTTTTAGCAGCCTTGCTGAAAAGATCCCCTTGGGGAAAAGCCCCAAGAGGACCTTTTGAGCAAAGAGAGCATAAAAGAGAGCATAAAAAAAAGAAGCCGCCCTGTGCGGACGGCGTCGATTTTTTTGCGGTCAGATCACCGTTGCGGCTTCAGCCAGCATCTCTTCAAGACCGGTAAATTCCATATACCAGTTGCCGATCTCGTTGCTGTAGATAGCAGCGACTGCGATACCTATCGAGAGGAACGGCCCGAAAGCAAACTGGGATTTTCCGCTTGAATGCTTCATTATGATGCCGCCTATCGAACCAGTGATAAGGCCTATGGCCAGCGCCACCAGAGCACCCTCGGTGCCAAGGAAAAGGCCTGCGCCCGCCATAAGGTAAACATCGCCTCTGCCCATGGCTTTCTCTTTCGAGGCCAGGGAGATTATAAGAAGCGGAACGCTGACTGCAAAGAAGCCTATGATGTGGGATCTAAGCGTAAGGCCTGTGAGCTCGTCCGTCAGGAAGATGGATGCCACACCAAGGAGACCTATGAACACGCAGACGAAGGAGTTTATCAGCTGGGTGTCCCAGTCCATAAAGAACACCACGATCAGCGCTGAATAAAGCAGACAGGTAAGTATCGAAGGCATCGGGTGGATAACTCCGTCGAAGTGCCAGAAGATGAACATATAGAAAAGAGCGTTGAGCGCTTCCACAACTGTGTATCTGGGAGATATCCTTGCTCCGCAGCTGTGGCATTTGCCTCTTAAACAGCACCAGCTGATTATAGGGATGAGATCACGCTTTCTTATCTCGGTGCCGCAGGTCATGCAGTGCGAGTTTCGCTTTATAAGGCTTTCGCCGAGGGGCATCCTGTAGATGCAGACATTTAAAAAGCTCCCTATACAGGCGCCGAAGATGAAAACAAAAATATAGATTATGGCTGTGTAGATCTGATATTGGGTCATTTAAAATCCTCCGATCCTATTAAATGATTTAACCTGATTATATCACGTTTTAAAAAAAATTACAATACATTTATATGAATTTTCGGTTTGTTGCCGCAGAGACGGCCGATGATCTATTCTTTCTGCGGAGACAGGAGTAAAACTTTATGAGAAACGGACCAATCGGACAATATCTTGTACAAAAAGGTCTAATCACAGAAGAACAGCTTCAGGATGTCCTCCAGAAGCAGAAGGAGCAGAAGGGAAGACTTTTCGGTGATGTTATCGTCGATCTGAAATATGTTTCCGATGTTCAGTTCGCTCAGGTGCTTGCCGAGAGACTTAATGTCCAGTTTATAGATCTGGACTCCACACAGCTTCTGCCGGACGTTGTTAAGAGGATCCCCGAGGCAACAGCAAGAAAATATACGGTCATCGCCGTAAACAAGGTCGGCAAGAGAATGACCGTTGCTACGAATGATCCTATCAACTTCTATATCTTTGAGGACCTTCGTGTTATCACAGGCTGCTCGATAGTTCCTGTGCTTTCCACAAAGGCCGCTATCAACAGAGCGATAGGTAAGATGTACTCCGAAGGAAAGGTAAGCTCCGTGGTCGATGAGGCCGTTAAGGAGAAGGAAGAGGAGCTCAACCTCGAAGAGCTCAAGGACCTCTCCGAGGAGCGTATCGAGAATGCGCCTATCGTTAAGCTTGCGACAGCTATCGTCGAGAACAGCTTCCGTCAGCACGCAACCGATATCCATATCGAGCCTTTCAAGGATATTACAAAGATCCGTATCCGTGTAAACAGTGACCTTATCGAGCTGATGACCCTTTCGGCATCGCTCCATGTTTCGCTGGTAACACGTTTCAAGATCCTTTCGGGAATGAACATCTCCGAGAAGAGAATACCGCAGGACGGCCGTATGTCACAGGTCGTCGACGGTACGCTCATTGACCTTCGTGTATCCAACCTGCCTATGGTCTACGGCGAGAAGATAGTTCTTCGTATCCTCGCCTCCGATGACTCTGTAAGAAGGATACAGGATCTCGGTATGACCGATTATAACTATAAGAGATTTGTCTCCTGCCTCAAGGTGCCCCAGGGAGTGGTACTTGTTACAGGACCTACCGGATCAGGTAAATCTACGACCCTTTATGCGGCGCTGGGTGAGATCGCTAAGCCTAACCTCAACGTTATCACGGTCGAAGACCCTGTCGAGAAGAAGATCGCCAATATCAACCAGTGTCAGATAAATGAGAAGGCCGGAATGACATTCGCAGCTGCGCTTCGTTCCATCCTCCGTCAGGACCCTGATATCATAATGATAGGAGAGATGCGTGATACCGAGACAGCAGAGATCGGTATCAGAGCCGCTATCACAGGACACCTTGTGCTCTCCACACTTCATACCAATGACGCTGCTTCCACAGTTACAAGACTTGTGGACATGGGCGTTGACGCTTACATGGTCGCTACCTCGCTTATCGGCGTCGTGGCACAGAGACTTGCAAAGGTACTTTGCCCTGACTGTAAGCAGAAGGTAATGTCCAATGCCGAGGACAACGAGCTTATGCAGATAGATCACTCTGTTGAGATCTATAAGCCCTGCGGCTGTCCTAAGTGTATCAAGGGATATACCGGAAGAACCGCTATCCACGAGATCCTGCTGGCTACACCCAGGATGAAGGAGATCATCACCGCCGGCGCTAAGTCGGAGGAGATCCAGGAGCTTGCAAGAGAAGAGGGCTGTAAGCTTCTTCGTGACAACGTTTCGCTCCTCGTTCAGGAGGGTAAGACCTCTATCGACGAGCTGGTTCGTGTTACTTACTCTGTTTAATCTTAAATACTATATACTTTTTATATGGAGGTAGATCACAATGGCAATCAACATCAACAAAATTCTTGACGAGGCTAGAGCACTGGGATGCTCCGACCTTCACTTCACCGTCGGAATCCCCCCTATCGTTCGTCAGGGCGGTAACCTCAGAAAGCTTTCGTCTTATCCTGATATGACCGAGATCGAGATCCAGGATATCTGCAAGGACATCTGTAACGAGAAACAGCTCCAGCAGGTTAAGGATCATATAGATACCGACCTTACTTATGTATCTTCCAGAGGCTTCCGTCACCGTGTTAACATCTATCGTCAGAGAAATAACACAGCTATCGCTTTCCGTCTGCTGAGAAACGATATACCTACACTTACAGACCTCGATCTGCCTCCCGTTCTGGCAGAGTTCGCAATGAGACCCCGTGGCCTTGTGCTCGTTACAGGTCCTACCGGTTCCGGTAAGTCTACAACTCTTGCCGCTATGATCGACCACGTTAATATCCATAAGTCGGCTCATATAATCACTATCGAGGATCCTATCGAGTATATGCACGCTCATAAGAGATGTATGGTAAACCAGAGAGAGATAGGCCCCGACGTTCCCAGCTTCTCCATGGCGCTGAGAGCTGCCCTCCGTGAGGACCCGGATATCATACTCGTCGGAGAGATGCGTGACTTCGAGACTATCGAAGCTGCCGTTACCGCAGCCGAGACCGGACACCTTGTTATGAGCACACTTCATACAACATCCGCTCCTTCGACTATCGACCGTATCATCGACGTTTTCCCTGCTCACCAGCAGCACCAGATAAGAACTCAGCTGGCATCCGTTCTCGTTGGTATCTGTACGCAGACACTTTGCCGCACTATGGACGGCACGAGCCGTGTGGCTTGCTGTGAGATACTCAACGCTACCGACTCTATCAAGGCTATGGTCCGTGACGACAAGGTTCACCTTATCGGCTCGGCTATGCAGACAGGTAAGGCTGTTGGAATGCAGACTATGGACCAGGAGCTTGCAAAGCTTGTTCGTTCCAAGACTATCTCCATGGATATCGCACTCGAGAAGTGCGTAAACCCTGCCGACCTCAAGCGTTTCATAGCAGGCTGATTTCAAGCAAAATTTATGGGGGACGGCTTAATGCTGTTCCCCATTTTTGTCAGGAGGAGCTGATGTAGTGAAGATAAAGAAGCTTTTTCCTAAAGATGCCAGGCTTCGGGTAAGCTTTGTCACGATGATACTGTATATTTTGGAAACAGTTTTTTTGGGTATCGTCTATCCTTATCCAACGCTTGACGACTCGGGGCAATTGACTGTTCGGTTCGTATTGTTACTGTCGGTCTTGATGGATGTTCTGTTTTTGGTATGCCTAAAAAAGATCGAAGCTAACTATGAATCGCCTGCGGACTTCTTCTGTATGCTGTATGGCGGGTTTATCGCAGTTGTATCTGCATTTGCTATTATTTTTATAATGAACAGCATTTCTTCCCTGCTTTTTCTTGTTCCTTTAACGAGCTTTATTTCTTACTATATTTATCGTCCGAAAAAAAATGACTGAACTAGGGGGGTGCTCGCCGCACGGCTTTGCCCTTGGCAGTTTTTTCAACATTGCTGTTAAAAGCACACAACGACCGCTCTTTCAAAAGGTTCACGCAGTGGTGCTAATAGTCAGGAGGCAATATGTCAAAGGTCAAAAAGCTTCTGCCAGAGGATAAGTATCTGAGAATAACTGTCATATTCTTTGTGTTGGGTATGATAGTAAGGCTGGCAGTGTTTGTTCTTGGAGATTTTTCCTTATTGTCAGCTGACACCGATGAAAGTTCAGAAAATATGCTCGGCTTACTCGCTGCATCGCTCGCTGTCGGTAATGCAGTGATAGTTTTCGCTCTGGTCTTTGCTTTAAGCTGGATAGTAAATCTTACCGGCATAGGTGTTACGACTCTTGCTGTCATTATCGCAGTCCAGATCATAAATATTGTTCTTGACTGTCTTTTTATAAAAGCTGTTTACAGGCTTGATAAACGTTTCAGACCTGTGATAAGTATGCTCTCAACTTTATATACGCTCAGCTATATCATCGGGCTGGTGCTTGGTCTGATATTTTTACAGGTGCCGTTCAATCTCCTTACGCTGATCGCAGCCGTTATATTCTATAAACACAGAGTACCGGAAGATATGGATGAAAAAAATGACTGAACTATCAAGTTCAGTCATTTTCTTTATGCCACACATTGTTGTAGAAAAACTGGAGCACAGCCATTCCCACGATTATGAAATAGCCCACAAAGCTCCATACATCGGGGACGTCTCCGAAGAGGAAGAACCCGATACAGGTGGAGAATATCAGCTGGGAATAATCATAGACCGAGATCTCTCTCGGGGGTGCGTGGGAGTAGGCCGCCGTTATCGAGAACTGGCCGCCTGCCGCCGACATTCCGGCTCCCAGCAGGAACAATAACTGCTTTGGGCTCATCGGTGTGAAGTTTAGTATCATAAACGGCATCGTAAGAATACAGGAGAACACCGAGAAAAACGCAACGATAAGCGGCCCGTTTACATTGTGCTTGCCCATATAGCGCACACAGGCATAGGCAAGGCCTGCGCCCATACCGCCGCCAAAGCCTGCCAGCGCAGGGAGCAGGTCGGCGTTTGAAAAGCTGGGCTTTATGATGAAAAGGCTTCCGGCAAAAGCCCCCAGGACAGTAATCAGCTGCACCATCGAGAGCTTTTCCTTGACAACGATTATCGCAAAGACCACCGCAAAAAACGGCGACATCTTGTTCAGCATCGAAGCATCCGAGAGCTTCAGCCTGTCTACCGCATAGAAATTCCCGATAAGCCCCAGCGACCCCGCAAGGCAGCGCACAAACAGCGCTATCCTGGGCTTTGTGCCCTCAACACGGATAGGCGTTTTGTTTTTTATAAGCACCGCCAGGGCAAACCACAGAGCTACAAAATTCCGGAAAAACGCCTTCTGCATAGTGGGAAGGTCACCCGACAGCCGGACGAAGGCCGACATGAAAGCAAAGCAGAAGGCAGATATGATTATGTAGATGATGCCGAGGTACTTCTTTTTTACAGTCAAGCTATCACCCGTTTCTCTTATTGTGCATATATTCGTGCTCCGCCGCAAGCTCGCCGGCCAGCTGAGAAAGCGTCCAGCTGCGGTTCGTCTGCGTAAGAGCGGCTTTAAGGTCGATCATTATATCCCTTTGGCGAAGACCGGAAACAAAGGAGCGAAGCGCCTTTTCATCAAACCCTGCCATTACCAGGAGCTCACTGCTTACGGTTATCTCAGCGCCCGGGGTCTTTGAGCCTTTACTCCCTTTAAGGAGCGCTTCCAGCGTCTCGCCGCCCTGGGAGGGCAGAGCCTTTATAAGCTTTACACCCTCGTCACGGCAGAAGGCTTCCAGCTTTAGAAGCTTCTCGCCCTCAACATTCAGGCAAAGCGCCTGTTTTATTTCGGTCTGTGTTCTTACTCTTGCTTTCATTTGTTTTTCTTCGAGTCGTTCTCTCTTATCTCAACACGTCTTATCTTGCCCGAAATGGTCTTAGGCAGCTCCTTGACGAACTCAACTATTCTCGGATACTTATAGGGAGCGGTGGACTTTTTGACATAGTTCTGAAGCTCCTTTGCTAAAGCCGGTGTTCCCTCGTAGCCGTTAGCGAGCACAACGGTGGCCTTTACCACCTTTCCTCTTATCGGGTCGTCGGCCGCTGTGATAGCGCACTCCAGAACACTCGGGTGCTCCATAAGGATGCTCTCTATCTCAAAGGGTCCAATGCGGTAGCCCGAAGCCTTGATAAGGTCATCGGTGCGCCCCACATACCAGTAATAGCCGTCCTCATCACGGTAAGCGGTGTCTCCGGTATGATAGTAGCCGCCTCTCCAGGCATTGTCGGTAAGCTCCTTATTGCGGTAATACTCCTTAAAGATAGCAGGGTGCTTTCCACGCTCCTCCAGAAGAACAATCTCGCCGGTAACATTTGGCGGCACGCTCTTGCCTTCCTTGTCAACTATATCAACATGGTAAAGGGGAGAGGGCTTGCCCATAGAGCCGGGCTTCGGCTTCATCCCATAGAAGTTTCCGACAACAACAACGGTCTCTGTCTGTCCGAAGGCTTCCATAAGGTCAAGGCCTGTGTATTTTTTCCACTGGTTGAAGACCTCTGGGTTGAGCGCCTCGCCTGCGATAGTCGAATATTTAAGGTTTGACAGGTCATAGTTTTCAAGCCCTGCCTTGATAAAGAAGCGGTACATTGTCGGCGGAGCACAGAAGGAATTGATGCCGTATTTTTCAAGCACTCTTAAAAGCTTGTCGGGGTCGAACCTGTCAAAGTCATAGACAAAGTTCACAGCGCCCAGTGCGGTAAGGCCGAACATCTTGCCCCAGGCACACTTGCCCCAGCCGCTTTCCGAAACGGTCAGGTGAACGCTGGTCTCGTCCAGGTGGTGCCAGTGCTTTGCGGTGATGATATGGCCTGCGGCATAGGAAAAGGTCTGCACAACCATTTTCGGATAGCCGGTAGTGCCCGAGCTGAAATAAGCAAGCATCGGGTCGTCCTTTTTGGTGTCAGCCCTCTCAAAGCCTGCGGGATACTTGTCTATCTCGGAAAGCAGGGGAGTCCAGCCCGCCTTTTCTCCGTGACAGACAAACTTTTCACACATTCCGTCATACTCTTCCAGAGCGGCATCGATATGCTCGGTAACGCTGTCCTCGAGGGTAGCGAATATGTATTTTATGCCTGCTGCCTTGAAGCGGTAGACATAGTCTTTTTTCATAAGCTGGCAGGTGGCAGGGATAAGCACAGCGCCTACCTTCATAACGCCGTAAGCGACGAACCAGAACTCATAATGGCGCTTGAGCACAGCCATGACCATATCGCCCTTCCTGACGCCGTGGTCTATGAGCATATTAGCGACCTGGTCGCTCTTCTCGGAAAATTCCTTATAGGTAAACTGCCTCTCTTCTCCGTTCTCGCCGAGCCAGCGCATTATCACGCTGTCGGGCATCTCTCTGGCTATAACGTCAAGGATATCATAGGCAAAATTGAAGTTATCATCAAGAGTGAGCTCGGCGAAGTTAAGGACTCCGTTCTCGTCAAAGCCGTCTTTAAGGAACTTCTTGTAAAATGTGCTTATATCAAATGCCATAGTTTCATCTCCATTATATAATAAGGGCGGTCATCTCTTTGGGAGAGCCGATGATAAAGTCTGCCCCTGCGTTTTCAAGCTCTTGTCTGCCTCTGAAGCCCCATTCACAGCCTATGCACTTTAGTCCTGCGTTATGAGCCGTGAACACATCCACATCCGAGTCCCCGGCGATGACCGCCTGGGAGGGGTCGGTGCCGAGGGCTGTGAGTATGTCGTTTATTATGGCAGGGTCAGGCTTTGTGGGTCTGTCCTCACGCTTTCCTATCACGATATCAAAACAGCCGTCCCCGAAAATGTTCTTAACGATGAACCGTGAGAACTCGTCCGGCTTGTTTGAAGCTACCGCTGTTTTTATGCCCAGCTGCCGAAGCTCATCCAGGACAGCCGGTATACCCTCATAGGGTCTTGTCTTGTCCAGGCATCGCTTCTGATACTGCAAGGCAAACTGCGAATGGAAACTGTCGATGGTCTCATCGTTTCTCATATCCTGCGGCAGCGCACGCTCGATGAGCTTTCTTGTGCCGTTGCCGACAAAGTGTTTATAGTCCTCATAGCCGTAGGTCATAAGGCCGTGAGCTTCGAGCACCGCATTCACACTGTCGCCAAGGTCAAAGATAGAGTTTACCAGTGTTCCGTCAAGGTCAAAAATAACCAGTTTATACATACTTACCTCGTTTTAGTGTATTTCATTTATTATAGCGCCTTATTGTGTATAGCCTGTGAAGAATTAAACCACTTTTATTTAAAGTTATCACGCTATTACCACATTATGGTGCTCGCCGCACGGCTTTGCTTTTGGCAGATTTATCGGCATAGCTGCGCAGCGGACAAAACAGCTATTACCCAAGGTTCACGCAGGTGCTCGCCGCACGGCTTTGACGTTCAGTACAGAGAACGAACTAGCGGTTTTGTTTCTCGGTGACTTTCCTGATGCTTTGGTTTTCACTGAGCGAACTCCAGCGCTCAAAAGGGGCGACCTCTCGCACAGGTCGCCCCTTATTATAAGCACGGACAGATAAAAACTACACCTGTTATTTTGCCTTGGTCTTTATCTCGTTGTCAAGCTTAGCTACCAGCTCTTCAACAGGCATATTCGGCAGCTCGCCCTCTTTTCTAGAGCGCACCGTTACTGTGTTTGCTGCGACCTCATTGTCGCCGATGATAAGCAGATAGGGGATACGGTCAAGTCTTCCGTTCTTGATCTTGGGTCCGATGTTGGAGTCCTCATCATCGACAGTTACCCTCATGCCCATATCTTCAAGCCTCTTTGCCAGCGCAAAAGCGTAGTCGTTGTGCTCGGGCTTGATAGGCAAAAGCCTTACCTGCTCGGGTGCCAGCCACAGCGGCAGCACGCCAGCATACTTCTCGATAAGCAGAGCCAGCGTTCTCTCATAGCAGCCCACGGATGTTCTGTGGATGATATAGGGGTTTTTCATCTTTCCGTCGGTGTCAACATATTCCATGCCGAACTTCTTGGAAAGAAGCATATCTATCTGGATAGTGATAAGGGTGTCTTCTTTGCCGAACACGTTCTTGATCTGGATGTCCAGCTTAGGACCGTAGAAAGCAGCCTCGTCGATGCCTATCTCATAATCGAGCCCGAGGTCGTCAAGTATCTTCTTCATTGCGCCCTGAGCCTCGTCCCACTGCTCCTTGGTCCCCTCATACTTGTTGTTCGGGTTTGCGGGGTCCCACTGGGAGAAGCGGTAGCTTACGTCCTCGGCAAGACCGATAGTTTCGAGGCAGTATTTAGCAAGATCGAGACAGCCCTTGAATTCCTCTTCGAGCTGCTCGGGACGGATGATAAGGTGTCCCTCGGAGATAGTGAACTGGCGCACACGGATAAGGCCGTGCATCTCGCCGCTGTCCTCGTTCCTGAACAGGGTGGATGTCTCGCCCAGTCTCATTGGCAGGTCACGGTAGCTCCTCTTGCGGTTCAGAAATACCTGATACTGGAAAGGACAGGTCATCGGTCTCAGTGCATAGCACTCCTTCTCCTCGTCGTCGGGGTCGCCCAGGATGAACATACCGTCACGGTAGTGGTCCCAGTGGCCGGATATCTTATAGAGGTCACGCTTTGCCATAAAGGGTGTCTTTGTCAGCTGATAGCCTCTCTTATACTCCTCGTCCTCTATCCAGCGCTGGAGGGTCTGGATGACCTTTGCGCCCTTGGGCAGCATTATCGGCAGACCCTGGCCGATGTAGTCAACAGTTGTGAAATATTCAAGCTCACGTCCCAGCTTGTTGTGGTCACGAAGCTTTGCCTCTTCGAGCTGCTTGAGGTGAGCTTCCAGCATCGAAGCCTTGGGAAAAGCTGTTCCGTAGATACGGGAAAGCTGGATGCCGTCCTCTGCCTTGCCCCAGTAAGCGCCTGTGCACTGGAGAAGCTTGACAGCCTTTATAACTGATACGTTCATAAGGTGGGGGCCTGCGCAAAGGTCGATAAAGTCGCCCTGCTTGTAGAACGAAAGTGTCTCGCCGAGGTCGTTGTGCTTTTTGATAAGCTCGACCTTATAAGTCTCGTTTCGTTCCTTCATAAGAGCCACTGCATCATCATAGCCAAGCTCGAAGCGCTCCAGCTCATAGCCCTCCTTTGCAAGCTTCTTCATCTCCGCCTCTATCTTTTCAAGGTCGGCAGGCGCAAAGGGCTTTGCCACCTCGAAGTCATAATAGAAGCCGGTCTCGGTAGCAGGGCCTCTTGCAAGCTTAGCCTCGGGATAAAGGTTCTTTACAGCCTGTGCCATAAGGTGTGCGGCAGTGTGCCTGAACGTTTCAGCACCTGACTTCGAGTCAAAGGTCATTACCTCGAACTCGCAGTCCGAGTCGATAACGGTACGAAGGTCCTTTACCTCGCCGTTTATCTTTACACAGCAGGCAGCCTTGTAAAGCCCCATGCCTATGCCCTTGATGATCTCGCTTGCGGGCTGTGCCAACTCTATCTGTCTTACAGAGCCGTCCTTGAGTTTAAGATCGATCATAATAATTCCTCCTGTAGTTTTAGTCTCCGGTTTATATCTGTTTGTTATGCTTTTATTTATCGCTCAGAAAAGAGAGGAGCGATGTGTGTCTTGTGAGATAAAGGTAGCCCCAGAAAACGATGAGTGCCACGCTTATAACAGTGGCGGCGTCTCCCATAAGGCGTCTCGGGGTCTTTGCGATAAGGTGCTTTTTCTTGCCGTCCTTGCCCTTTACTGTGGTAAGCTGGTTATAAAAGGTCGAGAACCAGTAGGAGCCTATCCAGAACAGGATAAAGGTAAGAAAGCCCTGGAGCTCCGAAAATGTGCCGTTAAAGGTAAGATAACTGAAATATCCGCAGAAAGCAAGACACCCCAAGGATATGATATAGCAAAGTATTCCGAAAAACATTCTCTTTTTCATAAGCATCACCGTAAAATTAAAAATAAAATATCCCGTGAGAACAAAACTCTCACGGGACGAATAAAATCGTGGTTCCACCCTGATTCATGCCCAAAAATAAGGGACAACTCATTTGGCTCCTTAACGCAGAGCATACGGCGGTTATTGAGCGCACTCGGAGGCGGTGTCCCCAAACGCTGTGTCTGTGCAGCTTTCAGCCGGCGGCCGCACTCTCTTTACTGACAGCTCTGCATAAAGGGCTTCCTCGTCATCGTATTATACATTATATACAGATTGAAATAAGTATAACACTGTTTTGCGCCTTTGTCAAGCGCAACATAACAATTTTTTTATTTTTTGTAATAATCCGTAAAAAAACACCTTGACAAGAAAGGGATTTTATTATACAATAGTATTATGCATTATAGTTTTTATATAATGAGGGTCTGTGCTCTCTTTTTTATAAAATCAATTTGCTGATTTGTATCTTTACAATTTAATAATGGGTGGATATTCATTTGAATATCCATACTTTCTAAGAAGGAGGAAAGCTATACATGGAAATAGGTACTGCAATACTATTGTGTGTAGTTGCTCTTGTTCTTGGCGCAGTGATAAGCGGTTTCATCTGCTTTAAGCAGGGTATTGGTTATCGTAAGAGAACGGCTGAAGCCCAGATAGGCTCGGCCGAAAAGGAAGCTGAAAGGATCGTTGATACCGCAAAGAAGGATGCGGAATCAATGAAGAAGGAAGCACTTATCGAGGCCAAGGAAGAGATCCACAAGTCACGTCAGGAGACGGAGAAAGAGCTCAAAGACCGCCGTTCGGAGATATCCAGGCAGGAAAGAAGGATCCAGCAGAAGGAAGAGTCTATCGACAGAAAGCTGGACAACATGGAGAAGAAAGAGGACATCCTTACAAGAAAGCTGAAGACGGCTGACGACAAGCTTGCCGAGGCCGACAGGATCAAGAAGTCCCAGCTGGATATGCTGGAGAAGATCTCAGGATTCAGCATCGATCAGGCTAAGGATTATCTGCTTACTCAGCTGGATGAACAGCTCACTCACGAGAAGGCTATCAGAGTTTCAAACTATGAGACCCAGGTGAAGGAGGACTGCGAGGCGAAGGCGAGACAGTATATCTCGCTGGCGATAGCAAGATGCGCTGCCGACCAGGTGTCCGAGGCTGCTGTATCAGTCGTGGCGCTGCCTAATGACGAGATGAAGGGAAGGATCATCGGACGTGAGGGAAGAAATATCAGAACGATAGAGACTCTCACAGGTGTTGATCTTATCATCGACGATACCCCCGAGGCTATCACTATCTCCTGCTTCGACCAGGTAAGAAGAGAGGTCGCAAGGATCGCTCTTGAAAGACTTATCCAGGATGGAAGGATACATCCCACAAGGATAGAGGAAATGGTCGAGAAGGCAAAGAGAGAGGTAGAGCAGAAGATCAAGCAGGAAGGCGAAAGAGCTGTGCTTGAGACTAATGTTCACGGTGTTAACCACGAGCTTATCAAGCTGCTGGGAAGACTTCGTTACAGGACAAGCTACAGACAGAATGTACTTAACCACTCCATCGAGGTTTCTCATCTGGCAGGTATGATGGCATCGGAGCTTGGCGTTGATGCTAACCTTGCAAGAAGAGCAGGTCTTCTCCACGATATAGGAAAGGCTCTCAGCTATGAGATAGAGGGATCCCACGTTCAGATCGGTGTTGATGTATGTAAGAAGTACAAGGAGAACGCCGAAGTTATCCACGCTATCGAGGCTCACCACGGCGATGTTGAGACAAGGACCGTTGTTGCGGCTCTTGTTCAGGCGGCAGACGCTATCAGCGCAGCAAGACCGGGAGCAAGAAGCGAGAACTATGAGAACTATATCAAGAGACTTGAAAAGCTCGAGGAGATATGCAGCTCCTATGACGGAGTTGAGAAGTCGTTTGCTATCCAGGCAGGCCGTGAGGTAAGGATCATGATCCAGCCTGAAAAGATCAACGACGAAAAGATGGTTCTTGTGGCAAGAGAGATCGCTAAGAGGATCGAGACCGAGATGGATTATCCCGGACAGATCAAGGTCAATCTTATCCGTGAGAGCAGAGCAGTTGAATACGCTAAATAGCTTTGTAACTTTATTAAAGGCGGACGGGTTTCTGTCCGCCTTTTTTAAGGCAGCGGCACACTTGGGGGTGTGAGGGCTGTCTTTATGGTCCGCTGCGGGGAGAGCCTGCGGCTTTGAATGGTAACACAAGTCAGGAGGGATGACTTTTGCCCAAGAAAATTGAAAACAAAAAAGAGGTGAAGCACCTTTTTGGTTCGACCGAGAAGAGCGACTTCATCCTTAATATGACTACCGAGTCGGCACAGAAGATGAGCGGAGTCTATGCGATAATCTGCATCGTTTTGCTGTGCGCTATGGCTATACCCTATTATTTTACACAGAATATCGAATACGGCGTTGAGGAGAGCGTCAACAGAACGCTTTACTTAAATGAGAAGTTCATTTTCTTTATCTCCACCGCCGTTCTGCTCACGGGATTTGTAGCGTTTATCATTTTCCTTATCTCGTGTATGAAAAAGCAGGTGCTTATCGAGAGAAACAAGGCACTGGTCCTGCCCGTTCTGATACTGGCGGCTACCCTGGTGTCCTGTCTGCTCTCCAGCGAGACCTTTGTTGCTTTCTACGGCTATCTTGACCGTTCCGAGGGAATGCTCACGACTATCGGCTATTGGGGACTGTTCTCGGTGGGCCTTTCGGTAACGAATGCCGACAGGAGACTGAATGTGTCCGATACTTTTGTGGGCTTCGGAATGTTCCAGAGCCTTGTGGGCGTGCTCCAGGCTATACCTGCAACAGCCAAGATCGTGCCAAACTATTTCAAGGAAGTGTTTTACAGCTTCTCAAACGATAAGGCGGGCCTTATCTTCGATGACAGACAGAACCTTTATGTGACCAGGGAATACATCCCCACTGGTTTTGTCTGCTCGCCCCATGCGCTGGCGGCTGTGCTGACAATAACCCTTGCCTTTGCTATGTTCGGCGTTATCTTCGCCGAGGGCAGAAAGAGAATGATATTCTGCGGCGTCGGCGCTGTGCTGATGTCGGCGGCACTTATAATGACCTGCACCCTTACGGGTATCATCGGATTCGGCGCTGTTATGCTGATAACCCTTGTTATCGCATTGATAAAGGCCGGCAAGGACAAGGCGAAAAAGCCTGTGGCTGTGTGCCTTGCGATGATGGTGATCTCCGGCGGCATATTCGGCGCTCTGGCAGGAACAGGCAAGTTCAGGCTCCTGGATGAGAGACTTATCTATCACGACAGCTTCTATCGCCTGTCTATCTCGGACGTTGACAAGAACGAGTACGGCGAGTGGATCTATTCCTATCTGTGGGACAACGGTATGTATGTTGCCGAACAGAAGCCCCTCTTCGGCGTCGGCCCCGATAACTGGAGCGAGATGATACAGAACTACGGTCTTGATACTGACAGAAGCTATAACGAGTATATCGACATCTTTATGACAAGAGGTATATTCACTCTGGCGCTGACGGTGCTGTTCCTGATAGTTACCCTCATCAAGGGCTTCAGGACACTGGCTGCCTTTATGAGAGGCGAAGGGAAATATTGGGACGCAGCTGTTGTGGCAGCGCTGCTGGCCTACATCATACAGGCGTTCTTCAATATCAGCTCTGTAACGTCAACACCTTACTTCTTCCTGACGCTTGGCCTTTGCTGGGCGCCGGAAGCTCAGGGAAAGATCAAAGAAAAAGAAGAATAAAAGCTTAGCCCGGGAGACTTTTCCCGGGTGTTTTTTGTCTTACCGCAGGCGGGGGGATACATTTTTATATTATCACAGCTTTCTGTGTAAAACGCAGGCGGTTGGGGCGTGATATTTGTGCAAGATAAATAAATCTGTTTTTTTTTGAAAAAGCCCTTGACAAATTAGCGAAAGTAGTGTATAATTAACACTGTTGCGAGGGTAAAAGATTAAATCTCGCAGCGCCAGCGTTTGTGGGAGTTTAGCTCAGCTGGGAGAGCATCTGCCTTACAAGCAGAGGGTCACAGGTTCGAGCCCTGTAACTCCCACCACTTACGTCTGATGCAGAGCTGCTTTACAGCAGACTCCATCAGATGTATTTTTTAGGGCTATAAGGCTCTGCTGGCCGGGTAGTTCAGCTGGTTAGAACGCTAGCCTGTCACGCTAGAGGTCGTGGGTTCGAGCCCCATTCCGGTCGCTTTACGCTTCTGTAGCTCAGTAGGTAGAGCAGGGGACTGAAAATCCCCGTGTCGATGGTTCGATTCCGTCCGGAAGCACTTCGGGTTTTCCCGACTGTTCTTTACTGAGACACCGTTTTCGGTATGAAGCAAAATATGCGGATTTAGCTCATCTGGTAGAGCGCCACCTTGCCAAGGTGGAGGTAGCGAGTTCGAGCCTCGTAATCCGCTCCATATGCGGGTTTATTTCAACGTCAGAATACCTTCCTTCCCGGAAGGAGATGTGAGTTTAACTCTTGCGACCCGCTCCAGTTGGTCTCCTGACTTATGTCAGGGGACCTTTGTTTTTTATGCAAAGACCCGAGCCAGTATGACTGCTGCACACAGGCCCGGGCCTTTTCTCGCAAAAAGACCACCCGGGTGTTGGGTGGTCTTTCTTATCATTTGTTGTTTATCAAAGCCGTGCGGCGAGCACATCATTTATTGTTATTTATCTGATCCTTGAGTTTCTGCTGCTCCTGCTCCATAAGCTTCATCAGGTCTTCAAGCGACTGCGAAGCGTTTGTGGTCGAGCTGCTCTGTGCTGCCGCTTTTTCGGCTGCGGGTCTTCTCGATGCCGTTGTCCTGGGTCTGCGTCTTGCGGCAGGTCTTCTTGCAGGTGTCGAAACATCAAGTCTGAGGTCGCTGTCATCCGAAAGAGCGTTTGTGCTGAAGTTTGTTACAGGCTCTGCTGCGGGCTGAACGGGCTCGGGTCTGGTGAATACAGGCTCAGGCTCCTTGACAGGCTCGGGCTGCTGATAAACGGGCTGTGCGGGCTGCTGTGCATAAGTCTGCTGCTCTGCTGCCTGTTCCTCCTGCCTGCGGTGCTGAGCTATCTGCTCGCCCTCGTTCTGGCCGCCGAACAGGAAATCGTCAAGGCTGACATTTTCGTTTCTGTCGTCTCTGTCAAATTCCTCGTCCTCATCCTCGTCTTCCTCATAGGAACCGCCGGTCGCTATCGCAATGATAAGCTCAAGGACTACGAGCAGGAAAAGCGGAACTGCCAGGCAAACGATAAAGCCGAACTTCGAGATAACAAAGTTGAGCACCTTACCTGCTGTCATATAGTAGCTGGAAGCTATTCCGACGATGTTCTTCGCCTTTACAGTATACTGCTTCTGGGGGTTGTTCTCCTGATAAATGGTGTAGTTCACACCTGTCTTGTCCTCGGTCTGGGTTATCTCTGCAAGTCTGAAAACGCTTGTGCCTATGCCGGGAACGTTCTCGCAGACAACTGCGTCGCCTATCTTGTCAACGCTGGGGGTCATATTTGAAGCTATGACAAGCGAACCCTGGGGAACACTGTCTCCCATAGCGCCGGAGTCCATAAGATAAAGGCTGTAGCCTGCAATGCTTGGTGTAACGTCCTTGTTCTTGAAAACACGGCCTATGCCGAAAAGCACTAGAGCTTCAAGGATGATAAACACAAGAAAGAAGATAAACACGTTCTTTCCTGCCGAAGATTTCTGCTTGGTAGTACTGCTCATAAGAATAAACATTCCTTCCTGATTTATAAATGGCTAACAATTAGTATAACACAAAATTAGCGGGATTTCAACACATTTTATACTTTTTTTACAATACCGCTCATCTGAAGAACACTGTCAGCGTATAAAAGCTGTCGTTCTTTGCAAAGGCATACTCATTCGTTGCCCAGCCCGAGCCTGTCTGCGACACAGCGTCATAGATGATCCCGTAGATAGCGGCGCCTGTTCCCGTATGGTCCTCGAACAGCTCATCTATCGCCTGAGTATAATGCTCGGCATCGGAGCATTTTATCCTTGCGGCATAGTCTCCCTCCGACATCGACGACAGCACAGCATAGCTCATAACATCGTAAGCCGAAGCTGTCCCGTCATAATAGAAGCCTGTTCTGCGGTAGTAATTGAGCTCGTCGCTGTCACAATCGGGATAAACCGCAAAGCGGTTGGAGTCCTCAACGTGGCTCTCTCCTATCTCGTCATCAGTCAGCCCGAAAAAGTCATATCTTCTGTAGGGCGAGCCCGTCATTGTCAGCGGGTCGTCCCAGGTAACGTCAAAGTTTGCCCACACGCCGTCCACAAGTATCTTGTTCCAGATATGGGGCTGGGGGCCGTTCTCGTCCGCCGCATAGCCGCTGACGCAGATACACTCGATATCAGCCCTTGCGCATAGCAGCTGCATAGCCTTTGCATAGCCCTCGCAGACAGCCTGACCGTCCACAAGACAGCCGTAAGCCGAATGAGGAGACAGGCCTGTCTCGGAATAATGGCAGGTATCTATTATCTTATCGTGGAAGAACAGGACTTTTTTATAATCCGACCAGCCGTCGTTCACCTCGGCGCATATCTCGTCGAGCTTCTGGTCAAGGACAGCCTTCTCGGCCTCGGCCTGTTCCTTTGTCTTTGTATAATTCAGTGAAAGTGAGGTTATCTGTTCGTTCTGGTCTACGCTTATCGTATACTCCTGACCGATGTAGTCGATGTAAGGCATCTGTGAGAGGACGATGCTGATAAAATCGTTCACATCGGAACGGCCGATAACGGTTCCGTCGATATCTATATTCTCTTCAAAATCCGTGATACCGGCGATCACCTTGCAAAGCTGGCGCTTCTGCTCCTCGCTCATATTGTTTGTAACATAAGCTGCGGTCTTCGGTATATTGAAGGCCTCCTCGGGAGCACTGTCCCCGCCCTGCTGCTTTTCGGTATTCTCGGCAGCCTTGTGTGTGCCGACCGTGACCTTCTCCTCACGAGGCGCCTGCTGTGCGTCCATACAGCCGCAAAGCAGCATGGCAGCTACCGCCGAACAGAGAAGAGATCTTTTTATAAATGTTCCTCTCACCTTAAACACCCTCACTGACAGATGTCTGTTTATTGTCTTATCTTCCGCCCTTTTTCTCTGCTCTCAGGCGGACTATCTTTTTATCCTTTACCTCAAGGATACGGAAGATAACATTCTCCCATTCAAGCAGCGCTCTTTCGCCGTCCCCGGGAATATGCCCCAGCAGGTCGGTGACAAAGCCGCCTATAGTATCGTACTCAGCGTCGCTTTTAAGTCCCAGGCGCTCCAGAACGTCCTCGCAGCCGGCGCTCCCCAGGATATCAAGGGTCCCGTCCTCGTTTTCCCTGATCTCTTCGGTCTCGTCATCATATTCGTCCTGGATGCTTCCTACTATCGTTTCAAGCAGATCCTCCATAGTTATGATACCCGCCGTGCCGCCGTAATCATCAACGACAACAGCTATCTGTACCCTCTCCTTGGTGAACTGCTCAAAAAGCTCGCCGCATTTGTTGCTTTCGGGAACGAACATTATATCCCTCATGAACTCGCTGACCGGAGCGTCCTTTCCGGAGTCGTCCAGCACGAGCCTCAGCAGATCCTTTGCAAAGACCACGCCGCAGATATTGTCATTGTTCCCATGGAAAACGGGGATCCTGGAAAAGCCCTCTTCGAGGATGATCTCCACCGCTTCTGTAACAGGTTTCGTATCCTCGATAGCCGCCATCTCGGTACGGTGGGTCATGACCTCTCTTACCTCTATGTCGTCAAAGTCGAAGATATTCCCGATCATCTGAGCCTGGCTCTCCTCGATAGCGCCACGCTCGCCCACCTCATTGACCATAAGCATGATCTCTTCCTCGGTGACAGCAGCACGCTTTTCGGGGTCTCTGACTCCCATGAGCCTGAGCCCTGCTCTTAAAAAAAATCTTCCTAGACTTCGGTTAGGTCCGTCCTGGTCCATTTCTTTCCCCTTTCAGGTAAAACAACAAATTATACAAATAATTACCCATATTTATTCTACACGAATCGCCACGGTTTGTCAATACAATTTTAAAACATTTTTGATTATTTTTTGTCCTCACAGCTCCGACTCTAACATCCAATATCTAATCTGATCTCTGATCTATAACATCTAACCTCTGATCAATAACATCTAACCTCTAAAAGTGGTTGACACGGTGGGTGGAGGTGTGGTATAATGTGGGGGAGGACAGAGATCTGGCCTTAAAAATGCGTTGCGGCAACGGACACTTGTAAATATTTTGTGAACGGTTGCCGTCCGGCTTGCTCCCATCGTAAATATAAACGAAAGCAAAAATGTGAATCAAAGACTTTCAGGGAGTGATCAGTATGATGAACAAGAAAGATAATAAGAAAAAATGTGAGGTGGACGAGATGATCGGTATCGATGAGCTTGATGTCATAAACGGCGGAGCAGGCGGAACAAACACCGGGACTATGGTCCTTTATATGCAGATAGTAGCAAAAATAACCGGAAAAAGGTGCCCGGGCTGCAATACATCTTATCACCAGCTTTCAACACTTAATTCCACAGACCTCAAGGAGCTTGGCAACGGTAGGGTAAGATGCCCCAAGTGCAACAAGTACTATGCGTGGACACAGTTCAAGTAAATTTAGTGCCGGGAGACCGGCTTACTGACCACGGAGGGTCGGCGTGTCTTTCTTTCACAGGAAGATGCGCCGGCTCTTTGTTTTTTGCCGGGCTTGTACGCCTGGACTCGGATCCCTCGCCCACAGCTATGTACGAAACCAAAGCTTTGTTTGGCTCGGGACTAAGCTTTGTTGTGAAACGGACATTTAGGCTATTTGCCAAGGTTCACGCAGGTGCTCACCGCCAGGCGTGTACGCCTGGACCCAAATCCCTCGCCCACAGCCTTGTGAAAAATCAAAGCTTTGTTTGGCTCGGGGCTAAGCTTTGTTGTAAAACGGACATTTCAGCTATTTCCCAAGGTTCACGCAGTGGTGCAACTGAAAAGTCTCCACAAAGCTACCCCCCTCCCCTCCGGGGAGGGCGGCGACTCTCTACTAGCCAGCACGTCCCCGGGCGGGGTGGGGGAATTAGCCGTGCGGCGAGCACTGGGGGAATTGGGTGCAGGTGCACGCACCTGCCGGCGAGCACTTGCAATAAGAATTAAAATGTGTTATAATGTATAAAATGGCTGATTGTGCTCTTTTGAGCGCTTGGCCTATATCATAACGATTCGGAGGACAGTATATGTCAACATTGGAAACAGAGATAAAAAGAAGGCGCACCTTTGCGATAATCTCTCACCCGGACGCAGGTAAGACCACACTTACAGAGAAATTCCTGCTTTACGGCGGAGCTATCGCCCAGGCAGGCGCCGTTAAAGGAAAGAAGACTGCAAGACACGCAACCTCTGACTGGATGGAGATAGAAAAGCAGAGAGGTATCTCGGTAACTTCGTCTGTTATGCAGTTCCAGTATAACAACTACTGCATAAACATCCTGGATACTCCCGGACACCAGGACTTTTCCGAGGACACCTACCGAACACTTATGGCGGCGGACTCGGCTGTCATGGTGATAGACGCTTCAAAGGGCGTTGAGAACCAGACAAGAAAGCTTTTCAAGGTCTGCGTTATGCGCCATATCCCTATCTTTACTTTTATAAACAAGATGGACAGAGATTCGAGAAACCCCTTTGACCTTATGGAGCAGATAGAGTCGGAGCTGGGGATACAGACCTATCCTGTGAACTGGCCTATCGGCTCGGGCAAGGAGTTCAAGGGCGTTTATGTGCGTGACAAGCAGAGCATAATATCCTTTACTCCCGAGTCGGAAATGGCTTTCGGAAAGCATAAGGTGGCTATGGAGGAGGTAAGCCTTGACGACCCGTCTCTCGACGATGTTCTCGGCGAGCAGCTCCATGAGACGCTCAGCGAGGATATAGAGCTTCTGGACGGAGCAAGCTATGAGTTCGACCTTGAAAAGGTGAGAAACGGCGAGCTGTCGCCTGTGTTCTTCGGATCGGCGCTTACTAACTTCGGCGTTGAGCCTTTCCTGGAGAGTTTCCTGGAGATGACCACATCCCCCACGGCAAGAAACTCCACAGCAGGCCTTATCGACCCCTTCGATCCGGAGTTCTCGGCCTTTGTTTTCAAGATACAGGCTAATATGAACAAGGCTCACAGAGACAGGCTCACATTTATGAGAGTCTGCTCGGGCAAGTTTGACAAGGAAATGGACGTGCTCCATGTTCAGGGCGGAAAGAAGATGCGCCTGTCCCAGCCCCAGCAGATGATGGCTTCCGAGAGGGAGATCATCGACGAGGCCTATGCGGGAGATATCATAGGCGTTTTCGACCCCGGCATTTTCTCCATAGGAGACACTGTGTGCTCGCCCAAGAAGAATTTTGAGTTCGAGTCGATACCTACCTTTGCGCCGGAGCATTTTATGAGGGTGCGCCAGAAGGACACTCTCAAGAGAAAACAGTTTGTAAAGGGCATCACCCAGATAGCACAGGAGGGCGCTATACAGATCTTTCAGGAGCCTGACACCGGTATGGAGGAGGCTATCGTCGGCGTTGTCGGCGTGCTCCAGCTGGAGGTGTTTGAGTACAGGATGAAAAATGAATATAACGTTGAGCTCTTCAAGGAGGGGCTGCCTTATTCCTATATCCGCTGGATAGACAGCAAGGATATTGACCCCAAGAGCCTGAAGCTTTCAAGCGACACTAAGCTTGTGGTGGATTTCAGGGGCAATTATCTGCTTCTGTTCTCCAGCGAATGGAATATCAGGTGGGCGCTTGAAAAGAACGAGGGGCTCGAGCTCTCAGAGTTCAACAGGGGAGCGTTGCAGTAAAAAAGAGGTGTTTTGTATGAAGCTTCAAAAGTGTTTTATTAGTGTGCTGTGTGCGGCAGCGCTTTTTACGGGCTGTGCTGGGGAGAGCGCTTCGTCCTCAAAGACGGACAAGTCCAGCAGTATGACAAAGCAGGAAAAGATCGTGGAGAGCTGTATAATTGCGGACAGCTATTTCGATGTGTATGTGTCCAATACCTATGTTTCCACGGGAAATAACTATATGATAAACAAGTGCTCTGGAAAGACCTACAGGGCTTATCTGCCTGTTGAGGAATACGGCGAGCTTGAGTATGCTTTCTATTTCTCAAACACGGTCGACTCCACCTACAGCGACGGCAGCCGTGCTTATGTGGGCAAGCCGGGAGGGGAGTATACTATCGAGTCGGCTTATGTTTATGACGGCGGAGAGGTAGTTGACGGCGAACACGGCGAGAAGCAGACCGTTACCTTCGGCGGCGAGGGCAGCCGTGAGGTTGGAAGCGGAGATGCCTTCTGGAGCGACCCTGTGACGGTGGATGTCCCAGAGGGACATTACCTTGTGTGGGAGTGGACAATCAAGGGCGAGGATATCCCCTGTATCAAGATGTCGAACCTGACGTCCTCCACTGTGAACGACCGCCCGGAAAACGGCGAGGAGGATGCGGTGTTCAAGTATACCGACGAGATACCGCTGCCTGTTTACATCGGGGCAAAGCGTGATGTAAAGGCAAGGATAACCGCTATAGGCGACTCGATAACCCAGGGCTGTATGACGGAATTTATGGAGTATGAGTTCTGGGCAGCAAGGATAGCAAAGGCGCTGGGACCTGACTATGCGTTCTATAACGCAGGCCTTGGCTGGGCAAGAGCCAGCGACTGTGCGCAGAACGGCAACTGGCTGGGCAGATCGCTAAACTGTGAAATGGCGATAGTTGCCTTTGGAACGAACGATATAAGCTCGGGAGCCTACGGCGCCGAGACAGGCGACAACGCCGACACTATCAATTCAAACATAGCTGCGATCTTAGAGCAGTTCCGACTTGTGGATGCGACCACTATCCTGTTTAACTCGCCGCCCCAGGACTATCAGGGAGCGCTGGAGGACACGAGAACGACCCTCAACGAGCTTGAAAAGACAACGGCCGAGAGCTATGGCGCTCAGTATTTTGACTTTGCGTCGGTGCTTTGTGACGAGGGTGACCCCTCGGTGGCGGCCTTTGGCCAGCACCCCAACGGTGAGGGCGGAGCAGAGGTCTGCAAGGCTTTTATGGCTCAGTTCTTCCCGGATGTGGAGCTTGATGATGAAGCGCAGGCCGTGGATGCTATGGCCGGCTTTACGGATGACGGCTATCAGGAGGAGCCTTACTACGAAGATGGCACCGGCTACGACGAGGACGGAATTAATGAAGAATGAATAATGAATAGTGAATAATGAATAGTTAAGGTATCGCCTTCGGCGATGATTTCAAAATATCATCGTCCGCAGGACGATACCTTTATTCTTATTTCTTCATTATTCATTATTCATTGAGCAGGCGCTTCGCCGATCAATAAAAAGGCACTCCTGTCAGTCCCCTGACAAAAGTGCCGTAAAAAATGCTATTTTAACTGCGCCTGCGTTTCCGCACTTCTTTATTTTTCGGACAGCTCCGATATCAGCTGGATAAAGGAGTCAACGCTGGTGAAATCCTTGTATACAGAGGCAAATCTAACATAAGCCACCTGGTCAAGCTTTTTGAGCTTCTTTAATACCATATCACCTATCTCGCTGGTGTTGGTCTCGGTCTGCATCTTGTTTGCAAAGGTGTTTTCCACATCGTCCACAAGACCCACTATGGCTTCTACGCTGACAGGCCTTTTCTTGACAGCTATCTGGAGACCCTTGATAAGCTTCTGTCTGTCAAAGGGCTCAAAGGAACCGTCTCTCTTATAGACCATGAGCTGCGGCTTTTCTATGACCTCATAGGTGGTGAAGCGCTTTCCGCACTGGGGACACTCTCTTCTTCTTCTCTTCTTTCCCTCACTGGGACGGGAATCGATAACTCTGGTGTCTTCATTATTGCAAAACGGACATTTCATATTTTTTCTCCCTGCTATTACGTCTCACTCGTTTATGTATCATAAGGGCATTATTCGCCCCTGTCTGATAGAATAATATTATTATAACACATATTCCCCCGGATTTCAAGACCTTTTGCAAAATTTTGTACAAAAATATGTACTATTCATCCCTGAACTGCTCTCATATCCCCGTTTATAACAAAAAGTCCGCAGGCGGAAACGCAGTCGCAAGCGCCTGCTCAATGAATAATGAATAATGAAGAATGAAGAAATAAGAATAAAGGTATCGTCCTGCGGACGATGATATTTTGAAATCACCGCCGAAGGCGATACCTTAATTATTCATTATTCATTATTCAATTTTCATTATTCATTATTCAGCTGTCCAGAACTCCGGGAGCGGTATACTTCTTAGGAAGGTATACGCACAGCCTGTCAAGCTCCTTGTCACGCTCCGCCTTATAGAGATAGCTGCCGCTCTCGGTGACTATCTGGCGCTCGAAGCTTTCAGAGTTGAGGTAAACGGGATATACCTTGTCGCCGAAGCGGTTTATAGCCTGCTTTGCGCCTGTGCTCAGGACATTTACGTTTCCGCCCATAACAATGAACTTGTCAAACTCGCTTCCGATGACCATACAGTTGGCAGCCAGAAGCTCCGTTCTTACGAGACCCGAGTTAATCTGTGTGGAGACGCTGCCCTCAACGCTTCCCACAGCGGTAACGTTGGTGCCCTCGCCGTAGGCCGAAACAAGGCTGTCGCTTATCCTGATCTCGCCTCTGCTCTCGACGCTTCCGATAGAAACGCCGTCATCACAGTGGACAGTTGAGGAAACATCTGCGCCGTCGATGTTTATCATCAGTCCGTCGCCGCTGAGGTTTCCTATCGCCGCAGACTTCTCGCCGTCCGAAGTGGCATTGACCTTGCCCTGGATATGGATAGAGGCCTTGCCGATGACGGAGCCTATACCCACAGAGTTTGCAGAGTTTCCGAATACGGTCATATCAACATCCTTGTCGATGCGGATATCAGCCGCTCCGTTTCCGCTTCCGATAACAACGCTGCACATTCCTCTGCACCTGATGTCATAGGTGCCCCTTATGAACCTGATGTAGGAATTGGATATCATTCCGCCGCCGATAGCGCACACCTTGTCGCCTGTGGAAACGATCCTGACGTGGCCTCCCACATCAAAGGTGATATTGCCATAGGGGTCGTTCATATTTGTGCCTATGCCTATGCTGAAATTGCGGTTGTTGAGCACCGTCAGGTTTCCCTCGCCGCTGACTCTTAGCGATGCGGTCTCGGGAACATAGATGCCGTCCTTGTTGAGCGTGTTGTCTCCCACAAGGGTGAGCTTTGTGTTGGAGCCCTTTCCAAGCTGGATAGTGCTCTCCACGGCACCCTTGATATTCACGTTCTCCAGAGTGATATTGGCGTTCACACCGTCAGCGATCTTGATTATCATATCGATGGTGTTGTCCTTCTCGCCCACGAGCCTGACATTTCCGCCGATGATGTTTATGAACTTGTATCTCTTCATCGTCAGCTCGACTATATCTATTACCTCATCGAGCTTTGCGGTGTAGACCTGGAGATTGTCGGAGTCGAACTTGAGAAGCTTCAGATTCTCGCCGATGATCTCGTTCTTTATGTTCTCGGCTATCTCGGGGATAGGCTCGGGAAGCGGACGAGAGGTGTAGAAGCCCTGGATGTAGTCAAAGCCCATGCTGATGACTGTCTGCATCTCCTCAAAGGTCTCGACTCCCTCGGCCAGCACCTTGATATCGTTCAGCCTTGCGAACTCGATAGTGGTCTTAACGGCCTTCTGCTTGTTGGTGTCGCTGTTTATGCCGCTGATAAGGAAGCGGTCTATCTTGAGCACCTGGGGAGCATAGCGCAGGAGATTGACTATATTCGAGTGGCCTGTTCCGTAGTCGTCAACAGCGATCTGGACAGCGCCGTTATCGTCCGACAAAAGCTTTATGAAGTTGAGCTCATCGTCGGTGATAGTGTCCTGCTCGGTTATCTCGAACACCAGCTGACCGAAGTAGTTATGATAGGTGTCCATAAACAGGTCGTAGTCATCGGCCTTTAGGAAATGGCCGGGAATGGTATTAAGGAAAAGCTTGTGTCCCGAAAAGGCCAGCGGGTTCTCCGAGAGCCTCTTCATATTGTTGAACATGGTGGCTTTTTCGATATCGTAGAGCCTGTCATAGGCCTGGGCCACATCAAGGATGTCCAGGGGCGACATATTGATACCGCCGGTGGTCCTCATCAGCGCCTCATAGGCGAAGATATTTCCTGTCCTTGCGTCAACTATGGGCTGATAGTGATAGGTGAAAAGGTTCTTGTCCACCAGCAGGTTAAAGGTGCTGTAAAGCTCACGGGCAGAAAAGTCACGCTTCTTTACGTTGCCCATGCCCTGTTTCAGGCGGTTTAGGAACAGCTCCGAGGAAGCAAGCTTGATATAGCTTTCAAGCGATGCTTCCCAGCCGGGGTTCACCACTGTACAGCCGGCATTTACTTCGATGTAGTAGTCCTTCTGGGACTTGGAGTTATACTCTGCCATCTGCTCATAGAAGGAAGCTGTGGCGTCGTTTATCGTCTGGGCCACATCGTCAAGACTGTCATAGACATTGATAACGATGAACTCGTCCTCGGTGATCTTTGCGATCATCGTGTTTGGTGCCTTGTTGGCTTCAATAAGCGCCTTAGCCACCACCTTGACCACGTCCTCGGTCTCATACATACCGTAGTTCTCGTAGATGTAGGTGTACTTGAAAATAGCGTATACCGAAATAGTTAGACAAAGCTTGTGGTTGTCCTCTGCCTTTGCAAACTCCTCGAACCACTTGGTGACGCCCTTGATATTTGCAAGCCCTGTCATAGCGTCGGTGTAGACGGCGTTTTCCAGGTTCTTCATCATCCTCAGCATCTGATAGTGGCTGAGCACAGAGTTCATTATTATATTCAGCGTTGTGGCAACACGCTTTATCTTGTCGTTGTCATATTCTATCCCTGTGGTCCTTACTGCATAATAGCCGCAGACAAGGCTTCCCACATAGATAGGTGTGAGCACATAGACTCCGCCCTCTTCCATCCAGCGCTTTCTTTCTGGGAAGATGCGGTCGGCCTTCATCACCTCGGTGGTGTAGTCATACCTTGCAACTCCCAGGCCGTTTATCGAGGGGATAACGAGATACTCGCCCTCGTCTATCTCGCAGTCCTCGTTGTCCTGCTGGGTGCTCTTTTCGAGAAATTCCTTGTTAAGGCAGACAAAGGCGCCGTACTGGGCTATCGTTGCGATGGATGCGAACAGCTCTCTCTGGTCCGCAAGCTCGATAAGGCGGTTTACCTCGGCGTGCATATAGTCCTCGTGGGCGTGCATATCTTCAATACGGCGGTAGAGCACCAAAAGCTCCTCTATGCCGTACATATTGTCCTTGTTGGTACATCCGCAGGATTCGGTGATTATGGGCTCATAAGGATACTTTATTTCCTTAGGCTCGTTTTTGTCGAAAGCGTCTCTTAAAGTTTCGCAGAGTATCCTTGCCATTTCCGAGATGTTCTCACGGCAGGTGGTTATCCTGGGCTTGCAGTGGGCGGCTTCGGATATGCCGTCGAAGCCTGTGACGATAACGTCTTCCGGGACTCTTAGCTCACGTTTTTTCAGAAACTCGACAGCGGCTATAGCCATACTGTCGTTGGCGCAGATGATAGCGTCGGGGGTCTTGCTTGAGAATGTGAATATCCTTTCAAGCTCCGCCCAGGTCGGTTCGTCCCAGTATTCGCCGTAGCCCACCATTTCCTCGATAAACACAAGGCCGTTCTGTCTCAGCGCCTGCTTATAGCATTCAAGTCTCTTGACAGTGGAGACATCCTCCTTGTCCTTGCGGCCGCCGATGAACACAGTATTCTTTACATTGTGAGCCTTGATGACATGGTCTATCACTTCGGTGTAGGCATCTTCAAAAGAGCGGCTAAGGCAGTAGCAGCCCTCATACTCGCCGTTTACCACAACGACGGGGGCGCCTGCCTGTTTTGCGTTTCTGATAATAGACTCGATGATAGACTTGTTATAAATGGACTCATCGAAGATGACCACAGCGTCAAAGACATTGTAGTCGAGCATATCGTAGATATGCTTAGCGCCCTCGTCGTAGCTGTCGTCGAAGTAGAAGTCCACAAGGCTGTTCATGAGCACGACTCTGAAACCCATCGCCTCGGCAGCGTGCTGTATCTTAGCTACATACTCGGCGTGGATATTATCATTTATTCGGGTAAGGCACAGGCCTATGATTTTTTTGCCGTCGATCATAATGGAACCCTCAAATCAACTATATAGATTTAATTCATTATAACATTTTTCTAATCTAATTGCAAGCTTTAGCGGGAATTATGTGTGATATGTACAATGGGTCTGCTCTGTTTTGGTGATTATAACAAGCGCAGTGCTCGCCGCACGGCTTTGCCAGAGACAAAACAAAAAAAGCAAGACCGAAGTCTTGCCTTTTTGTATCTACCAATTGGTGTTGTTATAGTTCGGATTGTAGCTCGGGTCGTAGGTAGTGTTGTAAGCGTAGAAGTCGCCGGTCTCTTCCTGATACTCGGCGATAGCTTCCTCGACCGTCTTGCAGTCGCCGTAAACTACCTTCTGGATGATAGCTGCATTCGCATTATAGTTGAACAGCAACACATCCATATTGTCCACGATCTCGTTGGAGTAGTAGCCGTCAGCCGGGATGCGAACTTCCTGTACATCATAGTCAAGTATGTCAAACACATCCACCAGCAGCGACGCTATCTCGCCGTCAGTAAGGTCTGTGTGAACGTTCGGTAGCACCTCGTTCAGAAGCGAGTTGATCTTCAGCAGGCTCAGCTCTCTGCCCTTGGTGATGACCTCCTTCAGTACCTTTCTCTGACGCTCGGTCCTCTCCCAGTCGCTGTTTCCGACATATCTGAGTCTTGCATAAGCAAGAGCCTGGTTTCCGTTGAGGTGGAGGTCTCCGCCTTCCCACAGCCAGTCGGTCTCACGGGAGTTTCCAAGATAATTGTTCTGCTCGGCCATCGGGTCATGCATTCCGATTGCTTCTTCGTCGCTGACCTTCATATCTATTCCGCCGATAGTGTCTACCACAGTGATGAACTCCTGGAAGGACACTCTCACATAACGGTCTATCTCGATCTGGAAATAATCCTCGATACATTCCTCAAGATACTCACATCCGCCTGCGTGATAAGCGGCGTTGAGCCTGTAGCTGTAATTGAACTCGCTCATGTAGATATACATATCTCTCATAAGTGAGGTCATCGTTATGGTCTTCTGCTCCTTGTTAATGGAGATGATGAGCATAACGTCGGTGTTTCCTCTGCTGTCCTCAGAGGTGTCTCTGAGGTCCTCACCGATAAGCAGGATATTTATAACGTTCTCATTCGAGATCTTTCTTGCGTTCTTTTTCAGGTAAGCTTTAAGCTTGTCCTCTTCGGTCTTCTTGTCGAAGGTGTCCGACTCGTCAACGAACTCGCTGGAGTCAAGGGTGGGCTTGCTGTAATTCTTGGCTTCACTTGTGTTCCTGTCGAGCAGTCCTGTATAGTGGAAGAACATAAACACGATGAAGCCCACCAGCAGGAAGAACACGATGAAGATGATAGCCAGCGCTACACCTGTCTTTTTCTTCTTGCTCCATTTAGCCTTCTTCGGGTTCTCGCCCTCGCCGGCTGTGATATCTGTTTTCGGTGTTTCAACAGCTGCCGGGACTTTCTTGGGCTCGGGCTTTACAGGAGGTCTCTGTCCGGGTCTGCGCCTGGACTGATTTGCGGCGTTCTTTGCCTGCGCTGCCTGTGCCGGTCTTGCAGGTCTCTGGCCGTTTTTCTGACCCTGTGCGTTTTTCTGTCCCTGTGCCGGTCTCTGGCCGTTCTGCTGTCCCTGCGCCGGTCTCTGACCGGATTTTACGGGTCTGCCCTTTGTGCCCTGGGGGGGTCTTTTTGGCACTGCACCCTGGGGCGGCCTGCGCCTTGGGGTCTGTCCGTTGGGACCGGGTCTTCTCTGGGGCTGTTTCGGGGCGGCCTGCTTCACAGGTTCCTCTGCCCGGGGCTTGGGCGCCTTATCATAATCTGTGATGGGCGAATCGTTCCAGGTCTTGGCACCCTGATCCTGGCTCTTCTTGTTCTCGATAGCGCTGGAGATAAGAGAGCTGAGATCCTCGCCGCCGGAAGCCGGATCTATTCTATTGTCATTGTTCTTATCATTCATATAATAATAACCTTTCGTGCGAAAGCGCCTAAAAGGCGTTTTCAGACATGATTTCAGACATATATCCATTATATACTATTTGAATTTAAATTACAACGTACAAAATAACGAATTTCGCAGCCCTTTTTTCTGATTTTTTATCTAAACAAGTGAGCAGGGAGCACGTTTTTCACAAACACATCACGAAAATGCCGAAACAACAGGAAAATAATTGGCAATTGTACTAAAAAACACCCTGTTAGATGTCAGGCGTCAGAAGTTAGAGGTCAGAGAATGAAAAACCACAGGATGTCAGCCCCGAGCAAAACAAAGCTCCGCCCACGCACCGGGCTGTGGGCGAGGGATGTGGGTGCAGGCGTACACACCTGCCGCCTGCGGGCTTGCAAAAAAAGAGGTTTTGTGGTATACTTGAGTTGACGGGCAGGGGAGACCCTGCGGAATGATCAAGGGGGACTTTTTTTATGCTTCACGGATATTTTGACCTGCCGACGCTTGTGTTTTTCGATTCGGGAAACGTCTGGGCAGGGAGTATGTATACGGATTTCAGCTATAAGATAGATTATCTGACGGAGGAAAAGAAAAAGACTGCGCTGAGGCTCAGGGTATGGTACGGGATGCAGAGCGTCGAGTTTGTGGAAAAGT
>CADCFQ010000013.1 GCA_902800795.1 uncultured Ruminococcus sp. | reverse complement strand
TCCCGTAGGAGTCTGGGCCGTGTCTCAGTCCCAATGTGGCCGTTCAACCTCTCAGTCCGGCTACTGATCGTCGCCTTGGTGAGCCGTTACCTCACCAACCAGCTAATCAGACGCGAGCTCATCTTTCAGCGATAAATCTTTGATATTAAAGTCATGCGACTTCAATATGTTATGCGGTATTATCAGTCGTTTCCAACTGCTATCCCCCTCTGAAAGGCAGATTGCTCACGTGTTACTCACCCGTCCGCCACTAAGTTAATCTAAGCAAGCTCAAATTAACTCCGTTCGACTTGCATGTGTTAAGCGTGCCGCCAGCGTTCGTCCTGAGCCAGGATCAAACTCTTAATTTAAGTTGTATCCTAATATCCAACTAGTTGGATAATATGATCTCAGTCACTTCATCGTTTCCAATGAATCACTGTGCGTGTACCTTCTCTTTTAGTCTCGGTACCCAAGACTTCCTTTAAGTCTCTTTCACTCAAAGGTCTTAACTAAAGGGTTTTCTTTCGTTATTGTTCGGTTTTCAAGATGCAGGTTTTTTGCTGCCCTCTATCGGGTCAGCTTGTCTATTATAGCATAGAAGAAATCATTTGTCAAGTGTTTTTTGAGAAAAAATTTGATTTTTTTGAAAAAAGTCGTAGATCCCCCTAAAACAGGGCGAATTCACATATAAAAAAGTCAGTTTGCTTTCACCAGACCGCTGATTATAGTGCCGACAAATATGCAAAGACAGGCAATTATGGCAGGATTTGTAAATATCTCTGTCCTCACCTGTGATGTCGTAAGCACGTTCTCCTCTTCCTTTATATAAAGCTGCCTTATGCAGACAAACCCGATGACCAAACCCACAAAGGCCGCTGCGATCAGTATTATCGCCACGATATCGGCGCTGTTTTTTAACCCCATAGCTTCTGTGATGTCGCTAAGCTCTGCCAGAAGGTTATTGAATATATGCAGTATTATCGAAGGGACTATGGATCGGCTCTCGACTGCTATGGCCGCATAGATAAGGCCGCCGATGAAAGCTCCTGCCGCCTGGGGGATATTCCCGTGCATCAGGCCGAAACACAGAGCCGAGATAAGGATCGCCGGCATCTTTCCGTATTTTGACAGAACACTTAGTATCATCCCACGGTAGATGATCTCCTCGATCAGCGGGGCTGCGATTATAACATAGGCTATCTGTAAAAGCACCGCCGCTTTCGAGGGCTGGACTATCGTGAAATCGCTGGTGGGCACGGTTATACCGCCGCTTGAAAGCATATCCACAAGAAAGGTCACAACCATAGTCGAAAACATATTGACCACATGGTTGGGCGCCGCCCAGAGAAGCCCCGTCCTGACGCCTTGCTTTGTGGGCTTCATCCAGCCGCCCAGCTGGCCCTTTAAGAATATGTGCATCAGAAGCATCGCCACAGTCAGGCTAAGGAATGTCACACTTATATTCCCGGCCATACGAAAAGAGGTGGAGGTGATTATCTTCTCGTTCGCCCTCAGATACCGCATCGCTTCGTTGACATTCAGCGTGAACGAGCCGTTATAGTATATGTAGACAGCGAGATAATAAACATAGTTGAACACATAGGTCATTATCTGATAAAGCACCAGCACGGCACCCAGCTTGTAGCAATCCAGCGCCAGAAGGTTTTTCTCCTCCTTCTGCTCCGGCGTCAGAGGACGTTTTGCTATGTCCATTTTCTCACCTCTTTTATTTGTTTTCAATGCTTATCCTGACGTTTGTGCTCCCCTCAGGATCCTCAATGACCGCTTTTTCATCATCAAACGGGACCACTGTCGGAGAGCTGAACCTGATATTTTTGTCATACACCAAAAAGCGGCTGCCGCTTTTGTCGGTGCAGATCATAAAAACAGTGTCAGCGCCATCAAGGATATACGGACAATTACTCAGATAGTTCCATTCATGCTCTTCTTTTCCCGACCTGACACAGACCTTCAGTTTTTCATCGCCCTTATTTGCAGTCTCAAAGCCGTTTTCTTTTAGCATTTTGTCATATCTCTTATCATTTCTGCCTCCGACGATCATGCTGTACGGAAGCATCCATATGCCGTAATCGAGCAGGCACAAAGCACTAAGGTATTTCCACGGAGAAACGATGAACGCAAGAAACACAAAAAAGCCGCCCACGAAAGGCACTCCCGAAACGTGTCTGCCGCTTCTTTTGCTTGAGATAATGGCAGCATAGGTCATGACCATAAAAAACAGACCGATCGCCAGGAGAATGACCGTCAGGGCATTCTGTCTGAAAAATTCCGCCATAGCCTTCCCCCGCCTTTCTTCTGCCGCTGCATTTATATAGTATATCACAAACACTGTGATGATTGCAAGTTCATTTTATAATGCGGCGGAGTAAATTGTTTATATTTTGTAAATATTGTATATAAATTCTGTTGCCGCTATTGCATTTCGGGGATAATGAGTTATAATATACTTAGCACTCGACACAGCCGAGTGCTAAAACATTTTTGGAAAGGTGATAAAAATGGCACAGACAAAAGAATTCAAGGCCGAATCAAAACGACTGCTTGATATGATGATCAACTCGATCTATACCCATAAAGAGATCTTTTTAAGAGAGATAATCTCAAACGCAAGCGACGCTATCGACAAGCTTTATTTCAAGTCCCTCACTGACACCTCGGTAGGTATGAACAAGGCTGATTTCGAGATAAAGCTCGCTCTTGACAAGGAAAGCAGGACACTGACTATCTCCGACAACGGAATCGGAATGACCGAAGAGGACCTTGAAAACAACCTGGGAACCATCGCAAACTCCGGCTCCTTTGCTTTCAAGAAGGACAACGACCTGGGCGACGATGTGGATATCATCGGTCAGTTCGGCGTCGGCTTCTATTCCACATTCATGGTGGCAAAGGAAGTTACCGTTGTGACAAAGGCCTACGGCTCGGACAAGGCTTTCAAGTGGCAGTCAAACGGTGTTGACGGCTATACAGTTGAGCCGGCAGAAAAAGCCGACGGCGTCGGAACAACTATCACTCTTACGATGAAGGATGATACGGACGACGAGAAGTATTCGGAGTTTCTGGATCAGTTCAAGATCCAGTCCCTTGTAAAGAAGTATTCCGATTATATCCGCTTCCCTATTAAAATGGAAATGGAAAAGACCCACTATGAGGATGCTGACAAGGAGCCCACTGTTACCAAAGAGGTCGAGACTCTCAACAGCATGACACCTGTTTGGAAGAAGAACAAAAACGAGCTCACAGACGATGACTATAACAACTTCTATATGGAAAAGTTTATGGACTATGAAGCGCCTGTTGCTCATATCCACTCGAAGAACGAGGGCGTCGCAACCTATGATGCGCTGCTTTACATACCGGCAAGAGCACCCTTTGATTATTACTCAAAGGACTATGAAAAGGGTCTCCAGCTTTATTCCAGCGGCGTTATGATAATGGAAAAGTGTGCTGACCTTCTGCCTGACTGGTTCAGCTTTGTAAAGGGTGTTGTTGACTCCGAGGACCTGTCTTTGAACATCTCCCGTGAGCTCCTCCAGCACGACAGACAGCTGAAGATCATCGCAAAGAACCTGGAAAAGTCCATCAAGAATGAGCTCACAAAGATGCTCAAGAACGACCGTGAAAAGTATGAGAAGTTCTATGATGTGTTCGGCCTCCAGTTCAAGTTCGGCATCTATCAATCCTACGGTGCTGCCAACGAGACCCTCAAGGATCTGCTCATGTTCAAGTCCTCATTTGAAGGCAAGAACGTTACTCTTTCCGAGTATGTTTCCAGGATGAAGGACGACCAGAAGGACATTTACTATGCCTGCGGCGAGAGCGTTGACAGGATCGAAAAGCTGCCGCAGCTTGAAAAATTCAAGGACAAGGGCTTTGAGGTGCTTTATCTGACAGCAGACGTTGACGAGTTTGCCGTAAAGGTCATGATGAACTATGACGGCAAGAGCTTCAGATCGATCAGCGACACCGATATCGACCTTGACACCGAGGAAGAGAAGGAAGCCGCAAAGAAGCTTGACGAAGAAAACAAGGATATGTTCACCTTTATGCAGGAGGCTATCTCCGACAAGGTAAAGAGCGTAAGACTTTCCAACAAGCTCAAGTCCCATCCTGTGTGCCTGTCCTCTGACGGCGCTATCACTATCGAGATGGAAAAGGTGCTCAATGCTATGCCTCAGAACGAGGGCAACAAGGTCAAGGCCGAGAAGGCTCTGGAGATAAACCCCGACCACCCGATCTTTGCAAAGCTCAAGGACCTTTATGCAAACGACAAGGACAAGCTCAGGGATTACACCAAGCTTCTCTACTCCCAGGCTCTGCTCATCGAGGGAATGTCCATAGAGGATCCTGTGGAGTTTGCAAACCTGGTCTGCGGACTTATGGTTTAACAGCAAAACCTGAATAAATAAATAAACGAAACGGTATATCCCGAAGCTTTGGGATATACCGTTTTTTTCTGTATATGAGTCCGGATATTTTACTTTCTCACTGCCAGCTCCACGGCCTTGTAGGCTCCGTTGTAGATGCCCCGCTCCTTGTTGCGTACAATGTTTTCGCACATAAAGCGGATGATGCTGTCCTCACGCTGTATAATGTTGAGCATAGTGCATATCTCCCTCACCGTCGAACACTCAAAGGTGCCGTCACCAAGCTCTGCTGCCCTTATGGCTCCCCAGGCCTCGTGGCCCCCCACACGCTTTATCATAAGCTTTGGAACAGGATAAAAAGCAAGCTCGCTGGGCTTTGTGATAAGGACATCGCAGCAGCGCATAAGAAGGTTTGTAGAATAAACAGCTGCGAAAATATCCTTGTGGCAGAAAGCGTGAACGCCGCTGACCTCACCGTCAAGGGCTTCAAGAGCAAAATTCCTGGTCTCCTCAAAATCATCAAAATGCTCGGCGGTAAGCTCTCCCAGCTCCGGAAGCCTTTTCTTTATGCTCTCCCAGACCTCGCAGTGGTCTCCGAGGTTCACGAACAGCACAGCCTTCTCTTTTCTGATATGCTTTATCAGCTGTCTGATAACAGACACGAAAATGTCCTGCTGGGCTCCGGCGCCGCCGATAGTCAGAAGATATCTCCTGGCCTTGCCGCTGTCAAGCCTCTGCTCTCGTCTTGCACAGTCCGACTCGATATTCGACACAAGCTCGTGGTCAATATAGTGTCCCGTCATAACTATGTCTTCATCCGGCATGGGACGCAGCGCCCTTGTCTTGTCCATTCCCCGAAGCACCTTATAGCCCAGGTATGCGTTCTCCGTCTGAACAGTGTGGACCGAGCCCTCGGCAAGGTGAAGAGCCATAGGCCAGTTGTCGGGGATGACGTTGACAACATTCGTAAGCCCCGCATGGACAGCCGCCTGGGCAGGCCACACATGGGTAGCCGCAAAGGGGATATCCTTCGGCAGGTCACGGTAAAGGGCTGTCATAAGCTCGCTCACAGCCTGATCGGCAGCATTATAGCTAAGCTTGCGGAACATCTCCGTGTTCACAGGCTCCCACACAGCCTTGTTGAACACAGCGCTCTTCTGGGAGATGCGTGAGCCCAGAGAATAAAGCTCATTCTGGGAAGTGATGATCTTTGTGGCTGTTGTGCCCTCAAAGGAATTAAGGTCGAACCAGTAAGGGGTATAGCCCATAGAATGTGCCGCCGAAGCGATAGCCATAGATATGCGGTAATGGCCGAAGCCCATTCTTATATTTCCTATAACTATGCTCTTGTCCTTGTCTATCTCCAGCGGCTCGTCCGCCATTTCAAGCACCCTGACTCCAAGGCTGTCACCGATAACGCTGTTGTCCGCAGCTCCAAGGTGATAGACCCTGTCTCTGTCATCACCGAACTTTTTTATCATGCTGTCCGCTTTTGCGAAAGCGCTCTTTACATCCGATTCCTTCATTCTGTTTCCGAAAATGACTGATGATCTGTCCATTGTTGATCCTCCTGTTATTATTCTTTTTTGCTGTCAGATTGTTAAATTTTTCTTTGCATACTTGACAAATCAGGGAAAGCGTGATAGAATTACTATCAGGTTGATATTAAGTCTATCACACAAAGGAGGATTTGTCAAGTGGATTACAAAAAAATTCTCGAAGACGCAAAAAAAGACCGCATGGAGGAAGCCGTGAACACGGCCGCAAAAATGCTCCTGCGGCAGGATATAGATGAAATAACGATGAATGATATCGCCAAAGAGTGCGGCATAGGTGTGGCTTCGCTTTACAGGTATTTCAAGACGAAATCGGTGATAGTCATAAAGGCAGGCGCCCTTATGTGGAGCCAGGTAAAAGGCCTTTTCGACGGGGTGTTCGAGTGTGACTATTATAAAGAGAAAAGTGGGATCGACCAGATAAGAGAGCTTATGAAGGTTTTCAAGGTGCTCTACAGCTCCCACAAGGATTTTTTAAGGTTCATCGACAGCTTCGACCGTTTTGTTATAAAGGAGAAGATAGCGCAGGAGGAGCTCGAAGAATATGAAAGGAGCGTTATGGATTTCTTTCCGCTGTTCGAGAGCGCCTATAAAAACGGCTGTGAGGACGGCACCACAAGAGAGGATGTTGATTTTAAGACGCTTTACATCTCGGTCACCCATGCGCTCATGCTTATGAGCGAAAAGTTCGCAAGAGGCGATGTATTCATGGGCGAATCACAGAACGCTGAAATGGAAATGGACTGCCTTATAGAGCTGGCCATAAACAGGATAAGAAAATGACAGGAGGATAACAGTATGAAAAAAGTAACCAACAAGGTGCTCTGGCAGTTCGCTATCGGTCAGCTGGGCTGGTCTATGCTGTCGGGCATAGTTTCAAACTGGCTGGTATTCTTTTATATGCCCGGCGACTCGGAGCTCAAGGCCGGACAGAAGCTTTTTATCACCCAGGGCAGCATCTTCCTGGGTCTCACTGTGATAGGCGTTATCACCGCCATAGGCAGGCTTTTCGATGCGGTGACCGACCCATACATCGCATCAAAGTCCGACCGCTGCAAGCACAAGGACGGCAGGCGCATCCCCTTTATGAGGGCTATCGCTGTTCCATTTGCGGCCGTTACCGTGCTCATCTTTGTGTCCCCTGTGGGAAAGGTGTCGTGGCTCAACAACCTGACACTGCTGGTCACTCTGCTTTTGTTCTATCTGTTCATGACTATCTACTGCACGCCCTATAATGCACTGCTGCCTGAACTTGGAAGAGAGCCCCGGGACAGGATAAATGTCTCCACCTATATCTCCGTTACCTTCTTTGTCGGAAGCGCCTTTTCTTACCTTGTGCCAAATATCGCAGGCTTTTTCAAGGACAGTCTCGGCTATGCAAATTCATTCAGGCTCACCGTGGGCATCCTTGCAGGTGTTGCAGCTTTGTGTATGCTGGTGCCGGTTTTCACTATCAAGGAAACGGACTATGTTGACACCACGCCCTCAGACACCCCTGCTTTCAAGTCCCTCGGTAAGACATTTTCAAACAAGGAATTTCGCAAGTTCGTTTATTCCGATATCTTCTACTGGGTGGCTCTGACAATGTTCCAGACGGGACTTTCGTTCTATGTAACCGAGCTTATAGGTCTGGGCGCTGACAAGACCTTCATCCTATTTGCGGCTATGACGGCTATGAGCCTTGTGTTCTATGTGCCTGTAAACATCCTTGCTAAGAAACTCGGAAAGAAAAAGCTCGTTATCTCGGCTTTTGTTTTCTTCAGCTTTGTGTTCCTGTTCACCGCTTTCGCAGGAAAGCTCGGACTTCCCAAGATGGTCAACGGCATAGCTATCGCTGTGCTGGCATCCATACCTATGGCAGTGCTCGGCATCCTGCCCCAGGCTATCGTTGCTGATGTGGCACAGGCCGACGGCATAAAGACAGGCGAGAGCCGTGAGGGTATGTTCTTTGCTGCAAGGACCTTCGCTATGAAAATGGGTCAGGCGCTGGCTATGGTGCTGTTCACCTCTATCAAGGGAATAGGCACCGGGGGCTTCGGCCTAAGAATAACAGCAGCGGCAGCAGCCGTGCTGTGTCTTGCAGGCGGCCTGATACTCGGACTTTACAACGAGAAGAAAGTGACCGGAGTTATCGCAGAAGGAAGGAAGAAGAACGATGCTTGAAAACATCAGAGCCAAGATAAAGACAGGCGGTGCGGCCTACGAGTTTGACAAAGAGATAAACTGTGAGGGCTTTTCTGCCAGAGTGACCGCTGACAATGAAAGAGTGACCCTTGAAATAGAGCCTGTGGGCGAGATCATCTTTGATGAGATAAAGCTTACAGCCGACACCCCCGTGACCGATGATGACAGAGTGTTTTTAAACGGCTACCAGTCCTGGACGGACAGCCGTGAGGCTCATCCCGAGGAACACACCAGAGGCATCGACCACATACCTGCGCCCCTGGTCAGGAAGTACAGCTTCGACAAATACGGTGACTATAACTTTACAAAATATAAGAACAAGCGTGAGCGCTTTCACGGCTGGACCTACGCCTATGTGAGAAGCGGCGGGAGCTTCCGGCTGTTCGGGTCCCTGAGCGAGAAAAACGGCTTTACCCTTATCCGCCTGAACGCAGAAAAAGGCAAGGTGACTTTCAGGCTGGAATGCGAGGGCGCTGTCTTCGGCGAGACATTCAAGGCGCTCGATATCTACACAGGCGAGGGCAAGGAGGACGAGGTCTTCGACCGCTGGTTTGGGCTTATGGGAACACCGAAGCCAAAGGCAAAGCCTGTTTTCGGCTACACCAGCTGGTACAGGCACTATCAGGACATAAGCGAGCAGAAGCTCGAACACGACCTGGACGCTATCATTGAATCAGGCACAAGGCAGGACATTTTCCAGATAGATGACGGATATCAGACAGCGGTGGGCGACTGGCTGAGCATAGACAAAAGCAAGTTCCCGAAGGGGCTCAAAGCCATAAGCGACAGGATACACGAAAACGGTATGCTCTCGGGGCTGTGGCTGGCGCCCTTTGTCTGTGAAAAGAACAGCGACATCTATAACACCAAAAAAAGCTGGCTGCTCCGTGACAAAAACGGCGACGAGGTGCCTGCCGGCTGCAACTGGAGCGGAAGCTTCGTTCTGGATATCTACAATGACGAGGTCAGAGAGTATCTGAAGAAAGTGTTCAGGACGGTCCTTGATGATTGGGGCTTTGATATGGTGAAGCTTGACTTTCTCTACGCTGTGTGCGAGCTGCCCCAGCACGGAAGGTCAAGAGGTACTGTTATGTGCGAGGCTATGGACTTTCTGCGTGAGTGTGTCGGCGACAAGCTGATACTAGGCTGCGGAGTGCCGCTGGGAGCGGCCTTCGGCAAGGTGGACTACTGCCGCATCGGCTGTGATGTAGGCCTTGACTGGAACGACAACGCCGTTATGAGGATGACCCACAGAGAGAGGGTCTCCACCAGAAACTCCGTTCACAACACTATCTTCCGCAGACAGCTCAACGGCAGAGCATTTCTTAACGACCCCGATGTATATCTTTTGAGGGACGACAATATCAGCCTTGCCCACTGTCAGAAGCAGTCACTGTCGGTCATCAATCACCTGTTCGGCAGCGTTTATTTCACCTCGGACGATGTGAGCTCCTACGGCGAGCGCCAGAAGAAGATGCTCAAAACAGCAAGGCGCCTGACCAAGGCAAAGATAAAGTCCGTTGACTACAACATCGGCAGAGTGACGATAGTCTTTGATGACTGCGGCAAGCAGCGGCATATAGTCCTTACCGATGACGGAAAGCTAGAGTAAGCTCCCCATATAGACGGAGGAATAATGAATAATGAAGAATGAATAGTGAATAATGAATAGTTAAGGTATCGCCTTCGGCGATGATTTTAAAATATCATCGTCCGCAGGACGATACCTTTATTCTGCAGGACGATACCTTTATTCTTATTTCTTCATTCTTCATTATTCACTATTCATTGAGCAGGCGCCAGGCAAAGCGACAAAAAAGGCACTCTTGTCAAATACCCGACAAAAGTGCCTTTAATATTGCTATGTTCACAGCGCCTGCGTTTCCGTCTGCGTTTCCGCCTGCGCTCCCGGTCGTCCCTTAAGGGTCTTAAATCAGACCTCCAGGCAATCTGTGAGGTTGAGCTCGTACAGGTTGTTGTGGGTCGGCTGCTTGGGCGGCAGACCTGCAAGTCTGTAGTACTGCTCGGAACCGTACTTCTTGATGAAGTCAGCAGTGTGGACGTCGATCATGATCTCTCTGAGGAAAGCCTTCATGATGTCGCTGTCAGCACCGTAGGTGGTCTCCAGGAAATCAAAGGAATACTTCATTCCCGAAAGAGCCTGCTGTGTTACGTTCTTAGCGCCGGCAAGAAGATTGGTGAAAGCGTTCTGAAGGATAAGCGTACATCTCTGCTTGTTGTCACGTCCCTCATTGGTACACTTCTCAACATAAGCCTCGAGGTTGTGGATAACCCAGTGCTGTATCTTCTTGTTGGCAGGTGAGATATTTCTCGCTCTTACTGCCTTCTCAAGATTCTTGTTAGACTCCATGATGTGCTCGGAGATAATCTGACGGCAGGAAAGACCATTGTTGATCTTGATGATGATATCCTCAAGCTTGGGGTGGATGATCCTTATCATCTTCTCCATCTGTATGCAGTTTCTCATAGAGAATGTGATGCCGTCAAGAAGCAGGAACATAAGGGTGAGCTTCTCCTCGGGATCAGCTGTAGCCGCATCGTCAACATTCTTCTGGGTTATCTGGCCTGCAAGTATAGCATCGATATCATACTTCTCACGGTAGTAGTTGAACCTGTCATAATACTCCGCAAAGGTCTTGCTCATAACGTCGTCCTGAACATACTGGCAGACGATAGAGTGGTCAACAAGGATACCGCTCTCCTCATAGAGCTGCATCATTTCACTAAGGTCCTCCCAGCCACGGGCTGTTACGAACTGATAGTTGTGTCTGTCACTTGCATCTATCTCATAGTAGTGATCGGGGTGCATATGCAGATAAGATATGATAGCAGGGTGAACGCCTGCATAATAAGCGTATTCCATCCATACATCGAGATCAGGAACACAGGAAACCTTCTTCAGACGGTCCCATGTAACGATATCGAACTCGTTAACGGACTTGTTGAACTGCGGCGGGTTACCTGCGGTAACAAGTACCCAGCCGGCAGGGATCTGGAAAAGACCGAAGATCTTATACTGAAGGAACTGGAGCAGGATAGGAGCCAGAGACTCCGAAACGCAGTTGATCTCATCGAGGAAGAGTATGCCCTCCTTGATGCCTGTGGCTTCCATAGTGTTATAGATGTTCGCAATGATCTCGGACATCGTATACTCGGATACCTGAACGTCTGCACCGACATAGTTTCTTGTAACTATGGTAGGAAGACCCATGGCAGTTTCTCTTGTCTGGTGAGCCATGGAGTATGTAACAAGGTTAAGTCCCGTCTCCTGGGCTATCTGCTCCATGATAGCGGTCTTACCGATACCGGGAGCTCCCAGCAGAAATACAGGTCTCTGATGCTCGATACTGATCCTGTAATCGCCGAACTCATCCTTTACAAGATAAGCCTGTATTGCGTTTTTGATCTGCTGCTTGGCGTCCTTAATATTCATATCATCATACCTTTCGGATAAAGTATAGATAAGCTAACTCTTGCCCGCCTATCTCACAAATATTTTTACTAAATAATTATAACTTATTTCCGAATAAATGTCAACAACTATTCTATCTTTTGTGGATATGCACAATAAACAACACTTATTTTAGCAATATTGTAACACATAATTAACACAATCAGCGGATGTTCATCTTATCTCGCCGTTCTCACACTCCAGCACCACCGTAAACGGGCCGTCGTTGAGGAGCGATATCTTCATATCCGCACCGAACTCTCCGGTCTCCACCCTGCCCTTTATGCGGCTTCGGCAGGCTGCACAGAAATAGTCATAGAGCCTGCTTGCTTCATCCGGCTTGCCGGCATTTGTAAAAGAGGGCCTGTTTCCCTTTCGGCAATCCGCATAAAGCGTGAACTGCGAGATTATGAGCATATCTCCGCCCACATCGTCTATTGAAAGGTTTATCTTGTCGTTCTCGTCCGAGAATATCCGAAGCTTCGATATCTTATCTGCCAGCTTGTCACAATCCGCCTCGGTGTCCTCAAGGCCTGCTCCCAGCAGGATGAGAAATCCCTTTCCCACTGCTCCTACGGTATTCCCATCCACCACGCATTCAGCATGGGTAACTCTCTGTATTACTGCTTTCATCTTCTCACTCCAATACTATCCTGTATCTGTAGTCGTATACCTCGCCGGGATGCAGCTGTATAGCATGGGGCTTGTTTTCAAGCTTTACAAAGTCATCGTCATAATAAGTCGGCACGCTTGTCCAGGGCTCAAGGCACACAAACTCCGCCGTGTCGTCTCCCGTGGGCGACCATACAGCAATACACTCCGACATCGGGAACTCCACAGTTACGATGTGAGAGCTCTTTTTGCATTTAAGCGATACCGCCCTCGAGTTGGGATTAGCAAGTATGAGGGCATCATTATCAAAGAGGGCTCTTGTGATATCCAGCTTCTTCTCGTGGTCAAGAACAGTTACTTCCCTTCCGTCAACATTCTGGGTTATTTTCTCCTGCTCGGCATACTCAACATAGTAATCATCAAAGCTCTCGCCTTCAAGCAGCGGCGCATTGAAAGCTGGGTGACCGCCTATGTAGAAATAGATATCTCTGTCATCGGTGTTTTTAACGCTGTTTATAACCGTCACAGCATTATCCTCCAGCGCATAGGTCACGGTCAGCTCAAACTTATAGGGATACTGCGCCAGGGTCTCCTCGTTCTCGGTAAGAACAAAGGACAGGCTGTTCTCTGTCTTCTCCTTAAAGGCAAATACGCTGTCTCTTGCAAAGCCGTGATTGCCCTTCATCCTATAGGTCTTCCCGTCCGCCTCATAGGTCCTGTCCTTTGGCGAGCATATAAACGGGAATAATATCGGCGCATAGCGCTCCCAGGCCTTGCCGCACTGCCAGAGGTATTCCCTGCCCTCGTAATTCAACGAGTGGAGCTCCGCTCCGTTTTCGTCCGCTTTGATCTTCATACGTCCGTTTTCAAGTTCATAGATCATTTTTTATTCCTCCTGTTATCCGTTAAATTCAAACACATATATTTCCGTCAGCTTTCCGTCATCAAAGGTAAGCTCCAGGTTCTTCCATATCCGGTCGTTTTTATAGACGATGTATTCAAGCACCTTTTCCGAGCCGTTTTTCTGCTCGTTCTGGGGCGAGCCGTATTTTGCCCTGGCCTCCATTTCGGAGTCCCCGAAGGTCAGGCCGTCGATATCAAAGGTCTTTATAAGCTCTGTATCGTAGTCATCACCGCTGTGGTCACAGCTTATCTGTATCCAGCGTGTGCGGTGGCTGACAGCGTCTGCACTGAAGTCCATGACTTTTTTGCCGCCACAGTAAAACGCTCCGTATTCACGGCCTTGAGCCTTATCCCTTATCTCGGCGCTAAGGCCCCCTCCCGGGTCGCCGGTGTCCAGCGGAAAGCTAAGCTCTCTTCCCCCAAGCTTTATGCTCGTTCTGATCCGCTCAAAGTCAGACTCATTGAAATGCCCCCTGAAAAACAAAAACCACACCGTCACCCCGGCAAGGATGACCGCCACAGCCGCAGGCACTATAACATAGAGTTTTGCAGGCTTTTTCATCTGTCCTTTCCCTTTGGTCTCTCTATCCCGTACTTCTCATAAAAAGCGTCGATATCCGCCACGGAGCGCACAAGCTCGATATACATAAGCTCCCTTGTGTTCCTGTTATAAAAGCCTATGGTCTTCTCTCCCGTACAGGTCGAGGATTGCACCCTGACCTCCATCCCGACGCACTCGGGCGGTATCTCTTTATGCTTCTTCGGCTTAGAAAAAATGCTCATTTATCTCACCCTATCAGACTAAGCAGCCCGTCATAAGAAAAGCAGGTCTCGGAATAAAAATCGTCAGCCAGCTTTTCAAGGTTCTCAGCGCTGTATTCTATCTCGGCGCTGTACTCCCTGATAATATCCTCGACAGGCGCACACTCGGCAGCTATCATTATCCTCATCACCAATGTGCTGAGCACCGTGAGCTTTATCTTTTCCATTATCTCAAAGCTGCGCACAGCCTGGAGAAAATATCTGAAAAGGAAGCACACAGCCAGATGCTCGGTTATATAGCCCTTGTCCGGGTGGAGCCTGTCAAAGGTCTCCACGGTGCCCCTTATGTTCCCCTTTGCCAGCGAGAATCTGAGCATCTGCGGCAGCTTGTCATCAAGCATCTCAAGGCTTGAAAAATAGTCATATATCTCCGCTGCTATCACATCCGGGTCGTGCTGTGTGCAAAGCTCCTGCGTCATCTCGCATCTTGCGTCAAGGTGGCCTATCTCCTGCCAGATATTCCCCACGTCCTCATCATCCAGAGCATCCTGAAAGCGCTGACCGTGGTAAAGAAGGCGTTTCAGGCGCTCTTCGATAGTGAGGCTCCGATCCACCAGCATACGCAAAAGCCCGTTTCTTGCCTCCACAAGAGCCGCCAGCACCTCTTCATCAAAGGGCAGATCGTCCGGCTCCTCGTCGGTCTCATACTGGAAAAAGCCAAGCGGCTCGCTGCTCTCAAGCAGCATCCTTACAGTTTCCTCACAGCAAAGCCCGACGCCTGCTTCCTTATAGTCTCCGAACCACTGATAATATCTCGGGTGCTCACGGCAGATGTCCGAGATATAGTCCTCGCCGTATTTGAGCTGGAGCGAGCATAGCCCCTGCTCACTCAGCAGCGGACAGCGGCCGTTCACGGGCTTTATATAAACCCCGTCCGGCTCTCTGACCGTGGCTGCCTCCAGGGACGCATCCCCCATGTGTTCAAGCCTTCTGAGAGTCTTTTCATCTATCTCGATATCCCAGCCTGCCTTGCAGCAGTTATGCCGGCAGTAGCTTCCTGTACACTTAAAATCCGAAAACAGCTTCATGCAAACGACCTTCATAAACGCCACCTCCCGGACCTAAAAAAATAGTTCCGTATAAATTTTAACATCATTCTCCCGTTATGTCAAGCAGCTGCATGAACGTGGTTTTCCTCGGGACTGACCCTTGGTATCACTTTTCCGCTGTTTTCATATCTCTTTATCACCGTCAGCCTGCGGTGTTTTTTTACACAAAAAAGCGGTACCTTCCCACATGGGAAGATACCGCCGAAAAACTTATTATCAGAATATACCCTGCCACATCAGGAACACTACGATAGCCAGGAGCAGGATAACAAATCCAAGTATGCCTGCTACGGTTCCGATAGCGGAGTTACGCTCCTTCTTGTTTCTCTCGAAATCCGTATATGCCGTGTTCGCAGCATAGTTGCCCTTTACGTTTCCGGCAAGTGTAGGATTTATCATATCCTTGATATTGATATCCTTATACTTCTGCTCAAACAGCTTTCTTGCATCGGTCTCGTTCTGGTCAATAACATCTCTCGAAGAACCGAGTCTCGACTCATCCATTGTGCTGGTGTCGATAGCCACCATCGCCTGACCCTGAACAATAACAGGTGCAGCGCCTATGGCATCTCCGTTATCAAATGCGTGCTGTGTATCAACGGACTCCATCTTTCTGGTGCTTCTGTTCTCACGAAGCATCTTGATAAGAACGTCCTGATAAAGGCTCGCCTCGTCCTCTTCCGAAAGCACCGCATCCACGGTAGCATTGTCGGCCATATCGATAAGGTTTGCAAGACCCTTGTTCTCTTTCTTGAAAGGCTTCTTCGAGGAAGTGTCCACCTTCGGTGTGCTTGCCGAAGCTTCTGCGCCAACGCCGAAACCGGTGAAGGACGATGCTCCTGCCTTGTAAACGACAGGCTCCATCTCTTCCTTTTCCTGCTGGACCTTTTCCTTTGCGTAAAGATCCACAGGTGCGTGTATCTTCAGGCCCTTTGCTCTCATCTCCGAAACTCCGCCGTCGGCAAAAGCCTTGGTGGGGTCTGTCTCGGCAGCAGGAGCAGCTGTGGGTGTGGGTATCTCGGTGATAGGCGGTGCAGCCTGAACAGCAGGCTTCGGGGTCTCCGGAGCAGGGACGCTGGGCTTCGGAACTTCAGCCACGGGCTCTGCCGGTGCAGCAGCCTGTACAGGCTTCTCTTCCTCTGCGGGCTCTGCTTTCGGGATAACGACTCTCTTTCTTGCGGTGGGTACGGTTATCTCCTCAACGTGCTTGAGAGGCGGCAGCTCTTCCTCTGCCGGAGCTTCTGCCTTCTCGGGCTCGGGAGCCGGAGCAGCAGGAGCAGGCTGTGCAGCGCTGGGTCTCGGAACACTGGGCTTGGGGACCGTGCCTATGGGCACATCAGATGTGATAGACTCTGCCGATATAGTGGATGCCGCAGCAGCGAACTCGTTGCTCTCGACAGCCGAAGGAGTAGCAGCAGCAAAGCTCTGCATCTGTCCTGTGGAAACATCATAGTACTGCTCGCCGTCCTTGACAGCGATCCTGAGCTTGGGCTCGGGCATTCCGGGAGCAGGCTTGTTGGCCTGGGGGATGTCGATAACATCGAACTTCTCCTCAACGTCAACGCCGGCAGCCGCAATGATAGCGATCGCAGACTTATACTTCATCGCACCTCTTACCAGCTCCTTGATAGGAAGCAGGATAAGATCCGAGAATGTAGCATGGAAGCTCTTGAGGGCAGTAGCGCTGTCCTCATCGGAAGCTATTCTGTGGTCGAAATACTTCGGCCACTCGTTCTCGGAGGACTGGATGAGCTTATCTATGTACTGGCAGAGAGGCACCCAGAGCTCGGGTTCCTCAAACTCTCTGTCGTTAGTAACGAGCCACATATAGCATCTGAGAAAACAGTCATAGCAGGAGATATGCTCCAGGTTGAGCATAACATCGTCTATGTTGAGCGCTGCGGAAAACAGAGGGTCAGAAAACGCAAAGCACTTGTAGCCAAGGCTCGCAAGCTTTCCGTAAGCGGTCTTGAGATCCTTTTCCGTTCTGGTAAAGGGCGGAAGGAAATCAAAATCGAACTCGGTCTTGTAGTTGTCGGTCTCGCCGACCTTTGCCTTGGCAATGAGCTTTTTGTAGACATCATTGATCTGGGCAGAGGGCGTATCTACTGCAACACCGAGGATCCTGTATGGATTGCACGCAAACAGTTCGGTTGCGGTAACGCCAAGTGAAGATCTTGCCATAGTGGTTTCTCCTTTCAGAGCCCTGCTTCGGGTGCTTTGAGCAGGCTCCGTGTTAGTTGTTAATTAGTTTAAAATTTTAATATACGATTAAAACATTTCACAAATTAAGTATAACAAAATTATTACTACATTACTTTAATTTAAATTTAACTTTCTGTTAACTAAAAGTGAATTGGGCACAATATGTACAAAACATAGCTGAAAAATCGTGCAATTTGTTTGCCTGAAATTGTTTGCAATTTTGGGGGAAATATAGTATAATAGTTATGATAATATTTGTATAAAGGGGGCTTTTGACAAATGGGTCTTTTCAACAAAAAAAATTCTGCGGGCAAAGCAAGTGCCGAGGCTAAAAAAACAACAGACAAAGCCGGAGCTGTCAATGCTGAGGATATATGGAACACGCCTGTCAGACCGACGAAAAAAAGCAGTGATACTGTTTCGATAAAAGAATCCAAGAACGATACTGTTCACGAGGAGAAGGTCAACGACAACATCGAGCCTGAGACCATCAAGACCAAGATGGCTGAGCTCGAGAAGGAGCTTGAGGAAAAGAAGAACAAGCCTGTCGAGACCTATAAGGACTTTGATGTAAACCCTGTCAAGGACGGCGAGGTGGCCGACGCACAGGAGGAGTATGAGAAGCTTTATGCCGTGGAGCACGCAAGGTATCTTGAGTCTCATAAGGAAGACATAACCGAAGCTCACATCGAGGGCATCGAGGATATCATGCAGGAGATGTATGATGAGCACGATAAGAAGACTGCCGAGGAAGAAGCCGCAAAGGGCAATATTGCCGAGATAACCGGCGAGGAGGCAGAGGCTAAGGTGGCAGAGCTGCCTTATGCAAAGAAGCCCGAGGACTATCCCGAGTATAAGGATATCCAGGGCGTTTCCGCCGAGGAGCACGAAGTCGAAGCGCTGGGAACTATCGACCACAGCGGCGACGATGACGAGATCCATGAGGTGGACGAGGAATACCTTGCTAACAAGGTCAAGGAATTCAACGAGAAATATGGTGAATGACCCCTATCAGAGGCATAGCCGCACACAGTTCCTGGGTGCGGTATTGCTTTTAAAATCTTAATTGGGAGAGATAGAATTGAACATAAACACAGACAATCCGATAATAAAGTTTTCGGAAAAAGGGAAACCGTTCCCCTATGATAAGCTTTTCTTTGCGACTATCGAGTCTTATATACTCGAGTTCAAGAACGCAAGACTTGAAAAGCTGACAGAGGAAGACGCCGCAAGGTGTCTTGCAAGGATCTATAAAAGAATGGAAGTAAACGGCGTGCCTGTTCTCGAATTCTTCAAGGAAGACCTGGACAAGTGGAGCGACCTGGATCAGTATAACAAGACGCTGAAGCTTGCGGATCTTATCGCTAATGATATTTTCTGCTGCTTTGACAAGAACAGGATAAACGGCGACGGCTCCTTCTGCAGGTGCAACAGGCTCTACTGTGTGAACAATGACGGCGAGCGTGATTTTATTATCTGCGACACCTATGAGAAGTCGGGTATGTTCAAGAAGACCCCCACAGCCGAGACCATTTATTTCCGTCAGCTGAAGGATCAGTATGACAGAGGCTGGCTGCCGAAGACAAAGGACAAGTAAAAGTCCGGAATGAAAAAGAGCGAGCGCTTTCACAGGATCACACTGGTGCTGACGGCTGTTATGTACGGAGTGTCCCTGGTGTGGTTCCTTGTAAGCTATAAGGGTCTGGACGACGAGATAGGCATACACTTTGACCCACAGGGGTTCGATGTGTTTGCAAGCAAAAAGTTCGGGTTTTATCCCTTTGTGGCAGGCGGGATACTTACCTTCCTGTTCCAGCTTTTCAGGGCTCTTTCGGGCAGGCTAAAGCCCTCGCCCAAGATAAGCGAAAAGGGAAACGAAGAATACCGGGCGCTGATAAAGGTCTTTGCAGACTGCTATACGCTGCTGGTGGCTGTGTTTTTCTTCTCGTGGAACGCATCCGTTATCAGACAGGACTCCTACATACACTGCAAGTACATATATAACGGGCTGGTCACATTTGCGCCGCTTATGGCTGTGGCTTTGTTCGTCTTCGATGTGGTGTACAGGATAAAATACAGGAATAAGGAGAATAAGAAAAAATGACAGTAACTATAGAGATGGAAAACGGAAAGAAGATCGTTGTGGAGCTTTATCCCGAGTCTGCTCCCCAGACAGTGGCTAATTTTGTTGAGCTGGTAAAGAGCGGCTTCTATGACGGCCTGGGCTTCCACAGGATAATCGCAGGGTTTATGATCCAGGGCGGCGACCCCCTCGGAAACGGCAGAGGCGGCTCTGACAAGAAGATCAAGGGCGAGTTTGCAGCCAACGGCTTCAACAACCCTGTTAAGCACGAGAGAGGCGTTATCTCCATGGCAAGATCTATGGACCCCAACTCCGCAAGCTCACAGTTTTTCATCATGCACGCTGACGCTCCTCACCTCGACGGACAGTATGCCGCATTCGGCAGGGTCCTGGAGGGCATGGAGGTAGTTGACGAGATCGCAGAGACAGATACTGACTACAGCGACAGACCGCTTCGTCCTCAGATAATGGAGAAGGTCACTTTTTCCGAAAACTGAAGACGGGATTCAGATAACCCAAAAGCTCCGCTTCGGGCCCGTCCCCGGCGGAGCTTTTTTATTACTTTAACGGAGGATATCTTATGGTAAGCATAGGTGTGGATTACTATCCCGAGCACTGGGACAGAGAACTGTGGCGCAGTGACGCCGAGATGATGAAAAAGACCGGAGTCAGGACAGTTAGGATGGGTGAATTTGCCTGGTCGGTGCTGGAGCCGGAGGAGGACAGGTTCGACTTTGAATGGCTGGATGAAGCGGTGAAAATCTTTGCCGGGGCAGGTATAGACATTATCCTCGGCACACCGACAAACTGTCCGCCCAGGTGGCTCTATGAGAAATACCCCGAAACGGTGATGACTGACCGCTCCGGCAGCAGGATAGCTCTAGGCATAAGAGGACACCGCTGTTACAGCTCGCCGAAGCTGAGAGAAAGAGCCGCTGTCATAATAACCAAGCTCTGCGAGAGATATAAGGACGAGCCCCGTGTTATCGGCTGGCAGATAGACAACGAGCTGGAAGCTTCGACCTGCTGCTGTGATATCTGCAAGGGAAGGTTCAGAGAGCATCTGAAAAAGAAGTTCACCGATATAGGAGAGCTCAACGACAGGTGGGGGATGAACGTATGGAGCGGAAGCTTTTCCTCTTTTGACACTGTGGAGCCGCCTATGGGCAGCTGTACTCCCGGCTGGCACAACCCCTCACTCACCCTTGAATGGCAGCGCTTTAATAAATGGCTGGCAGCTGATTTTTCAGACTTCCAGGCTGACCTTATCAGGAGCATCTGCAAGGACACGGTGATAACCACAAACACCTGGTTCTGTGAGTATCCGCCGGATTTCGGAGAGCTGTTTGAAAAGCTGGATGTCGTATCCTACGACAACTATCCGCCTTCGGCGCTCCCACAGGACAAGGACGAGCTTTACTCCCACGCCTTCCACCTGGACCTTATGAGGGGAATAAAGAGAAAGAGCTTCTGGATAATGGAGCAGCTGGGCGGCGCTATGGGCTGCTGGTTCGCACCCTCATCCTGTCCTAAGCCCGGGATGATAAAGGGCTACGCTCTCCAGGCCGTGGCTCACGGAGCAGACAAGGTGATCTTCTTCCGCTGGAGGAGTGCCGCAAAGGGAGCAGAGATGTTCTGGTACGGGCTGCTTGATCAGAGCAATATACCCTCAAGACGTTTTTACGAATTTCAGGAGCTGACAAAGGAGATAAACTCTCTTGCGCTTCCCGACAGCGGCGAGATAAAGGCGGACACCGCAATCCTCTATTCCTCGGATGCGGAGTCGGCGCTCTATCTCCAGAAGCAGTCGGACGGCTATCATTATTACAGTATGCTCAAAGCCTTCCACGACGGTGTGACCGCCCTTGGAAAGGACTGCGATATAGTAAGCGTGGACGCTGACCTTAGCGACTATAAGATAATCATAGCGCCTGCTTTGTTTATATGCAGCGAGCAGATAAAGCAGAAGCTTCGTGAGCTTGTAAAAAACGGCGCTTCACTTATCATCACCAACCGAAGCTTTGTTAAGAACATGGACAACACCTGTCCCATGCAGGCTCTGCCCTGCGGCATGGACGATGTGACCGGATGTCAGGTCTCGGAGTTTGAGCCGCTGGGATATAACAGCGTGCAGGTAGAGCTTGACGGCAGCACCTTTGCCGCTGACAAATGGGCGGATGTCTTAAAGCTATGCGGTGCCGAGACCCTGGCTGTCTACGGCGAGCGCTGGTATAAGGGCGAGAGCGCTGTGACAGTCAACCGCTTCGGGAAGGGGCTTTGCTTCTATGTCGGGGCTGTCGGCAAGCGTGACTTCTGCAAGACGCTGATAAGAAAGGTCTGCGATATGAGCGGTTTGCCCTACACAGATAACGTTCCGCAGAACGTTGAGATAACAAGGCGCTGCTATGGCGAGCGGACCCTCACCTTTGTATTCAACAATAACGAGAACCCGGTGAGCTTTGACTTTGAAGGCAGGACGCTGAACCTTGAAGCTTTTGAATGTAAAATGATATGACGCTAAAACACCCTGCCCGAATATATCGGACAGGGCGTTTTCATTTTCCGGCCCCGGCATATTTCTGCTTTGTGGCGATGCCGCCTCTGATATGCCGTTCCTCTTTGTTTTTATCCAGAAGCTGTCTCACCCTTTTGTAAAGAGCAGGTGAGAAGCCCTTGAGCCTTTCGCTCACGTCCTTATGCACAGTGGATTTGCTTATCCCGAAAGCCTGTGCGCAAGCCCTGACTGTGGACTCGTGGGAGAGCATATATTCTCCCAGCATCACGCACCTCGGCTTATCGGCGTTCATGTTTCTGCGCTCCTGTGGACATATCATCACCCCATAATAATATTGACATTTCGTCAATACATTATATTCTCATAAAAGCGCAATATTACAAAAACATCCCTCCGCCGCTGCGAAGGGATGTCTGTCATTACAGTATCTTTGACAGGAAGTCTTTGAGCCTCGGGTTTTTCGGGTTTTCAAAAAACTCCTTAGGCGGAGCCTGCTCCAGGATATTTCCGTCTGCCACAAAAAGCACACGGGAAGCCACCTCTTTTGCAAAGCTCATCTCGTGGGTGACCACCACCATAGTCATGCCGTCGTCCGCAAGTTTTTTCATCAGCTGGAGGACCTCGCCCACCATTTCCGGGTCGAGGGCCGAAGTCGGCTCGTCAAAGAGCATGACATCCGGGTCAACAGCCAGCGCCCTTGCGATAGCTATACGCTGCTTCTGTCCGCCCGAAAGGGTGGAAGGATAGGAGTCTATCTTGTCGGGGAGCCCGACTATCTCCAGCAGCTCCTCTGCTTTGGCATCAGCTTCCTCTTTTGTCAGAAGCCCGAGCCTTTTGGGTGCTATGGTTATATTCTGCCTGACAGTCATGTGAGGGAACAGATTGAAGTTCTGAAACACCATTCCCATCTTCATCCTTATCTTGTCAAGCTCTTCTTCTTTTGCTTTAGTCAGGTCCTTACCCTCGAACAGTATCTGTCCCGAGGTCGGCCTTTCCAGCATATTCAGGCAGCGCAGGAAGGTAGACTTACCCGAACCCGAGGGTCCGACGATAACTATCTTCTCGCCCTTATTTATGGTCTCGCTTATGTGATCCAGCACCGTGACGCCTGAAAAAGTCATGACCAGGTCTTTAATGTCTATCACTTTTCGCCAGTCTCCTTTCAAGCCGCTGAACAAGGTGCGACAGTATCATCACCATCACAAGATAGATAAACGCAACAGCTAAAAGCGGCATAAATGCGCTGTAGGTCTGGGACCTTATTATATCTCCGCCCTTGGTCAGGTCAACGATGCCGATGTAGCCTGCCACTGAGGTCTCCTTGAGCAAAACAATGAACTCGTTTGCAAGGGCCGGAAGAACGGCCTTGAAAGCCTGGGGAAGAACGATAAGGCGCATGGTCTGGCGGTAGCTGAAGCCAAGGCTCCTGCCCGCCTCTATCTGTCCGCTGTCTACAGCCATTATTCCCGAGCGGACTATCTCCGCAACATAGGCTCCGGAGTTTATTCCGAAGGCCAGGATAGCAACTATGTATTTGCTGAGCTCCACCGAGCCGAAGAACACCACCGAACCGAAGATAACGAAATACATTATCATAAGCTGGACCACCATAGGTGTTCCTCTTATAACGGTAAGGTATATCTTGCACAGGAAGTTGAGTATCTTCATCCTGCCGGTCCTGTCATGAGTGGAGCGCACTATCGCCACCAGAAAGCCCAGGATGAAACCGAGAAGCACAGCCCCGACAGTGACCAGCAGCGTGGTCTTCAGGCCGTTGGTAAGATATTCCCACCTGGCGTTCTCTATAAAATTCTGTTTAAAATCAGATACAAGAGCACTCATGATCTAACGAGCTCAATCCTTTCTGACGATTATCACCTGTTTTGCGGTTGTGTAGGAATCAGAGAAAAGAACGTTCTTCTTTCTGTCCTCGGTAACTGTCATACCTGCAACGCCAACATCAGCCTTGCCTGACTGGATAGCAGAGATTATGGAGTCAAACTGCATATCGTCGATCTCCAGCTCATATCCAAGCTCGTCGCAGACAGCCTGCATCATATCAGCATCGAAGCCTATCACCTTGCTGCCGTCCTTGAACTCATAAGGAGCGAACTCCGCATTGGTAGCCATGATGATCTTTCCCTTGCTCCTGTCAACATCAGCAGGAGAGGTGTAAGCGCTCTTTGTCTTGGAGTTATCGATCCAGTTCTTCCTTATAGCATCAAGAGTTCCGTTTTCCTTCAGAGTCTTGAGAGCACCGTTTATCTCCTCCTGGAGCTGGGTGTTATCAAGCTTCATCGCAATAGCATACTCTTCTTCTGTAAAAGGCTCGTCGAGTATCTCGATATCATCGTTTTTGGAAGCAAAGACCTTTGCAGGCTCGTTGTCTATGATGACCGCATCCACCTTGCCTGATTTGAGAGCCTGAACAGCGTCTGCGCCCTTATTGAACCTTTCCACAGTTGCGTCCTTGACATCTTCCGCATAGATATCTCCAGTAGTGCCCAGCTGGACACCTATGGTCTTTCCGTCCAGGTCGGAAATGCTGTGGACTGTGTTTGCCGGTGCTCCGCAGCCTGTCATCATAGTTATGCACATCACTGCACTCATAGCAGCGGCTGCCAATTTCTTCATAAAAAAACCATCCTTTCAAATATAACTTATCCCCGGGAATACTCCCATTTAACCTATAAATTATACCACACAGATACGCACTTTTCAATACAGCGGGTCTAAAATTAACACAATATGCCTAATTTTAACACAAACTATCTAACGGTCTGCCTTATCCTCACCGTAGTCAGCGGATGTCCTGCCTCTTACCGATATTCCCTTGTCATAATCGTCAAGGAAGCTATGGTATTCGTCGCCGTCATGATAGGAGATAAGCGTCCTCAGATTTACGTTCTGGACGCTGCGGAAAATGTTCATATCCACAGCCGGATCGCTCGCCCTAAGCTCGCCCAGGAGCGCCTTTACCTTTGCCCGCTTCGAGCCGTCCTCTCTTTTCTCGCTCACCGAGCAGGCACAGCGTATAAACGCAAGCTCACATTCCTCCGCCCAGGAGATTATGCTCTCTTCCCTGACAAGATACAAAGGCCTTATCACCTCCATACCCTTTACATTTTCGCTGTGGAGCTTAGGCATCATGGTCTGCATCTGGGAGCCGTAGAGCATACCCATGACTATGGTCTCTATCACATCGTCAAAATGGTGTCCGAGGGCGATCTTGTTGCAGCCAAGCTCCTTTGCTTTTTTATAAAGGAACCCTCGCCTTAGCCTTGCGCAGAGAAAGCAGGGATTCTTCTCTTCCCTGCCCACCGAGGAAAAGATGTTGGTATCACATATCTCAAGGTCTATCCCCAGCTTCTGTGCGTTATCAATGATACGCTGTCTGTTCTCCCCGCTGTAGCCCGGATCCATAGCAAGGAACCGGCACCCGAACCTTATCTTTGAATAGCGCATCAGCCTTTTCATACAAAGAGCCAGCAGCATTGAATCCTTGCCGCCGGATATGCACACCGCTATCCTGTCACCCTCGCTTATAAGCTCATAGTCGCTCACAGCCTTGCGGAGCCTGTCCCAGATCTCCCTGCGGTATTTTTCTATCATTATCATCTCATAGCAGCCCGGCATCTCCATAGATCTCACCTCGGTAAATTCTTATCGTCCGTACAAATCATGCTTGTTATAATTATACAACAATATCCCCCGTTCGTCAATGCAGGTGCGTGTACCCACACCACCGCCCTCGGCAGGTGCGAGCACCTGCACCACCGCCCTCGCCCACAGCATTGTGAAGGGTCAAAGCTTAGTCTGGCTCGGGGCTGAAGATTGTTATGACTTCTCCTTTTTTCAGATAACCCGATACTGCCTGCGTTTTTCACTTTGGACCCATCAGAAAACCGCACAAGAGCCGAAACGGTTTATTGTGCATATATACAAATCAATGTTTGATGTTTTAATTATAGACCCCAGCGCTTGACAAAAACAGACATTTCGGGTATGATTAGAGGAGAAATAGTTAATCGGAATAAGCAAATTAAAATATCTAGCAAATTCATCCAGTTTTCAAATCAACAATGGACGGTAATAACAGCTTACAGACCCATTTTATTATCAACGACATATTTCTTCAGGATTTTCCGTCCCCTACGAAAGGAGCTCCGTAATCAGCCACGGAGCTCCTTTTACATCGCTTTTTTAATGCCCCGGTCTCATTGACATGAGACCGGGGCTGTGGTATAATTCTATCAGGATAAAGCGCAGCTGCGCACAAAACGGAGGTATTATGATGTTTGACGCTTTGAAAGTAAAAAACGAATGTGTTGAGTGGATAAGAGATTTCTTTGAGAAAAACGGCAAGGGCTGTAATGCCATTGTGGGGATCTCCGGCGGAAAGGACAGCTCGATAGTTGCAGCGCTGTGTGTTGAAGCGCTGGGCAGAGACAGAGTTATCGGTGTGCTCATGCCCTGCGGCGAACAGGCGGATATCGATATGGCAAAGCTGCTGGTTGAGCACCTGGGTATCAAGCACTACATCGTAAATATAAAGGACGCTGTTGAGGGGCTCAAAGCCAGTCTGCCCTTCGAGCTTTCAAAGCAGAGCTCTACAAATATGCCGGCAAGGATAAGGATGACCACCCTTTATGCTGTGGCACAGAGCCACAACGGCCGTGTTGCAAACACCTGCAACCTCTCCGAGGACTGGGTCGGCTACTCCACAAGATACGGCGATGCGGCAGGAGATTTCAGCCCTTGTTCGCATATAACCGTCCAGGAGATGAAGCAGATAGGCCGCCTTATGGGGCTGCCGGATCAGCTGGTGGACAAGGTGCCCATCGACGGTCTTTCGGGAAAAACAGACGAGGACAACCTGGGCTTTACTTATGCAGAGCTTGACCGCTACATAAGGACAGGCGAGATCGACGATGCCGAGAAGAAGGCAAAGATAGACCGCCTGCACAAGATGAACCTGTTCAAGCTGGAATATATGCCCCAGTTCGACCCGAAGACTCCTGTTGTTGATAAAACCGAGTAATGATAAAAAAGAGACCCTCACGGGTCTCTTTTTTAGTTTGTTTCAAGCGAAGCGCCTTTGAAATAATACTCCAGTATCTCTTTGTGGGTCTTTCCTGCCCTCGCCATCTCGTTGGCGCCGTAAAGGCTCAGCCCCACAAGATGCCCCACGCCCTTCACCTTAAAGGTGAACTTTCCGCTCTTGCGGCTCACCTCCACACAGGGCGAGTCAAGCCCAAGCGCTCTGCAAAGCTCACCTCCCGAGACCTCGCTCCCGAAGATCTCAGCGCTCTTAATAAAACCGTTCTTGTCACACTCGATCTCAAGAAGGCTCTTGCCCTTTTCGTTTTCAGAGCCAAGATCTCCGAAGGCTTTTTCCAGCTTCTTTTTCATCTCGCTGTCAGTCAGAGTTATCTTGTGAGAAAAGTCCGGGCTGTTCTTGTCAGCCTTGCTCTCAACGCTCACAAGATAGGCTATGTCCTCGCCCCAGGCGTCCTTTGCCGAGCGTGTGAGCCCGCAGCTGACCGCATGGTATGCCGGCAGCACCGGCTCCCCCTCATATTCAAGCAGTTCCCCCTCTGTGCTCTGTGCCAGCTTGCAGAAGCGTTTGAACACGCTGTTAAAGTCTGTGCCGAAAAGCTTCTTTGCCTGAGCTTTTGAGAAAAAGGTCTGGAACCTTGTCCTGTCGTCGCTGACAAGAGCTCCGCCTTTCAGGCTCTCGCCGGAGTTTCGCCGTCTTTCAAGATAGGTCCTCACCAGCACCGCCTGGGCCATTATCGCTTCGTCCTCGTAGCTCTGCGGTATCTGGGCCATGAGCGACAGCGCTATGAACTCTGTCTCGTCATAGCTGACCGTTTTGCCGCTCTTCTCATAAAGCACCTTTACCGCTGTCCCCGTTGTCTTTGCCGCCGCAGGCTCTGAACGCTGCTTGTCCTTCCCCGCAAAAACGAGCAGAGGCACAAGAGCTGCCAGCAGAGCAAAGGCAAGGGTGATCTTTACTGTCTCTTTCAATAATGTCACTCCCTGTCCGCCTTGCTGGCTCGATTATAACTCAAAGCCTGCGCAGAACAGGACGAAATATGTAGCTAAAGACAATATTTCTATTTACAATTGGAAAAGTCTGTGTTATAATTTATATGTCTGATTATTACGGAGGCTTATTTATGATATTTTTGTTTTTGCTGCCCCTTTATCTGGCGGCCGTAGTTTATGTGCTCCTGCGCTTTTTCTACTGGATCAAAAACTGTCACCACGTTTTTGACTGGAAACGCTTCAAATATCCCGTGGCGCTGTGGTTCTCGGTGTCGTCCCTCACTCCGCTTATTGTGTTCATCCTGCCGAAGAACGCCTTCACCGTTGTGATAAGGCGCTATTCGACCTACTGGATAGGAATACTGCTGTATCTGCTTTTGTTCATAGCGCTGTTCGATATCATCATCTTTATCGCCAAGCGAACAAAGCTTAAAAACACAAAGCTTTTCTCCCGAGTGGGGATAATCTCCGTGGGCGGCATAATCGCTATCGCCGCCGCTGTCACCTGCGTTTACGGCTTTGTCAATGCAAGACACATCCGTGTCACCGAGTACTCCGCTGAAGTTGATAAATCCTGCGGCGGACTCCCGGCGCTTAGGGTCGTCCTTATCGCAGACACCCATATGGGCTATGCTATCGGCGCCGACCAGATCGAGCAGATGGCAGAGCGTATAAACGAGCAGCACCCGGATATAGTTATCTTTGCCGGAGACATCTTTGACAACAGTTATAAGGACCTTGACGACCCGGACAGGATAGCCAGGGCTTTCCGCTCCATAGAGAGCCAGTACGGCACTTATGCGGTGTTCGGGAACCACGACATCGAAGAGAAGATACTCATGGGCTTTACCTTCCGCTATGACGGCAAGCAGGAGAATGCCAGGGGTATGTATGACTTTATGGACAAATGCGGCGTGAAGCTGCTTACTGACGAAACGGTGCTTGTCGACGACAAGTTTTATCTTGTGGGCAGACGTGACGGCGAAAAGGCCGGGACCTCTGACGGAAAGAGAGCCGACATCGAAAGCCTTACCGAAGGGCTTGACAAGACAAAGCCCGTGTTCGTTATCGCCCACGAGCCTGATGAGCTGGAGGAGACTGAAAAAGCCGGCGCTGATATCGTCTTTTCCGGCCACACCCATGACGGCCAGTTCTTCCCGCTAACTGTGCCTGTACACTTTATGTGGGAAAACCCATACGGAATGATAAAAAAAGGCGATATGTACTCCCTTGTCACCTCGGGAGTCGGTGTCTACGGCCCGTTTATGAGGGTCGGCTCCATAGCCGAGATAGCTGTCCTCGACATCACATTCACAAAATAAACAACTGCGCTCCGGGAAAAAGTTCACCCGGAGCGCATATTCATTTCAGACCGTTTTCCGTTTCTTTTCATAAAACCAACATATTGGCCGTGTATTATATATACAAGGTCAGAGGAGCACCTCGAAAGCTCAGGGACAAAAGCCCCGACCCTTTTAAAAGCTTCCGTCTAACAACAAAGCGTACTACGCTATACAAATATACACATTTTCCTTTTACAAAGAACAGACCTCGGTCAAGCTGACGGTCTGTTCTTTGTTTTATCAAAGCTGTGACAAAAGCCTTGTCTCATCCCCCATACGCTGTGAGCCGTCAAACAGGCTTATGTAGTTATATAAAGCATAGCCCTGACAGCCGTTGTCCAGAGCATCCTCCGCCTGCTTCGAGAGTATTCCCGTATCATAGGAAAAGTCGTCCTCTGTGCCCACCTTATACGCCGCAAGGCCTATGATGAGCGGCTTGTCCTTATCTATTTCCCGCCACTCTCTGAGCGTCTCCAGATAGGGCTTTACACTGTTTTCATAGCCATAGTATATCTGCGGCACAAGATAATCACAGTAACCGTCCTCGCAAAGCCAGCGCTTCACATCCGCAAACAGAAAGCTGTAGTTGTTCTCAATATTCCCCTGCGGCGATATCCCCACCTTTATATCCTTATCCACCGCTTTGACCTCTTCATAGATATCTGCACACATCTCTGACACGCAGTCAAGGCGGTATTCATCAAGAGATGAATACTCCTCCTGGAGAGCGAAGCTCTCGGCATCGAAGGCTTCATCCGTGGTGGGATAGAAATAGTCATCATAGTGGATGCCGTCCACATCGTAGGCCTTGCATATCTCGGCAGCGCCCTCGGCTATAAGGGAGCGGACGTCCTCGTGTGAGGGGTCAAGCCACAGGTGGCTGTCGCCCTCGGCAGCATCCACCTTGCCGCTGCCGTCAGCATACCACCGGGCAGTCTTATAATCCCGGGACAAGGCTTCCAGCTCTTCCCCGGTCTGTAGCCGCAGAGGATTTATCCAGGCGTGAAGCTCAAGACCGCAGGAGTGAGCGGTATCGGTCATTATCTCAAGCGGATCAAAGAGGATATCTCCGTTTTGGTCCTTCGGCACAAGATAAGAGGGCGGAAAAAGCTCGGAGCGATAAAAGGCATCCCCGAAAGCACGGACATGGACAAAGAGAGTATTCAGCCCCGTGCGCTTGCAGTTTTCACACATCTCAAGAAAGCCGCTCCTGAAATCCGCCTCATCCCCTGTAAGTATGGAAGCAAGGTCGATATAGGATATCCACACTGCCCTCATAGTCTCGTCCGCTTCCTCACGGGTCACAGTCTCCACAGGCACAGGCGAGCTCCTGGCAAGCGGCACACTTCTTTTATTCTCCAAAGCTGCTGACGCCTGACCGCAGGACGAAAGCATTACTGCTGACGCTAACACACAAATAAACCGTTTCATAATATCCTCCGTTTTTCTTACTTGGCATATAGCCTGATATCATTGTATTGTCATTATCGCAGGATTATTCACATATAATGATATTGCCGCTAAGGACGGCAGATATGAGGTGGAGAGAATTATGAGACATAAAAGAGACAAAACAGCATTAAAGCCCGCAGCAGGCCAGACTGTGGGGGCAGCCATAACGGGAGCGGCAGCTGTAGTCATCTCGGTGTTCGTGTTCGGGTGGCTGCTCTCAAAGTTCGACGCCGGCAGCCTGATACTTACAGCAGTGTCTGCGGTGTTCATCTGTGTGTGCTGCTACTTTGCCGGCTCCGCAGGAGCAGCATTCGAGAACAGGAGCAGCGCCGTGATAGGGATAGTTTTTGCGCTGGGAGCGCTGATACTCCTGATGATAACAGGCACCCTTATGAGCCACGCATCGGATGCGCTCTCACTGACCACCAAGGTCATCCTTGCGGTGGTGGCGGGAACGGTCGGCGCCTTATGCTCGCCGCAAAAGTAAAGCCTTAATGACCGACCCGGTCATAGAATAAAAAACATCGTGAGCCAAAAGACGGCGCTCACGATGTTTTTTAGCGTTAAAAATTTTTCAGGATTCACGTTATATGCCTTTCGATATAACCGACGACCTCGCTCCTGTCAATGCCAAGAGCGTAGGCAAGCTCCTCAAACAGCATATTTTCTGCTGTGCTCAGAAAGCCTTGGTCAGCGGCGTGAAGCTTCTTTCCGCTTTTTGCGACCTCTTTACTGCGAAGATACAGCGTTTTTATCAAGCTGATGATCTCCTGCTTGTTTGCGTCCCTGATGATACGAGTGTATTCTTCCTTACGCTTCGCATCATTGTCTATCCATATCGGCTTTTCGGAAGCCATATGAGCGATCAGGCTGTCAGCCTCGGCCTTTGAACAAACAGCGTGCAGCTTTCCGACAGCAGCTTCATTATTTGTCGGAACATAATAAACGTTTTTATCCGTGTTTATATTTTTCAGGATATAGTATTCCTGCTCTTGTTTTGTAAGCTTGCGCTTTTCTATCGATTCGATCCTACATATCCCGAAGGTACCATACATGACCACATCGCCAATGTTATACACAAAGATCACCTCACAAACAGCAAAACGAGCAGCAATAACCGGACTTACGCAGAAATGCTACTCGTTATATACATATTATACCACACTTTTCAGGCTTTTTCAAATGGTATTATTGCACAAAGTTCAGGCTCCTGCGGGTGGGGGCTCACTGCGCTTTTGCTTATGGGCAGCGCCTTGACGCAAGCCTTTATCAGTTGACCGTTGTCGGTGCGATGGAATACTTCTTTGCGTATTCCTCGATCTTCTCTTCATAAGTCTTGGGACCGTTTTTATGCAGCTGATCAAGATACTCGTGTTTTTTAAGCGTAGCATATTCACGCTTGCAGGAGAGCAGATAGACCGCAATATTTGAACAGTGGTCCGATATCCTCTCCACATTCGTGAGGATATCCAGGAAGTATACTCCGATATCCACCTTGCATATACCCTTCTTTGCCCTGTCGATATGTATGGACTTGAGGTCCTCCACTATCCTGTCCACGACCTCCTCCAGAGGCTCGACCTCGATGATCTCCTCTGCGTTCTGGGTCTTGGTGGCGTCTATCGCAAGCTCGATTATCTCGCTGATAGCATCGAAGGTGACATTGAGCTCCTTGACAGCCTCATCCGAGAAGGACTGCTCCTGCTCGTAAAGAGCCTCGGCGGTCTCAAGGATGTTCATCGTGTAGTCGCCTATCCTCTCATACTCCGAGATAAGGTGGAAATAAGCCGTTACCTCTCTCGACTCGTCCTCATTGAGTCCGCAGTCATTGAGCTTGATCAGGTACTGGCCGACTCTGTCCTCCAGCCTGTCGATAGTTTCCTCACGCTCTTTTATCTTCTCAACGACCTTGGGGTCAAACTTTTCAAACAGCGTTCTCACAGCCTTGAAGTTCTTCTGCGCCTTTATGCCCATCTGGACAACAGCCTCTCTGGTCTGCGAGATAGCAACATTAGGAGTAACAAGGAACCTCTCGTCCAGCGGGTCCTCCTCCAGCTCCTCGTCCTCCTCGCCGGGCTTGTCCCTTACGGTCAGGCAGGCCAGCTTCTCGAGCACGCCTGCAAATGGGATGAAGATAGCCGTAACGATGATATTGAACAGCGTGTGGAAATTTGCGATATCGCCTGTGGTGAACTCCTTGTTCCAGAAGGACCAGCCCACAGCGAACTGATAGGCATAGATAGCGATAAGAAACAGTATTGTTCCGATAACATTGAAATAAAAATGCAGAAGTGAAGCACGCTTTGCATTCTTCGAGGAATTAAGGCTCGAAAGCATAGGCGTTACGCAGGTACCGATATTGGTTCCCATGATTATCGGGAAAGCGGAAGCAAACATCAGAGCGCCCGAACCCGAGATAGCCTGGAGTATACCGACAGCAGCCGCACTGCTCTGTGTGCAGACGGTAACTATCGCACCGGCAAGGATACCGAGAACAGGATTCTGGAGAACTTCAAATATCTTCTTGAACACTTCAAGCTCTGCCATAGGCTCAACAGCCGCTCTCATAGTGGTCATACCCGTGAACAGGATGGACACGCCCATAAGTATCTCGCCGACATTTTTCTTTCTTATCTTCTTCGAGAACATTATGAACAATATGCCGACTATCGCCAGCATCGCTGCCAGGTTCGTAGGCTTTATAAAATTGACAAAGAAGCTTCCGTCTCCGGAGCCCTCAAGCTTTGTCAGCCTTAGTATCTGGGCGGTCATGGTGGTACCTATGTTTGCACCCATTATGATGCCCACAGCTCCACGAAGCTTAAGTATACCGGCATTTACAAGGCCTATAACTATGACAGTTGTAGCTGTCGATGACTGGACTGCCGCTGTTACAACAGCGCCAAAGAAGATGCTGGTGAAAATATTGCCCGACATTTTGGCAAGCACCTTCTCCATCAGTCCGCCCGAAGCCTTTTCAAGTCCGGAGCTAAGGGTGTTCATTCCGAACATAAAAAATGCAAGACCGCCGATGGCAGCTATAACATTAAACACACTCAAAGATCTCAATCCTTTCGGTCATAACTAAAATTATTGAAAAAAACAAGCCAAAGCCTAAGCGGAAAAGCCGCCCGGCTCTGACTTTTTTTGCTATCGGCGTTTTGCAACGACAAGCCTGTTCATAGCACGCATAAGCTTCTGCTCTGCCCGCTTGAACTCCTTGTCGCTCTCGTGCTGCTTTATCTTCAGCTCCGCAAGCTCCTTAGCCTTCTGCGCTCTCACAACGTCTATCTCGTCGTCCCACTCCACAGCGGGAGTAACGATCGTTACCTCGTTGGCATTAACGCTCACAAGACCTGTCGTGATAGCCGCCACCCTGAACTCGCCGTCCTTTTTGACTTTCAGCGGCGAAGGCACGATGTTTGCAACATAAGGAACATGATTTGCACATATTCCGATATCTCCGGTGGTGGTCTTGACGATGACCTGCTCGGTCTCGCCCTCAAAGAACACCTTTTCCGGAGTCATTATCTTGAGATTGAACGAATTCATAACACTGCACCTTTTTCAGATGTAATATCAGGCGTTCTGTTTCGCCTTCTCGACTGCCTCGTCGATCGTTCCCACAAAGAGGAATGCAGACTCGGGCAGATCGTCATGTTTGCCCTCGATTATCTCCTTGAAGCCTCTGATAGTCTCCTTAACAGGAACATACTTGCCCTTCATACCGGTGAACTGCTCGGCAACGGAGAACGGCTGGGAGAGAAAACGCTGTATCTTTCTTGCTCTGGATACTGTCAGCTTATCCTCGTCGGAAAGCTCATCCATACCCATGATAGCGATGATATCCTGAAGCTCCACATATCTCTGGAGGATCGACTGCACCTGTCTTGCGACCTGGTAATGCTCATTTCCGACGATCTCGGGAGTGAGTATCCTCGAAGAGGACTCCAGCGGATCGACCGCAGGATAGATACCCAGCGAGGAGATGCTTCTCGAAAGAACGGTGGTAGCATCAAGGTGTGCAAACGTTGTGGCAGGAGCCGGGTCTGTCAGGTCATCCGCAGGCACATATACCGCCTGAACGGAGGTGATGGAGCCCTTGGTGGTGGAGGTTATCCTCTCCTGGAGCTGACCCATCTCGGTAGCCAGAGTAGGCTGATAACCAACGGCCGAAGGCATTCTTCCCAGCAGCGCCGAAACCTCGGAGCCTGCCTGTGTGAATCTGAATATGTTGTCGATAAACAGCAGAACGTCCTGATGCTCCACATCACGGAAATACTCTGCCATAGTCAGTCCCGAAAGACCGACTCTCATTCTTGCCCCGGGAGGCTCGTTCATCTGACCATACACCAGAACGGTCTTGTCGATAACTCCCGATTCCTTCATTTCGTTATAGAGGTCGTTGCCCTCACGGGTACGCTCACCGACACCGGTAAATACCGAGATACCGCCGTGCTCGTTGGCAACGTTATTTATAAGCTCCTGGATAAGTACGGTCTTGCCGACGCCGGCACCGCCGAACAGGCCTATCTTTCCGCCCTTGAGGTAAGGCGCAATAAGGTCGATGACCTTGATACCGGTCTCAAGGATCTCATTGGAAGCCGACTGCTCCTCATAAGAAGGCGGCTCTCTGTGGATCTCCCATCTCTCCTCTGCCTCGGGCTCGGGGAGATTGTCAACAGGCTCGCCGAGAAGATTGAATATTCTCGAAAGCGTGGACTTTCCGACAGGAACAGTAATAGCCTTTCCGGTATCGACAGCGTCTGTGCCTCTGACAAGGCCGTCGGTAGAGCTCATAGCTATACATCTTACCACATCGTCACCTATATGCTGAGCGACCTCGGCAACTATCCTTGTGCCGTTGTTGTCGATCTCGATAGCATTGAGAAGATCAGGCAGTCTGTCCTTGTCGAACCTTATATCAACGACAGCGCCGACTATCTGAACGACCTTTCCAACATTCTTTTCACTCATTGGTAAAAACCCTTTCTTAGTTTATCTTCCGGCAGCCTTAATCTCTGCCTATAGAAGCCGAGCTTATCTCGGTTATCTCCTGAGTTATCTGAGCCTGTCTTGCTCTGTTATAAAGCAGCGACAGCTTATCTATCATCTCGCCTGCGTTATCCGTCGCAGACTCCATCGCCGTTCTTCTCGATGCCTGCTCGGAAGCATAGGAATCGAGTATCGCCGAATAGAGCATACCTCCGATATACTCGGGTATCATCCCGTCAAAGACCTCCTCGGGAGAGGGATCATAAATGGTGACAGCCTGAGTTTTCTTCGCCTTATCAAGGTTCTCCACAGGGAGTATCTGGAGCTTCATAGGCTCCTGGGTCATAGCGGACACGAAGGTGGTATAAATAAGCTCCACCTTATCAAAGTCACGGCTGCGGAACCTCTCAACGATGATCTCTGCGATATCCATCATATCGTCGGTGGTTATCGTCTCGGCTATACCGGGATAGCGGTCCGTAAGGTCATAGTTTCTTTTCTCAAAAAACTCCACGGCCTTTCTGCCAATAGCCATAATGTGGCAGGTGCCGCCGGTCTCAAGTATCCTGTCGGCCTCCTCCTGTGCCATTTTGAGCACATTGTGGTTAAAGCCGCCCGCAAGGCCTCTGTCTCCTGCGATAACTACGAGAAGAGTAGAATTGAGAAATTTCTTTTTTGTAAAAACAGATGTAAAGCTGTAATCAGCGCTTATATCGCACATAGTGTTATAAAGCGTCTGGAAGAATGGCTGTGCAGCCACGGCCCTGTCCTTGGCACGCCTCAGCTTTGAGGACGCCACCAGCTGCATGGCCTTTGTTATCTGCATAGTGCTTTCAACGCTCTTGATACGCCGCTTTACATCCTTCATATTAGCGGTAGCCATCATGCACCTCTTTATTTAGTCTGCAAAAACTTCTTAGCGTATTCTTCGAGCACGCTTTTGAGCGCCTGCTCGTTCTCATCTGTGAGCGCACCCGTATCTCTGATAGATGCGAGTATCTCGGGTCTTGTCTGCTCGATATGTGTCAGAAGCTCCTTCTCATATTCCGAAACATCCGACACTGCGATCTCCTTGAGGTAGTTATTTACCACCGCATAGATGATAACTACCTGCTTCTCAACATCCATCGGAGAGGTCTTGCCCTGCTTGAGCACTTCGACTATACGCTCGCCCTGTGCAAGTCTTTCCTTGGTGTCCTTATCAAGGTCCGAGCCGAACTGTGAAAATGACTGGAGCTCTCTGTACTGGGAGTAAAGGAGCTTGAGCGGTCCCGAGACCTTTTTCATAGCCTTTATCTGAGCCGAACCGCCGACACGGCTTACCGAGATACCGGGGTTTACCGCAGGCCTTACGCCCGAGAAGAACAGTTCGCTCTCGAGGAAGATCTGGCCGTCGGTTATGGAAATAACGTTTGTAGGTATATAAGCCGAAACGTCGCCCGCCTGAGTTTCGATGATAGGCAGAGCCGTTATAGAACCGCCGCCGTAATCCTTGTTAAGGCAGCAGGCACGCTCGAGAAGTCTGGAATGGAGATAGAAAACGTCTCCGGGGAAAGCTTCTCTTCCGGTAGGTCTCTGGAGCAGCAGCGACATCGTTCTGTAAGCCACAGCGTGCTTCGAGAGGTCATCGTATACGCAGAGCACATCCTTGCCCTGGAGCATGAAATGCTCGGCGATAGCAACGCCCGCATAAGGTGCTATATACTGCAGCGGTGCCATTTCGGAGGCTGTTGCGGAAACGACGATAGAATAGCTCATAGCGTCGTTTTTCTCCAGTGTGTCCACCACGTTTGCAACTGTGGATCTCTTCTGTCCGATAGCCACATAAACGCAGATGACGTCCTTGCCCTTCTGGTTGATTATAGTATCCAGCGCAATAGAGGTCTTACCGGTCTGTCTGTCTCCGATAATAAGCTCACGCTGTCCTCTTCCGATAGGTATCATCGAGTCGATGGCCTTGATACCAGTCTGAAGAGGTCTGTTTACCGACTGTCTTGTGATGATACCGAAAGCAGGGCTCTCGATAGGTCTTGTCTCGTTAGTCAGGATAGCGCCCTTGCCGTCGATAGGCTTGCCCAGAGCATCAACTACTCTTCCGAGCATAGCCTCGCCGACAGGAACAGAAACGATGTTTCCTGTCCTTTTAACGCTCGTACCTTCCTTGATGCCTTCGTCGCTTCCAAGCAGAACGCAGCCCACGAACTCCTGCTCGAGGTTCATAGCCATACCGTATGTACCGTTGCAGAACTCCAGCAGCTCGCCCGACATACACTTGTCAAGTCCGTGGACACGGGAAATACCGTCTCCGACAGTTACCACAGAGCCCACATCGTCGAGCTTGAGCTTCGAGCTGTAGTCCCTGATCTGCTGCTTTATCAAACCTGTTATTTCATCAGGACGTAATTTCATAAAACATCTGTACCTTTCTTTTAGATGTCAGAGGCAGTGCCTCTCAATATCACGCAATGACTCCGTCTATCTGCGCCTTTATGCGCTCGAGACCCGAAGCCACGCTTGCATCTATCTCTGTCCCACGGTATCTTAAAACGATACCGCCCAGGATAGCAGGATCCAGCTTTTCCACAAGGTCCACCCTGCAGCCCGAAGCCGCTTCCAGCTTGCCGATGAGCTTTTCACGCAGAGAAGCCGACATCTTTACTGATGTAACGGCTGTGACCTCAAGGATATTCTTGTGCTTACAGTAAAGCGCCTTGAACTGTGAGAACATCGCAGGAAGGTAAACTATCCTTCCGTTCTTTGCAACAACGCTCAGAAAATCCAGCGTAAGCTGAGATATCCTGCCGCCGAAAACATCTGTAAGAGCCTTTCTCTTGTCGTCGTCCTTTATAAGCGGCGACGCCAGAAGGCTTACAAAGTCCTTGTTCTCGTCAGTGTTTATGATGCTGCACACATCCCCCAGCTCCTCAAAGCTCCGGTCAACGCAGTCAGCATCCAGGCTCAGCTCAAAGAAGGCCTCGCTGTAAACGCTCTCTACGCACTCAGCCATTACACTTCACCCACATTATCTATGAACTTTTCGATCAAACGCTCGTTATCCTCGCTTGTCATATCCTTTTCAACCACAGCTTTTGCAGCCGAGAAAGCGATCTCGGTGATCTCGTCCTTGATCTTGTTTACTGCGATCTTCTTTTCTCTCTCTATCTCTCTTTCGGCATTGTCAACGATGCTCTTGGCCTCGACCTTAGCCTCGCCGATGATCTCATCCGAACGCTGCTGAGCCTTCTTGGTGGCAGCCTGCATTATTGCAGCAGACTCATCCTTAGCCTGACCCAGTTTTTCTTCATACTGACGCTCCAGCTCCAGTGCGTCCGCCTTTGCGGCATCCGCCTCTTCATAAGTTCTGGCAACATCGTTCTTGCGCTCCTCGATGACAGCATTTACCTTCCTGAACAGAAGGAATTTCAGCACGAGAAAGAGTATAAGAGTATTAAGAAGAGTAGCTATGATAGTTGTTAGGTTTACCGACAGGAATGAGGTAACATCACCTGAAGCAAATACCATTGTTTTCCCTCCAAATCATACAGAGCAATCTCTCCTCTTGGTTCTTATCCCTTTTATCAGAGCTGGCCGATGAACGGATTTGCGAACAGAAGGATAAGTGCAACAACGAACGCATAGATACCTGTTGACTCTGCCATTGCGACACCGATGAACATCGTTCTTGTGCAGTCGCCCTTAGCCTCGGGCTGTCTTGCTATAGCCTCGATGGTCTTGCCGACAGCGTAGCCCTCACCGATTCCGGGGCCTATACCTGCGATCATCGCAAGTCCTGCACCGATTGCCGAACAGCCTAAAACAATTGCCTTTCCCATAATAAAACCTCCGTATAAAAGTTTGTTTACTTTGCTTTATCCAAATGCTTTCGCATTATCGACTTATTCGTTTGCCGCACCCACATTTACCATTGTGAGCATGGAGAAGATGTAGGCCTGTATACAGCCCGAGAACAGATCAAAATATACCGACAGCACCGCAGGTATACCCACCTGGAACACATTGAACCCGAAGGATCCTGCCTCGAAGCTCAGCCCCACAGCCGAGGAGAGAGCTCCAAGTGCTCCGTAAAGCAGTCCCGTGATGACCATACCGCCTGCCACATTACCGAAAAGACGGAACGCCATGGAAGCCGGCGTTGCGATCTCGCTTATGATATTGAGCGGGAATATGAACGCAACAGGCTGACCGAAGCTCTTGACATATCCCAGAGGGCCGTTATGCTTCACCTTGTAGAAGGTGATGAGCGCAAATGTCATCAGTGCCCATGTGGCGGTAACGTTTATGTCCGCCGTCATCGACCGGAGCCCTATCAGGCTGACCAGCGCTCCCAGCACCGCATAGATCAGCAGTGTTCCTATGTAAGGAGCAAAGTGCATCATCGAGGGACCCATGGTCTCCTTGACGGTGTTGTTTACGAAATTGACAAACATCTCCGCAAGCACCTGACGCTTTTTCTCGGGGACTTTTTTAAGCCCTCTGGTAAGCCACAGGCACAGGATAGTCACAGCGACGATTATCAGCCAGCCGATAACGACCGTTTCCGTCACCTGTATCTTGCCTATCTCGAAGACGACCTTAGGGCCGTTTCCTATATCATTCATGAGATCCTCCCTTTCGTGAAACGATCTTATCAAATGTGAGAATTATCTTTGGAAAAAACTGAGGGACCAGCACGCCCACAACATTCACAGCCTTTGTGAGCATCGCTGCCGCACAAAGGGCAAACAGCAGACAATACCTCAGTATGTAGCACTGCTTCATAAGGCGCTTTGCCTTATCCGCAGGGAGCGTGACCGCCTTTTCACAGGTCCCGGCGAGCCAGAGCATTGAGAAACACATAAACCCGTAGCCGCACAAAAACCCCAGAGCCGCCTTCAGCGCAGACCCTGTGAACAGCGTTATCAGCCAGCCAAGCAGGCTGAGCACTGCCCCGGCCTTTACGATCCTGCCGACAACGGGCATCAGCAATTCTTTTACGCTGTTTTCGTTCTCCATGCGCAAACCTCCGCCGACTCCGTCATACGAGCACACGCTCACATTGTGATTATAACACTTTTTCCGCCCTTTTTAAAGGGTATTTTACAAACTTAACAATTTTCAGCACTTTGCCCAATTCTTTCAACATTTACCTGCGAAACTGAGGAATATATTACTAAGCCGGCGCCCTGACCCTGCGCTTTTACGCCCTTTCCAAGGCCTTCCCGGAGCTCCTCCCCGGGCACACAAAAAGACCGCCCGCAAAAAGCAGGCGGTCTTCCGGCATTGCCGCAGGTCAATCTGCGACTTCGCTTACAACGTCATTCACAGTGCTCGCTGCATCTCCGACGATATTTGCGCCGTCCTTTGCAACGTCTCCCACGGCACTCGCAGCATCATCGACTATGTCAGCTCCGCCGCTTACCGCATCCTTAGCGCCGTCCTTTACCCTGTCGGTCAGGTCGCTTTCCGTGCTGTCGTCATACACATCGGAGTCTGCGGCAGAATCGGCAAGATAGCCGGAATCTGTAACGCTGCTCTTGCCGTCGCCGCAGGCAGTGAGCACTGACAGACAGGCAATGGCGCTCAGCGTGATAGCCAGTATCTTCTTCATAATATCTCCTTTCGCTTGCAAATCTGCATAAACTTGCTCCGACCGCAAAAAGCGGACGTGAACAAGAATATTATTTCACAAAAAGAGAAAAATATGCTGAGCCCCTATCACAAAAAAGAGCACCGCCCAAGGGCAGTGCTCGAAAAATCATCAGAGATATCTGTTTTTTACCTTTCTGATTATGAAGAACGTAAGTCCGCCGACTACTGCGATACCGGCTACCACACCGATGATTATCGGAAGAGCCGAGCTGGATTCCTTTTCCTCTGCAGTAGAGCTGTCAGAGGCGGAGCTGTCTTCCTTCTCACTTATCTGGAGCTCGTTGGGGCTCGCCTTCTTCTCAGCGCTCTCATTATAGCCGTCGATGTTTGCGACGATCTTTCCTGCATAAGCGTCATTTGCCGAGATAGTCAGATTGTCGATATAGATAAGGTCGCTCTGTGCAGTCGCCTTGTCGAGAGGTATCTCGAAAATGAACTTTGTGGCACCGACACCGGTAGGAACAGGGATGACCTTGTCCTGATACTGCTTGGTGTTGGGGGCATCCGTCTCATTGACCTTTATCTGCATCATAGCGGTCGCTGTACCTGTCAGCTGCTTATAATCGTCATCTGCCGGGAAAGCAAAAATGGAATCCGACATAAGATTTCCCTTGATATCGGGGTTTATACGATAGGTGAACTTGAATGTGCAGCCGTCAAAATAGTTCATTCCGAAATCAGCAGCGTCAAGCTCGATACCGCAGGTGATAAAGGAAGCATCTTCAGCATCGGAACCGGGATAAACAAGGTTTCCGTCAGCGTCTGTTTCTGTCCACGCAAAGTTATGCCAGCCTGATGCAGCGCCTGCCTGGGAACCTACGACCTTCATCGAGTTGCCCTGATATGACACAGTATCCTCGGTAGCCGCCTTATAGCCAAGAGCCTCGGCATCGGGCGTAACATGGAAGTAATCCTTCCAGCCGTCACCGTCAAACGAGAAGGTCGGCTTTGACTTGTCATCTGTCAGTATACTGTCATCCGAGATGGACCAGGGGTCTACTTCGACCTCTTCCTCCTTAGCGAAAACAGGTGCAGCACAGCTCATCATCGCCAGCACAGCAGCGGATATGCCGCAAAATAATCTCTTTAAATCCATATACGGTCGTCCTCTTCTCCGAGGACACACCCTCCTTTCAAACCTTACATACAAAATAGTTTAAAGCATCAGCGGCGATTTGTCAAGCGTTTTTTGGCCGACAAAAGGCGCTGTAACTGAATTGTAATCGTTTTCTTATTCTATCCCCAGGAATTCAAAGTACTGCTTATCCGGCATCCTGTTCAGGGATGTGCGCTTAGGCTCCGAGGTAGAGGACAGCTTATACTGTACCACAAGGTTGCCGTGCTCGTCTGTCGTCCAGCCCACCTCAGGAACAGTGCCTCTGATGCCCTTTGAGGAAATAGTCTTCTTTATGCCCTTCTGCTTGAGGGTGAAGAACTTGAGCTCTATATCCTGATCGTAAGGAACAACGCAGATCTTTACAGCTCCCACGTCGTTGTTCTTAACGTCGTAAACAAGGATCTTATACTTTCCGTCAGGGGAAATGGTGTTGTCATCGGCAGTCACATCGCAAAGATGCTGAAAGTCCTTTCTGTAAAGGGAATACACCGATCCGCTCGTATCCAGGTCCTCATTGAGCAGTGTCTCCTCAGAGGAACCGCCGAAAAGAACGTTGAGAACGAAGAAAGCAACTATACCCAGAACATACATCAAAAGGTATATCGTTCCCAGTATGACCTTGACGTTTGCGCTTGTTCCTGCCGCAAAGAAAACAACGACAGCCACAATAAACGGCGGGATGATGAGCACCCAGTCCATCATATTGAAGAGAACCAGGAAGAACACCACCGGGAGCCACAAAACGCTTAATACTCTCGTGACGATCTCGTGTCTTGTGAGTATCATGAGCATCATGAACACCAGACTCGAGATAACATAGACAACAAAGAAGCTGGTCTCTCTGCCCTCTGCAAACTCAAGGTCGTAAAGGAATGTGGCATAGGTCAGCATCACCACGACCGCAAAATAAACGATGCCGAAGACTGAGATCGCTCTTTTTACCCAGACATTTGAAAGAAAGTCCTTCATTTTGTTATTTCCTCCTCATATCATTACGATACTTATCATCTATCCCCTGCCGGAGCCTTGCTTCGTCCTGCGGGGCAAGAATACTTCAGTTAAGGATTATCTCCTCGCCGCCCACAAGCCCCGAGAGGATCTCTATGTTTTTTCCGTCCTCGATGCCTGTTTCCACATCCTGCTCGATCTTTGCGCCGTCAATGAGCAGGTTCACAAATTTTCTTCCCCCCAGCTCTCTCACAGCCTTCTGATCCACCACCACAGTGTCGGGTCTTGTGTAAACATCGAACACGACCTGCACATCGCCGAAATCAAAAAGCTCCGAGTCCTCGTCCGGGAGTATAACATAAACATAATTGGAAAAATCGCCGTTGTCCACAGGGATTATGTCCTTGACAGTTCCCTGGGCGGAATGCGCTCCCTGTTCAAGAGACACCCTCGTTCCGAAATTGACATTATTGAGAGGATTGTCATAGACCGACACACAAAGGTACTGCTGCGACAGGTCTGAGGTCAGCCCGAAAAGGTCGCCCTCTCTTACGGGGCTGTTCACTGTCAGCGGCTCTCTCCTCTGGTAGGCATCGGTAAAGGTGCCGTCACAAGGCGCATATACCTTGTAGTCTTCCAGTGACTGGACAAGGCGGTCATATTTCATCTGCTCGATCTGAAGATCAAGCTCTGCCATTTTTATCTCATTAGCGTTGTTCGAGTTTGCCCTGACAGTCGCAAGCGTCTGCTCTGCCTGGTCGAGCCTTATCTTCTCACGCTCTATCTCCTCATCCACATCGTCCGTATAAAGCTCGCACAGCAGATCGCCCTTCTTGACATCGGAAGGCGCCTGGACATAGATCTCCTTGATAAGACCTGTCGCCTTGAACTTCACGCTCTCGCTGTAAGGATAGGAATACTTGCCGGTCTCATAATACTTTTCGCTGATATTAGATATCTCGGCCTTTACAGTTTTATAGGATATCTGTTTCGTTTCAAGGATGGGGACATCGATCTGTTTTTCTTCCTTTTTTTCGCCGCAGGAGCAAAGCCCCACACAAAGCACACCGGCACAGACAAGTGCCAGAACTCTGCCGAAACTCATAAGACCGACCTCCTTCCGAAAAGCAAAACACCAATACATACTAAATATAACATTTTTTACACGCTTTTTCAAGAAGCCTTTTCTCTTTTGTATACCTGCACAAATCGACCTGCTTTTATTCGTTGATTTTTAGCAAAGTTCGAGCTGTGCTATCACAGAATTGGAGCTCAGAAACCCTTTTTCTGTCAGCGAAAAGCCGCTGCCGGAAAACCTGCAAAGCCCGTGGCTTTCAAGCATCACTGCACATTCTCTTATGCGCTGCAAGCGCTCCTCATCTGCACCGAGTTCTTTCAGCCGTTCAAAGCTTATGCCGTCACTTGTCCGAAGCCCCAGCAGGATGTATTCCTCCAGTCTGTCGGGATGCTCTTCTGAAACAGTGAGCCTGTGGCTGACAGAGGATATATAGGTCTTTATGTCCTCATCGCAGAAAAACCTCCTGTCCTCAAAAAACGAATGAGCCCTGCAGCCGAGCCCGAGATACTCCCGGTCCTGCCAGTAGCGCATATTATGGCGGGAGCGCCTGTTCTGCTTTGCGAAATTCGATATCTCGTAATGTTCAAAGCCCTCGCTCCCAAGCTGCTCGCACAGCGCAAGATACATATCCGCAAGCCTGTCGTCATCCACCTCTATGCCCTGCTCGAAAAAGGGTGTGCCCTCCTCGACAGAAAGCATATACGCCGAGATATGGCTTATCCCAAGACCTGTCAGTCCCCTTGCTGTCGCAAGCATAGACGCCGTGTCCTGGTGAGGTATCCCAAGCATCATATCGCAGGAGATGTTCTCAAAGCCTGCCGCCCTTGCGTTTTTTACGGCCACGATCGCTTTTTTGCTGTCGTGGAGCCGACCGAGAGCCGAAAGCTCCCTGTCATCCAGCGACTGCACCCCGAAGCTTATCCTGTTAAAGCCTGCTGCTCTTAAAGCTTCAAGCTTCTCCGGCGCCGCCGAGTCGGGGTTCGCTTCAAGAGTCACCTCGGCGTCACTGTCCATATCAAAAGCCGTTTTCACGACTTCAAGTATCTTTATGAGCTGTCCGCTTTCCAGCGCCGTAGGCGTTCCGCCGCCGAAATAAACAGTGTCACAGCCAAGACCTCTGCCACCATAGGAAAGAATATCCCTGCAAAGCGCCTCGGTGTAGGCCTGTCTGACGGTCTCGTCCGCCGGGGACGAATAAAACGAACAGTAGGCGCATTTGCGCACACAGAAAGGGATATGGATGTAAACACCCAAGCTGTCAGCTGCCAAAGCCGTCACCGTCCTCGTCATCAAAAGCGCTGTCGATATAGCGCTCCGTGCGCTCGCTGTTGGCTCTTATCCGCTTGACCGCCACACGCAGTATCGCAGAAAGAAACAGCAGAAAATACAAAAGCACGGCAGTCAGCCAGAAAAAGCCTGCCTGCTTTAAATCCAGCTGGAAGTATTCGGAGTTTTCCTCGAGCCAATCCTTTACAGCATTGTGTATCGGCGCATGGAGGACTATCCCGAAAGCCACCGTGTAGGCGATAAAGGCAGCTATCCCCACAAAGGCAGGCTTTGTCTCCAGAGGATAGAACCTGATACCCACGAAGGTTATCCACCCCCCCAGCAGCACAAGAGCGAACCACTGGGAAACATTTGCATATATCTCAAAAGCAACAGGAACTGCCGCCGCTCCGGGAAGCCCGAACATCAGCGAAAGCTTCATTGCCCTTTTCATCTGCTCCAAAGCGGCACCTCCTTTATCAGATACCGGCCACCATAACGGCGGTCATCGCCGTGGCAGCACCGGCCCCGAGAGCCAGAAAGAACCCCACAAAGGTGCTCAGCACCGCATTGGGATCATAAACTATCGGCTCCTTATTCTTTCTTTCACACACATAGACCTTGCAAGCCCTGCCCTCGGTGTAGAGCTGTTTTCTCATCACCAGCTCACAAGGGAAGGCATTTGCATATATATTCCCGTCCACATCATAATATGCGGTGGGGTAATTGAATTTCTCGCTCGTCCGGACGCTGCTCACCGAAGCCTGCACCTTTTTTGAGCGCAGGATCCTCACGGCGCAGAAAGCAAAATAACCTGTCAGCACAAAGAAGCCTGCCGCCATAAGCCCCAGCAGCGCCGCACCTATCAGTGAATAGGGCACGCCGAGAATAACGGCAAGAGCTATCAGCACGATGATAACGATAACTATCTCCATAGGCTTCTCCGATCAGGTCTTAATCACTCGTCAAGCTTGAGGACGGACATGAACGCTTCCTGGGGAACGGATACCGAGCCCAACTGGCGCATACGCTTTTTACCCTCTTTCTGCTTTTCGAGGAGCTTCTTCTTTCTGGTTATGTCTCCGCCGTAGCACTTGGCAAGAACGTCTTTCCTGAGCGCCTTTATCGTCTCTCTTGCGATTATCTTTCCGCCGATAGCCGCCTGAACGGGGACCTCAAACAGCTGACGGGGGATGTTTTCTTTGAGCCGCTCTACTATCTTTCTGCCCCTTGCATAGGCCTTATCAACATGGACGATGAAAGAAAGGGCGTCCACTGTCTCGCCGTTCAGGAGAACGTCCAGCTTCACAAGCTTCGACGGCTCATAGCCTTTCAGCTCGTAGTCAAAGGACGCATAACCCCTTGTTCGGGATTTGAGCGCATCGAAAAAGTCATAGACTATCTCGTTGAGTGGCAGGATGTAGTGAAGGTCCACTCTGTTCTCATCGAGATATTTCATATCCTTGAAGGTGCCACGCCTGTCCTGGCAAAGCTCCATGATGTTGCCCACAAACTCCGGCGGAGTGTAGATATGAGCGTTGACCACAGGCTCCTCTGCTCCTGCTATAAGGGCAGGCTCGGGATAGTTGGTGGGGTTGTCGATAAAGACAGTGGAGCCGTCGGTAAGGTTGACCTTGTAGATAACGGAGGGTGCCGTTGTTATAAGGTCAAGGTTATACTCACGCTCCAGTCTCTCCTGGATTATCTCCATGTGAAGAAGCCCCAGGAAGCCGCATCTGAAACCGAAGCCGAGAGCCACCGAGGTCTCGGGCTCAAAGGAAAGTGATGCATCATTGAGAAGCAGCTTTTCAAGAGCATCACGAAGGTCGGGATACTTTGCTCCGTCAGCCGGATAGATTCCGCTGTATACCATGGGGTTTACTTTCTTATAGCCCGGAAGCGCTTCCTCACAGGGGAACTCCGCATTGGTCACTGTGTCGCCCACACGGGTATCTCCGATATCCTTGATTGAAGCTGCGATATAACCGACCTCGCCTGCGTGGAGCTCGCCCACGGGGATAAGGTCCGTAGCCCCCATAAAGCCCACCTCAACAGTCTGGAACTCTGCTCCTGTGGCCATAAGCCTTATGGTGTCGCCTGCCTTGAGGTGACCCTCCTTGACACGGCAGTAGATGATAACGCCCTTATAAGGGTCGTAGTAGCTGTCAAAGATAAGGGCTTTGAGCGGAGCTTCATCGTCGCCCTTTGGAGACGGGATATCGGTTATTATGCGCTCCAGCACTTCCCTTATGTTCACGCCCATTTTTGCCGAGATCCTCGGAGCATCCATAGCAGGGATGCCTATAACGTTCTCTATCTCGTTGCAGGCTCTGTCAGGGTCTGCGCCGGGAAGGTCTATCTTGTTCACAACAGGCAGCACCTCAAGGTCATGCTCTATCGCAAGATAAGTGTTGGCAAGAGTCTGGGCTTCTATTCCCTGGGAAGCGTCAACGATAAGGATGGCTCCCTCGCAGGCGGCAAGAGAACGGGACACCTCATAGTTGAAGTCAACGTGGCCGGGAGTGTCGATAAGGTTGAACACATAGTCCTGGCCGTCATCGGCGTGATAGTTCAGCCTTACGGCTCTCGCCTTGATAGTTATTCCCCTCTCACGCTCGATATCCATATTATCCAGCAGCTGGTTCTCCATATCCCTCAGTGCGACCGTCTCGGTCAGCTCAAGGATCCTGTCGGCCAGAGTGGACTTTCCGTGGTCGATATGAGCGATAATACAAAAATTCCTGATCTTACTTTTATCCATAAACACTCTCCATTATATTGATAGCTTCACAAAATCAACACAAAGCTTTACCGCTTTATGCACATATATAGTTTATTATATCACAGGTCACCCAACTTGTAAAGACCAAAAAGCACCGCTTTTTTCAGATCATTTTTTGTGCAGGCACGCATTTGCTCTGCTGACGCCGGGAAAGCCCCCTTAAGATTAGTTATCACCCTTGTAGAGATGTTTGACCGAAGGGGTATGGGAGCACGCATTAGCTCCGCTAACGCTGGGAAAGCCCCCATTTAAAATCGTCGGCGTTAGCCGACACCTCTTAATTGCACAAAAGCTAAACTCTCCCACTTAGCTATAATATAACCTCTCAGTTGGTTCGCCCGTCAATCTGCCGTCGGCAGATTTCGGCATTTAAACTGATGTCCGTCCCTCTCCTTGCTTCTCAATGCTCCGTCAAGCCGCAAGCGGCTTGAGGAAAGCTCCTGCCGTGCTTCTCAAAGGGGCGACCTCTCGTGCAGGTCGCCCCTCTTCTGAAAACAGTCCACCGGACTGTTTTCAGAATTCACCCCTGCCGAGCGTCGATGGGTTTGTCGGAGCTGCGCTCCGAACGAGACTCTGTCTCGTGCTCTGGTCGGGGCTTTGCCCCAACACCCCACCAGCGCACCAGGGCGGCGCTGGACCCGCCCTGGACACGCAGGGACGAGCCCCTGCCCTGGTTTGACATTATGGGGTTCAGGTGTTATAATAAAGCCTGACCGAAATTTACAAAAAAGGGGCAGCTCTTAATGGATACCCGAAAACTGACAAAACGTATATCTAACCTGAACTCGGGAGCGCTGATAGCGTTCTATATACTGGACGTTGTCCTGATAAGGCTGGACAGGCTTGTGATAACACACTTTTTCAAGGACTCGAAAAACTACGTCGATATAATGAATATCTCCGCTTATGTTGTCCAGTATCTCATCGTGGTGCCGCTGTGCCTGCTGGTGTTCAAGGTGTTCGACCCCGACCATGACCTTAAGATAAAACAGCACCTCAGAAAGCCCGATGTGGAGACAAAGACACTCGCCAGGTGGATACTTATGTCACTGGGACTCATCTACGCTTCGAGCTATATCAATTCGTTTGTGTTCGTGGCTATCCAGAGCGTATCAAAAACACAGTTTCACACCGTGTCCTTCAACGCCAACCCCACATTCCTGGGCGTGCTCTCAAACATTCTTGCAATGTCTATTCTTGCACCATTTTATGAGGAGATACTTTTCAGAGGTGCGCTTTTCTCAAATGCCCAGCGCATAGGCAGCTGGACAGCGGTGTTCGCAGTCGGCATAAGCTTCGGCCTCTGGCACGGCACATACTCCCAGATAGTCTATGCGGCTGTCATGGGCACCTGTGCGGCGTTTCTGGTGGCAAAAGCAGGCTCGCTGTTCTCATCACTGCTTCTGCATATCATAATAAATTCAATAGGCGCTGTCCAGTCGATATTCATGGGATTTCTCGATATGGAAAAGCTGGAGGAGACCCTGGCAAACAACGACTTTTCTTATATCTCCCAGCACAAGGGCGTGTTTATTGGGCTTATCGTCCCGGCAGCCGTGGTGCTTATGCTTATGATATCGGGGATATTCTTCTTCGTAAGAGAGATAAGATACCACAAGGATACCTTCTCTCTGCCGGAATATCACACCGATATGACGGTGAAAGGAAAGCTCGGCGCATATATGAGCGCTCCCCTGACGGTCATAGCCGTTATCGGAGCATTGAGTATAGCTGTGTGCTCGGCAGCCGGGATCATATAGAAAAACAAAGGAGGCAGACAAATGCCCGGAAATGACAGAAACAACAGAAACGACGATAACCATTATGAAAACCTGGGCGGAGTCTATGACTTCGACGATTTTTATGATGAGGGGTACGAGTCGGACTACCGAAACGGTCAGCCCTACTCGGGACAGCCCTACGGGCAGGATCCCTATTCGCAGGACCCCTACGGCCAACAGCAGGACGGCTATCAGCAAAGACCCGCTCAGGGTCAGCCCAGGAGACAGCCGGCCCAGAACGGCAGCAGAAGACCTGCCTCTTCCGGAGGACAAAGGCGCACATCTTCCGGCAGCAGGAATCACAGCCAGCCAGACCGCAGAAGCCGTCAGAGCGCTCCCCGGAAGAGCAGCCCGAAGGCGCAGAAGAAAGCTGTGAAGCCCGAGAAATACGCTTATCAGAACAGGTATGAGATAAACGAGGGAGACCTTAAAAACAACAAAAAGCCCTACAGCAAGAAAAAGGGACACCCCGTAAGAAACTTTTTCAGGATATTCTTTGCTGTCATACTTATCCTTGTGCTCGTTGTGAACCTTATGATATGGCACTACTGCGGACTGGTGAACAGAGTGGACAAGGGCAAGAGGATGAAGACCGATGCGTCTATCGCCAGCGACGATGTGAGAAACATCCTGCTCATCGGCTCGGACACACGCTCGATAGAGGAACGTGGCCGCACCGACTCGATGATACTTCTCTCCATAAACAAGAAGACCAAAAAGATATATATGACCTCATTCATGAGAGATATGTATGTGAACATCAAGGGCTATTATGCCGACGGCACCGAGTGTGACACCTGGGGCAAGATGAACGCCGCCTATGTCTACGGCGGAGCAGAGCTCCTTATGGACACGATAGAATACAATTTTGATGTTCAGGTGGACGAGTATGTTTACATAGACTTCTATTCCTTCGTGGACATAGTTGATGCTATCGGCGGGATCAAGATGAAGGTATCGGACGAGGAAGCCGAAGGAATGATACCGCCTATGGCCGAGCAGAACAAGATCATGCAGAAAGAAAAGGGCTCGGACTATCTGACGCACGGCGGAGACCTTCTGCTCAACGGAAACCAGGCCCTCGCTTATGCAAGGCTGAGATATGTAGGAAATGCGGACTTCGAGAGAACATCCAGACAGAGAGAGGTCATCTCGAAGATAATCGATAAGGTCAAGGAAAGCGGACCGCTTACTATGATGGACTTTGCAAGGACGGCTTCGGAGAGCCTTGTGACGAATATGTCGAGATTTGATCTTTACTGCCTGTTCTATAAGGCGCTGTTCTCCATGAACTACAAGGTGGAGTCCCTGAGACTCCCGGACGATGATTCCTACTACTACGACACCACCGACGACGGACAGTCGATACTCGGAGTCGAGTTCGATAAGTGCAAACAGCTGATAAGAGAAGAGATCTACGGGCAAAAATGATAAAACTTCACGGGCGTTCCCACAGAGGGGAGCGCCCGGTTTTATTGCTTGTTTTTACCGAGTTGCTGTCTGTTCCTGCTTGTGTATCGGCAGCACTTACCGTCATCGCAGTTTACTTCATTATGAAAAAGATCGGACTGACGCTGCCGCCTGCATCTGCAATCGCAATACTTGCTTTTCTGATACCGAAGGAAGCTCTGCTTCTTTTCCCCGTTCATATCCTGCTCGGGATTTCCTTGTTTGTGGGCTCTTCCTACCTGTATCGTGAAAAGGGTTTCGGGAAAGCTCCTGTTTTCAAAGCGATGTTTCAGCATCTGGTGAGATAAAAAACAGACAAGGCACCCCCGGCCTTGTCTGTTGTACATTATAAATGCGAATGACCCACGATCAGCCCTGTTTTTTATTAAAATATTATCGAAGCTCATAACGAGCTTTAGCTGAAATATCTTGGAATTCACAGGAAGCTACCGCAAGATATACAAAAATATTAGCTGGTAGAATCTTTCTTCGGTTCCCTGCAGGTCATAGTTATGATAGCTCGCAGATTCTGCAGTATTCAGCTATCGCACGGCTGACAAACCCGGCTGTGCCCTCTCCGCCAGCCTTATCGATATTCTGCCTGTACTCGTCATTTGCGGCGTACATCTGTCCGAGGGAGGCAAGTATCTCGTCGGTGCAGTTGTAGTAATTTTTCGTGATAACGCTCTGGAGCTTCTGCACCATTGCTCTCACCTCATCACTGTCTGGAGACTTGCCACGCATAGCTCCGAACTCGGCAAAAACGCTCATAAGCTCCTTTGCCACGACTGTTTCTTCTTGCTTGCTGCGCAAACGGCTTTTCTTCTCATACTCGGCATATTCCTTAGTACCGCCCCATTCAGCCTTTGCACGAGCGGCATATTCTTCGATCATCTTATCGTCAAATGCTTCAAAATTCATATTATTTCCTCCTTTGTCTCTTATCTCACGAGCAAGCCCGATTATTGCCTCAAGGCGCTGCTTTTTGAGCGTGAGCAGCTCTATCTGCTGGTCGATAGCCTTTTCACGGTCAAAATCCGGAGCTTCAAGTATGGCTTTTATGTCATCAAGCGAGAATTCAAGCTCTCGGAAAAGAAGTATCTGCTGTAAGCGCTCCAGCGCCGTATCGTCATACAGCCTGTAGCCCGCCTCCGTGCGCATCGCAGGCGACAGCAGACCTATCTTGTCGTAATATTGCAGGGTGCGTATACTCACTCCTGTGAGCTTGCTGACTTCGTTCACTGTTCTCATAGTCCATACCTCCTCGTGTACTTGTATTATAAACTATTACGCAACGTCAGAGTCAATAGCACGGAGCATATTTTGTAGTATTGCACAAACTGTAATGCGCTCATTTGTAGAACATTATAACTTTATATGGTTATCCCTTTAACACACCACCGTCAATGCCGCAAAGTCCTCGTTTAAGCTGTGTACATTCTGTACATGGCATAAACAAAGTTTATGCCCCGAACTCGGAGGGGAGGGGGGGGGAGGGCTTCGCCCTCGTTACCGATCCACTGGGGCTTCGCCCCAGACCCCATATTCAAGCACTTTTAAATGATGTGTCAAGTATATAACCCTATAAAAAATATGCCGAAGGCATACCTTGTCTAACCTCTAATCTCTAACCTCTAACATCTAAAACGGCAAATCCTTCCGGGCTAAACGCAGATCAAAATCGATTTACGTGGAAATTTATTTATAACTCTTTACAAATTTTAATTTTTGTGATATAATCATAAAGGATGTTATACCATATTTGCACTATCATTTGAAAGGGAGCGGTCAGTATCAACTGGGTAGAGATAAATGTCTTCACCACCACCGAAGGTATCGATGCCGTAACAGGCTCACTGCTTGGGCTCGGGATAAACGGCTTTGTTATAAAGGACCCCGAGGATTTCAAGGAGTTTCTTGAGAACAAAGAGCAGAACTGGGATTATATAGACGATGACCTTATGCAGCTTTCAGACGGCGAGACAGTTATTACAGCTTATCTGCCCGAGAACGCTCAGGGGCTCGACTACCTTGAGAGCGTGAAGAGCGAGCTGGCAGCGCTCAGGAGAAGAGACGCCGAGGGGCGTTTCGGCAGGCTGGAATATGAGCTTGCGAATGTGAAAGAGGAAGACTGGGCAAACAACTGGAAACAATACTTCAAGCCAATAACCGTGGGCGAGAAGCTGCTTATAAAACCTTCCTGGGAGGACGCCGGCGACAGCAAGGATAAAACTATCCTCGAGATAGACCCTGCGGCTTCCTTCGGAACGGGTCAGCACAACACCACAAGGCTGTGTCTTGAGCTTATCGAGAAGAACCTTGAAAAAGGCGAAAAGCTCCTCGATCTCGGCTGCGGAAGCGGTATCCTCTCCATTGCGGCTCTGCTGCTGGGAGCTGAAAGTGCTTCGGCTGTGGATATAGATGCAAACTCCGTTAAGATCGCAAAAGAGAACGCAGAGAAAAACCATATCGAAGCTAAGCGCTATAACGCCGTGTGCGGAAATGTCATCGATGACGAAGCCCTCAGAAAGAGCCTGGGCACAGGCTATGATATGGTCTGTGCTAACATCGTGGCAGATGTGCTGCTGGCTATGGCGCCGCTGTTTTCGGGCTTTTTGAAGGCCGGCGCAAAGCTTATCATCTCGGGAATAATCGACAGCCGCAAGGATGAAGTGATAGACGCCGTGAAGGCTCAGGGCTTTGAGCTTTGCGAGATAAAGACGCTGGAGGACTGGACCGCAGCAGCCTTTATAAACAGGAACTGATCCGCCTTGTTATGCGGATGAGATAGATAAATAACCAAAGAGAAAGGACAGTGATCGAAAATGCAGTTATTGTTTTTGATAATCAAGAGGATAGAGCTTGTTGATGATATCATGCAGGCTCTTGCCAGTGCAGGAATAAGAGGAGGAACAGTCATCGATAGTCTTGGAATGGCAAAGTCTATCTCACAGATGGATAATCTTCCGGCTATCAATGCGCTTCGTGCTATCCTCAACGGTGCAGACCCCTCACAGAAGGGCAAGCTTCTGCTTATGGCTGTCCCCGAGGAACAGGTGCAGACAGCAAGAGAAGCCATCATAGGCATAACGGGAGATCTCGATATCCCGAATGCAGGCGTGCTTTTCGGCGTTCCGATCACATTTGCGGACGGCATAGGCTGATAAACAGACAAACCGAATATATTCCTGTGGCAACCCCGCTCTGTCATCGCCTTTGCGGTGCTGCCATGTTTTTTGCAGACAAAAAGGAAGAGCTCCCGCAGCAAAGCCGCAGGAGCCGTAAAAATAAAATTATAGGGGAGAAGCAAGTAGACAAAAATCTACAAGCATATATATGATGGCTCGGGGTAGAAGCCAACATATCGTTGTTATGTGCATATAATACTCTTTCAATGTGTAATGCGTGTGAAAAGTTATTGTATTATTTCTGAAAAAAGTTGAAATGTTTTTGCGCCCCCGAAGCACGCAGTTTGGGGCCGCAGAGGGACATAAGAGGGTGAAGGGATGCCGAGATTTTTCTGTGACGATATATCCGACGGGATGATAAACATAACAGGCCCGGACGCCAGACACATAGGCCGAAGTCTCCGGATGAGGCTGGGAGATGAGATAACTGTCTGCTCCGGCGGTGTGGAGTATCTGGTGAAGATACTGACTATCTCTGATGAATGTGTGAGCTGCGAGCAGCTGGAGAAAAAAGAGTCCGAAAACGAGCCTGACGTTTATGTCACGCTCTTTCAGGCTATGCCCAAATCAGACAAGCTGGACCTCATAGTCCAGAAGGCCACCGAGCTGGGTGTGAGCAGGATATGCCCGGTACTCACCTCAAGGTGTGTGTCCAGACCGGATAAAAAAAGCTTTGACAAAAAGCTTGAGCGCCTTCAGCGCATATCCCTTGAAGCCTGCAAGCAGTCCGGCAGAGCAAGACTAGTGGAGATAACTCCCCTGCTCAGCTTCAACGAGTGCCTTGAAGAGATGAAGGGCTGTGACGTTTCGCTTTTCTGCTATGAAAAGGGCGGCAGGTCCCTTTGCCGGGAGACCTTTGAGGGCTGCAAAAGCATAGGGCTCTTTATCGGCAGCGAGGGCGGCTTTGAACAGGAGGAAGCAGACAGAGCCGAGGCTTCGGGAGCCGTGCTCACGGGGCTCGGCAAGCGGATACTCCGCTGTGAGACCGCACCTATAGCTGCGCTGTCCGTGATAATGAACCTGACGGGAAATATGTAGGGCGGTCTGAAAATCCTGTTATAAAATTCACAAAATCCTCTTGAATGTTCATCATTGGTGTGCTATAATCTTAGAGTATTTAGTATTTTTAGGAGGAGTTTTTATGAATATGTACGTTACCTGTCTCGATCTTGAGGGCGTTCTTGTTCCCGAGATCTGGATCGCATTCGCAGAGGCAAGCGGTATCCCCGAGCTTCGCAGGACCACAAGAGACGAGCCCGATTATGACAAGCTTATGAAATACAGGCTGGCTATCCTCAAAGAGCACGGCCTGGGTCTTAAAGAGATACAGGAGACTATCTCCAAGATCGATCCCCTGCCCGGCGCAAAGGAGTTTTTAGACGAGCTGAGAAGCTTCACACAGGTCCTCATCCTCAGCGACACCTTCTATCAGTTCGCAGGCCCTCTTATGAAGAAGCTGGGTTATCCCACACTGTTCTGCAACTCTCTTGAAGTCGGCGAGAATGGCGAGATCACAGGCTATCAGATGAGATGTGAAAAGTCCAAGCTCACCACGGTCAAGGCGCTCCAATCCGCAGGCTTCACCACCATTGCGGCAGGCGACAGCCACAACGACCTTGCAATGATCCAGGCAAGCAAGGCAGGCTTCCTGTTCAAGTCAACAGACGCTATCAAGGCCGAGCACCCCGAGCTCCCTGCATTTGAAGAGTATGACGAGTTCCTGGCAGCTATAAAGAAGGCTATGGACTAATAAAAACATAACGCTTACGGAAAAGCTCCGTAAGCGTTTTTTCATATCTTCATCCTAAGATAGACCATATCTGTCAGCAGAACTCCGCACTCTATTATGGGGTGGTCGTAGTTTTCGGTGAAAAAGTCCTTGACAACGTGGTGGCGCACAAAGCCGCACTTTTCATAAAAAGGCACGGTCATCGGGCTGTCGCCCGTTCCCACCTGGATAACGTCGTAGCCGGCGCTGTGATGATCTTTTATAAACTCTATAAGCGCCCTGCCATAGCCCTTGCCCTGTGAACCGGGATCAACGGCTATGTTTTTTATCTCCAGAAGCCCGCCGCCTTCATCGGTCACGACACACTCTGCTCTGACACCCTCATCCTCCAGAACGAACATGGTCCCTCTGTCAAGATACTTATCTATCATATCCTCCTGCTCATCAGCAAGAAGCAGCAGCTCCATAAACCGGCGCTTGCCTGTTTTTATCTCTCTTATCTCCATCAGCTTTTCTTGGAAAACAGCGCTTTGAGCTTTGCAAAGAAGCCTTTTTTCTTTGGCGGCTCGGCGGTCTTTCTCTCGGGAAGCGGAGCGTTTGCATAGCTCTCGGCAAACTGGATAGCCTGGGCATCCACAGCTGTATCCCCTCTCTCGGCACGCTTATATATGCCGTCGGACTGCATGACCCTTGCTTTCACATTGTCACGCAGCTGGAGCGCAAAAATGTCCAGAACCCTTTTCTTTATCTGCTCATCCAGCACAGGCGCCGCCACCTCTACTCTTCGGGTGGTGTTGCGGGTCATATAGTCGGCACTGGAGATATAGACCCTCTTATCCTCTCCCGAGCCGAAGATATATATCCTTGCGTGCTCAAGATAGCGCCCTACTATGGAACGTATAGTCACATTCTCGGTGACCTTCTTCACCCCTGCCACAAGACAGGAGATACCTCTTATCACAAGCTCCACCCGGACACCGGCCTGGGAGCACTCGATAAGCTTGTCGATTATCACCTTGTCGGTGAGAGAGTTGAGCTTCGCTCCGACATAGCCCTGGCCGCCGGCTTTTGCTATGGCTATCTGCTCATCCATCATAGCGAGCACCTTGTTCTGGAGACATCTGGGCGCCACAAGAAGCGCCTTTGTGTCCTCCACCAGCTCTCCTATCTGGAGCGTCCTGAACACCTCACAGGCGTCCTCTGCTATCTCCCTGTCGGATGTCATAAGACACAGGTCCGTATAAAGGCCTGCTGTTTTTTCGTTATAGTTGCCCGTTCCTATCTGAACGGTGTATTTGACATTTCTCTCGATCTTTCTTGTGATAAGGCAGAGCTTTGAATGGACCTTCAGACCCTGCGGGCCGTAGATCACACGGCAGCCCGATTCTTCCAGCACCTGTGACCAGCCGATATTGTTCTCCTCGTCAAAGCGGGCTCTGAGCTCAACCAGAACGAGCACTTCCTTGCCGTTCTCGGCAGCCTCGCAGAGAGCCTTTATTATCTTCGAGTTCTTAGCCACCCTGTAAAGCGTCATTTTTATAGAAACAACGCTCTCATCCGCAGCAGCTTCATTGAGCAGACGAATAAAAGGCTTGATAGACTCATAAGGATAGGACAGGAAGAGATCCTGCTTGTCTATCTGCTCTATCATAGGAACATTCTCTTTTATCATAGGTGAAGCCTGGGGCTCCAGCTTGTTGAAGAACAGCTCCTTTTTGTCCTTTGCCTTGTCAAAGACAGGGAAAACAAAAGACATATCCAGCGGACATTTCTGCAAGAACACCTGTCTGGGAGAAAGCTCCAGCCTTGACAGCAGCTCTCCGAGCACAGCCTCGGAGGGCTGCTTTGAAAGCTGCATCCTTACAGGGCAGAGCCTTTTTCTTTTCTTTATCAGTTCCGACATATTCTCTCTGAAATCCAGCTCCGAGTCGAAGCCCTCGTCAACATCTATGTCGGCATTTCTTGTCACTCTTACAAGAGTCTTCTCCTCCACCTTATAGCCCGTGAAGGCCCTGTCGATAAAGTTCAGGATCACGTCCTCTACCAGCACAAAGCTTATCGCTCCGTCATCCGCAGGCAGAAAGATCACCCTCTGGAATTTCTCGCTGCATCCGACTATTCCCACCAGCAGCCCGGACTTTGCGCTGAGCTTTGTCACGGCATAAATGCTCTGGTTTACAAGGAACGGGAAAGGATGGCGCTTATCGATTATGAATGCGTTTAGAAACGGCTTTATCTCATAGGCAAAATAAGCCTCAAGATATTCAAGCTCGGTCTTTGAAAGAGCTTTTATGGGCTTGTAGAAAATATTGTTGAGCTCCAGCTCCTTCATAATGACAGAATAGGTCTTGTCATTTACGGGAGCCAGCTCCTTCACCCTTGCAAAGATAGCCGCCAGCTGCTCAGAGGGGCGCATCTTTGACTTGTTGTCCTTCTCCTCGTCATTGACCAGCGACTGATCATATATCGAGCCGACACGCACCCTGAAAAACTCATCGAGGTTGCTGGCATATATAGATGAGAACAGCAGTCTCTCAAGAAGCGGAGTATTATTGTCCTGCGCTTCCTCCAGCACCCTTTCATTGAATTTGAGCCACGACAGCTCTCTGTTGTCATAAACCTTCTTACTCAAAACAAGTCACCCTTATTTCAGCCCCCAAGGCGTATCATTTCGTTTATGCAGACAACGGCCTTTGCTATCAGCTCGTCATCCATTTTTATCTCTCTGTCAGTTTCCGTTCCGACCTCGATACAGCTTTTGTAAACGTCCATGAGCGTTGTCAGCTTCATATTCGGACAGATGAGCCTCTTTGACATAACATAAAAGCTCTTCTCGGGGAAGCGGTACTGAAGGTGCTCGGCTATGGAATTCTCGGTCCCTATGATGAACTCCTTAGCATCGCTCTTTGCGGCATAGTTCATTATATCCGAGGTGGAGCCCGCAAAGTCCGCAAGCTCTGTCACTTCCGGGCGGCACTCGGGATGAACAAGAACGAGCGCCTCCGGATGCTTTGCCTTTGCTTCCTTCAGTTCATCCGCCGTTATGGCAGCATGAACGGGACAGCCGCCCTGAAGGAGCATAACATCCTTTTCGGGACAGGCCTTCTGAACAAAAGCTCCAAGGTTGCAGTCGGGGATGAAAAGTATCTTGTCATCCTCCATGGCCTTGACTATCTTCACAGCCGATGAGCTCGTTACACACACATCGCAGACAGCTTTGAGCGCCGCTGTTGTGTTCACATAGCATACTACCTTGCGGTCTGGCTCACCGGCCTTTATCTGCTCGATGAACTCAGGCTCCATCTGCTCCGCCATAGGACAGCCCGCATCCACATGGGAAAGATATACCCTCTTATCGGGAGAAAGCATCTTTGCGGTCTCCGCCATGAAATGGACTCCGCACATGAGAACGTTTTTGTTGGAGACCTTTGCCGCCTCCACGCTTAGCTTATAGGAGTCGCCGGTTATGTCTGCGACCTCAAGGATCTCCCTTGCCTGATAGCTGTGGGCAAGGATACAGATATCCTTCTGCTTTTTCAGTTCCCTGATCTTTTCCTGAACTTCACTGATCTGCATATATGTACCACCTTTGCTGTATAATTAATCACCTTGGATGAAATTATAATCATCATTATTATACCACACAATACGTGCTTTGTAAACCCCGTTTTTTGTGTAAAACGCAAGCTTAACAAAATCTTTCAGGCCAATGTCTTGACAAAGAGAAAAACATAAGATATAATTAAAGTTAGCTTTGGTTAACTTTTAAGGAGAGGACCGTATGAATACACTCAGGGACACAAAAATAGGCGAGACTGTCAGTGTCAGAAGCATAGGCGGAGAGGGCGCTCTCAGACAGCACTTCCTTGATATGGGCATAATCCCGGGAGCCGAGATAACTGTGGTGCAGTATGCGCCTATGGGCGACCCGATGGAGCTTAGGATACACGGATACACCCTGACGCTCAGGCTGGCGGACGCCGAAAAGATAGAGGTCACGCCTGCCGACAGCAAAAAGGACAAACAAGAAGAGCGCAGGAAGCGCAAAAAGACCGAACACCCGGGCCTCGGCGAAGCAGGAAGATTTCATCCCGAGGCAGCCAAAAGACCCATACCCAAGGACGCAAAGCTCACCTTTGCTCTGGTGGGCAACCAGAACAGCGGAAAGACTACCCTTTTCAACCGTCTGACAGGCTCGAAGCAGCACGTAGGAAACTTCCCCGGTGTCACCGTTGACCGCAAGGACGGCGAGATAAAGGGCAGACCCGGAACGCTAATAACAGACCTGCCGGGAATATACTCCATGTCCCCTTACAGCAGCGAGGAGATAGTTTCAAGAAATTTCGTCATCGACAAAAAGCCGTCGGCGATAATCAATATCGTGGACGTTACGAATATAGAGCGAAACCTTTATCTGACCACCCAGCTGATAGAGATGAACATCCCCATGGTAGTGGCTCTCAATATGATGGACGAGCTTATCGCCAACAGCGGCGGAATAGATATAAACCTGATGGAGGAGATGCTTGGCGTTCCCGTGGTGGCCATCTCCGCCGCCAAGGATCAGGGCATAGACGAGCTTATCGACCACGCTATGCACGTTGCCTACTATCAGGAAAAGCCGCTCAATCTTGACCTTTGCGCAAAGAACGACCACGGCGGTGCAGTACACCGCTGCATTCACAGCCTTGAGCACCTTATCGAGGACCACGCCGAGGACAAGGGTCTGCCGCTAAGGTTCGCCGCAAGCAAGGTAGCCGAGAACGATGACCTGGTCATTGAACAGCTGGGGCTTGATGACGACGAAAAGCAGATAGTCGCTAAGATCATCAGGCAGACCGAAAAGGAGCGGGGGCTTGATATAAACGCCGCCGTTGCGGATATGCGTTTTGCCTTTATTATGAACGTTTGCCGCAGCTGTGTGACAAAGCCCAAGACAAGCCGTGAGCAGATAAGGAGCCGGCAGATAGACCGGATACTCACCGGAAAATACACCGCTATCCCGTCCTTTATAGTTATAATGGCGCTGGTGTTCTGGCTGACCTTCGGGGTCATAGGAGCCTTTTTGCAGGGGCTTCTTGAAAACGGGATAGAAAAACTCACCGATATGGCCGACAAGGCGCTGACCCATGCGGATGTCAACAGCGTTATCCACAGCCTGATAATAAACGGCATCTTTGAGGGCGTCGGAAGTGTGCTCAGCTTCCTGCCGCTTATCGTTATCCTTTTCTTCTTCCTGTCGATACTGGAGGACAGCGGCTACATAGCGAGAGTCGCCTTTGTAATGGACAAGATCCTGCGCAAGCTCGGCCTTTCGGGCCGAAGCATAGTGCCTATGCTCATAGGCTTTGGCTGTACAGTTCCTGCGGTAATGTCCACACGCACGCTGCCCAGTGAGCGAGACAGAAGAATGACGATACTGCTCACACCCTTTATGAGCTGCACCGCAAAGCTGCCTATCTATGCGTTTTTCATAAATGCTTTCTTCCCGAAGTATAAGGCGGTAATGACAGTTGCGATATACCTTCTGGGGATACTGGTCGGGATACTGGCGGCTATCCTTTACAAGAAGACCGTCTTTAAAGGCGAGGCTGTTCCCTTTGTTATGGAGCTCCCCAACTACAGGCTTCCGGGAGCGAGAAACGTTATGCAGCTTCTGTGGGAAAAAGCCAAGGACTTCCTGCAGAAGGCCTTCTCCGTGATACTTGTGGCCACTGTAGCGATATGGTTTTTGAAGAGCTTCGATTTCAGGCTCAACATGGTCAAAAACTCCGAGGACAGTATGCTGGCGATGATAGCCGGCACCGTGGCTCCGATATTCAAGCCTATAGGGCTTGGCAGCTGGAAGATAACCGTTTCTCTGACCTCGGGCTTTATGGCTAAGGAGAGCGTGGTCTCTACACTGAAAGTCCTCTACAAGAGCGGTGTCGCCTCTGCCATGAGCAGTCTTAGTGCTCTTAGCCTTCTGGTGTTCTCTCTGCTCTACACTCCCTGTGTAGCAGCTGTGGCATCCATAAGACGTGAGCTCGGCAGAAGATGGGCAGCAGCCCTTGTTCTCTGGCAGTGCTTCATCGCCTATGCGGTGACACTGATCGTCCGTGCCATAGCGATACTTATGGGGGTAAGCTGAATGAATACCGCTGATATCATACTCATCATACTTATAGCGGCGGCGGTCGTCTTCGGGATAAGGCTGGCCATCAGGCGCCGCAAAAACGGCTCGTCCTGCTGCGGCGGAGGGTCCGATTGTTCCGCCTGCCCTATTTGCACAGCTAACAAGCAATCGAAAAAGCAATGACAAAAAGCCCGGAAGAGCATTTCTTCCGGGCTTTGATCTTACGTTTTTATCTCACCTCAATATCCAGCAGAGCCACAAACTGGGGCAGCTCTACCGTCAGGGATGATGCGTCTGATGAGTCTATCTTTATCACATAGCTCTCAAAGCCGTCGAAGCGGTCAGAGGGAGCTATCTTCGCCTTATATTCCTTATCGCCGATCTTCACTGTCAGCTCCCTCTGCCCTGCTATGCAGGATACCCCGAGCACCAGCTCTCCGGCCTGTGTAAAGTCCACGCCCTCATAAACTGCGGTAGCTCCCCAGCCGGTGGACCTTACATATTCACAGCCCAGTTTCTTTGACCAGAACAACCTTCCGCCGTGAAGGCTGTCAAACATATTGGCGCTGAACCTAGCCCTGCGCTTTCCTATGCTCACGCCCTCGATCCTGAGCTTGTCTCTCTGTCTTATATCCTCGCTGGATGCGCCTGCCATAAACTCATAGGTGCCGCTCTCAAGGATCATCCTCTCGCTTTTAACATCGAAGATGCGCAGGATATCTTCCTTGACAGTTATCTCTGCCGTCACAGTCCCGCCTGCCTTTACAGCCACACGCTCAAAGCCGCAGAGCTTTTTTGCGGCTCTCCTGACAGCGCTGTCAGCCACGGTGAAATAGACCTGGACCACCTCGGTGCCGTCACGGTCGGAGGTGTTTTTTATATCAAGCTTTACCTTGATCTTGCCCCCCTCACGGCAAAGCGACATACTGCCGTATTCAAACCCGGAGTAGCTAAGGCCGAAGCCGAAGGGATAAAGCGCCTCTCCGCCGAAATACATATAAGTCGCACCGGAGCTCTCGATATCGTAGTCCATTATGTCCGGAAGGTCGTGAACGCTTTTATACCAGGTTATGGGAGTTCTGCCGGTGGGCTCGCTGTCTCCTGTGAGAACAGCTGTCACCGCTGTGCCGAGCTCCGCTCCTGCGTGGGATGTCCACATCACAGCGGCGGCGCTGTTGCTCTCCTCGACTATGGAGTAAGGATAGCTTGAAACACACACAAGCACTGTGTTTTTGTTCTCTCCCGCAAGCACCTGCGTCATACCCGGCTGGATGTTTAGCTCCAGCGTCTTTCTGTCATAGCATTCCTTAGCGGTCTGCACAGGATAGTTGCCCACACAGTAGATGACCGCATCAACACTCCCTGCAAGCTCTCTTGCCCTGTCCTCGCCCCTGCTCTGATATTCTATCTCAAACAGCTGCTCGCTCTGAACAGCCCTCTGTCTGCTTATGCCGAGCACACCTGCGTCTTTGCAGACCACACGCCCGTGAGTAAGGAACTCCTCTATCAGCACACTGCCGCAGTAGTCCCTGAAGTTGAAGGTCTCTCTTGTGTACCAGTCAAAGATGCGTCTGTTGTGAAGCTTCAGGCTCCCGTCATCGAACAGACGAACATATCTTGAATATTTCACAGAGAAAAGGTTCTTCCAGTTCTCGCCCCAGTCCTGTATCTCAAAAAGGCAGGCGTCTGTTATGCTGTCTGCGTCCGCCCTTACCGAGCCGTCCTCATAGGCGCAGAGATACTTCCCGTTGGGAGCCTTAACAGCGGCAACGTCCCACAGGCTGTCAGTGACGACCTCTCTGAAAGTCTTTCCGGCAGCTGAAAGGATAGTGTTCTCATAGGTGCCAAAGCCCGTGTACCAATCCATAAGGCAGTCATCGCAGAGAGGCCCTGCAACAGCAACTTTTTTATCCTTTGAAAGCGGCAGCAGACCGTTGTTTTTAAGGAGCGTCACCTGCTCTGTTGCCGCCCTGCGGTTAAGGCGGCGGCTCTGCTCGGTGTCTATATCGTCCTTGCCTGCCTTGTCAAACTCTGTTTCGTCCAGCTGACCGAGGCGCAGCCTTGCATAAAGGGTATTGACCACCGAACGGTCAATGTCATCCCAGCTGATGAGCCCCTGCTCCAGTGCTCTTTCAGCGGCCGCCCTCACAAGGGAGTCCTCGTCGGTCATAGTGTCAGAACCCGCCTTTAAGCACAGCTCATAGGCCTCGCTGTGGGTCTCGGTATAGCGGTGGTCGATAACGTTCTGTGAAAAGTCTCCGCCGTCGCTGACAACGAACCAGAGCCCCCACTCGTCCTTGAGGATGGTCTGTATGTCCGGGTCCATGATAGCAGGGACACCGTTGAGCTCATTGTAAGCCGCCATTATGCTTCTCGCTCCGCCGTCCCTTATGGGTATCTCAAAGGCAGCATAGTAGTATTCCCTTTTGAGTCTTGGAGTAAGGAAGGCGCTGCAGCTGCCCCTGTTTCCCTCGTTGTTGTTGGCGCAGAAATGCTTGAGGGTAGGCACGGTCATATAGTTGCCGTCCTCGTCCTCCCCTGCCATGCCTTTGGTATAAGCGGCGGTCAGCTCGCCGGCGAGACAAACATCCTCGCCGTAGGCTTCCTCTGTGCGTCCCCAGAGAGGGTTTCGCACCATATCCACCGTGGGCCCCCACAGAGCAAGTCCGCCCTTTTTATCAGCATTATAATATGCTCTGGCTTCCTTTCCGGCCACCTCACCGAGACGCTCCATAAGCTCCCTGTCAAAGGTGGAAGCAAGGCCTATTGGCTGTGGGAAAACAGTAGAGGTGTGCTCTTTATCCCTTCCAACATAGCCTCTTGCGACCTCGGTACCTATGTAAAATTCACCGAGTCCCAGCCTCTCCACAGCGTTGTGGTGAGTAGTGAGAAGCCCCAGCTTTTCCTCAGTGGTAAGCTGTGCCGCCAGCTCCTTTGCCCTTATATAAAACTTGTCGTTTTTTAACATATCCAATACCTCCAATAAAGGTTTTTTCATATTTTAACATAGCACCGCCGTTTATTCAATATCACATCCTATATTATACTTAACATATCACAGCTTTAAGCCAGGCGCTGTTGACAAGGCCAGAGCACAGGTATATAATACAGTTAGACCGAGCGACCGTTTCATCCGGCAAAAAAGGAGAGCGCTATGAATACTTACGAGCATATCTGTCAGCCCTTTGAGCCTGTCTTTGACAAGGACAGCCGCATACTCATCCTCGGGAGCCTGCCCTCTGTCCGCTCCCGTGAGCAGGGCTTTTATTACGGCCACCCAAGGAACCGCTTCTGGCGCCTTGTGGCAGATCTTGTCAACAAGCCTGAGCCTGAAAGCATCGAAGAAAAGAAAGCTCTCCTGCTCAGCTCTCACATCGCCGTATGGGATGTCATCAAAGAATGTGATATTATAGGGTCTTCCGACCAGAGCATAAAAAACGCAGTCGCTGCCGATATAAGGCCGCTGCTTGAAAGCACTGATATAAAGGCGGTCTTCTTAAACGGATCTGCGGCAGGGCGCCTTTACGAGCGCTATATAATGCCGCAGGTTGACATCTGCGCCGTGACGCTCCCCTCTACCAGCCCTGCAAATGCGGCCTGGAGCTTTGAGCGGCTCTGTGAGAAATGGCAAAGCGAGATAGGCAAATATCTGAAATAGGTAAAAAGAATGAATAGTTAAGGTATCGCCTTCGTTGATGATCTCAAAATATCATCGTCCGCAGGACGATACCTTCTTTTTTATTTATTCATTCTTCATTATTCATTGAGCAGGTGCAAGCGCCTGCGGTTGACAATCGGGGCGAGATGTGGTATAATAGTGTGTAATTGTATTTAGGCAAAGAAAGGAGTGCTTGCTGTGGCTGTAAGAGTCGGAATGGTATCGCTTGGCTGCCCCAAAAATCAGGTCGATGCGGAGCATATGCTGTCGCTTGTAAAAAAGGACGGCTTCGAGCTGACTGCCGATGCTGCGCTTGCGGATGTTGTTATCGTAAACACCTGCGGATTTATTGAGAGCGCAAAACAGGAAGCCATAGACACCATCCTTGAATTCTGCACACTCAAGCAGGAGGGCAGGATAAAGGCCGTTATCGCAACGGGCTGCCTTGCAGAACGTTACCGTGACGAGATGGCAAAGGAGATACCCGAGCTGGATGCTGTTGTGGGTATCGGTTCAAATGAGAAGATATGCGATATAATCAGAGATATCGTTCTAGACAAAAAAACAGTCTGCGCTTACGGCGCAAAGGCTGACCTTGAGATAAGCGGCAGCAGGATAATATCCACAGAGCCGTTTTACGCATATATTAAAATAGCAGAGGGCTGCAGCAACCACTGTACCTACTGCGCTATCCCCGAGATAAGAGGAGGATTCCGCAGCAGAACTATCGAGGACATAGTAAAAGAAGCCGAGTGGCTTGCCGGAAACGGTGTGAAGGAGCTTGTGGTCATCGCACAGGATACGACCCGATACGGCGAGGATATCTATGGCAGGAGCGAGCTGCCGAAGCTTCTGAAAGAGCTTTGCAAAATAGAGGGCTTCAAATGGATAAGGACTCTCTACTGTTATCCCGAGAGGATAACGGATGAGCTGCTGGATACCATAGCGAAAGAGCCGAAGCTTGTGAAATATCTCGATATCCCGCTCCAGCACTGTAACAAGGATGTTCTCAAGCGGATGAACCGCTTCGGAGACAGAGCACAGCTCGAAGAGCTCATAAACCATATCAGAGAAAAGATACCCGGCGTTATACTGAGGACAACGCTTATCGCAGGCTTCCCCGGAGAGACCGAGGAGCAATTCGAGGAGCTTTGTCAGTTTGTAAAGGATATGCGCTTTGAAAGGCTCGGCTGCTTTGCCTATTCCCAGGAAGAGGGTACACCGGCAGCAAGGCTCCCTGAGCAGCTTGATGAAGAGACCAAGGAGCATCGTGCGGATATCGTTATGCAGACGCAGATGCTCATATCCGAGCAGTTCAATAATGACTGCATCGGAAAGACCTTCGAGGTAGTCTGCGAGGGCTTTGACAGATACGCCGAGTGCTGGTACGGGCGCACGGCTATGGACGCTCCCGAGATAGACGGCAAGGTGTTCTTTACAAGCGACAAAAAACTCGGCGCCGGACAGTTTGTTAATGTGCTGACCGACGATACACTTGACTATGACCTCATCGGAACAGTTATTGATCAGGGGGAATAAAAATGAATTTACCAAACAGATTGACAGTTCTAAGAGTTATACTTATACCGGTATTCCTGTTATTCGTTCTGTGCTTCGAGATACCCAACCATATGATCTGGGCGCTGATCGTTTTTGCAGCAGCCTCGATAACCGATATGCTGGACGGAAAGATAGCAAGGAGCCAGAACCTTGTGACTACCTTCGGAAAGTTTCTCGATCCGCTGGCAGATAAGCTGCTGGTGATGTCGGCGCTGATAACCTTTTCCTTTGAAAGATGGATAGACCCTATCGCTGTTATCATCATCCTTTCAAGAGAGTTTATGGTGACAGGCCTGAGACTCGTTGTAGCAGGCGAGGGCGTCGTTGTGTCGGCAGGCATCTGGGGCAAGATAAAGACAGCCTTCACTATGGTCGCTCTGGTGGCTATAATGGCTCTCCAGATATTCTATCCCGACAGCAAGGGAAGCCCCGACCTCAACTGGCATTCAACCATTTTCCTTATAAACGAGGCGCTTATCTGGATCTCAGTGATACTCACCGTTATCTCCGGAGGCATCTACCTCAAAGCTTACTGGAAATATATCGACTCCAGCAAATAAATTTCTGCAAGCCTGAAAGCGGTGAACTTAATGAATTTTATAAAAGGCCTGAAGCATGATATACAGTCCATAAGAGAACGTGACCCGGCAGCGGGCAGCGTTCTGGAGATACTGACCTATGCAGGGCTTCATGCTGTGGCGTTTTACAGGGTGGCTCACTGGTTCTACCTTAAGGACCACAAGGTCATTGCCCGTATCATCTCGCAGACAGCAAGGATGATAACAGGAATAGAGATACATCCCGGTGCAAAGATAGGCAAGGGTCTGCTTATCGACCACGGAAGCGGAGTGGTGATAGGCGAGACCGCCGAGATAGGCGACTACTGCCTGCTCTATCAGGGCTGTACCCTGGGCGGAACTGGAAAGGACCACGGAAAGCGTCATCCGACACTCGGCAATAATGTTATGGTAGGGTGCGGCGCCAAGGTGCTGGGGCCGTTCACTGTGGGCGATAACGCAAAGATAGCTGCCAATGCGGTGGTGCTGTCGCCTGTGCCGCCGAACTCCACTGCGGTGGGCGTTCCGGCAAAGATAGTAAAGCAAAACGGCAAGCGCACCCTTGACCTTGACCAGGTGCATATCCCCGACCCTGTATATCAGGAGATATGCCACAACAGGACACATATAAAGGCTCTGGAAAAACGTATAGCAGAGCTTGAAGAAAAGATAAATGAACAGGAGAAGGCAAAATGATCCTTTATAATACACTGACTCACAAGAAGGAAGAATTCATACCCAACGAAGCAGGAAAAGTGGGTATGTATACCTGCGGACCTACGGTGTATCACTTTGCACATATAGGAAACCTCAGGACATATATGATGGAGGATGTGCTGGAGAAGTATATAAGATATACAGGGCTGGATGTCAAGCGTGTAATGAACATCACCGATGTCGGACATCTGACCTCTGACGGCGACACAGGCGACGACAAGATGCTCAAGGGAGCAAAGCGTGAGCACAAGACAGTTATGGAGATAGCAAAGTTTTATACCGACGCTTTCTTTGAGGACTGCAAAAAGCTCAATATAAAGACTCCCGATGTTGTCGTTCCTGCCACCACCTATATAGACGAATTCATCAAGGTGATAAGCTCACTTATCGAGAAAGGCTTTGCCTATGAGGCAGGCGGAAATATCTACTTTGATACATCGAAGATAGAAAACTATAACGTGTTCCACAATTTCACCGAGGACGACCTTGAGGTCGGCGTGCGTGAGGGCGTTGAAGAGGACGAGAACAAACGTAACAAAGCCGATTTCGTGCTCTGGTTCACAAAGTCAAAGTTTGACGACCAGGAGCTCAAGTGGGAGTCTCCCTGGGGCGTGGGCTATCCGGGCTGGCACATCGAGTGCTCCTGCATAAGCATGAAGAACCTGGGCGAAAGGCTGGATATCCACTGCGGAGGAGTTGACAACATCTTCCCCCACCACACAAACGAGATCGCACAGAGCGAGGCTTATCTCGGCCACAAATGGTGCAATTACTGGTTCCATGTTCATCACCTTAACACCAACAGCGGAAAAATGTCCAAGTCCAAGGGCGAGTTCCTGACGGTATCTCTGCTGGAGGAAAAGGGCTACGATCCTCTGGTATACAGGTTCTTCTGTCTCCAGTCCCATTACAGAAAGGGGCTTGTGTTCACCTGGGAGAACCTTGATAACGCAAAGGCTGCCTTTGACAAGCTGATAGCAAGGATAGCATCCATAGGCGACGACAAGGCACAGGGCGAGGATGAGAAGATTGCAGCGCTTAAAGAGCGCTTTGACAAGGCGCTTGGAAATGACCTTAACACCGCCGAGGGACTCACCGTTATCTATGATATACTCAAGGCCGACATCAGCGGAGCTTCAAAGAAAGCTCTGATAGCCGAGTTTGATGCTGTGCTGGGACTTGACCTGCTGGCTCACGCAGAAAAGAAAAAGGAAGCTGACAAGAGCGCTTCTGCGGATATCCCCGAGGAGGTCATGGCGCTTGTCGAGCAGAGAGCCGAAGCAAGAAAGGCCAAGGACTTTGCAAAAGCGGACGAGCTGAGAGACAGGATAGCCGCTCTCGGCTATTCTGTAAAGGAGACCAGACAGGGTCCCGTCATTGAAAAGGTTTAACGGAGGAGAATGATTTGAAGAATAACAGGGCAAGCTATATGCCTTCAAGAAAAAAGAGCTTCAAGGTCTATTTTCAGTTCTCGCTGATAGCCTTATGCTTCGTGATAGTGTTTGCGGTGTTCTATGCCTGTGCCGGCAGAAAGGAAAAGATCGACTTCTCCGATGCGAACGTTATCCAGATGGACAAGCCCTCGGACGATACGCCTGTGGCAGTGTTCGAGACGGATATGGGCACCTTCAAGGCGGTGCTCTTCCCCGATGAAGCCCCCGAGTATTACAAGTTTTTCAAAGGTCTGGTCGAGGACGGCTATTATGACGGCACCTATGTCAGCATGGTGCAGGACGGCGTGTTCTTTATAGGCGGCACCAAGCAGGCCGATGGAGAGACAACTTCCGAGACCGACACCACAGAGCTGGATGCTGAGATGTCCAAGAACCTGTGGCCGCTCAAAGGCGCCCTCTGCGCTTATACCTATGACAAGAAGTCCCTGTTCTCTTCCGGCAAGCTTTCAAACTCCTATCTGCTGTTCGTCAACGACTATGAGCTGACCTCTGAGGAGCAGAAGGAATTTGATGAGATGAACGACAGCGGCGACGTTCCGGAAGTTATCGCAAACGCCTTCGAGAAAAACGGCGGCGTGCTGAACTTCTCCCAGCAGTACACCATCTTCGGACAGGTATACGACGGCATGGACGTTTATGACCAGCTCTGCGAGGTCGATGTCATCGACTCGGAGTCCCTCCAGCCACGACAGGAGATAAAGTTCAAAAAAGTCACCCTCTCCACCTACGGCGAGAACAAGAACGACGCTTTCTTTGAAAGCACATCTTCCGAAGCTGCTTCCGACAGCAGCGAAGACAGCACAGACAGTGAATAAAAGACAAGCGGCTGCTGCACGAATTACTTCAGGCGAAAAAATGGAACCTCACCCCGAAGGGGGTGAGGTTCCATTTTATTGCATTCTTATACTTAACAAAAAAGCCCGAAGGCCTGTGACCTTCGGGCGAAATGTCTGCAATGACGCTTATCTTGCTCCCTCTGCAAAACCGCTGTCAACCAGATCTACGAGACCGCCTACTGCTGCCTCCTCGTCGGGGCCGTCAGCAATGATCCTGATAGTAGTGCCGCCTACTATACCGAGCGAAAGAATTCCAAGAAGGCTCTTAGCGTTTACTCTTCTCTCTTCCTTCTCTACCCAGATAGAAGACTTGAACTCATTAGCCTTCTGAATGAAGAAGGTTGCAGGACGAGCATGAAGTCCAACCTGATTCTGAACTACTACGTCTTTAACGAACATAACTGATCTCTCCATTTCATAATTATGATTTCTGTTCCCTTAATTTATAAACATCAAGGCACCGTGACGATACGACACCACGCTATTATTAACCCTGATACTAGTATTATACTCGACAAAACCGGTTTCGTCAACGCAAAATATAGACAAACCATAGTTTTCGACTGATTTTTTGGCATTTTGCTCATACAGCACTGCTGCATAAAGCCTATCTTTCGCAGTTTAGACAAAACATTGAGATTCTTTATATCACTTTGTACAAATCTTTTTAACAAAAGTGTTGAAAACGTTCAAAAACCGTTTATTCAGCCCTTTTCTTCATCTGTTACTTTGTGTATTATAGCTAAATCATCATGGGTCAGAGCCGCCTTTTCAAGAAGCTCCGGACGCTTTTTCAGCGTCGTGATTATCTGCTGTTCACGCCGCCATGCAGCTATCTTTGCATGGTCTCCCGAAAGCAGGACTCCCGGCACCTTCATCCCCTGCCAGACCTCCGGTCTTGTATACTGGGGATACTCCAGAAGCGAATTATAGTGGCTCTCGTCCTCATAGCAGTCAGCCTGCGAAAGCGTGCCCTCCAGCATCCTGACAACGCAGTCCACAAGCACCATAGCAGGCAGCTCGCCGCCTGTGAGCACATAGTCGCCTATGGATATCTCCTCGTCCACTATTGTCTCCAGCACCCTGCTGTCAACGCCCTCATAATGGCCGCAGAGAATGAAAAGCTCGTCCATCTTTGAAAGCTCCACAGCTCTTTTCTGCGTCAGTGTCTTTCCCTGGGGAGACATATATATAACATGAGGCTTTCTGCCCTCTGTCACGCTCCTGAAGCAGTTATATATGGGGTCACACTGCATAAGCATACCCTGGCGCTCGCTGTAAGGCGTGTCGTCCACACGGCGGTGCTTATCCTCGGTATAGTCTCTGATATTGTGACACTCAAGGCTGAACACACCGTTTTTTCTGGCTCTCCCCACTATGCTCTGAGAAAGATAGTTCTCAAGCATCTCGGGAAAAAGCGTAGCTATATCTATCCTCATAGCCCTCTCCTGTCAGATGTCAAACAGCCCTTCAAGCGCAGTTATCTTCATAACTCCGCCCTCAATATCCACACTGTCTATAACATCGGGTATAGCAGGGATAAGATACTCCCTGCCGTCATCGTCCTTTATGTGATAAACGTCGTTGGCTCCTGTCTCGCTCACGTCGCTGATCTTACCGTAGACCTTGCCGTCCTTCGACTCTATTACCGTCAGCCCTATAAGATCCTGCACAAAATAGCAGCCCTCATCAAGCTCAACGTCATCCCTGTCGATATAAAGCACACGGTTCCTCAGCTTCTGTGCGTCCTCAACAGTGTCGGTCCCTTTGATCTTCATGACCACCATATTCTTCTGTACCCTCGAGCGCTCCACCACAACGGGAGTACCGCTCTTATAATACAGCGTATCAAAATCGCAGATGAACTGCGGAGTGTCGCACCAGGGCTGCACCTTGACCTCGCCCTTTATCCCGAAAACAGATACTATCTTTCCGACCTCAAGAAGCTTTTTTGTTTCCATACTCTCTCCTCAATCCTCAAACAGCGGTGTCGAAAAATATCTCTCGGCTGTGTCCGGCAGAACTGTGACTACCGTCTTTCCTTTGCCCAGTTTCTTTGCCAGCTTTCTTGCCGCCGCAACATTCGTTCCTGCGGATATCCCGCACATTATCCCTTCAAGCCTTGCCAGATCCTTAGCGGTCCGGATAGCCTCCTCATCGGTAACGACATAGATGTCGCTGTATATCTTCTGATTGAGGTTCTCGGGGATTATGCCGTCACCTATGCCCATCTGAAGATGTGTGCCTATCGTGCCGCCTGCAAGGATAGCTGCGTGCTCAGGCTCCACCGCCCAGATCTCTATCTCGGGATAAAGCTTTTTAAGCGTCTCGCCTATGCCGCTTATAGTTCCGCCGGTCCCTATGCCCGAACAAAAGCCGTCGATCGTCTTCCCCACCTGCTCGGCTATCTCGAGCCCTGTGGACTTTCTGTGTATCTCCGGATTTGCGGGGTTTGAAAACTGCTGCGGGACAAACACGTTTTTATCCTTTTTTGCCATATCGTCCGCTATCTTTATACACCTGTCGATACACTCGCCTATATTGCCGTCATCGTGAACGAGGATCACCTCTGCGCCGTAGTGCGCCACGAGCTTTCTTCTCTCCTCGCTGACAGAGTCGGGCATGATTATCACGGTCTTATAGCCCTTTACGGCTCCCACCAGCGCAAGACCTATGCCCTGGTTGCCGGAGGTCGGCTCCACGATAACGGAGTCCTTGTTTATAAGTCCTCTCTTCTCGGCGTCGCAGATCATATTATAGGCTGTTCTTGTCTTTATGGAGCCCCCCACATTGAGGCCCTCGAACTTTACAAGTATCTCTGCCGACTCCGGGTCGCTCATCCTTCCAAGCCTTATCATAGGCGTATGCCCTATACATTCAAGTACATTATCATATATCATGACCATACCTCCGTTTTTCATAACACCCTATGATTATATCACACACCGCTTCGGATTTCAACACCTTTCTATGAATATACCACAGTTTTTGCACGAGTAAAGGAATAATGACCATTCCTTAACGAATAAGGCTGTTGAAGGGGGGATACCATTTTCAACGAAACTATCAGCTCTGTTCACATCTAATAGATCAGTGCAAAAGCCGTGATGAATAATCGATCCTGATCTCTAACATCTAACCTCTAAAAATAAAAAGCCCGTGAGGCGGGTCATTCCTCACGGGTTATGTGTGTTGTTATCAGCCAAGCTTCTTAGCGAGCTGGGAAACCTTTCTCGCAGCCTTATTCTTGTGAATAATGCCCTTCGAGCGAGCCATGTTTACCTTCTTGATAGCAACTCTTACGACCTCTTCCTTGTTGTCAGCATTGTCAGCGACAGCAGCGTCGGCCTTCTTAAGAGCTGTCTTAAGATCAGACTTGATGGCTTTATTTCTCATGGTCTTTGTCTCGATAACCTTAACTCTCTTCTTAGCAGACTTAATATTCGGCATAAAAGCACCTCCCTCATTTACAAATACATACTCATTTGCAAAGCCGCTGCAGACTGAGAGGAATACAGCGATCCCATTAAACAAGCCTTATGAATTATTTTAGCACATCCGACCGGGAATTGCAAGCCCCTTTTTATTAAAAAATCTAAAGAATTTGTATCCTATTCTTGTAAATTCCGACAAAAGCTCTCTATTTTTCGGTGAGCAGGCTCTTCATCACCCAGCCCCTGGTGCCGTTATACTCAACATTCACCCACTTTTCGCCGGTGTCCTTCTCGGTGGTCACGCCAAAGCCCTCGACATCCACGCCGTCCGGTATCTTCAGCTGAACGTCGTATTTCTTTGAGGGGCCGAACCTCAGATTGAGATATGTAGTATCAGAGGTGACCTTGAAGGTCTTTCTGCCCTGATAGGTGTCCTCCTCCGTCAGCTGATAAAGAGCGTCCTTTTTAAAGGCTGTGGTTGTGGTGGTCTTTGCCTTGGTGGTCTCCTTTACCGTGGTGGTGGTCGTGGTCTCGGTCTTGTCCTCTTTCTTTGTCATTGTGGCACGAACCTTCATATCGTAGCCGTCATCAAAGCTGACATCCGTATCAAGGTGTCCTGTCACCGTCGTTGTGGTGGTATATCCCCCCAGCCCCTCGTCATCGGCGTCGGGGTCAAGGCCGGGGACTGCCGTTTTTGTGGTCAGCACAGTTCTTCTCGTCGCTTCTGTGGTCGTGGTGGTCACGGTCTCGCCTTCCGAGTTGTCGTTAAAGAACGAACAGCCCGTAAACATAGCCGCTGCTGTCAGCACCGCCGCAAGAACGACCACACTCGTTCTCTGTCTGTCTTTTTTCATTGTCATCTCTCCAAAGTCTTATTTTTTTATCTCTCCAGAAGTCTCAAAGCGTTTTTGCAAAGGATGAGCTCCATTTTGTCATCGCTGATATCAAGTCGCTCCAGCTTCTCAAGGGTGTCCTTTGGGCTGTCCCAGGGACAGTCGCTGGCAAAGAGTATCCTGTCGGCTCCGTGTTTGTCTATTATCTTCGCAAGCATATCGTCGCTGCACGCCTTTGCATAAGCTGTGTCAAAATATACTTCGCCGTCGATGCCTGCCAGGGTGTCAAGCACCTGCTCGTACATATAGTTTCCGCCGAGGTGCGCCAGCACCAGCTTCATGTGTCGGTGGCGCTCGATGAGCCTTTTGGCTCTCTCCGGGTCGCAATGGGTGACCTCCGGGGAAACGGGATCGAAGCCTGAGTGTATCACAACGGGTATCCCCGTCTTTTCCACAGCTTCAAAGAACGGCTCATATTTTTCGTCATCCACAAAAAAGCCCTGGTAGTCCGGGTGGAGCTTTAATCCCACAAGCCCCTTTGAGAGCGCATAGGAAAGCTCCTCCTCCCAGTTGTCCGCATCGGGATGCAGGGACATGAAGGGATAAAAGCGGTCTCTGTCAAGCTCTGCCGCCCAGTCGGTTATGAGCCTTTGCTGGGAGGGCTTGGTGGCTATGGACAAAAGGCAGGCCTTGTCCACTCCCCACTCGTCCATACGCTGACAGGTGGTGGTTATCAGCCCGTCGGTCAAAGGATCCGTCTTGCAGCAAAGGGCAAGCGCATCTATGGCTTTCTTTGCGATCTTCGGGTTGAATGCGTGTACGTGAAAATCTATCACCATTTGGGTCACATCGTCCTTATGTTTTTTCTGCCGCAGGCTCCAAAAAAGCCCGCCGTTTTGGTTTCGGATATATATTATATACCATATTTGTGACAAAATCAAGGGCAGGAAGTTAAAAACAGGTCATATAAAACAGCAGCGACAGCACGGATGTAAAAAATCCGGGTCATTTTTTGTACAAAAAGATGGTTGACAAATACAATATATTGTGGTATGATGATTTACAAGCCACAAAATCGGGCGAAAATGTGAAGGGAAGTGTTTATCATGGTTAAGGTGAATGTAATTGAAGGAAAATTTGCTCAGGCAGAGATAGATGCTTATATCGAAAGAGCAAGAAAGCTCTATCCCGAGAAGAGGATAGAGGCGATAGATCTTAAAGAGGCAGGAAACGATGTCGAGATAGGCTATCATTTCTCGGATGTTCCTTTCCAGAGGATAAGAAGGATAACCGGTTATCTTGTGGGAACGCTGGATCGTTTCAACGATGCCAAGAGGGCTGAGGTCAGTGACAGAGTCAAGCACAGCCTGGTTTAAGATAAGACAGCTGCAATGAACGGTATGCTTTCTGCATTTTAGCAGAGGGCATACTTTTTTTGATTTTTAAAAAAACGTATTGCCTTTTTGTGTTTTTTGTTCGTATAAAGAAACAGAGAACAAAAAACAAAAGAAAAAGACAACAAATAATCTAAAACGAAAGGAGATATGCAGACAAAAAACGATACTGACCGCCGCTGTCACAAAACGCTGACGGGCTGAAAAAAATTTAAAGAACGATTGCCAGATCGAAGATCCGGATCGTATAAACAGACAGAAAGGCAAAAACAAAGCCGTAAAAACAGGAGGATAAAAAAATGGAGAACATCAAAATGACACAGGAAACAAAGACAAAGGTCGAAAATGCAAAGAGCTTCGAGGACATGATGAAGGTCATGAGCAAATGCTCGGAAAGCGAGATGCTTTCGGCTAACGATCTGAAAATGGTAAGCGGAGGCGCCGGCTCGCAGATCAATCAGAACGATCTTGTGTATTCGATAAGGTTTCTGAAATCATTTTACAACCTGTCGCTCCAGGACGCTATCAATTATATCGACAATGCAGCTCCCGACAGTGACCTGTATAAGTTCTTTGAAGGTGCGAGCGCTGACGAGATAAAAAAGCAGATGATAACCAACTGGGACAAGGTCAATGTTTCTTTGTGCTAAAGAGGAAGCAAACAAGAAAACTTTTAAAAACTGATAAAAACAACAAAACAAAAAAGGAGAGATTATCATGACAAATAAGATAAACACTAATGAACTCGAGCAGGTATCGGGAGGCGTTTCCATCGGTGCAGCAGCAAAGGCAGGCACATATACGGTAAAGGCTGGCGACACGCTCAGCGGTATAGCACAGAGGATGAAGATATCAACGGAGAAGCTCTTTATGGCTAACCGTCAGACCATCATCAACACAGCAAAGAAGATGGGCGTCAAGTGTGCCACTGAAGAAGAATATGCAAACTACATCTATGTGGGAACAGTTCTCGTAGTTCCTATGATGCAATAATAAAAACAAACAGCTGAAAGGAGAAAACAAAAATGACAGAGATCATCAATGTAAACGAACTGGAGCAGGCAGCAGGCGGACAGGTAATCAAGACCACCAACACAGGATTTACAGTCTATAAGACAGAGGCAAACGATACGCTCTGGTCTCTCTCGCAGAAATTCGGCGTAAGTGTTGACGACATCTTCAGGTACAACAAGGAAGAGATCAAGAGATGGGCAAAGAAATTCGGTGTTGTCTGCCAGAACGAGGATGACTATAAGAACTATCTCTGGATAGGCGAGATCCTCAACATCCCGCCCAAGAAAACGGTATGACCGACTAAAAAAGAAAACAGGAGGCTGTCTGGCAAACAGCTTCATTCAAAAACGGTACCTCATCCCGATGGGTGAGGTACCGTTTTTCGCTCTCTGCGCCGCTGCTGTTGACAAAGCCCCGGAGTTCAGGTATAATATAGGCATCACCGGAGGTGACTCTATGTTTTATATAAATAAAATGGGCTGCTCCTGCACCCACGACAAGTCGTTCATCTTTGACAGGCCCAAAGGCTATGAGGGCTATCTTATGCTTTTTGTAAAGTCAAAAGCGGAGTTTCTTATAAACGAAACGACCCACCACTTTGAGCCGAACACCTTTATAATCTACGACCGCTGCTCTCCCAACCACTATAAAGCCTGCGGCGAGGACTATGTAAATGACTGGATACAGTTTGAGACCACAGAAAACCTGGAAGCCGCTGTGGGAGTCAGGTTCGATGAGCCCGTATATATCGGCGACAGCATAGATGTTTCACAGTATTTCCACCTGCTCTCCGACTGTTTTTACCGCACGGGGAATATGAAAGCGGCAGGCTATATCATCAAGGCTATGCTTGGCGAGGTGTTTTTCGAGGGCAGCAAAAAGGAACAGAGCATCGCTCACCACCGTGAGCTTATAGACCTTCGCCGCCGCATCTACTCCTCTCCCGAGAATGACTGGAGCATAGGCAGCATGGCTTCCCTGCTCAACATCAGCGAGCCTTATCTCCACCTGCTTTACAAGAAAGCCTTCGGCGTCACCTGCACGAGAGACGTTATCAACAGCCGCATAGAGCTTGCGCAGCGCTATCTTTCCTATTCGGGAATGACGGTCGAAGAGGTGGCCTTTGCCTGCGGATACAAAAACGTCGTCCACTTCTCGAGGCAGTTCAAACAGATATCCGGAGAGTCCCCCTCGGAATGGCGAAAAGCACAGTAAAAACAACAGCACGTTACCTTTAAAAGGTGACGTGCTGGTTTATTTTTGTAGAATTTCTCTTCCCGAAGGGTGTGTATGCACTCATAAGCTTCGCTTACGCTGGGAAAGCCCCCATAACATATCACTTGATAAAAGTTTCAATCCAATCTTATAGGAAGACAACAAGTGAAAAACCTCCGCCAGAGGCAAAGCCGTGCGGCGAGCACCCCCTCTTGCAGGGCTTTCCCTCTTCAAAAACAGTCCACCGGACTATTTTTGAATTCACCCCTTTCGAGCGCCTCCGGTGTTTTTAGTCGGAGCTCCGCTCCGAACGAGACTCTGTC
>CADCFQ010000012.1:70770-71935 GCA_902800795.1 uncultured Ruminococcus sp. | reverse complement strand
GGGGCTGTTGCAGCCCCAACAAAGAAAAAGACGCCTGACACACCAAAAAGGTAGTGCCAGGCGTCTCATTTTGTGGTATAATGTAATTGCAAATATAACATCAAACCAACGAAAGGATTGTATCACAAAAATGAGAAATTGTCAAGTTCGTCTTAACATGAATTATGAGATCTACATCGAAGAAAGCTCACCTGTCAGAGTATTGAGCAATGTTATAGATGAGATCTATCAAAAAGAAGAATACACGATAGTAAGCAAGTGGAATGGCGCCATACCCGAGGATATCATGATGAAGATACTCATCTACGGCTACATGAACGACTCTTTTTCAAGCCGTAAGATTGAACAGCTCTGCAAAAGGGATATCCATTTCATGTGGCTTCTCGATGGCTTTGGAGCTCCGGATCACAGCACTATCTCAAGATTTCGACAGAAAATGGGAAAACAGATTGAGCGTGTGTTTTACGCTGTTGTAAAGTATCTTTTGAATATGAAAGAGATAAGCGGTAAGAACCTGTTCATTGATGGCACCAAGATCGAAGCTAATGCAAACAGATATACATTCGTCTGGAAGAAGTCTGTATCCAAAAACGAACAGAAACTGCGAGCAAAACTGCCTGAGATACTTGATGAGATAAATTATGCTTATGGTGTGAGATTCCCCGAAAATACGCCAGTTTCGGATATGATCGGTACACTTTCTTCACTTATGATAAAATTTGGTATTGAACGAGTTTACGGAAAAGGACATCATAAATCATCATATCAGAAAGCACTTGAAAAGCTGGAAGGATATCGCGATAAAATGGCACAGTATGACTATTACAACAGCCTTTTTGACGGAAGGAACAGCTTTTCAAAGACAGATACCGATGCAACATTCATGCACATGAAGGAAGACCATATGAGAAACGGTCAGCTGAAACCCGGATACAACATACAGGCAGCAGTGGAAGGCGAGTATATTGTAGGTATAGACGTTTCAAGCGAACGGAGCGATGTAAATACGCTGATCCCGTTTCTGTCAAAGCTCAACGATCTGGAGCTGTTTGTATTGAAAAACATCATCTGTGATGCGGGTTATGAGAGCGAGGAGAACTATCTTTATCTCAGATCACATAACATGACCTCATACATAAAACCCGTAAATTATGAGCAGAGCAAA
>CADCFQ010000012.1:0-70687 GCA_902800795.1 uncultured Ruminococcus sp. | reverse complement strand
ACTGTACAAAAGCAAAAGGAAACAAGACGCTGTCTATATCGCATAAGTTCAAAGAACTGAGAACAGAAAGCCTGGAAAATATAACGACCGAATTCGGAAGACAGCTCAGAATGAACCGAAGCATACAGGCTGAAGGCGTATTCGGAGTGCTGAAACAGGATCATAGCTTCAGAAGATTCATTTGCAGGGGCAAAAATAACATCAGAACTGAGTTCCTTTTGCTGGGACTTGCATACAACATAAAGAAGCTTTTTGCTAAGATCTCAGAAAACCGACTTGGATTTTCTCTTTTTGAACTGAAAACCGCATAAAAACAAATAGAACAAAACACCCCCGAGTCCTCTTTTTTGAAGAAGGCTTGGGGGTGTGCGCACTGAAACAGCTTATTTCACCAGTTAATATGTTTATTTACTCTGATGTTCGGATATGGTTAGAGGGTGCTGCGGTTGCAACAGCCTCGTTTTTTCTATTCATCTATTATCGTTTCTCCGCTGCATATAGATAGAAGCCTTGTCATTCAAACGGCAAAAGGGAAGTATACCGCCGGAATGATCGTAGTGACCGTGACTCAGGACAACGGTATCTACAGCCGAAAGATCTATCCCGATAGCATCTGCATTGTGGATAAGCGCATCCGTCTGTCCGGCATCAGAAAGAAGCCTGTGTTTTTTCGTCTCAATATATAAACAAAGCCCGTGCTCACCGATGATATCATCACGAAGGCAGGTGTTTTCAACTAAAGTTATGATCTTCATCTTCATCATCCTTTCTATAAGATTATATCACCGCAGGAAAGCTTTGTTAATCGATCCGGGATTGACAGAAGGCAAGGGAATGTGTTATCATAATAATGCAAAATCTATATAAATCAGGTGGATCATGGAACATATAAATGATGAATGGATAATGAAAGGCCTTGACTGGAACGATCCATTAAGGATAAGGAACCACAAGGAATTAGTTAATTATATTAAACAAATAGGATTTTTGCCGCTGTTTTCAAATGATGTAGAAGGTTTTTCTGCCGAAGAACACGTTTCACCAAATTACTGGTGGTCGGGAAATAGGCAGGAGGACCCCTGGGAATGGCGTGAGATCATCGCATCCGAAAGGGAGGTCGCCTACGGAAAGTTCTTTGGCGGCAGAGCTGGATTTATCAGCGTTGAATGGCTTCCGTATTTTGCGAATTACCGCAGAGCCGGCTATGATTTTGATTCACGCTGGGAGGACGGACTTGCCAAGCGGCGTGAAAAGCTTATTTTCGACAAACTCGTTGACAGAGACAACGACGGTGAACCGACCTGGCAGCAAAAAGAGATACTCACAACAGATCTTAAAAAGCTGTGCGGCTTTGGCAAGGGCGGTGAGAAAAACTTTCCGGGAATATCCACCGGGCTTATGATGCAGCTGTATCTTGTGATCGTTGATTTCCACAGGCGGCTAAACAAGAAAGGCGAAGAGTATGGGATGCCGGTATCAGTGATGATGCCGCCGGAAAGTATCTGGGGCTACGAGTTGGTCACCTCGGCATACAGCGAAACGCCGGAGCGGTCCCGTGAACGGATAATCGAACGGGTAAAAGAGATCTGTCCGGAGGCATCAGATGAGAGCATCATAGCGCTGATCGGCAAATAACGGCAGAAGAGAAGCTCAAAACATTAAATATATAGATATAGAAAGTTTCGCTAAAGAAGAGTTTAGCGAAACTTTAAGAAGTGGTTCAGATAAGCATGCAGCTAGTATCTTGACCTTATTCTGTTATGTTATTAAGGCACTAAACCTTGTTTTTCAGGCAAAGAAACGATCCGCAAACCTTAGATGCGTTTATCCGTTATATAATCCGTTATTTGTATATCTATACATGATATTTTATTTTGGAATTCATATTTTACAATCAGAAATATAAGAAAAACTTATCTGAATACAGCCCACCAGTTTTTCTGAAACGAACATTCCATTGTTTGAGATGATCTGAACGACTCCATTACGTTCATTATAAATGTAATATAAAACGACTCATTATTTGTTTTACCTTGCAAAGTTAATTCTGTTTTTACAGTATCATTTCATAGCCAACAAAGCTGTACAGACCATTTTGAGTAATGATCTTGCATTTATATTATAAAGACAAATGTTCATAGCAAATCTGCATAAATATCCTAAAACTTAGAGCCGTTTTTCCTTGACATTGATAAGAAATAGTGCTATAATAAATATAAAGTTTAAGGTCTATTCTTTTTATATTAAATTATTTAGTTTATTTTCATCATCTTAATATTTACAACATTATTAAGAAGGAGGCATATATAAATGGCATTCATGCTTTATAGCATTGACGAAGCGATCGATTGCAAGTATGTTGTAACAAAGGCTCTCAAAGGACAAGCTAAAATCGGAACACTTATTCATGTTATGGACGCAAGAGAGACTTCTGACGGCATACAGGTAGATTATCGTGTTACTAGAACAGGACAGAATTTTGTTGCAAAATTTGAAACTATAAAGCAGTTTTGCAGCTGGGCAAGACCTGATAAATTCATTGCCCGTCATTATGATAACCTTACAAAGAAAGAGATCAGGCAGTATCTCAGGGTCACAGAGCGTACCTTTGTTTCATTCTGTCTGCCTATTCTTGTTGTGCTTCTTGCTGTTATCTGGATTATTTGTTTGGCTTACATAAAGGGTACCTTAGGCATCGTCCTTGGTGTCGTATTTTCGATCATTGCCTTTTTGGGCGTTGTTATGCTTCTCAACAAGCAGAAAGAAAATGTCAAGCTCAAGCTTTACAGTAAGCTGAACATTGGTGTTTCATTCAAATAGCTTATAATAGCACAGCCCCGATGCTTTTTTTCAGCACCGGGGCTTTTCATTACTCTGTTTCAAATATATGGCGCCTTAAGACTTGCCTCACCTGCAATAAAGTATGAATAAAGCCCGTCCGCTTATCTTTGCGGGCGGGCTTTTGGGTTCAATGTCTTTTTCTGAACAAGAAATTAGCCTTAGCGACCTTTTTGCGCTTTTTAGCTTGCTTTAAAAGCTCTTCCTTTGAAAGCTCGGGCTCTTCTTCCTCCGCTTCCCTTTCCAGAGCTTGCGCTTCAAGGTTCTCACCAGAAACTGTAGCTATTACCTCCTCGGGAGGCTTAACGTCTGACGGCGCTTCGTAGAAAGGATTGTTCTCCTCGATCTTAACACCGCTTATAACATTGGTAGAATGCTCGGGAGCGTCAGCATTTTCAGCAGCTGGTTCAGCTGCTTTTGGCTCTTTATTATCGATCTCGATATAGTCATCATCAGCTTCTTTAACAGGCTCTTCCGGAGCTTCATCGTCGCCGAAATCAAAGCCGTCCATAAGATCAGCGCCGGAACCGCCGAGTCTTATCGATGAAACAGTTTCGCCCTCCGTCTCGGAAACAGCAGCAATGCAGCTGTCATTTTCGACATTAGTCCTGAACAGCAGATCCAGACACTCAGCCGAAGGCTTGACAACAGACAGATCATCAAGCTTTACCACAGCAACACCGGATGCTATCCTGCTTCCGTCATTTACCATGTTAAGTACAGCCATATAGTCAGCCCTGATCTTCTCAACATTGCCCTTCTTAATAGTGATACCGGTAACTCCGGTATAGACCTTACCCTTAGCATCAGCAGCAACGGCAAGCTCGGAACCGGGTTCAGCTGTAGCTGAAGGAACGGCTTGCTTAACTTTCTGCGCATTGTTCTTCGCCGTCTTGATCAAAGTTTTAATATCCATAATCAACACCTGCTCTTATCTGCCAAGCAGCCTGGCTTTCCTCTCAGCTGCAAGGCGTTTATTTTCAACAACTTTGGCTTTTATGATATCAAGATTGTCTCTTGCGAGATCAACATCAAATACACACGCAACGGAAATATCATCCTCGGTTCCAAAGTGGGACCTCTTGACAAGGTTGTTTTTAAGCGAAGGCATAAAACCTTCAAGATTAGTGAGCTGACTTGCAATGATCGTGTGATAATCAAGGAAGTCATAATCGCTTCCGAAGGATGTGTACAGACCGTCAGTAGACACGCAGATAGCAAGGAGTCTCTTGTTGTCAACATAGAACTGGTCAAACATAGATGCAGCATTAGCATTACACATCGATGAAGTGATATTTGCAGGGTTCGATTCCTCGTAATCCATGATCATGGAAGTCTCGCCGTCCTCAAAAACAGCTACAAGGCTTCCGTCACCAATCTGGAATCCGAAGGTGTATCCCCTGCCGGCAACAGCAGCAATAAGCGTAGTGCCGTAGTATGACTCCGGCGGGATCTCATCAAATTCTTCATAAGAGAACTTATTGAGCTCTTCGGGTGTGACAGGATTTTTATCAAGGTGATCGAGAACTTTCTCATTCCAGAGAGAGATGACCTGCTTTTCAATATTTCTTATAATCCTTTTGTGATCAGTGCGGAAATGCTCATCAAAAGCATCGGGATCCGCATAGAACTTAGCTATCGTTTCAAGTGCAGCTTCAGTAGCGGCTTTTGAGCCAACATTGCTTCTGAAATGCTTCTTGCTTCCGTGGCCGTCAGCAACAACAACAGCAGCATAACCATTGCCGACTTCATAAGCCGAGCTGTCCTGGCAAACGATACCTCTCTTTTCGTGGCTGGCACCCATTACAGAGTGGCTGAAACCGTTGAACATAATAGATCAAAGCTCCTTCCGATAATTATACTGAGACACGGCTTTACCAGCCTGTATCGAAAGAAACATCGTCTGATTCGTTCTGCTTTACGAGATCCTGGATCTGCTGACCGAGCATCTTCTGCTTTGCTGCATAAACGTCCTCGTCACTGAGCTCAGCTTCATTCTGATCAGAAAGAGTCATACTCTTACTTCCTATCTGGGAAGCAGTAACGGCAACTATCTTGATCATCTGTGCAAGCTGATTACCTGAGTAAGCGTGAACAACAGTATCCTTAGAACCGGTGAACTCAGCAAGCATATCATCGTTTGCTTCGCTGCCGATGCCAAGAGCGGCTTTAAGGCCGAATTTATACCAGCTGTTCTTAGAGAGCGCATCAAGACCTTCCTTGTAATCATCAGAAGGATAACCGTCTGTCATAAGGAAGATAACAGGTGCAAACGAAAGCGATGGTGAATTAAGGAAGCTGTTTCTGGACATTCTTGCTGAAAGCTCCTTGAATGCTTCGCCCATGCTTGTTACACCGGATGCAGCCAATCTTGCCCATTCAAAATCCTCAATAGCGATAGGCTCAGCATACATCCATTTAACATCGGTCGAGAAGGTAAGAACTGCGACCTTGACCTCAGTGTCAGCCTCGCCGACACGGCGTATCTCAGGGATAAGCTCTTCCATAACGGTGTTGAGCTCACCCATCTTTGTTCCTCTCATACTTCCCGAAGTATCGATAAGGAAGAAGATAACAAGGCTCTTTCGTGAAACTCCTGTCGCACCGAGCGGATCGTCATCAAAATCAAATATATCAAGATCATCAGCAGGCTGTGTGTTCTCAGCTGCTGATGTCTTTACCTCAGCTTCTGCGGGAGCGGGTGCACCCTTTTTTTCTTTTCTATTCTTGCTCATATCAATATGCTCCTTTACACATATATAAGAACATCTTAACCTAATTTCGCCGTTACTTCGCCGAAATTGATCTCTAGTCCCTTCCATATCGGGCAGCCCTTGCTGGGTGCTACGTCATAGATCGCTCCGTCAGGCATCCTTACCTTCCAGGAACGTTCCGAACAGTTCTTTATTCCGAGTACTCCCGGCTTCAGCTTGTTCTCAACAAGCTCGCCTGCAACACTCAGGAAATCATCCGAATCGGGATAGACCTCACATTCATAGAATTTGCTGCCTATATAAAGCGGCATCAGATACTCACGATTGCTGAACTGAAGCGTCGCAAAAGTCATGCCGCACTTAGGACATCTGTAAGTAGATCTGTCCTGCATCTCAAACATATTTGTAAAGTTTGTTCTTCCGCAGGTGCAGAAAATGATCTCGGAACGAAGTCTTATGAACAGCTGCTGCCATTCATTCTCTATAATTCTCTTGTTAGGATCATGAAGTCCTGCTGTGAAGGACTGGATAAATGCGTCTTTGATATAATCGGGATACATTCTCCAGAACTTTATCACGTTATCATGGATACCTCTTACAGGTCTGTTAGAGGTATCGTCGGGATCATACACGAAAAGTGCATCTGCTCCGTAATGTCTCAGCTCTGCGGCCTCTGTAAGGCAAACGTCCTTAACGACCTTTTCGCCCTCCATAGGATCTCCTCTAAACAGAAGCTTGAAGAGAACGACTGCAAGAGAATACTTATCAGTCTGAACATCAGGCTTGGATAATCCTCTTACTATCTCCGGAGCCATATATCCGGGCTTACCGCCTATACCGAAGTTGCTGCCGTCAGGAGCAATATTATCGCAGTCGCAGACGAGAACGGCACCGGTATCAACATTGATGAAAAATCCTCCATCATTAAGATCCTGATAGCTCTTTCCTGCTCGGTGAAGCTGTCTGAATGCGTTAACGATATTGATAACTGCGGTAACCATAGCGTGGAGATCGGTAAATCTTACGATCTCTTTATGGGCCCTTCCTGTCAGCGGATCAACAACAAGCTTATAGGTGTTGAGGATGTCAACGAAAGAATCGAAGCTGTCGGGCTTGAGCTCCATAAGATAGCCGAATGTTCCGTCAGCAGCATCCTTGGTCATATACCTTGGCCACAGGAACTTATTGCTCGGAGGGCCGTCAGAGATATTTTTCTTTATGTTGTTTTTAAATTCAGCAGGGTTCTTTATCTTGGCGATATCGTACCATTTGAGCGCCCATTTCATTCCATTGTACTCAACAAGGTAAACAGTTCCCTGTCCGCCGCTGCCGATAACTTTCTCTACGACTGCTTTGCCGCCGTATTCAAGTTCAACTTCCTGACCGATTTTCAGCTCCGTCATGTAGTTTCTTCCTCCTTAGTATCATAACCAGGCAGCTGCGTTCCCGCAGCCTGGGTTTTGAATTTTATTTTTTTCTGCATACAGTATTTATGCACATAAGAATTCTCATGACAATACACAACAAGGTTCGGACAGTATGCAAAAGCGTTTTTATTGATAAACTTAACATTCTGCGGAACTACAAGCTTTTTCAGCGACTCGCAGCCCGAGAAAGCATTTTCTCCAAATCCCGAGACACTGTCCGGAATGACAAGCGTTTCAAGATCAGAGCAGCACAAAAATGTATTATCACCGATCTCAAGGAGCCCGTCAGGGAGTCTGATCCTTTTAAGGCTCACACAGGCATTGAATGCTCCCTTATCGATCTTTTTGACAGAAGGTGGTATATCTATCTCAACAAGGTTTTTGCAATCTGTAAAGGCGTACTCCCCTATCGCTAAAAGCGTCTGAGGCAATGAAATGTTCCTGACGATACCAAAGCCATCAAAGCAGTAGTTGTCAATCTTAGTGAAGCCTTCCTTGACGATTATCTTTCTTGACAATCTATGTATAAGTGCATCGACCTTCCTGTAAACCTTGAGGTCGATCGGAACAGGCGCAGCCTTTTGCTCTGTCTGCTCGTTGGCTCTGCTTCGTTCTCTTACAATAAGCTTCGAGATGTACCTCATCTTCAGCATATATGTAACAACAGCCAGGACGAACTCGACTTCATTTTCCTGAAGCTCCAGGTCCTTCACAAGAAAATCTCTTGCATTAGAAACAGCAGTTCTTCTGTCAGACTCATTCAGAAAATGATCCATAAGGCCTGCGCTGAACACTTTTATCAGAAGGATCCTTTCTTCATCATAGTTTGGCAGCATATCGGCTACTACACCGACAAGCTGCTGAGTATCCTCGATCCTGTCACAATGCTCCGAAACAAGCAGGCGCATAATAGACTGGATCTGTTTTGTGTTCATAAAGCCCTTGATATTATAAGGGACAACATTTCTGCACTGAAGACAGATAGCACTGTATTCTGGTATTTCAGCATGACAGCATTCACATCGCATAAGCAACTCTCCCATTCTTATGCCGAACTGGACCTTGCGGGCAATTATCCCGCAGGTAAACCGGTGTAATGATAATTCATTTAAACATAATACACCTTTATAGTAATTATAACATTTCTATAAAAATATGTCAAGTCAAAACAAAATATCATGTGCAAAATAATGAAAAGCTTTCACTAATCGGCATATTATACGAATTTTAATAAGTAAAATGTTATAAATAAGCTTTTCTTTGTGCATTATGCACATTAATCTGTGCTTTTTTCATTGTCAGAGACAGCTTCGATCTCATTTATCAGCTCGATCCGGCGTTCATAAAACATCAGAGACTTATCATATTTATGATATTCAGGGCATCCATAAGCAGAAATGAATCTCGCCGTCAGAGGATTGGCAGCAAGCTCCGTTACAAGGATAAGCATTTCCTGCCCGGTCCCGAACACTTCCTCACAGAAATCAAACAGATTTGAAAAGTGATCTTTTGCTTCGGTAAGTATACGTCTGAACCTTTCAACTTCGCTCATATACATAGAAGCAGCATCATCACAGACCCTGAATCCTTCGTATACCCTGACAAGGGATATAAGAAGCTCTTCCTTTTTAGCCGAGAGGCTTCCCGACTCTGCAAAGCGTTCTCTTTCAGAGCGGCACTTCTGCGCAAGATCAGCAAAATAAGCCTTCGGGTCATCTTGTTGTTTTCCTTCGGAAACAGATGGCTTGAGCTCTGTCAGCAGCTCGTCACGGTCAAGGACAAGTCGAACTTGTGCATTGACCGATTCTATCAAAAGACCGAGAAGCGAATACCGTTCATCAAACTTAGCCTGACGGGCTCTGTTCTTTATCTCATCCGATGCATCGCCCGAAAGGATCTGATCGACTTTATAATCGCTCTTGTATTTATCATAAAGCTCATAATAGACAGCGAAATCATCAGCAATAGAATTATTATGTATATACTGCTTTATAAGATCGCCGTCCGGCTTCATAGCCAGCTTTTCATAAACTGTTATGACACGGCTAAGATCATCCCATCCACGGGCGGTCACAAAGCGCTTGCCTCCTGCAACAGCTTCGATCTTATAGAAGTTCTGCGGCTTTATCTCCAGATAAGTCAGGACAGAGCCGTGAACATTTCCGGAATAGGCGTATTCTTTCCAGACATTAAGATCCGGAGCGGCTTCGATGACTTTAAGTCTGTCCAGAGTCACGATATCAAACTCCCTGACGCTGTTGTTATATTCAGGGGGATTTCCGGCTGTAACGACTATCCAGCCCTCGGGCAGCTTATGTCCGCCGAAAACCTTATACTGCAGGAACTGGAGCATTATTGGCATCAGTGTTTCCGAAATACAGTTGATCTCATCAAGAAACAGGATGCCGCTTTCCAGCCCACTTCTGTTCATCAGCGAAAAAACGGAAGCGAGTATCTCGCTCATCGTGTATTCGGAAACATCGAACTGTTCGCCCTTATACTCCCCTTTCCTGATTATCGGAAGCCCCAGAGCACTCTGTCTTGTGTGATGCGTCATCGAATAGGATAGAAGGCCTATGCCGAGCTCGGACGCTATCTGCGACATTATTTCTGTCTTTCCTATGCCCGGAGGACCCACAAGGAAGATAGGGCGTTGTTTGTTCTGAGGTATCATGTATCTGCCAAGCTCATCCTTCGCAAGATAAGCTTTTACTGTGGATATAATCTGTTCTTTAGCTTTTTTGATATTCAAAGCATTTCCTCTTTTCTCAGAGTGTGAATTTATCGCTGATTATCTCATCAACACTGTGATCACCGAATCTGTCGTTCTTGTATCGCATAAGTATTATCTGCTGCTCGTGCTTCAAGGCAGATATAGCATATTCTATACAATGTTGTATCTGCGCTTCATCCGCATGATCTGATGACAGGAGCTTTTCTAAGAGAACATTATCTTCGATACTGACAGCGTAGCATATCGACTCTTCAACATGGTCAGTCAGGTATTCATCGCATTCGGATATCATATCAGCATAGCACGCAGCAGAAGGCACAAGATCGCACTGCTCTGTCATAGCTTCAAAGGTTTCCTTAGACGGTGATGCTCCGAAACGAATAACCGGCGAGCTTGCTCCGCTGTCATCCGAAAGAATAACGGCAAAGCTTCTGCCCGAGTTTTCAAGTGTTAGCTTCGACGAATGAGAAAAGACATTTTCTCCTAGTGTCAGGTTTGCCGGGTGAATAACAGCACTAAGGCCGCCGCTGCTTATTAAAGCCTCATTACCGAGAGTGACCACGGTTTCAGGAATAACGATCTTCTTTAGTTCCGGCAGCGATTTAAATGCCCCTGCGCCGATGTATTTAACGCTGTCGGGTATGATCATCTCCTCGATACCCGACGAACCGCTGAAAGCGTTTCCTGCGATAAGCTCTATCCAAGACGGGATACTGAATGTTTTATCGCTGACTCTTGCTCGGATAAGATATTTATCACTGAAAACTACGATATCGTCCGTTAAGCTTTCCAGCTTGGCAGTGCCGAAAAATGCGTCGCTGCCTATATCTTTTATCTCACCGGGAAGATCAATATCCGATAAAGCTGCACAGTCGATAAAGGCCCTGCTGCCGATTCTTTCAAGCTTATCGGGCAGCTTTATACTCTCAAGTGAAACGCAGTATTCAAAGGCATAATCACAGATCTGTTTAACGCTTTCAGGCAAAATGACCTTTTTCAGATCAGTGTTATTTGTAAAAGAATTCTGCCCTATGGAGATCACCCCGGAGGGCACCTCAATTATCTCTTTATCGCTCCGGCATGATATAAGGATACCTTTGCCCACAATGACAAATTCATTATCAGGAGCGTTTATAAGCGGCGTTGCGTTAAAGGCACTGCTGCCTATATGAGTTACGCTTCCGGGGATTGAAATGTCCGCAAGCTCTGAACATCCGCTGAACGTATGATTTCCGATCCTTTCAAGGGTTTCAGGCAGATTGCAGCGAGAAAGAGATGCACAGTTATCAAAAGCGTGCTCTGCTATTTCTGTTACTCCCTCCGGAATATCTATCACGGTCAGAGATCTGCAGCTTGAAAAAGAGCGCTTTCTGATAACGCTTATCCCTTTGGGGATATTTATAAATCTTAGGCTTGTGCAGTCTGAAAAAGCGCTTTCTCCTATCCGTTCGATGGTTTCGGGAAGCTTTGCGCTGATCAGCATATCACAGCAGCGAAAAGCGGAATTTCCGATCTCGGAAACGCTTTCCGGAATGGATATCTCCTCCAGACTTCCGCATTCGCAGAAAGAAAATCTTGCGATCCGCTCAAGAGCATCCGGCAGATTTATCTCACGAAGCAAAGAACAGCCACGAAAGGCTTGCTGTCCTATTCTCTTAACGCTTTCAGGGACTATCACCTTTTCGACGTCTTCACATCCAAGGAAAGAATACTCGCCGATCTCTGTCACCCCATCAGGTATCTCAGCAACAGAACCGCCGTTATATTTAATTAAAACACCGTTATCTATTTCAAATACACTGTCAGTCATACAGAACATCATCCTCCTCAAGAATGAGCTTAACTGCCCACGGCGGGATATCTGGCGGCTCGTTTGCATCATAATCACTTCGTAAAAAAGCAAAGGCGGTCTCATAAGTCGGTTTATACTCCGGAAACGTACCGAAGCCGTCCGTGAAATATATAAGTCCTTTCAGGTTTTTGAACTCACCTTTATCAACAAGCGTATCAACCTGCTCAAAAACCGGTCTGAAATCAGTGCCTCCGAGCCCTTTTATCTCAAGCTCATTCAAATACTTCTCAAACTCGGTATTATCAGTGATCTTCTTAGCTTCCCTTACTTCGGTATCACACTGTATGATGTAGATATTGACCTTTGTAAAGAAGCTCTCCTCACTTTTAAGGATACTGTATGTTTTGCTGATAAAGCCTTTTACAAGCGCTCCGCTCACGGAGCCGGAAGTATCTATAGCTATCACAAAGTCACGGACAAGTCTGACTTCTTTATTTTCAAGCGGCTCGATAAGGGCAACATTTCCATAAAGGTCAAGCCCATAGGAATAGAAATTGACATCAAAACACTCGGGATCAGGTCTCATCACCTCGCCGGAGACAGCAAAGCGTCGCAGAAAAGCAGCGTAATCATATCTGTCCCGGTTTACATTACTGATAATATCTGTCAGATACTTGCTGTCTCTGCCAGAATTCTTGGAAAAGTTATTCAGATCAGATTCGATCTGCTCGGATATCTCTTTCCACATATCTTCAAGCTTTTCCAATTGCTCTGCCCTGCTTTGCATGAGCCAGTCCTCCAGTGACGGGTCATCGTTGTTTTCGCCGGTCCCGTCATCCGGACCGCTCTCGGGGTCACGTTCGTCTTCAGAGCCTTCTCTTTCAGCGCTCTCATCCCTGTTTTCATTTGATCCGTCACTGCCGGAGCCGGGATCCTCTGCATCAGAGAGAAGTTTCCCCTGTTCGCCTGGACCGCTGCCGCTGTTACTATTCTGTCCGGAATGCTCTTCATCCGGATACCCGATATTGAGAACATCAACCTTTTCTTCCGGCTCATATTCCCTTTTTCTGTTTTTATACCAGACTTTATGATCATCGATACCGAACAGAGCGATAAACTCATCCAACTGCTCCCTGGAAATGTCATTTTTCATAAAATAGGAATATATCTTCTCTGCGGTCAAGGGCTTGAATCTAAGATCCATATCGTGGATGATCTTTTGTTTCGCATTTTCATTATCAGTATCACGAAACTCCGGAGCGCACCGGAAAATAACCGCTTCAGAAGCAATATCACAGGCAGCATTCCACGCCTTTTCATCTACAGCTGCTCCGACCTTCCAATGCCTGAAAATACAGTGAAGAAGCATATGCAGATAATCATGAACAGGAAGCCGTTCGCTCTTCTTGTATCTTTTCAGAACGAGCTCGCTCTCATAGCTAAGCTTTAACCCGTCGCAGGTGAAACCTTTGCCCGAGCTATAATACGGAAGTCTGTTGACGGCTCTGGCAAGAAAACGCATATTCAAAAGCAAAGCAGCAACAGAGATCTGCATGACCCCGGCAGCCAGTTCTTCTGTCTTTTTCAAAGTCTCATTTTCGGTCATAATCATCACTTGCTTCAAGTTGATATCAGTAAAATACATGAGCGGCCGCAGGTATTGTTATGCGACCGCTCATCAAAATCAACCTATTATTCTTTTTGTGTTTTGCGGAGGCTGTCGTTGATGTTGTCAACAAGACTGCTGATCTCGCCTATAGAATTACGGATGATCTCCGAGCTCTCATTTGTAGCATTGACATTGTTGTCCAGATCCTTAAATGCGCCCAATGTTGTCTCAAGTATCTCAACAAGCTGTCCGATGCTCGATGCGTCCATATTATTCGTGCTCTTGCAGAACGAAATGACCTTAGTAAGCAGATCGTTAACAACACCTGCTCTGTCGCTGGTCTTGGATGTGGATTCACCGATAGTATCCATATTCGTAGTGATATTCTTGAGGTCATCTCTGAGCTTATCGGAAAGTGAAAGACACTCATTTGTGATCTCACTGAGCAGCTCGTGCTGAGCAGTCAGTTCGCTGTGTCTTGCTGTAAGAACGCTCTTTGCATGAACGATACAGTTATCAGAAGTGTTCAGGCCTCTGCATATAGCGATCGCCATATCACGGCAAGAATTATATCCACAGGCATGGCAATTGAAGTTGCGCTCTTCTTCTGTATGCTTGCCCATCATCTCAAATACAGCGTCGAGCTGTCTGTCTGTAGGCAGCGGAGTAGGCGTAGAGGGTCTGTAAGTTCTCAAGAAATCGCTGATCTTGAGTTCGTCATCAAACTTTTTGAAAAGCTTATCCTCACCACCTCTGAAAACGCCTGTCTTACGCTTTGTTTTGGCAGCCTTTTCGATCTCTCTCATCGATGCCATCACATCGAAAACAGTCTGTGTCGTTCCCGATGCGGGACCAACATTACATCCGAACTCGCAGGAAAGAACGTCAAATACCTCAGGATGCTTGAATTCAGGCATCTGAGCATACATATCAAGCTCAGGATAAACCTTATGAACACCCTCGGAAGTGGTGATGTTGATGTCAGGATCATGCAGCCAGAGGTTATCACGAAGTCCGCCTGGACGAGGATAGACCGCACCGACCTGACCCTGCTGCTCCTCAAACTTATACTCAAAGTCATTAGCAGCATTAACAGCTATCTTGATGCCGTTCTTGTCGAAATACTCCGAAAGCTTGTTGAATGTGACATTGAAATCAACAAGGCCTGTCTCCATGAACTCATTCTTCTTTGCTATGCAGGGAGTAAGAACTGCGATAGGATTTGATCTCTTGAGATACTTCTTTATGTAAGTGACCGCACAGGAAATAGGACTGTGGATCGGCGAAAGATTCGGAAGAAGCTTAGGCTGATAGATCTCTATGTACTTAACGATAGCAGCACAGGGCTGAGTAATAACATTACCGACCTTTCTCTGCTCTATCGATCTGAGATGTGCCCATGTACAAATATCGGCTCCGAGAGAAACGTCGTAAATTAGACATCCCTTGGCTTTGAACCAGTCAAGTATGCCCTTCCATTTAGTCGGGAAAACAGTCTTGATAGCAGGTGTAGCCAGGATTATCATCTTCTCTCTGCCTACACGGGACATACAAGCGTCAGTATCATCGATATAGTCTCTTGCGCCGTGTGCACAGTTTCTTACACACTCGCCGCAGGTTATACATTTTTCAGGATTAACGGTAGTTACAAAACGACCGTCATCAAGCATCTTGGTTATATTTGCCTCGGGTGCGGGGCAGGTCCTGACACAGGCATTACATCCAACGCACTTGTCAGGCTTAACAATAATGATCTCAGTTGCGCTCATTAAAAAAACAACTCACTTTCAAATAGTAGATATGTAAGACTAATGGATTATTTTATAGCTTTAGCCTGTTTAAGAAGGTCTCCGAGTCCGCCGTCGCTCTTGGGAGCTTCCTCCTTTTCGGCCGGTTTCTCGCCGCCAATAGCAGCTGCCTGCTTAGCGAGAGAAGCAAGATCTATCGCTCCGGTATCATCCTTGTCCTCCTTAGGCTTATCGCCTCCGATGGAATCAGCCATTGCCTTAAGCTTATCGAGTTCCTCGTTATTTTTCTTAGTCTGCTCGTCCGTACCGGTAACATAAGTATTATCTGTTTCAGTATACTCCGGTGCATCCGGAAAAGCAGGATCGACCAGCTGAGGATCCTTGAATACAGGAACTCCGCCGACCATAAGTTCAGCCTTTGTATCATCGAGAAGCTTGATGGACTCATCGACCATTCCGATACCTGTTGCCTCAAAATCAGAGAGGACCTTCTTGAGCTTAGCCACCTCACTACTGATCTTATTCATATCATTGAGCATCGTAGCCTTCATATTCTCTGAAGCAGCGCTCATCTTAGCGGCATCGTTCTTGGAATCAGCTTCGATCTGTGCTGCACGGGTCTCGGCATCAAAAATGATCTTTGAAGCCTTGTTATTGGCATCAGTGACCATGTTCTCTGCAAGCTTCTTGGAATCAGCTTCAAGATCATCAGCCTTCTGCTGAGCTGTGGCAACGATCATATTGGCAGATTTCTGAGCCTCTGCAAATACAACACCGAACATTCCTGCGTCTCCGCCGCTTGAAGCAGCAGCGAGCTTTGTATTTGCATCGGAAAGCTGTTCTTCAAGCACTTTGACCTTTTCTCTGAGAACTACAAGCTCTTCTTCCTTCTTCTTATTGTCTTCATCAGTGCTCTTGAGCTTTTCACTGAGAGTTTCATTTTTTACCTGGAACTCTGTAAGCTTCACTCTTTCATTAGCGAGCACAGAATTCTCAGCTGCTTCTTCTGTAGCACCGTCTTTGAGCTTTGCGTTTATAAGCTTTGTTGCTCTGAGCTCATTTTTAAGGTCATAGACCTGTGAATAGAGGTATTCAAGACGCTTATCAACATCGCCTTTATCATATCCTCCGAATGTTACTGTCCTGATAAATCTGGATTCTGCCATTTATAAACCTCCTAACAGAGAATAATAGAAAATTCACTAATTTCCAAGTGTAAATATACCACATATAGTGCTAAAAGTCAATAAATATTTGTACATTTAAACCTAATTTTATCATAAGCAACAACAAGTAATACATATTTTTGTCATAATTAACAGTAACAATTAATTGATTACATTCTAGTAATAAAAATATTTTATCATTTAAAAACAAAAAAATTCACCCGTATAAAAATACATACGGGTAAATTTTTCAGGTTCCTTAACAGATCCTGGGAAGGAGTTCTCCCTTTGGCTGCGGAAGAATTGTCTGGGTGCCAATTTCGGTCTCCATTATGACCTTTCCCTTGTTATCCTCCGTAACTCTGCCTATGATAGCTGCATTCTTGGAATACTTCCCTTCTCTCAGCTTCTCAACTATCTTTTCAGCATTCTCCGCCGGAGCAAAAATAACAAGTCTTCCCTCACAGGCAAGATAAAGCGGTTCAAGTCCCAGCATACCGCAGACGCCCTTAACTCTATCATCAACAGGGATAGCGGTCTGATCAAGAGTGATACCTACATCGCTCTGCTCTGCGATCTCATAAAGAACTGTTCCGACTCCGCCTCTTGTAGCATCACGGATAACATGGACGTCCTTTGTGACCTCAAATATAGAGCTTACTGTTCCCCAGAGAGGAGCACAGTCGCTGTCCACATCCGACTCGATGCCGAATTCGTCTCTTGCGAGCAGGATCGTGCATCCATGTCTTCCGACATCGCCTGTAACGATGACAGCATCACCCGGTCTTGCATATTTACCCGAGGTATCAGCTCCTTCCTGAACAGAACCGATCCCGGTTGTTGTAATGAAAACGCCGTCTACCTGTCCCTTGCCGGCTACCTTTGTGTCGCCTGCAACTATCTTTACACCGGCTTCAGCAGCTGTTTTTTCCATAGCGGCAGCTATCTGCTCGAGGTCATCAAGGTCGAATCCCTCTTCAATAACAAAGCCGCAGGTCATATACATAGGCTTAGCTCCCATACAGGACAGATCGTTTACTGTTCCGCAGATAGAAAGCTTTCCGATGTTTCCGCCGTTGAACTTCCATGGAGACACTATAAAACCGTCTGTTGTGAATGCAAGCTTTGAGTCGATCTTCGGCAAAACTGCCGCATCATCTGCTGTAAACTCGGGATTTGAAAAATGTGCTTTGAAAACCTTGTCGATAAGATCACTTGTCTGTTTTCCGCCTGCGCCGTGAGCAAGCGTTACTGTATTTGAACTCATTGTTTTACTCCTCCGAAATCATATTATTCCTGAATACTGATAATAAGCCGAGCAGGCACCCTCGTCAGACACCATACAAGCACCAACAGGGTGAAGCGGTGTGCACACCTTGCCGAAGACCTTACAGTCGCTCGGCTTGCACTTGCCCTGAAGAACATCACCGCAGCGGCAGGCAGGATTAGGTCTGCCTTTTATCTCGGGCATAGAATACTTTATCCTTGAATCATAGCCGGCATATTCTTCTCTGAGCTTCATACCTGACATAGGGATGACTCCCAGCCCCCTCCATTCGCTATCACAGGGTTCCATGACCTCATCCATAAGCTTTATCGCCGAGAGGTTGCCCTCGTCCTTGACAACACGAGGATAACAGTTTTTGAAGAAAGGCTCGCCCTTTTCCAGAAGCTTTATCGCAACAGCAAGGGCTATAAGAAGCTCATTTGCCGTAAATCCGGCGACAACACCCGAAACGCCCTTTTCTTCGCAAAGCTTTTTACAGGCTGCATTTCCTGTGATCGCATTAACGTGACCGGGATAGATAAATGCATCAGCACTGCCGACAAGAGCGTTATAAGCATTCGGCATAGTTTTATTGGCTGTCAGGAGAGAAAAGTTTTCAAGTCCTTCTTCTTTAGCCTGCTTTGCAGCGAGACAGGCAGAAGGAGTTGTCGTCTCAAAACCGACAGCAAGAAAAACGACCTGTTTGTCAGGGTTTTCCTTTGCAAGCTCTACTGCATCCAGCGGAGAGTACACAGGCCTTACCTGTGCTCCCTTTGCTCTTGCGCCTGCAAGGCTCATCTCCGTTCCGGGGACCTTTATAAGATCACCAAAGGTACAGATGATGCAGTTTTTTTCAAGCGCCAGCCAGCAGGCCTCATCGATGTATCCTACCGCAGTTACGCAGACAGGACAGCCTGGGCCGGAAATAACGTCAATGTTTTCAGGCAGGAGCTTTCTTATGCCCAGTCTGAATATCTCATGGGTATGAGTGCCGCAGACTTCCATGATACGAATGGGTCTCCCCTTGTATCCTGTGATTATGTCTCTGGCAGCTTTGATCTGTTCATTCATAGCAAGCTCTCCATTACTTCATCTGTCTGTTCATCATCGCTTTCTGTGATCTTAGCGATAGCTACACCGGCATGGACCATAACATAGTCCCCGGGCTCAAGCTCCTCGAGAACTCCGGCGCTCACAGCACGCTGTGCTCCGCCTGCCTCGATAACAGCTGTCTGATCCTTGACACTGACAACTCTTGCAGATAATCCAACACACATATTTATCGTCCTTTCATTATAAAAATCTTATCTTAACCGTTAAGCGGTCATTATCTTTGTTTCACGGCATAAGCCGCCTGACCGAGGGCAATACCGCCGTCATTCGGCGGGACCAGGCTGTGAAGCAGGACATTGAATCCCCTGCTTCTAAGGCCCTCATTTGTAAGCCTTACCAGAAGCTTGTTCTGGAACACGCCGCCGCTCAATGCAGCTGTGTCTATACCGCAAAGCTCTCTTACTCTCTCGGATGCTTTAATGAGCATATCAGACAGAGTGCAGTGAAACTCGTAGGCAAGTCTGTTGATGTCCGGAGAACTGTTATCCAGGAGCTGCTCTGCGATATATTTTACCAGAGCATCGGTCTCAAGGGTGATACAGCCCTCATTATCAGATATCAGGTTTCCGGCAAAGCCGCTTGTAAACTCTTTATCACCAAGCTCTTTTTCAAACAGCTGTGCGTGATACATTAGAGCTGTTGAAGCGTCGCCCTCATAGGTAGATGCCCGCCTTATCCCGAGGATAGCAGACACCGCATCAAACAGCCTTCCGCAGCTTGTCGATACGACACTGTTGATGTGCTTGTCAGCCATCATGCCGATAAGAGCATATTCTTTTTCAGAGCATATACCAAGCTTCTGGCAAACTTCGCTTCCCTCTTCGCCAAAGCAGTCACGAAGCATAGCTGCTGCGATACGCCAGCCCTCTTTAGCGGAAATATCTCCGCCGACCTGGATAAACGGCTTGATACTACCCTTGCGTTCAAATCCGCTGTAATCAGAAAGGAGTATCTCTCCGCCCCAGATAGTCCCGTCATCGCCGTATCCTGTGCCGTCAAGACTAAGGCCTATCACTTTGCCGTCATAGCCGTTTTCAGCCATACAGGAAAGAATATGGGCATAATGATGCTGGATCTGTACCAACGGTACATTGTGATTTTCAGCATAGTCCTCTGCAAAAGACACAGTATTATACATAGGATGCTTGTCTGAAACAACAGCTTCCGGCACGGCTTCAAGCATCTCACACATCCTCCGGGATGATTCTTCAAGGGCCTTTACAGTCCTGATGTCAGCCATATCACCTATGTAGGGAGAAAGGTAGAGCATCCCGTTTCTGGCAACGCAGAAACTGTTTTTTAGCTCACCGCCTATGGCCATCGCCTGCTTAGTTTTGTCACTGTCAAGCATTATAGGAAGTGGTGCAAAGCCTCTTGAACGTCTTATCATATAGGGCTTTCCGTAAAGCCAGTCTGTGACTGAATCGTCTGCCCTTATCCTTATCTTTCTGTTATGAGAAAGGATAAGATCGCAGAAACCGCCTATCTCCTTGACAGCGTCCTCATCGTTTCGGCAGATAGGTGCGCCTCTGGCATTACCGCTGGTCATAACAAGACAGTCGCTCATTTCTATCCCGTCAGGATAATCAAAGAGGAGCATCTGCACAGGCGCATAAGGAAGCATAACGCCTACTGTCAGGTTATCGGGAGCGATCCTGTCGCTTATAGACTGCTTTTCTTTCTTTTCCAGAAGCATGATCGGCTTCTGCCAGCCAGTGAGGTATTCCTCCTGGCCGTCAGCTATGACACACTCACGCTTCACGGTATCAAGGTCCTTCATCATGACCGCAAAGGGTTTCATCGGGCGGCGCTTGAGCTTACGAAGCCTTTCCACTGCCTCGGTGTTCTTTGCATCGCAGCAAAGATGAAAACCGCCGATGCCTTTTATAGCTGCGATCTTTCCGTCCATAATACTTTTGCGGACGGCAGTTATCGCATCAGAGCCCTTTATATCCGAACCGAGGATATAGACCTCCGGTCCGCAGTCGTTGCAGCAGACAGGCTGCGCATCGTAACGCCTTGTTTTGGAATCATAGTATTCAGCTGAACACTTATCACACATCGGGAACTCGCTCATGCTCGTTCTTACTCTGTCATAGGGCATAGAATCAAGTATCGTTAGACGTGGACCGCACTGTGTGCAGTTGATAAAAGGGTGAAGATACCGTCTGTCAGACTTATCAAAGAGCTCAGCTTTGCATTTGTCACAGGTCGCAATATCCGGGGATATGAAAATATCACCGTACTCTTTTTCGCTCTCAATGATCTCAAAGCTGTCAAAGCTCTGTTCTTCGTGGCAAGGCAGCTCATCGATACCAAGAATGACCGCACGATCAGGCGGGCGGTATCTTATCTCATCGATGAAGTTCTCGATATCATCCCGGTCTCCCTGGGCTATGATCTCAACATAGGAGCCTTTATTCGAGACAGTACCTTTTATTCCGAACTTTGAAGCCGAAACAGCCGTGAACGGCCTGAAACCGACACCCTGAACTATCCCATAGACATGAATATTTACAGTTGTCATATCATAAATCCTTATTGAGTCTTCCGCTTACAGCAAAATGCGGAAGATCTATCCACTGTCCTTTAAAATCTTTCATCGCACGCTTGAAAAAGCTGTCTGCGATAATAACATCGAAACCGCCGTCCTTTGCAAGCTCAGCAAGCTGCTGTTCTTCTTTGATGTGGATGTCGTTTTCCTTCTTGAGAGATGGTATCATCCTGAACCAGCTGGCACAAACGACATCACAGCCTTTAAGACGGTCTCTGACAGCATTTGCAGTAAACTGATGATGAATTATCAAGATCTTTTTGCCGACAAGCTTGTCGGCTTTACAGCTAACATCATCGTTTATACAGCAGCCTCTTACTTCGTAAGGTATGCCGAACTTTTTGTTCAGATACTTAGCAGCAGCAAGACCGGAGGGAGCGATAACAATTATCTTTTCAAACTCGCTCGCTCTGATAACGTCATCAATGCCGCTGTCCATTCCAAAGCAAACGATCTCTTCATTTTCATCAGCCGAAAGCTCTTTTTTTATCCTGTCAGAGCCTGTCTCGCCTGTATTGAGCGGAGTAGCTCCCAGAACGCCCACAAGACCTTTTTTAACAGGGAGCTTTTCCACGGCAAAGCGCTCAAAAAGCTTAAGATAAGCCATTTCTTCGCCGTAGTCATAAAGCCTTGTTCCGTCCGTGGGAAGAGCAATTCCGGGAAGATCTGTCTTTTTCTCTGCCATTTTTTCGAGAGCTCTCATATCGGTAGCAATAACAGCAGGAACGGGGGTCCCGACTATAGCAGTAAACCTGGCATCGACCTGTTTGCAGATAAGAGCAAGCTTTTTAATCAGAAGCTCATCTCTGCCAAGGATAGCGTCCATATCTCTCAGGCCTGCCGAGAAAAGAGCTGATCTCTTTTCAAACCACCTCGGCTCATCAAATCCGCAGACGTTTCCTGCGCAGCCGCCTGCATCACATATAACGGTGATACCGCCCATTTCATACAGCACCGAGCAGGCTCCGGAATCATCGGGAGCAATAGGAGAAATATGTTTCAGAAGCTTTTTCATAACACACTCTCCTCCCTGTCATTCAGCGCTTTTGTAAGCTTTTCAAACAAAAGCTCAACGCCCCTGTAGCCAAAAGGCTGCTCTTCTTCATTAAAGCAGACTCCGGCACAATCTTTGTGATAATACACAGCGTCAGCACCGATGGCGGCCGTTACACCACTCATCGGGATATAGTTCATCATTGTCGGAGAAAGATTTGAATAGATCCTCGTTTCGGGAGAAACTTCCGCAAGTTTCTTTACGAACACAAAGTTTCTTTCTCCGACAGTACCGTATATCTCAGCCACCTTGAAGCCGTATTCTGTGAGTGCGAGTGCAAGCTCGAAGCTGTCTGCGTTCAGGCTCTCGCCGATCGCAAACACGGTATCGCTGTATTTTTCTTTAAAGTCATTTACAGACTTCTCTGCTCTGCGGTAATATTCAGAATCATCGAACTCTGAACCGATCGCCTGACCGAGAAGCATATACTGGTTGTGTATCTTTGAGAGTCTGTAGACTCTTGTAAGCTCAATAAAAGGTATCCCTAAGCGGGACTGCATATCCTGTGCAGCTGCCCTGGCTTCGGAATTTAGCACCAGACTGAAATTTGCCCTTGAGATGTCTTTATACTCTTCAAATGTTTTGCATCTGCCAAGCTCGTGGACCTTCTTTATACCAATAGCTTTAAGCATATCGTAGAGCTCACAGCCATCTTCAAGCGCCGAGAAATAACCCATAACAGCGCATTCGTTTGAACGGCGTTTCTGCGGTTCAAGAAGTGAGTATACTGACTTTCTAACAAGCCCCATAGGCGGGAGCCTTTTTTCCCTTGTCAGCGCATACATATATGCTGGGGCGGTCCTGACGCCCGTTTCTTCTTCACAGGCACGGCAGACTCTCTCCATATCTGTTCCAAGGAGCGCATCGACGCAGGTAACACAAAGCATAACAACCGAAGGCTTTTCATCAAGCTCTTCAAGAAGCTCTGCGCAGGCTTTAGGTATCTTGCTTATATATCTTCCTGTCACGATATCCGTGTCGTCGAGCATCAGATAGAAAAATCTTTCACTGTAGCCAAGCTCATTGAGCAGAGCTGTGTTTCGGCCGCAGCAGCCGGGCGCAATTAGAAGCATCACAGAACCCGGTATTGCAAGTCCTGCCCTTTTGACGCCGAAGCCTCTGGCGCCGGGAGAATTGAAATCAAGAGTAGCCGGAGAGCTGTAGATCATGTGCTTTGCGGAATTAAGCTCCGTCGGGAGATCATCAATACCCGTCTTTGCAAGCTCGGCGGCTGTAATATAGTAAGCATCAGTCATTATTCTCATCCTCACTTATAAGCAGCTTAGCAAGCTCAAGGAAGCGCTTTGAAGTCTCGCATTCAGGATCACCCTCAACGCAGGTCATACCCATATCCTCATACTTTATGATATCAGCGGAACGGGGTATATCAGCAGCAATATCAAGCCCTGAACTCTCTGCGAAAGCTCTTACCTTCTCTTCCTCATTCTCGACATTTCTTCTGTTCATTATTATGCCTCTTACCTTGGCATAGCTTCTGTCTTCAAAGTTCTTTACTGCACTGTTTATATTATTCGCAGCATAAAGCGCCATTTTTTCGCCTGAGGTCACTATCAGAATCTTTTCGGCATAGCCCTCTCTTATCGGTGCTGCAAAGCCACCGCACACAACATCGCCGAGTACGTCATAAAGCACAACATCGGGCTTCACTGTATCAAACAGTTCAAGCTGCTCAAGCAGACTGAAAGTCGTGATTATTCCACGTCCCGCACAGCCAAGACCGGGTGTAGGGCCGCCTGTTTCAATACATACGACACCGCCGAACCCAACCTTTGAGATCTGCTCGATCCTGTCGGGCTCCTCGTCGTGTATCCTCATATAATCCATTACAGGCATAACAGGGTCACCGTGAAGCAGATTTATCGTAGAGTCTGCTTTCGGGTCGCAGCCGATCTGTATGACCTTTTTTCCAAGCTTTGCGAAAGCAGCAGAGAGATTGGACGTGCAGGTCGATTTTCCGATACCGCCTTTTCCGTAAAGAGCGATCTTTATCATTTGAAATACTCCTTTATTTCCCTATTTATAAGGCTGTGCATATCTTTAGCAAAGCACCGTCCCGAAAAAGCAAAATGCGGAAGTGTTATCAGCTTTGTCTCTTTCGGTAGTATGTATTTGTAAAGAGGGTCGGCAATAACAGTCTTAGGTGCCGTCTCCTTGAGATATGCTTCTATATCTTCCTCTGCATAAATATCTTCGGCGCTGTGCCTTGTGAAAAACCTATGAGACGGAAGAGTGCAGAGGGGTTTAGCCGTGATCTTCATATCAGACCATAGCGCTGCTGCCAGAGATCCCGAGGTAATGCTCTCGCCGATAATTATAGTATCGGCATCGGGAAAGCCGTCACACGGAAGAACAAAGGGTGAAAAGCTGTCGCTGTCAGTGATAACACTGATCATGTGATCAGCGAGTTTCTTTGAGAAGCCTTTTCCAAAAGGAACACCGCAAACATAGGGTATCCCGAACTGTTCCTTCATATACTCGGCTGCTGCAAGTCCCGAATGTGAAACAACGAGATTTAAAGCAGCACCGGCCATTTTTCTTACATCATCAACTGTACAGCCCATAGCAAGGGTACAGATACACTTAAAGCCGTTTTCATCAAGCCATTTTTTTATATCCCTATCTGCTCCCAGAGGAAAGTCAAGCGGTGTAAGGCCTAAAACATTGACACCGTTTTTGGTTTTCTCTGTCTCTTCGGCATAAGCCTTAATGATCTCAACAAATGCTTCGGAAGCACCCTCGATATATGATCTTGTGCCGTTTGTATGAAGAGGGATGGTCTTTATCCCGCTTCTCTGCCCGATCTCATAAGCAACAGCATCATAATCAAATCCGGTCATCATAGGCATAGGAGAACCGCAGATAGAAATGAACTCAGGTTCCTGATCGTGAGCAGCAGAGACAACATCAGAGATAAACTTTTCATCATTGCCAAGCACCATATCAAGCTCAGTCATCGCTGATATGTATATCTTTGAGCGTACATCATACCATCTGGGCTCATCATGAGTAGAATAAGTCGAATTGCAGCCCGAAGCATCGTGAACGACCGTCAGGCCGCCAAGCTCGTAAAGCGCCGAGCATACTCCCGAGGTATCGGCAGCATAGCAAGGTATGATCTTAGAAACATTTTTCATATAACTGCCCTCCTCAAACAAGACAGCTCGCACAGCCCATGCCCTTGAGCCTGAGCACTTCCCGTCTGTCCTTTGGCGTATTATATGCATCGATCATCAGGTCAGCTATCTTTGCTATGCCCGAAAAACCGTAATAACCGCCGTTGACTATGATATTTACAAAACTGTCTGTTGCAAAATAATAAGCTGCCTTTTGCCCCACAGCCAGGATATGTTCGTGATCCTGCTCAGGCATTTCAAGCATATTGACATTGACCGCATACCAGATCTTTATCTCAGGATCGTGAGCGCAGAGCTTATCAAAACTGTCTTCCTCACCTGCGGCGCTGTCTGCGATTATATGCTTAACATTGAATCCGTGCTCGCAAAGCAGCCATGCAAGCTCGAAAGGCCTTGTAACTGCTGTAAAGTCGATAGCGATGGGCGTGTCACCGATGATCTCCTTTGCTTTTAACAATGACTTTTCTGCTGCCGCTTCATCGTGTGAAAAGTCAGGCATATCTATGCCGAGTTCATCGCAGAGCCTCTTGTAATTGTCTTTTATGCCCTCATAGCTGTATCTAGCAGGCAGATGAAGGTGATTTGCGCCAAGTCTGTGCTCTAGATCTTCTCCTGCCAGGAAACCTGTAGGGATATAACTTATATTCAGGCTGCACTCGGCAAGTGTCAGATACTCTTCAAAGGTCTTGCAAAGAGTTATATCACGAAGCTCGCATCCGGCACTCCTTATGATCTTGACAAGCTCTGAATCCTCATCCGTTGCCCGGTCGTTTCCGACTATACCTACTACCTTATCTTTAAGCGGAAGGGGCTTTAAAGCACAGTAGAGCTGTGAACTCATCTTTGCAACAGGAGAAACAGTCTGCCTCATTGTTGGCGTCATATAGCAGTCAACAAAGGTTATTTCAGGATGCTTTTGCGAAAGCTCGCTTATAATAGCCTCAAAATCAACTCCGACAAAAAGATGAATACAGCTAAGATAAAGCAAAATGACAGGAGGCTTTTTATCAAGCTTCTCAATGATCTCACAGACTCCGTCAACGATATCGCTCTCCAGCGTTCCGTCGAACATATCACTCTCCGAAACGGATATCCAGCTTAAACGGTCAAGCTCCAGCATCTCGGCTGCCGTCAGGATAACGCCTCTTAAGCATCCCTGGGCACAGGCAAAGATCTCGTGTGCTCCCGGTAGAAGCATTCCCGAATGGACAATGTTCCACATTCCTCTTGCCGGGGGATTATACTCAAGACCCGATGCAAAGAGCTCATCTCTGTTTGCGTCTTTTATCTTCACAAAGCAGGGCTTGTCAAGCCCGTCAGTGCGGCTCATAAGGCACCTCCGAAGCTGTCAAGTATTCTCTGGGCCAGGGAGTCGAGCTGTTTTTGCACTTCAGAATCAGGGCTTACTTCAGAAACAGTCTTTCCTGCTTTCTCTGCACGAGGTATCTCCTCGCAGCGGTCGATCGAGCCGATAACCGAAGTTCCAAAGTCTTTAGCAAGTTCAGCCGCAGCTTTATCTTCGTCTTCAACACCTCGTCTGTTAAGGATAACTCCGCCAAGGGATGCATAACCTCTGCCTTTGAAGTTCTCGACCGCCATGCAGATATTTGCAGCAGCGTATATCGACATCTTCTCTCCCGATGTCACTACGAAGACCTTGTCTGCATAGCCCTTTCTCATAGGCATGGAAAAGCCGCCGCAGACAACATCACCGAGGATGTCATATATAACAATGTCAGGCTTGTATTTTTCATAAGCGCCAAGCTTTTCAAGGGTCTCAAGCGCATTTATAACACCTCTGCCGGCACATCCGAGCCCCGGAACAGGGCCGCCTGCTTCAACACATTTAACTCCAAATGCGCCCTCACAGACAATATCATCAAGTGTTAAGCCCTTGCCTTTTTTACGGCTAAGATCAAGAACTGTATCTATCCTTTCACCGCCGTGAAGCAGCGAAGTTGAGTCGGCTTTAGGGTCGCAGCCGATCTGCATGACACTATAGCCTTTTCTCGCAAAGCAAGCAGCCATGTTACAGGATATAGTAGACTTACCGATCCCGCCTTTTCCGTATATCGCTAGCTTAATCATTTAAAATCTCCTCTCGATATCTCGACCTCATAGCCTATTCGTTTCATTCTCGCCTGAATGCAGCTGCGGCATTCATCGCTGGAATCCTCGGTGCAGATCTTTCCGTCATAAAGCATATACTTCTTACGTACAGCTGTCGGAGAAAGATTCGGCATTATTACATTGGCACCCGAGAGGACTCCCTGTTCACGTCCGTTCGGTCTTATCGTTCCAAGGGCAGTCGTTGCAGGCAGTAAAACTCTCGGGAGCAGTATCCTGCAAAGGCTAAGAAGGAACAACGTCAGCTCATAAGAGCCCTTGGGTTCATCACAGAACGGCGTGTCTTTATGAGGAAGGAAAGGACCGATTCCGATCATTTCCGGTCTGAAGCTCTCAAAGAAAGCCATATCATCAGCCAGGCAGTCGATAGTCTGATAAGGCGAACCTACCATTATGCCGGCACCTGTCTGATAGCCCAGAGATTTAAGATCCTCAAGACACTTCATTCTGTGAGAAAAAGACATATCAGACGGATGAAGCTTTTTATAGTGCTCCTCGTTAGCAGTTTCGTGTCTTAGCAGATATCTGTCAGCACCTGCTTGGCGCATAAGCTTCAGCTCGTCATACTCCTTTTCTCCGAGAGAAAGTGTGACCGCACAGTCAGGATGAGCCTTTTTGATCCTCGAAACTATATCAGCTATACGCTTTGCAGAATATGAAAGGTCCTCACCGCTTTGCAGAACAAAAGTACGGAAGCCGTATTCATAGCCCTCATCACAGCACATCAGTATCTCATCATCTGTCAGTCTGTATCTTTGAGCGTTTTTGTTTGAGCGTCTGATACCGCAGTAAAGACAGTCATTTTTACAGACGTTTGAAAACTCAACGATACCTCTGATATATATCTTCTTTCCGAAAACACCTTCACTGACAGCTCTGGCGATATCTGCCGCATACTCTCTGTCACTTTCATCCCATTCTCCGAGAACAGTGAGCCACTCTTCCCTGTCAAGATGTTTATTCTTGTTCAGCTTATCAATAAGCTTCTTTACTTTATCTCCCACACGATCACCTGCTGTTTATTAATCAAGGAGCTTTCTGACCTCGGGGAAAACCTCGAGGCTTCTTGAAAGTATCCCGTTCATATGAGCTATCGCAACTCCGTAATTAGTAAAAGGAACTCCGTTGTCAACTGCAGTTCTCATCCTGTAAAGCATTTCTCTTTCGTTGAGCATACAGCCGCCGCAATGGATGACCATAGCAAAGCGCTCAAGGTCCTCGGGGAACTCCCTGCCGGAGCTAAGCTCTATCTCAAGCTGTTTGCCCGTTGTCTTTTTTAAAAGCGCAGGAAGCTTGACGCTTCCTATATCGCCGCACTGTCTGTGATGTGTGCAGCCCTCTGAGATAAGTATCCTGTCGCCGTCTTTAAGCTTTGATATTGCCGCAGCGCCCTTTACTGCCGTTTCAAGGAAGCCCTTGTATTTTGCCATAAGGATGGAAAACGATGTCAGCTTGATGTCTTCCGGAGTATCCTTAGCGACCTTAGTGAAAGCCTGACTGTCTGTGATAACAACAGCCGGTCTGCTTACAAGGTTTTCAAGCGTGTACGGCAATTCCGTTTCACGGACAACCGCCGAGCAAGCGCCTGATTCAAGGATATCCCTTATAACCATCTGCTGCGGCAGGATAAGCCTGCCTTTAGGCGCTGCCTTATCTATCGGGACAACAAGCACAGCCAGCTCGTTTTCTTTGATAATATCGCCGACTATCCGATGAGTCTGATCCTTTGTCTCAACAAGAGAAGCGATCTTTTCTCTCAGCTCATAAATGTTGGCTTTGTTTAGCGCACTGACAGCAAATCTCTCGCCGTCAGGGGCTTTATCAGAAAGGTCATTCTTATTCCCGACAATAAGATATGGTATCTTCTTGTCTTCAAAAAGACCAATGAGCTGCCTTTCACATTCACAGAGAGGCTTAGTTATATCTGTGACCAGAACAGCGATATCTACTCTGTTGAGCACCTGTGATGTCTTTTTAACACGAAGCTCTCCAAGAGCTCCCTCGTCATCAAAACCGGGAGTGTCGATTATAACGACAGGACCCAGAGGTAAAAGCTCCATAGCTTTGGTCACAGGATCGGTAGTTGTGCCCGGAGTATCCGAAACTACAGCAAGCTCCTGATTTGTCACAGCGTTGACAAGGCTTGATTTTCCGGCGTTTCTAACGCCAAAGAAACCTATATGTATCCTCTCCGATGAAGGTGTTGAATTAAGTCCCATATTTATCACCCTTTATAGCTTATGAAAAAAAGCCGGATCCTTCAAAAAGTAAGAATCCGACCGAAACGTTTTTGAACAATGATCTTACTTTCGCCTCAAATACTATTTTCGGCGTTAGAAACAGATTGAAATTATTAAATTCAGTTCGCAGAATATACAGTTTTTGCAGAAACACCGTCAAGTCTGCCTATCTTTCCTGCAAGAGTATTTATGTCATCCTGAGATGCATCTACCGCTATGCTTATAATACTTATGCCTTTCGCTTTGTAAGGGATGCCCATTCTTCCGATGATCGCATCCTTATACTCGTGAAGAATGGCATTTATACGCTCAACGGAGTTCTTGTTCTCGACGATGATCGCAATGATCGCAACTCTTGTTCCCAAAACACAGCACTCCTTTTTTATTCATTATAATTATAATTCAGACAGTCCTGCTTTACCAGTTCTGTTCACATTCATCTATCATGCTTTTGACTTCCTTGTTTGCGTAAAGCCCGAGATCAAAAAGTCTGTCCGCCTGTCTTTTGGTTATCCTGCCCGTAAGAGAATAAACAAACTGACCGTGTTCACGCTGAGTGCCGTCCCATGAATCGATTATTTTGAGCCAGCCGGCCTTTCCAAGTGTTCGCTCCGGATACTTGACTTTTCCAAAAAACTTTTCAGCTATCATTATCGCAGCCTTTGTATGACTGGTATAATCACAGGAATAAGTATCTCCTTCAGGTGACATCCAGCCAAGCTTGAAGCAATCCTGATTCTTGAAAAACATTTGTTCCAGCTTCAGTGGGCAGCCCTCGCATTCGACAAGCCTGTCAAACATAAAATCATCTTCAGTAAAGTGGTAATATCCCCCTGTATTGTCAAGAACCACAGGGAGCTTGTCCTCTGTTACGATCCCGTCAAACTTTGTTCCTTTAAGCGCTTCAAGCGTATCGTAATACTCATAGTAGTAGTATCCCGTTTCCGACTTATAGATAGCATACTTTTTTTTCATGATCGTACGAACACTCCTTGACAAGGTAAGACGAAATGACTGCATAATTACCTTAACTTATCATAGCACATTTTTACACAAATTTCAATAACAAACTATGAATTTTGTATATTTGAACAAATAATTTCAAAATTTCTTTGAGAATTTTCTGTGAACAATATTGCGATTTTCAAAAATTATGTTATAATAAAGAAAAACTACTGTTCCGTAAAGGAGTTAATCAAATGAGGATAATAGTTTTTTCTGATACTCACGGCAACATTTCTGCTGCAAGACAGATATTTGATTTGAACAAACATATCTGCGATCACTTCATCTTCCTCGGAGACGGTCTGAAGGAGCTCGAAGTGATGAAAGAGATCTATACCGACAAGCATATATACTGTGTTTCGGGAAACTGTGATGAGCCGGTCATCCCCTCCACAGATGTGATCGAGATCTTTAAAACAAAGATCCTGCTTGCTCACGGACATGATCTTGATGTGAAGAACTCTTATGACACTCTTATCTCTCTTGCAAAGGAGAGTAATGCACAGATCGCTCTTTACGGCCATACTCATTGCCGATACTATAAATACAAGAACGGTCTTCATATCCTTAATCCCGGGAGTGCATCTCAGCCAAAGGATGACCTTCCGCCAAGCTACGCATTTATTGATCTGTCACCCTACGGCACAAGCTGTGCTCTGGTAGATCTGTAAATCCATATAACCTGTCCTGAAACGGAGGCAAAGTGTGTGTCAATTAACAATAAAACTGATTGTCCTAAATATTTGAAAGACTTTCTGACACATATAAGGATAGTTGAAGACAGAGCTCCAAGGACAGAAGATGCCTATTACACAGATATGAAGACGTTTCTGCGTTATCTTCTTATAGATCACAATGATGTTGATCCTAACAAGACCGAGTTCAAAGATATACCTATAAAAAATGTTCCTTTTGAATATGTCGAACAGTTTTCTCTGCATGACGCATACAGTTATCTGCGCTGGCTGACTGATGAGCGTGAGAACACAGCAAAAACCAGAGCCAGAAAAGTGACCTGTCTTCGTCACTTCTATAACTATCTCACAAACAAGGTCATGCTTATAAAATCAAATCCTATTGAAAACCTTGAACTGCCTCGTTCGGAAAAAACGCTTCCCAAGTATCTTACGCTGCAGGAAGCCCAGAAGCTTCTTATGTCTGTAGAATCAAGATACACGGCCCGTGATTACTGTATTATCACTCTGTTTCTGAACTGCGGAATGAGGCTTTCAGAGCTTTGCGGTATAGACATCGATGACATAAGCCTGGATAACAGGACAGTAAGGATCTTTGGCAAAGGACGAAAAGAACGTATCGTTGCGCTGAACGATGCTTGTATCGCTTCAATCAACAACTATATGCCGGGACGGGCAGCAAAGAAAACCGACGTCAATGCTTTGTTCATTTCCAACCAGAACAAGCGTATAACAACACGGCGTGTAGAACAGATAGTTGAAGAATGTCTTGCAAAGGCCGGGCTTTCAAATCTCGGTCTTTCAACTCACAAGCTAAGACATACCGCAGCAACGCTTATGTATCAGAACGGCGTTGATACCCTGCTTCTGAAGGAAGTCCTTGGGCACGAGAGTACGGCTACCACCGAGATATACACTCACATAAACAGCGCTAATATCAGAAAAGCGATCGAAGCCAATCCCCTTGCGGATATAAAGCCCGATAGCAAAACTAAGAATAAAGCAAAAAGCGAGACCTCCGACGAATGATATCGGAGGTCTCGCTTTTTCTATGAGGTTGTCTTATGATATGATCGTTTTTATCAGATGTTGTCAAGAGCTTCCTTGATATCGAACAGAATGTCATCAATGTGCTCTGTACCGATGGAAAGCCTGATTGTGTTGGGCTTGATCCCCTGGTCAAGCAGCTCCTGCTCGTTGCACTCGGAATGTGTTGTGGATGCAGGATGGATAGCAAGGCTCTTCACATCGGCAACGTTTGCAAGCAGCGAGAACAGCTTGAGGTTATCAATAAACTTCTGTGCGGTCTTGGCGTCACCCTTGATCTCAAATGTAAAGATAGAGCCGCCGCCGTTAGGATAATATTTCTTATAGAGCTCCTGCTGTTTAGGATCTGAAGATACGGAAGGATGATTTACCTTCTCGACTCTGGGATCATTTGCAAGGAACTGCGCTACCTTCAGAGCATTTTCAACGTGTCTCTCAACTCTGAGCGACAATGTCTCGAGACCCTGGAGGAACACAAAAGCGTGTACAGGTGAAAGTGTAGCGCCTGTGTCTCTGAGAAGGATAGCTCTTATATATGTTACAAAAGTTGCGTTAGGAACAGCCTTTGCAAAGCTTACACCGTGATAGGACACGTTTGGCTCGACCAGCCAAGGGAACTTTCCGCTTCCGATCCAGTCAAATTTACCGGAATCTACGATAACACCGCCGATCGAGGTACCATGGCCGCCGATAAACTTTGTAGCAGAATGAACAACGATATCAGCTCCGTGCTCGATAGGTCTTACAAGATAAGGGGTGGCAAAGGTGTTGTCAACGATAAGCGGGATCTTATGTGCGTGAGCGATCTGCGCTATCCTTTCAATGTCAACGACCTCTGAATTAGGATTTCCGAGAGTCTCTATCTCGATAGCTTTTGTATTATCCTTGATTGCGGCCTCGATAGCGTCATAATCAAAGGGATCAACAAAGGTGGTCTCTATGCCGTAGTCCTTTAATGTGTGAGCCAGCAGGTTATATGTACCGCCGTAGATGTTCTTTGCAGCAACGATGTGATCACCTGCGTGAGCTGCTGTCTGGATAGCGTAGGTTATTGCCGCTGCACCAGAGCTTACTGCTATTGCTGCCGAGCCGCCCTCAAGAGCTGCGATGCGCTGCTCAAAAACATCCTGTGTGGGGTTTGTAAGTCTGCCGTATATGTTTCCGGCATCTCTCAGGCCGAATCTGTCAGCTGCGTGTTCGCTGTTATGGAAAACATAGGAAGATGTCAGGTAGATAGGCACTGCCCTTGCGTCTGTTGCCGGATCAGGATTCTCCTGTCCTACGTGAAGCTGCTTGGTCTCAAACTTTAAGTTTCTCTCATTTATATTGCTCATATTTAATTACCTCTTTCTGATTATTATGATTTAAATGTATCTTACCGTTTGAATGCTGTATATCTTCACATTCGTGAATCGGATAAGAGGGTCAAAACATAAGGTTTCATGTGCTCACCTCAAATTCATATATTTCCTAGCGTTTAACTATGCTTAGAGTATAGCATACATTTCCGATAATGTCAATAGGAATTCGGTATATTTTTTGTTTTTGTGAATTCTTAACGAACAACAGCAAGCTCATTTGGACAAATAAAGCCATTATACACAAAAAGCACCCGTGATATGACTCATCACAGGTGCTTGACTTTGCTATCAAAGACCGTTAGGGTTGTTTTTGATAAAGTTCCAGCTGTCTGCTGTCATCTCATCAAGCCCAAACTGTGCTGTCCAGCCGAAAACCTCCTTAGCCTTCTTTGTGTCAGCATAGCAGGTTGCAATATCCCCTGCTCTTCTGGGCTTTACAGCATAAGGCAGCTTCTTGCCGCAGGCTTTTTCAAAGCTGTGAAGAACATCATATACGCTGGATCCTTTTCCTGTTCCAAGGTTTACAGCGTCTGCGCCCTTGTTTTCAAGAACATATTTAAGAGCACAAAGATGACCCTTCGCAAGATCAACAACATGGATATAATCTCTTACACCTGTTCCGTCGGGGGTATCATAGTCATCGCCGAAGATCCCCAGCTTTTCAAGCTTTCCGACAGCCACCTGACAGATGTAAGGCAGGAGATTATTGGGTATTCCGTTCGGGTCCTCACCGATAAGACCGCTCTTGTGAGCTCCGATAGGATTGAAATAACGAAGCAGCGAAACCGACCAGTCAGGATCAGAAACGCAGACGTCACGAAGGATCTGCTCGATCATGACCTTGGTATAGCCGTAAGGGTTTGTTGCGGAAGTCGGCATATCCTCCGTGTAGGGCGCCTTGTTGACAGGGCCGTAAACAGTAGCAGAGGATGAGAAAACGATCTTCTTGCAGCCGTATTTCTGCATTGCCTTTATAAGCATAAGAGTTCCGGTTATATTATTATGGTAATACTCCACCGGTTTTTCAACAGACTCTCCTACGGCCTTGAGCCCCGCAAAGTGGATGACCGCATCGATCTTGTTTTCCTCAAATATCTTCTCAACAGCCGGAAGATCAAGCAGATCGGCCTGATAGAAATCAAAGGTCTTTCCTGTTATCTTCTTAATTCTCTCAAGAGCCTCGGGCTTTGAGTTTGAGAAATTGTCAACGATAACAATATCGTATCCCGAATCGAGAAGCTCAACGCAGGTGTGGCTGCCTATAAATCCGGCGCCGCCTGTAACCAGTATTTTATTCATAAGTATTACCTCCAGACAGATATCTTAAATTATGATCATATTATATCACATTGACGCCGAAAATGCAACCCCAAAACTTACACATATTAACGTCCTCTGCCGTCCTTTGATACCGACATTGTAAAGGAATATATGGAAATAAAAACAGTTTATGTTATTAAAATCAGTTGACCGCTGAGAGAATCTGTGATAGAATGATAGCAGAAAAGTCAGAATGATACAGCTTGTAAAGATAGTTTATTGAGGAAATAGTTAAGACTATTGCAAATGCACTGCGCAGCGCTGATCCGGAAACTGAACAGATCGCCCGTATATCGGAGGATCAGTTTGTTGTCATTGACTCAGCTGATAATGAGGAAATACTCGATACAGTGGTTCGTAAGACCTCTGAGAAATTTTTCCGTATGGCAGCTATACACTCAACGGTGAGGCTTCACACAACATAGATTTCGCAATATACTGCGCTGACGGTGCTAACGCACAGCTGACAGTGAACAACATAAATATCAATGGCATTGAGGAACCGACGATAAGGCTCGGCGACAGAAGCAGGCTCGAGCTTATACTCAACGGTAATAACACTCTTGATAAGGAGGGTATTCTAGTTCCTGCGTCAGCGAGCCTGACAGTGAGGGGCGGCAGAGATCTTCGCATAAACAATACACGCAATTACGCTGTAGGCATCGGCTCGAGCTACAACGATCCCTACGGTACTATCCGGATCGAAACGAACGGAACGGTCTCAGTACACGCTTCCGGCGAGAAGATAACTTGTCTTGGCGGCGGAAGGAGCACAGGCGAAGGCATCAGCGTGATCGGCGGCAAACTCGATCTCGTCGGCAACGGTGTCAGCGTAGTCTGCTTTGGTTCTTATGACGGGGTCGCAAACATCTCGGTGAGGGATGCTGATGTGAGAGTTCACGGCGACGGCAACGAAAATGGCTATCTCGGAGTGTGGATACTGCTATGAGTTCACTCTAAGGAATTGTTGCGCAACTCCCCTGCACTGCATCCTCTATCAAGGGTTCTGTCTGTCCTTTTTAACCATTATGGCGATAACAGCGTCTGCACCGTTTATCTGTTATCCGCTGTAGTTTTTGCAGAGACCGATCATCTTTTCTTTGCAGGTTCAAATAGTTTATTCTCATTCTTGTTACATACGAAACGCCGCAGCTTGGCTGCGGCGTTTTTATGCCATTTGATAATGTAATTCAGTTCATACAACGGATAGCTTCGTTTATTTTAGCTTGTTGTAATCCTCGTCGGAAACAGCCTCGCACCACTCCGTTCTGCCGTCCTCGCCCTCGATCTCTATCGCAAGATGTGAGAACCACGAATCGGGCGCAGCACCGTGCCAGTGCTTGACATTTGCAGGGATATTCACAATATCTCCCGGGTGAAGCTCCCTCGCTTGCTTGCCCCATTCCTGATAATATCCTCGACCGCCGACACAGATAAGCATCTGACCGCCGCCACTTTTTGCGTGGTGGTTATGCCAGTTGTTGCGGCAGGCAGGCTCGAAGGTCACATTGAATACCGCAAGCTGTTCAGTGGAAACGGGTGCAAGATAGCTCTGCCCAACAAAGAAATCGCCGTAAGGGTTAGGCTCGCCTATGGGGAAGAATATCTTGTTCTGATACCTATCCTTGTCGGTCATTTCGGGCGACTTCTCGTTCCATACCTCTTTTGCAAGACCAAATACCGCCCAAGCGTGCGGCCAGCCTGCATAGAAAGCCGTGTGGGTGATGATCGCTGCGATTTCTTTCTGAGATACACCGTGATTTTTCGCATTCATCAGGTGGAATTTCAGCGCATCGCTGGTCACACCCTGCGACATGAGAGCGACCACCGTAATAATGCTTCGTGTTTTCAGATCGATATCCGTGTTGTTCCAGTTCTCCCCGAACAGAATGTCATCATTGAAATGTGCAAATTCGGGAGCGAACTCACCGAGGGCATCCCGTCCTGCGGTCTGTACTATCTTCTCAGCCATAGCGACACCTCCTATTTCACAATAAATTGTTTATCCTTATCGGGTATACCATCCTCATCGGAGATATACCTCTCGACTTTCATTTTCAGTCCGTACTTCTCCCTAAGCTCTGTAATTGTCCGCATCATTGGCGAAGCGTGATGGACATCAATTGCGTCCTGGCTTGACCACTGATCAATCAGCAGTACCGTTTCAGGCTCATCAAAGGGCTGAAAATACTCATAGCGAAGATTGCCTTGCTCGCTTCGTATCTTGTCCACAGTACCGCTTTTTATCATTTCTTCTGCGAAATTACGTGCGTTCCCGTTTTCCCCTATGTAGTAGATGTTTATAGTTATACTCATATCGACCCTCGCTTTCCTGATGCTCCGTATACAATAAAACTTGATCGATCCTTGTACTCATTATAGCATAGTTAACTCGATATGTAAAATGCTTACATTCTATACTTTGCTATGTTCAGAACGTATAGTTCGATAAAAAGCATTTGATCTCGGTCGGTTGCTGATACGGCAGCCTTCGGACTTTCCGACTGCTCGATGTGGGCGCTGTATTATCTGCAAAATGCCGAGGAGCAGCTTTCTCAGCAAGACCTGATAGAATTGATGCTGTTCCCGAAGCAGACGATCAATTCCGCTGTGTCGGCGCTTGTGAAGAAAGGCTATGTCACGCTTGAAATGATTCCGAATACAAAAAATCGCAAGCGTTTCCTGATCGGTTTACTAATTCTTCGTTTTCGTTATCCATTGCAGTTCACCTCCGATCTGCTCTATAACCTAATTATAGCACAATTGGCGGTAATATGCAATGAAAAGGGCGTAAATAAGGGCTTACTAATTGACTTTTTTGAGAGTTTATGTTATAATGAATAGGCGGTCAAAAAACTGCGAAAAAAACAACTATAAACTGCCACCGGGTAGTATGCGTAAGCATTCGATACACATCGTTAGGTCTTAGAAGATGTGTGTTCGGATGCTTTTTATTTTGGAGGAAACGATATGCTCAACAGAATAACCACCTATTTTTCAAGATTTGAAATAGCATTATGGCTTTCGTCAGTATTGCTTGTTATAACAGCTTTTTTCGCTTTCGACAGGACAAACTACTTATCGCTGGTCGCTTCATTGATTGGTGTGACTTCATTGATCTTCAACGCTAAGGGAAATCCTATAGGTCAGGTTCTAATGGTCACATTCAGCGTGCTTTACGGTATCATTTCGTACTCATTCTCTTATTACGGCGAAATGATAACTTATATTGGTATGACAATGCCTATGGCAGTCATTGCTTTGGTATCATGGCTCAAAAATCCTTTTAATGGGAAGAAATCTGAAGTTAAGGTCGGGAGTATCTGCAAGACTGAAACTGTTTTTATGCTGTTCCTTACTGCTTCGGTTACTGTGCTGTTTTACTTTATCTTGAGGCATTTTCATACAGCCAATCTCATTCCGAGTACACTATCCGTAACGACAAGTTTTATAGCAGTTTATCTTACTTTTTGCAGGATACCGTTTTTTGCGGTCGCTTACGCAGCAAATGATATATTGCTGATTGTACTTTGGACTTTGGCAAGCATAGAAGATATACATTACATTTCGGTTCTAATATGCTTTGTCGTGTTCCTTGTCAATGACATATACGGCTTTATAAGCTGGCAGCGAATGAAGAAAAGGCAGTCTGTACAGTAAAAATCGAATCAAACACGGATAGACCGTCCTCATCAGACGGCTATCCATTTCTTATTCAGCATATCCACAATCAAGCACCCTCAGTTTTGTATGTTCTCCGTCCTGCGGTGGGGCAATATCATAGGTGATTGAGCTGCGCCGAAGCTCAGTGCAAGGCTCAATTTGATGTTTTTTAGGTATTTGCCTATATCTCAAGCAAGTCTTTTCTGAATTGCTCTAAAAATGTGCTTGCAGCCTTTGTAAATACTGGATAGCGTTTCCAGATGAAATAGCTGACTGCTTCAATGCGTGGTTCAAAAGGTCGGAAGCAAAGACGGCTGTCACCGCTGACGTTGATCAGCTTATCCAATGTGATAGCACTGCCGATGCCCTCATTTACCATTACAGAAGCATTATAGATCAGATTGTATTCAGCTACTATATTTGCATCGGACGCCTGTTCTGCGATCAGCTCAGACAACATGGTATTATGATTTGGCTGACGTGGTATGATCAGATCAAGCCCTGCAATATCTGCAAATGTAACTTTTTCCTTCTTCGCAAGCGGTTCGTCACGGCGCATCAGCACTCCCCAGGTGTCATGCAGAGGTATCTCAATAGCTTCGTATTTAGTTTTGTCATCATTCCCGAAGATCAGCCCGAAATCCAACAAACCATGTTCGAGCTTTTCCATTACATCTGTGCCGTTGCCGCTGAAAAAGCTGTAATGAATATCGGGGTGATCTTTTCTCAGCTTGTGAGCGGTATCGGCGATAAGCTTTATCGCATAGGTCTCGCCTGCACCGATATACACCGTTCCGGACACGTTGTCATTGCTTTGCCTGACCTCCTGCTCGGTCTTGTCCATAAGCTCCACGATCTCCTCGGCACGCTTGCGGAGGATCATGCCCTCCTCGGTCAGAGTAACGCCTTTGTTGGAACGGATGAGCAGAGTTTTGCCGAGCTCATCCTCAAGCTCCTTCAACTGGCGGGACAGCGTCGGCTGCGAAAGATAAAGCCTTTCTGCTGCTGTGGAAAAGCTCTGTTCTCTTGCGACCGCAAGAAAATATCTGAGTACACGAATATCCATACACTCCGCCTCCTTTTCTATATCATACCACATATCACTATAACTGTCAAGCATAGCACTATATTTAATATAGGTATTTGCTATTTACGGATAACCATGTTATAATGGATACAACAAGAAAATCGGGGGTGAGCATATGAAAGAAAGCATCAGGCAAAATCTGATCGATGCCGGTTGTGATGATGTATTTATCGAGCAATTCGATGCCTGTTCATGTGACACAAAACAATGCGAGAAAATGCTTGCAGCTCACAGGAAGGCGCTGCTCGACGAGGTCCATGAAAAAGAACGCTGCATAAGTTGCCTTGATTATCTGGTGTTCATGATGAAAAAGGAGGGATCCCTATGAAACTTATAGAGATCATTATTTCAATAATGATAGGACTGCTTAATTCAGGCTGCGCAGCTCCTGAATCAAGCGGGTCGGGAGCAGGCACCTCAGATGTAACGGAGGTGTCACAAATGGAGATAACGATAGATGTTAGAGGCAATAAGCTGACAGCTGCACTTGCAGACAGCACCGCCGCAAAGGAACTTGCAGAAAAGCTGGAAGCAGAGCCTGTCACCGTTTTGCTGAACGAATACGGCGGATTTGAAAAGGTCGGAGACCTTCCGTGGTCTCTTACCAAAACTGATGAAAGCATCGAAACAGAGCCGGGCGACATAATGCTCTATCAGGGAGATCAAATGACAATATTCTATAACTCCAACTCATGGAGCTACACAAAGCTCGGACATATAGACAATATCACACAGGAAGAATTAAAGGCATTATTCGGTGAGGGCGATGTGACTGTCACGCTCTCGCTGAAAGAATAATCAGGAGGAAACATCATGAAGAAAGTGCTTGTCATATCATCAAGCCTGCGAAAAAACTCAAACTCCGAACAGCTTGCGGTTTCTTTTGCAGAGGGTGCAAAATCGGCAGGAAACGAAGTCGAGGTCATTTCTCTGCGAGACAAGGAGATCAGGTTCTGTGTAGGCTGTCTTGCCTGTCAGAAAACACAGCGGTGCTTTATGCACGATGATGCAGATGCGATACGTGAGAAGATGCTTCACGCCGATGTGCTTGTGTTTGCAACGCCGATCTACTACTACGAAATGAGCGGTATACTGAAAACGCTGCTCGACAGGGCGAATCCGCTTTATCCCTCTGATTATCGTTTCCGTGAGGTATATGCCCTTGCAGCGGCAGCCGAAGATGAGGAACACGTTCCCGAAAAGGCTTTCACCGGTATTGAGGGCTGGGTAGACTGCTTTGAAAAAGCAAAACTGGTCGGCACACTGTTCTGCGGCGGTGTTACCGCTGTCGGAGAAATAAAAGATAACCCGAAACTGAAAGAAGCCTATGATATGGGCAGAAATATCTGAGGAGGTACTGAACATGAAAAACGAGATGCTGACTTTAACCACTGAATGGGACAAGACCTTCCCGAAGTCCGATAAGGTCGATCACAAGAAGGTCACTTTCCATAATCGTTACGGTATCACGCTTGCCGCTGATATGTATATCCCAAAGAACGCTTCGGACAAGCTCCCTGCGATTGCTGTCAGCGGTCCTTTCGGCGCAGTCAAGGAGCAGTGCAGCGGTCTGTATGCGCAGACACTCGCAGAGCGTGAATTCCTGACCATTGCCTTCGATCCGTCCTTTACGGGTGAAAGCGGCGGACAGCCGAGATACATGGCTTCTCCCGACATCAACACCGAAGATTTCTCCGCAGCCGTTGACTTCCTCTCCGTGCAGGACAATGTCGATTCCGAGCGGATCGGTATCCTCGGCATCTGCGGTTGGGGCGGTATGGCTATAAATACCGCAGCGCTCGACACCCGTATAAAAGCGACTGTTGCTTCGACCATGTACGATATGACGAGAGTGAATGCAAAGGGCTATTTCGATTCGGAGGACAGCGAAGAAAAGCGATATGAGAAAAAGGTCGCTATGAACACTCAGCGTACAAAGGATTATGCAAGCGGTGAGTATGCTCTCGCAGGCGGTGTTGTTGATCCCCTGCCCGATGATGCACCATATTTCGTCAAGGACTATCACGCCTACTACAAGACCGAAAGAGGCTATCACCCCCGTTCCCTCAACTCCAACGGCGGCTGGAACAAGATCGGCTGTATGTCGTTCATCAATATGCCGATTCTGCAATACAGTAATGAGATACGCTCGGCTGTCATGGTTATGCACGGCGACAAGGCGCACTCCTTCTACTTCGGAAAAGATGCGTATGAGAATATGATAAACGGAAACAAGTACACCGACAATAAACAGCTTCTTGTGATCGAGGGCGCTTCGCATACTGACCTCTATGACGGCGGTGAAAAGAAGGTCATCCCGTTTGACAAGCTGGAAGCATTCTATCACGAATATCTGAAATGATCTTACATGGAGGAAACAGCTATGACAACAGCAGAATTTCTTGACTTCATGAACAGCGGCAATCAGGTCACGGCGGAGAGCAATGTGCATCAGATCATGCATAAGCTGAGTCAGGAGGCAATCCGCATCACAATGGAGATCAACAGCTGCTATCATACTCCCGATGAGATCAACTTGCTGATGTCGGAGCTGATTGGTGAACCTGTTGAGGTCGGGCTGTTTCCTCCGTTCTACACAGACTGCGGAAAGAACATTCATCTCGGCAGGGGCGTGTTCATCAATGCAGGCTGTAAATTTCAGGATCAGGGCGGTATTTTCATAGGTGACGGTGCGCTGATCGGTCACAATACGGTGCTTGCCACGCTGAATCATGGGCTTCTGCCCGAAGAACGTCATGATTTGATACCCAGGCCCATTCACATCGGCAGGAATGTGTGGATAGGCTCTAACTCGACAATCCTTTCAGGCGTGACGATCGGAGATCATGCAGTCATCGGTGCAGGCTCGGTGGTCACAAAGGATATTCCCGAAAATATGATAGCAGTCGGCAGCCCTGCGAAAGTTATAAGAAGCATATTTGATTGAATAACTCAATTTAGAAAGCAGAAACAACTTTGATCTTTATATTCTTTTTACATAAAACCTATCGAGGCGATGATGCGGGAAATTATGGAGTAAAGAAATATGCTTCACTCTATTATAACAATTCTATTGGAGTAAGTGTACCGTATGACCGTAGCCTATTGGCGCACCTATAAACCGTTCCGCGCAAGTCCGATTAGGCATTGTGGAACATATCACAATGGTCACATACCCTTTTGGAACTAAATAACAGAAAAAGCCCTGAGATGTGCTGGCAAGCATTTCTCGGGGCTTTGTTATTCAAATATCCACATTCTCAAAATAGAATCTGCTGATCTTCTCGGGCGAATATTCGCTGACTTAGAAATTTTTAACTGTGTATCTAAAAATCAAGTTTATAAGCTGCAAACAAGATAGGTTTAAGATAAAACTATTGACAAAAACGCATTTTTTGTTTATACTAAACAGAGACTTCAAAGAGGTGTTTTTATGGGAAAAGATAACAGATATGAATCGATCCGTGCATTATATCAGATGATACCGGTTTTCACCAGCATAGCACGCAGCACCTTTAACGGAAAGAAAACAGGCCTTACAAGGATCCAGAGACTTATCATAAGCGAGCTTTATATTCACGGAAAAATGTCCATGGGCATCCTCGCAAGGAATGTCAGGACATCCAATGAGCAGGCAGCAAGAGCAGCACAGGCACTCTATGAAAAAGGTTATATCATCAGAGAACATGAAGAAACCAACCGAAGGATAATAAATGTTTCTATCTCGAACAAGGCACTTGATATGATATACAAGGCCGAGAATGAATATCTCGAGGTCTTGAACGACACCTTCAAAAATATATCCGATGAAGATATGATAAAGATGAAAGAATGCACAACATTTATGAGAGATCTCTTTGAAAGAGTAAGAAAAGAAAACGATGACCGTCTGTGATCGGCACAGACGGTCATTATTATTATCTTTCCATTTTCCAGTATTCCAGAGAGAAGGGTGCAAGTTCACTGCCGCCGCCAAAGTCGTGGACAGTTCCTGTGATAAGCTCATCAGCCTGACCACAGCCGGCATCAAAATGAGCTGTAAAGGGCTGATCGTCCATATTAACAGCAATAAGTATCCTCTCATCCTCAAACTGGCGCTCGATTATACACTGCCTGTTAGTCAGAACAGGTATCTTTATTGAGCCATAGCAAAGAGCCTTGCTCTCTCTGTGGATCTTAGCAAGCTTTGAAATAAGATCAGTCAGGTCGTTCCACTCCGGCTTTTCAAAGCTTACTCTGAGCGCTGGGTCGCCCTCGCTCTTATTTGCCTTTGTTCCCCACTCAGAGCCGTAATATACACACGGGATGCCGGGCATACCGAACAGCAGTCCGTAAATAAGCGGCAAGTGCTTTTCGTTCGTCAGCTGGCTCGCTATCCTTGAAACGTCGTGATTATCAACGAAGCAAAGAAGGTTCATCCCTCTGTATCTGCACCACTGCTCAGGGCCGAACTGGTTTTTGAGGGAATGACAGATCTCAAAGAGATTTGCACTGTTAAAGCTTGAGTAAAGCCCCTTATAGCATTCATAGTTAGTGCAGGAATGGAGCATCTCGGGATTTACAAACTGTGCGTAGTCACCGTGGAGCAGCTCGCCGATAAGAACAAAATCCTTTTTCAGCCAGTCACAGTGCTGTCTGAGTCTCTTCAGAAAGCCCTTGTCAAGACAGTATGCAACATCAAGCCTGAGGCCGTCAATATCAAACTCCTTTACCCAGCCGGTAACGCATTCAAGGATATGGTCCACTACCTGCGGATTGTAAAGGTTGAGCTTGACAAGGTCATAATGACCCTCCCAGCCCTCATACCAAAGGCCGTCATTATAATTGCTGTTGCCGCCGAAATTGATATTGAACCAGTCTTTGTAAGGAGAGTTCTCACGGTTTTTAAGAACATCCTGGAAAGCCCAGAAGCCACGTCCGACATGGTTGAACACACCGTCAAGAACGACCTTAATGCCTTTCTTATGAAGCTCGTCGCAGACCTTTTTAAAATCTTCGTTAGTTCCGAGACGGCAGTCTATCTTCTTATAGTCTCTTGTGTTATATCCGTGAGTATCCGACTCGAACACAGGAGAAAAGTAGATCGCATTTGCACCAAGCTTGGTTATATGGGGTATCCAGTCGATCACCTTGAGTATCCTGCTTTCCTGTACACCATCATTTTCAAACGGTGCACCGCAGAATCCAAGTGGATAGATCTGATAAAACACACTTTCATATGCCCACATTTATAAAACATCCTTTCAAATTGCTGTACATAAAAATGTACAGTTTATAGTGCCGACTGTTTTGCCGACAAAAACAGTATAGCACAAAAATATGAACATAAAATTAAATTGCTGTTTAAAAATAAATAAAACGGAATATCTCCATAATTAAAAGAGATATTCCGTAACAAATCATAAATATGAATTATATAAATCAGGAGTTTGCAGCGTTGTACTTCTCAACAGCCTCGTTGATAGTCTTGAGCTCAGCGTTTACTGTGGAAGAATAAGAATCTCTTACCTCACTCCATGAGTACTGCTTGCCGTTTTCATCGGTCTTGTTTACGCTCTCATAAAGCTTTCTGGTAACGCAGCTGCCATCCTCATTAGCATTATCATCAGACATAGAGGACGAAATACCGTAACCGTAATCAAATACCATCTGATACTCAGAGGACGAGCAGTCCATAAATACCTGATACATATCCTCGGTCCAGTTCAGGTTAGCGTTAAGGAACTTCTCCTTACCGTTGTCCTTATATTCCTGATCGGTATTAGCCATTCTGCTGCACTCGAACCATGTCTTTACAGCTTCCTTAGCTTTTGAACCCTTTACCCACATATATGCCAGCATATCAGCGGTCATGTACTTATCACTTGTGTTAGGATCACTCGGAACAGGAACGACTCTCCATGTATCAGAATCCTTAGGTCCGTTGTTTCCGGTCATTGCCCATGTACCCATACAATAGAACAGGATGTTTCCGTCTGCAAGAGCTTTTCTTGCATTTCCGAGCCAATCAGGATTTACATAACCATTCTTGCCGATATCATAAAGCAGGTTCTCTGCTCTCTCAATATCAGGATCGTCGAGGTTAGAAGTAAACTTTTCGCCGTCATAGTTGACCATTGTTTTACCGGTCTGCTGGATCAGCTGAGTCTGATACCAGCCGTTGATACCGTATCTCTCCTCGTCAGGACCAGCATTGTCGCAGAACTCGGACATCATTTCATACCATGTATCCCAGTTCCAGCTTCCTTCAAGATACAGCTCGTAAGGATCGTTAAGACCTTCAGAATCTATAACATCCTGGTCATACATCATAAGTGTACCAACTGTAAAGTTGATAGGTGCAACATAGTGCTTGCCGCCCATTACAAACAGGTCAGCATTCTTCTTTACATCTGCCCAGAGCGGAGCATCGAAGTCAACGATCTCGTCAACAGGCTGATACATATCCTTCAGTACCTGTGCAGGGAAAGCCATCCACTCATACTTGAATATATCAGGAACATCCTTCTGAGACATAAGAGCTGCTGCAAGCTTGTCAAACTTTTCATTATCAGCAACCTGGCTGAACTTAACTGTGCCGCCCTTGTTGTTGAACAGTGTCATCTCAACAGTCTTGTCCTGTCCTTTTCTTGGATTAAGGTCATATGTACCCATCCAGATGATCTCTTTCTGAGCATCGTCGGGGATGTTCTCGATCTCCTGAGTATCCTCAACTGCGACCTTCTTTACAGTAGTTGTAGCCTCAGAGGAGCTATTGCCTGAAGAACCGCATCCAAAAGCAGAAAGCGATGCTGTCATAGCTACCGAAAAGGCAAGAATCTTTTTAAGCTTCATATAAATCATTCCTTTCTTGCAAACGTATCCGTTATACAAATCTACAATATAATTATATGATAATTAGCTATCACTGTCAATAATCATTTTAAACAATTCCATATCGTGACTTTTGGTTATTTAAACTTATAGATTTTTAAATATTATAACTATATTAAACAACGTAGTTAGCTCTTGCAAATTATCTATTATTGTGGTATGATATAATGAGTATTGTAGATTAGTATAATACATTTAATGAAGCTATTAACTCAGAGAGGTATTAAAATGAAAAAAACAATTATCTACTATCTTGTAACAGCTGCTATGCTCCTATCGCTCTCATCATGCGGTGAAAAGGCTGATGATTCAAGCTCAGAAGCCGAAAAGACTGAAACAAAAGCTTCGGTTACTTCCGAAGCCGAGACGATAAGCGAAAGTGAGCCTATCAGCGAAGCCGAGCCAGAGTATAAAGGCGAGTTTAATGAAAAGGTTTTTGAAGAAATGTGCCAGAATGTTGTTATTAGAGGACAAAAAGTCTCATTTCCTTTTACTTTGAATGATCTTGGTGATGAGTATAGATATGAAAACTTTTTTGAAATTGAAAGTCAAGATTTAGCATACTATGATCTTTTTAAAAATGATGAAAATTTAATGAATGTTGCAGTCAGAACAGATGACGGAGATCTGCGAGATTATAAAATGATAAGCCTATTGATCAATAGCCCTCAATATGATATTAGAATCGATGATATTGCAATAGGTGATAATATTAGTAAAGTGTTTGCAAAGTATGGTGAAAAGGATGAAACTCCCATTACAAATCAAGGCTATTACAAAAGATATGACTATAAGATTACAGATAAAAAGTATATGTATTTCTTAGCAACTAGTGATGGCACTATTGATGAAATAGAGATTTGGTGGAGGTAAGTATGGAATCTATAAATAATGAAGAGAATGAATTGTTGTTTAATAGTATCTTGAGGTGCTTATGAAAACAGTTGAAATATTTACAGATGGCGCCTGCTCGGGTAACCCGGGGCCCGGCGGCTGGGGAGCGATACTTCGGTATAACGGACACGAAAAAGAACTAAGCGGCGGCGAGGAGCAGACGACCAATAACAGAATGGAGCTATCGGCTGTTATCGCTGCGCTTTCGGCATTAAAAGAACCATGTGAGGTCAGCCTTTACAGTGACTCGAAATATATAATCGACGCTGTTACAAAGGGCTGGGCACAGAAATGGAAAGCGAACAACTGGGTCAAGGCAGATAAAAAGCCGGCACTGAACAGCGATCTCTGGGAGAAGCTTCTGGAGCTGCTGATTGTTCACAAGGTCGATTTCATCTGGGTAAAAGGCCATGCAGGCCACCCTGAAAATGAACGCTGTGACGCTCTGGCTGTCGAACAATCGAAGAAACACGCAAGGAACTGACTATGGAAAAAAGATTTGTATATGCCGACAATGCAGCAACGACTCGAATATCAAAAGCAGCGTTAGATGCGGCTATGCCTTATCTGACCGAACAGTTCGGCAATGCTTCCGCAGTTTATTCACTTGGGAGAAAAAGCCGTGAGGCTATCTTAAAAGCAAGACAGCAGGCTGCAAAAGCACTGGGTGCCGAGGTGTATGAGATCTATTTTACAAGCGGCGGAACGGAAGCCGATAACTGGGCGATAAACGCCTGTGCGCAGCTGGGCGAAGCAAAGAATAAGAAACACATAATAACATCGTCTATCGAGCACTACGCTGTTCTTGAAAGCTGCAAAGCCCTTGAAAGACAGGGCTTTGAGTTCACTTATCTTCCTGTCTCTGATGACGGGTTTGTGTCTGTCAGCGATCTTGAAGCGGCGATAAGAGAAGACACCTGCCTTGTGAGCATCATGGCTGCAAACAACGAGATAGGAACTATCCAGCCGATCGCAGATATCGGAAAGCTGTGCCGTAAAAAAAGCGTTTTGTTCCATACCGATGCTGTTCAGGCCATGGGGAACATAGCTATTGACGTTAACGAGATGAACATAGACCTTCTTTCTGTCTCGGGTCACAAGATACACGCTCCGAAAGGCGTGGGCTGTCTTTATTGCAGTAAATCTATAGACCTGCCGTCATTTATAAAAGGCGGTCACCAGGAGCGTGGAAAGCGTGCAGGAACGGAAAACACTGCATTTATTGCCGCCTTTGGTGAAGCAATGGAGCAGGCATCAAAAGGGATAAGCGAGCGTGCTGCTTTTGTAAAAGGGCTCAGGGACAGACTTATAAAGGGTCTTGACGGTATAGAAAAAATGGATATAAACGGCAGCCTTGATAACAGGCTGCCCGGGAATGTGAATCTGTCCTTTTACGGTATCGAAGGAGAGGGTCTTATAATCGTCCTTGATATGCAGGGCATCTGCGTGTCATCGGGAGCTGCCTGCGCAAGCGGCTCACTGGAGCCGTCTCATGTTCTGCTGGCTCTCGGAAAGAGCGAAACGCAGGCGCAGGGATCTGTAAGGATCACACTGAACGAAGAAAACACAGAGGAAGATGTAGACTGCATTAGTCAGAAGCTCAAAGAGGCGGTAGAGCATCTAAGGAGCGTTTCTCCGCTGTGGGATAACGGGTGAGATAATGGAAAAGAAAAAGGTTCTGGTCGCTATGAGCGGCGGAGTAGACAGCTCTGTTTCAGTCAAGCTGCTGCTGGATAAAGGCTACGATGTTTCGGGTGCTACTATGCACCTTTACACAAACGATGATATCGGCGCAGCAAAGACAAAGACCTGCTGCTCGCTGAACGACACCGAGGATGCCAGATATGTTGCTATGAAGCTTGGCATTGAATTTTATGTTTTCAATTTTGCGGCCGATTTCAAAAAATATGTTATAGACCATTTTGTTAACTCATATCTTAGAGGCTTTACACCTAACCCGTGCATCGAATGCAACAAGCATCTGAAATTTGACAGATTTCTTCAAAGGAGCAGAGAGCTTGGCTTTGAAGATATAGCCACAGGACACTATGTGACCAAGGAGTTTGACGAAAAAAGCGGACGCTGGCTTTTAAAGCGCTCTCCTGACAGAAAAAAAGACCAGAGCTATGTGCTTTATGCACTTACGCAGGATCAGCTGGCACACACCCACTTCCCTGTCGGCGAGATGACAAAGGACAGCATACGCAGTATAGCCGAAGAAAACGAGCTGATAAACGCAAACAAGCCTGACAGCCAGGATATCTGCTTTATCCCGGACGGCGATTATGCAAAGTTCATTATAAACAGCTCAAAAGAGCCGGAGCACGGCGAGATAGTCCTTACAGACGGGACAAAGATCGGAGAGCATATCGGACTTATAAACTACACTGTGGGTCAGCGCAAAGGCATAGGCGTTTCTTACTTTGAGCCGCTTTATGTGGTGAGAAAAGAAACAGATAACAACCGGCTTGTGCTTGGGACAAAAGACGAGATATTCTCATCAACGCTGATAGCTGATGACGTGAATTTCATCCCCTTTGATAAGCTCACCGAGCCTCTTGAATGTACTGCACAGACACGATACCACCAGAAGGACAGCGAGTGCATAGTAACTCCCCTTCCGGGCGGCAAAGTCAGAGTGGATTTCAAAGAGCCTCACAAGGCTATCTCAAAGGGTCAGGCTGTGGTTTTCTATGACGGTGAATATGTGCTTGGCGGAGGGACGATAATATAGCAAAAACCGATATACCCATACAGGTATATCGGTTCTCTTTTTATTCATTATATCAGACGTCTTCTTCCTCAACAGGCATATTCTCCCAGTTGTGGTAAACGTTCTGAACGTCATCGTTGTCCTCAAGAGCATCAAGGAGAAGTCCCATCTTTCTGATAGCGTCCTCGTCCTCGATCGTGGTGTAGTTTGCAGGCACCTTTTCAGCCTCTGCGGAAACGACCTTGTAGCCCATTCCCTCAAGAGCCTCTCTTACAGCGGTGACCTTGTTAGGGTCGCAGACGATCTGTGCCATGTCCTCATCAATGTTAAAGTCATCAGCGCCGGCCTCAAAGCAGTCATCCATGATCTTGTCCTCTTCTGCTCCGCCGGTCTCGATAACAACAGTTCCCTGATCCGAGAACATAAAGGATACACAGCCGGTAGTACCGAGATTTCCGCCGAACTTATCAAAGAAATGACGAACATCTCCTGCTGTTCTGTTCTTGTTGTCTGTCAGACACTCAACGATAACAGCAACACCGCAGGGGCCGTAGCCCTCATATACCATTGTTTCATAGTTGTTCTTGTCACCGTCACCGGCAGCCTTCTTGATTATTCTCTCAATATTGTCGTTAGGCACGTTGTTTGCTTTAGCCTTAGCGATAGCATCACGAAGCTTAGCGTTGCCTGCGGGGTCAGGGCCGCCTTCCTTAACTATAACAGCGATCTCTCTGCCGATCTTAGTGAAGATCTTAGCTCTTGCGGCGTCTGTAGCGCCCTTTTTACGCTTGATATTTTCCCATTTTGAATGACCTGACATTCTTTTTCACTCCTTAATGATATGATTATATTTCAAGATCGTCTCCGCCGATCTCCCATGCCGAATCAAATAATATGTCCAGCCTGTCCTGTCTGCCTGTAAGATAAAGATATCCGAACAGACATTCAAGCCCTGTGGCTATCCTGTATTCCGAAACAGTCGAGTGTTTCGGTGCGGTTATACCGCTCGTGTTCCTGCCTCGCTTGAAAACTTCAAGCTCCTTATCATTCAGCAGCTCCTCGTCTATCCACTTCCTAACAGCCTGTGCCTGGTATTCGGCACATACACGCTTGACAGTCAGCTTATGAAGCTTGTTGGCAGGCATATTGGCAAGCAGAAGCAGCCTGAGCCTTACCATCTGCTCATAAACGCTGTCGCCGATAAAAGCCAGCGCAAGAGGGGAATACTGCATTGCATCTCTTTCATTCAAAGGAAGCATCCTTGACCTCCTTAGTGAACAAACTCAAATTCAAAGTCGAAGATCGACACTGTGTCGCCCTCCTGGATGCCCATTTCCTCCAGCTTGTCTATGATACCTGTGGAACGAAGCACCTTCTGGAAATACTGTAAAGACGAATAGTCTTCCATATCCGCTGTTCTGAGTATATCCCAGAGCCAGTCCGCTTCAACAAAGTAGATACCATCCTCGACAGTGACCTCAAACTCCTTCTTGGAAAGAAGCTTTTCGTCAAGCTCCTCACGGGTAAGAGGCTGAGCCTCGAACCTTTTAACGGGCGGAAGCTTTATAAGCTCCTCGTATACCGCTTTGACAAGCTCCTGCGTGCCCTTGGTGGTAGCCGCCGATATCTCGAAAAAGCGAAGCCCCTTGGCTTCAATATACTCACGGAAAGCAGCTATCTGCTCCTCGGTAGCCATATCGCTCTTATTAGCAGCAACTATTACCGGTGCCTGTGCAAGATCCAGTGAGAAGTTTTCAAGCTCTTTTGTTATAGTCTCGAAGTCCTCTATCGGGTCTCGGCCCTCACTGCCGGAAACGTCAACAATATGAACGATCAGACGGCATCTCTCGACGTGTCTTAGAAACTCATGGCCAAGGCCAACGCCCTCGCTGGCACCCTCGATAAGACCGGGGATATCAGCCATAACAAAAGACTGACCGTCATCTATCTTCACAACGCCAAGAACAGGAGTCAGGGTCGTGAAGTGATAGTTTGCGATCTTGGGCTTTGCGGCCGAAACGACCGAAATAAGGGTCGATTTTCCCACATTTGGAAAACCTACAAGACCCACATCAGCTATAAGCTTTAGCTCAAGTGTCACCTCGTATTCATCGCCCTTGAAACCGGGCTTTGCAAAACGGGGTATCTGTCTGGTAGAGGTAGCAAAATGTGCATTTCCTCTGCCGCCCTTACCGCCTTTAGCGATAATAACAGGCTCATCATCAGACATATCGGCAAGTATCCTGCCTGTCTGGGACTCCTTGACAACAGTACCTCTCGGGACCTTTATCACAACATCGGGAGCATTTCTGCCCGAGCAGTTCTTTCCCGAACCGTTCTGACCCTTTTCTGCGGCATACTTTTTCTTGAATCTGAAATCGATGAGGTTGGAAATATTGTCATCGACCTGAAAAACTATATTTCCGCCTCTGCCGCCGTCGCCGCCGTCAGGGCCGCCCGCAGCAACATATTTTTCTCTGTGAAACGAAACAGCACCGTCGCCGCCGTCGCCGGCTTTTATATATATCCTGGCCTGATCGACAAACATTTCGTTTCCTCCCTTCGATCATTCGTGTGTTTTATAATTATACTTTCCGTCTTCTGTCAGTTTTTCATACTGCTCCAGAAGATCATCCCTATCATCCATAGTAATCATATCCGCAGTTTTCTCCTGCTCCTTCATATCATCCGGGATGACACGGCTGTACCTGTAAGGATCCTTGGAAACCACGGAATCAAACTCTCTTGCAAGAGCCTTATCAGCCTCGATCTCCTCAGGTGTACGGATATGCGGTTCAAAAGGAGCTGAATACTTATACCTCTGGTTTTCAGTCATCTCATCAAACTGATGAAGCAGTTGTTCTTTCTCGCTCTCGGATATCTGCGAAGGGCCTCTCCGGGGAGCCTTCCTGTAACTATATGGGCTTTTTGCAAGCTCATTATCAAACTGCTGCGAAAGCTCCTTTGAAAGCTCCTGTTCTTTTTGTGTCGGGATATAAGTCTCATCAGGGTCGTTATATCTCCTCGATATTCCCAAGGCCACAAGCCCCATCGTAACAATTGAGCAGCCGATACCGAAAACTATATTTCCGGCAAGCTCCAGCTTTCTCGGCGGATAGAACTGTTTATACTGCTTTGCAGCTTCCTTTTCCGAGCACCTGAAATCAAAGGTCGCAAAAGTCTTGTTGCCATAGGTCTTAAACAATGAAACATCCACATTATTCTTACGATTATATTTCATAAGATAGCTGCAGTACTCACTGTTGACATACAGCTTCTCGTGAACGTTGTAGTCATTATTGTCTATAAAAACACATTTTCTTTTAATCTCGTTTTCGACAACCGTGTAGACCCTTAAAGAACAGTCAGGGACGTTTTTATAAAACCTTAGCTCAGGCAGATAAAAAACAGCTGCATAAAGCCTGAGCATAACAGCAGCAAGCACGATAACACCGCCTATAACTGCCAGGCTCTTTGCTATTGAAGCGTTGACTTTTGCTGCGATATTCATTTTAGCTCCTTAAAGCAAAGACCCCAAGCATCAGCTCAGGGTCATATGTTCTGTGACTTATGCCTGCGGATAAACAGAGACCTTCTTGCGGTCTTTTCCAAGTCTTTCAAATCTTACAACACCGTCAGCTGTTGCAAAAAGTGTATCATCAGAACCACGCTTTACGTTCTGGCCCGGATGAATGTGTGTTCCTCTCTGTCTAACGAGAATGTTGCCGGAGAGAACGAACTGTCCGTCTGCTCTCTTGACACCGAGTCTCTTGGACTCAGACTCACGGCCGTTCTTTGTAGAACCCATTCCCTTCTTATGAGCGAAGAACTGCATAGATATCTTTATCATTTTTGTTACACCTCCGTAAAAGTGATACTGTCAGCCGTCAAGCTCTATGACGCTGACCTTTACAGCGCCCGGAAACTGCTCACCTATAAAATACAGGTGTTCAAGGAGAGCCAGCACAAGCTTGTCTCCCTGCCCCTCAGGGTCATCCCCGAGCTTCAGCTTGATCTCATTTTCTTCCACTCTGACCTTTGCGTCAAGCTTGAACGAATCGGTCACAGTGTTTGCCGTCAGCATAACTGCCGACGAAACGCTCGCACAGCAAATGTCCTGTCCGGACTCAGCTGTCATCGAGTGACCCGATACTGAAAAGCCTTTGAGCTTATTATCGGGTGATTTGAAAAAATCTGCGATTATCATTATGCGTTGATAGCTTCGATAACTACCTTTGTGTAAGGCTGTCTGTGACCCATCTTTCTCTTCTCGCCCTTCTTAGGCTTGTAAGTGAAAACTGTGATCTTCTTAGCCTTGCCATTCTTGATGACCTTTGCAGATACAGTAGCACCGTCTACATAAGGAGCGCCGACCTTGATACCGTTGTCTCCGCCAACTGCCATTACCTTGTCAAAAGTAACTGCCTCGTCAGCTTCAGCTGTGAGCTTCTCTACAAAGATCTCGTCGCCTGCCTTAACCTGATACTGCTTTCCGCCTGTCTCAATTACTGCGTACATTCTGAATGCACCACCTTTAATATGATCTCGCTACGCACGGTGACCGGCCCGTTTAGGCATAGTTCTTCCCTGAACCGTGAATATGCGGCTCTAATATCATATCATACCCGACAGCAAAAGTCAAGTAAAACATCCAAAAAGAAGCAAAGTTAATATTTTTTTTACAATTTACTCTGCTCCATATAATATATAGTATTATACACTCATGTTTCAAACCTGTCAAGGCGCTTGACAAGGAGCTTTACAATATGCTATAATCTTTCTGTGAGTGAGCTATGCGGTAGCGTAAACGCTTTAGTTTATGAGGAAAGTCCGAGCATCACAGAGCAGGATAGCTGATAACATCAGCCGAGGGCGACCTTAGAGCAAGTGCAACAGAGATATACCGCCGCTTTTTGCGGTAAGGGTGGAAAGGTGAGGTAAGAGCTCACCACCCTGACAGAGATGTACGGGGTATGTAAACCTTATCCGATGCAACACCAATGGTAGTCTGCGTGTCAATGGCTGCTCGTCAGGCACGCTGCTATAGGTGGCTTGAGCTGTATGGCGACATACAGACCAGATAGATTACCGCACACGACAAAACTCGGCTTATCGGCTCTCTCACGCCAAACTGTTTCTGATAATCAGGGACAGTTTTCTTTTTTTACAGCAAAAGGAGACCTGCACAAGGCAGATCTCCTTTCTTCAGGGTTTAGCTGTAATTAGGAATTCTTGTAGGAGTCGATCATCTTCTTGACCATCTGACCTCCTACAGAACCTACCTCACGGGCTGTAAGATCGCCGTTGTAACCCTGCTTGAGGTTTACGCCGACCTCGTTTGCTGCTTCCATCTTGAATCTGTTCAGGGTCTCTCTGCCCTGCTGTGATGTGATACCTCTCATTTTTGTATCTCCTTTTTTTGTTTCATCCGGGTTTGCAATAGTATTATATGAGCACTGCTTTCAATTATTATCGGCAAATTCATCCAAAAATTCGCCGCAGATGAAGACAAAACATCTGCGGTGATACTTTATTTATTAAGTTCCCAATAGTATTTCCTGCTGCACACAGGAAAATCATTAAGCACACCATGCTCGGGATCATAGAAAGCGCCCTCGCAATAAAGTGACCAATGCCAGCAGCGTGGAGTCTCAAGGCTCAAAAGAGCAAGCGGCGGCAGATCATCTTTTGTCTGCGCTTGTTTTCGTTCGTCAGAGATCTTAACTCCGTGAGAGCGAAAATAGTCCTTCATTTCTTTCAGCGTTGTCTCACGGTCATTATCAAGCTCTCCTGACACCTGTTCGACCGGGAGACCAAGCACCATAGCAAGCACAGCCTGACCGCACTGAAGATCCGTAGGTTCATGGACATATTCTATCTTCAAATCATTCTCCCCTTTACGCAAGCCTTACCACAAGTGTTATCCTGAATTCTCCGTCTTTGATCTCGGCATAGACATCGCCGTTCATAAGCGTCATCAGGCGCTTGCAGATAAACAGTCCCAGTCCGTTTCCGCCTGCGCCTTGTGCGTTGCTTCCACGCTGGAAGCTGTCGAAGATCTGAACGAGTTCCTTGTTTTCAAGTGTACAGCCGGGATTTGAGACCATGATAAGCTCACAGCCGTCCATTTTGTCAAAGCTTATAGATATGCGTGTGCCGTCGCCGTATTTGATAGCGTTTTCGATCAGGTTCTGGAGACATTCTCCGAGTCTGTCACCATCGCAGGACAAAAGGCAGTCGCCGTACTCTCCTATCTTAAAGTTTGTTCCGGAAAGCTCCAGCTGAGCAGCGTATCTGGCATTGATCTTTGAAATGATCTCACTGAGAAAGACCTCTCCGATATTGACCTCAAAATTCATAAAGTCCTCGCTGGCTGCCCTTGTGATATCGGTCACAAAATTCTCTATTTCGTCCGCACGCTTGTTTATACTTTCGGCGGCTGCACGTCGCTTGTCCTCATCCTGATACAGGCCTCTGGCAAGAGCCTTGGAATTAAGCTTTATAGCAGAAAGAGGAGTTTTTATGTCGTGGGACAGGGACAAAAGCAGGAGCTTTTTTTCACGAAGGAGCTGAAGTTCCTGTTTGCGGCTCCCCTCTAAGTTTTCACGGAGCATATTGATACCCCAGGTGAATCTTCCGAAAAAGCGGCTCTTTTCCTCGGGTATCTCTACTGCAAGGTTTCCTTTTGCAAGCTCACGGGGGACACTGTCCAAGCGGCCGAACGGAACGATTATCTTTGTTCTTATATAGATAAGAAATCCGAGTATCAGCAAAAACAGCGCCGCCAGTATACAGTTGATGAGCACAAGCGAATCATCCTGTGTGAACTGTTTATACTCAACTCTGTAAAGCTCTCCACGGGCTTCAATAATAAGATAATTATTCTCGCTCTCATAAAGCGGACCGTCAGCGGATGTGTAAACGCCTGTAAGCCTTGGATACTCTGACAGATCGTATGTACCATTTTTTTCAATATCATCTGCCAGGCGGCTGGCTTCAACACGGTATTCTCCCTCGGCACTGTTTTTATTCTTTATAAGAGCTATATTTACTATCACAGCAACGATAAGAAAAACAGATATCACTGCGATACAGATGTGTCTGAAAGCCTTCATATAAACTTATACCCCACACCCCATACTGTCAGAAGACGCTTTGCGTTCTTCGGGTCATCTCCAAGTTTCTGGCGAAGACGGTTTATATGAACATGGAGCGTCTGGAGCTCCGAGTCGCTGTCGCTGCCCCATACAGTATTGAACAGATACTCCTTTTTAAGCGCTTTGCCTTGATTTTCTATAAGCAGAGCCAGCAGGTCAAACTCCTTGGTCGGGAGCTCGACGCTTTCACCGTCTATATCTGCCGTTCTGTCAGCAAGGTTAAGGGTCACACCGTTGGCAGAGATGATGTTTCTCTGATAGCGGCGCTTAAATATTCCTTTTATCTTTGCAATAAGAATATCAATATCGTATGGCTTCTCGATATAATCATCCGCACCATAGCCAAGACCGCTGAGCTTATCCTCCTTGTCTGTCCTTGCGCTGACTATGAGTATCGGAGTATCAGCCTTTTCCCTGAGCTTTGAACAAACAGCAAAGCCGTTTATATCGGGGAGATTGATATCCAGGACCACAAGCCTTGCGCCGTAACGCTCAAAAAGCTGGATACCCCGTTCTCCGCTCTCAACAGCAGAAACCGTATATCCCTCGGCACGAAGAAAGTCTGTAAGCAAGGAAGCTAGCTCCTTGTCATCCTCGACTATCAGTATATCTGTCATAGTATCACCACCTGTGTATAGTTTAGCATATTTTGAAAAATATAGCAAGAGGTCAGACTCATCTAACCTCTCACGATAATTATTTAAGTTTACCAGCCCTGCTCCAGCAGCCAGTTATTTAATTCTCTTTCTCTGTCACGAAGTGAGCTCTCGCTGTCATCATAATGTCCAAGAAGCTTCTCACCGACTATCGAGCCATCAACAAGATAGAGTATCCTGCTGCATTTCGCCGCTACCTTTGGGTCGTGGGTCACGCACATAACAGTGGTGCCGTCACGGTTGAGCTTCAAAAGCTCGTTCATGACCTCGTCCGAACTTGAGCGGTTGAGAGACCCCGTCGGCTCATCCGCAAAGATCATCTTCGGCGAGTTTATCATACTGCGGCAGATACAGGCTCTCTGGAGCTGTCCGCCGGACACTTCGTTTATGTCATTGTCCCCGATATCTTCTATCCCCAGCTTTCTCATCAACGCTCTGCCCTTTTCAACAGACTGCGAACGGCTCAGATCGTTTTTCTTTGATTTTACCGACGGCAGGATAATATTGTCAAGAACCGAGAGGTTTTTCATCATATACATCTGCTGGAAGATAAAGCCCATATCGTCAAGCCTTAGTCTTGCGAGCTGCTTGTCATTAAGCTTTGAGATATCCTTGCTGTCGAAGAATACTTCTCCCGCTGTTACCCTGTCCATACCTGAAACGCAGTAAAGCAGTGTGCTTTTCCCCGAGCCGGAAGGGCCCATGACCGCAACCATCTCGCCCTCTTCAATTCCCAGATCAATGTTTTTAAGGACGTTGTTCTGTCTTTTGTTCACTATATATGTTTTGCAAAGGCTTTTTGCCTGTAAAACCGTATTCATTCTTTTTCCTCCTTATTCAATTGAAGCTGTATCGGATGATCTGATCGTCTTGGTGTAAAGAGCTGTCAGCAGCGACCCTGCCGCTGCAACACCGATGAGTATCGCAGGACAGATAACAAACACATCTATCGGGTCATATCCGCATTTGATCGATGAGATATCACCTATCATATTGCATACCCATTTCATTGTTGCGTTAGAGATCGGCATTAGAACGATCGATGAGAGGATTACAGCCAGGATAGAGACTATAACGAAGCGCAGCGAATGCTGCAGGATTATGCTTCTGTCGGGGATGCCGACAGCCTTCATAAGGGCTATCTCGCTCTTCTCCTTTGATATGAACGAACGCTCCATCAAAACAACAATCATTGTTGTTAAGATAGTTGTAAGGATCATCATCATATACTTCATGGCGTTCAGCGTATCTGACATACCGGTTGCAAACTTTATCATGTCTTCGGAATTGAAGACTTTGTCGCTGTCGGTCATATCCTTAATCGTTTCCACTCTTTCATCGATGGTTTCCTGATCCGGAGCATCTGTGAATTTTACCTGAATACCCATTGTTCCAAGGGTTCTGTTTGTTACCAGTTCAAAGTCAGGATGAACACGGGCTGCTACGCCGTTTTCCATAAATGTGGAAAACTTTCCTGTAACGATAAATTCTAATATCTCGTCTCCCATTTCGGCCTTGACCTTGTCTCCTATTCCGACGCCAAGCTTTTTCATAGCCTCACCGGTCAGGTTTATCTCATCGGTTTTCTGCGGGACACTGCCTTCATCACATTCAGGGACATAATCGATGTGTCCCTTGGTAACAACATAAAATATTTTTTCTTTGTTGCTTCCGTGAGTGGTATTATATATTGAACCGAAGGAGATTGAGCATTCTGCATCCATACCGTTTTCTTTAAGATTCTGTTCCATATCGTCAATGATCTCTTTGTGTTTTCCAAAATCATCAAGGATAGCCGAGTAGTATGAAATGTCGCCGATATGGACATCAGCTTGTGAAATGCTGAAAAATGGATACATACTCTCGCTTTTCAGCGTCAGAGAGAAGTTTGACATTGTTGTCATCAGAAGCATACAAAGGGTGAATATAACAGTTATGATCGAAAACTGCTTAGGGGCGCTTAGCACATCGTTGAGTGCAAGAAAGCCTGTTGTTGGGAGCTTTGACCTGCCAAGATGAAGCAGGCTTCTCTTTTTGAACCGCTCGCCTGTCTGTCCGCTGCGGACAGCATCGATAGCCGACAGCTTCTTTATCCTGCGTGTACAGAGATAGCAGAAAGAAACTATAACTATTACTACAAAAGCCGAGCTCAAAAGGCCAAGGATAAATCCGCTGTCACTTTCCAGCACCATATTGCCGGAAACAGTTTTCAGCATCGTGTTAGTGAGAGGGATCGATGCAAGGAAACCTATAACTGCTCCGAAAACGGATATCGCAAGATACTTCGTAATATACAGCCGCCTGATACCGGAATTGTCGATACCAACAGCTTTCATAACGCCAATCTCACGGAACTCCTCGCTTATCGTAAACCTGATAGTGAAGCGAAGAACAACAAATGCCGTTGCCATAAGCACAATGCTGACTACCATCATTATGTAAGCGACAAGCATATCATAGATATAATTGGTTTTGAAGCTTTCTCTTGAAGAGTAGGACACATCGTCATATTTTTCCAGAAGCGCTTTGATCTGGCTGTCATCTGATGCATTTACATAGAGTAGCCGTTCCATATAGGAATGGACCTGAGGTTCACGACTTAGCTTTTGATAGTCCTTCTCATCCAACAGCAAAAACGGAGATGATTGCTCATCATTACCGAATATCGCATTTTTGATCCTGCCTTTATATTTCAGCTTTAGAACTGTGTCTCCGACATTCAGGGTGAAAACGTCGCCCTCTTTAACATCGAGTTTCAAAGTCAAAGGTGCAGTCGCATAAAACCAGCCCTCTTCAACTCCGTCCACAGGATCGTTATCAGTGTCATAAAGCTTTATAGGCATCTCTTTTTCCGTGCTTACCATTGCAGGATTGACGAAATTAGAAAGCTTTTTGCCTTTGAAGGAGAAATACTTAGGACCCAGAATAGAATACAAGGTCTGTTCCTTGACATCCGTTACAGTTGACATAGCCTTGATATCATCGGCGATATCCTGTTCTCCGATATCAACGATATACTTTGATACACCGGCTATACTGAAATAATGCTCGATCCCGCTTGTTACCGCCGAGATGTTGTTAAGACTTGCAGATGTAAACATCGAACAGATGATAACAAACAGCAAAAGGATCACATTCATAGTTTTCTTTCTTTTCAGATCCTTTTTTAAGATCCTGAAAAACACAGCGCATACCTCTTTTCTCTTGATCGTTTTCTGTTATGCACATATAATAGCACAGGATTTCTTAACAAGTCTTTAACTTTAGAAAAAGCAAAACAGACAGATACCTCACAATTAAAGTATCTGTCTGTTTTGGTTATGGCCTGATGTATTGTTATTTCACTTGTTGTCAGATATAATACATATAGTTCTGTCCGTTTCCGGAATTTTCGTTGCACTCGTTGATAAGGTCCGACAGCGTCATCTGCTCTGCGCAGCGGCGCATATAGCCGTTGAACTTTTCCCACAGACAAGTGTTCATTGATGAACGGATGTTGTTGGAGTTCTGGTCTTCCTCATCATAAGTGTCTGCAAGTATAGTGTTGTCAAGGGCGTTAAGGATCTCCGAGAGGTATATCTTTGAAGCGCTCCTCGAAAGTGTGTATCCGCCTTTTGATCCCTTCTGTCCTTTCACAAATCCGCCCTGCCTCAGCCCCATTATTATCTGCTCCAGGTATTTCTGAGATATCCCCTGCCTTGAAGCTATGTCAGCAGATGATACAGTCTTTCCGTCCTTGCAGTTGATAGCTATGTCGGCAAGGGCTATCAGCCCGTATTCAACTCTTGTTGAGATCTTCATCATACACCCCTTTCAAGTCTTCTCGTCAAGCAGCTTTTCGAGCGTTTTCCAGCCAAGTGTAGCACATTTTACCCTTGCAGGCATCTTAGCTATACTCTGAAGAGCACCGGCCTCTTCAAGTTCGTCAAGTTCTTCATCTGTTATGCTGCCGCTTATCATCTTTGAAAACAGTCCTACCAGATGCTTTCCCTCTTTAACAGTTCTGCCGATAACAAGATCAAGCATTATGTCTGTGGAAGCGTGAGAAATAGCACAGCCGACACCGGTGAAAGAACCGTCTTTTATTATTCCGTTATCTATCACAAGGTTCAGCGTCAGCTGATCGCCGCAGGTAGGATTGAGCCCGTCGTTTGAGCAGGTAGCACAAGGCAGATCGTGCATATGTGCCGGGTGAAGATTGTGATCTATGAGTACTTCGTTATATATATTCTCAGCCAATTCCCATTCTCCCCCTAACTGTTTCAAGTGTTTTCAAAAACCTGTCAATATCTGATTCGTCATTATAAAAAGCAAGACTCATTCTCGCAGAAGATTGAACTCCAAGATACTTATGAAGCGGCTGTGCGCAGTGGTGTCCGGCACGAATATCTATACCGTCAGCATCAAAAACAGCTGCAGCATCGTGTGGATGAACACCATCGATCGTAAAGGAGATTATCCCGTGATGGTCTTCTGCCTTGTCCGAACCAAGGACACGGACATAGGGCAGGCTCTTCATTTTCTCAAAAGCTTTTTTCGTAAGCTCGTCCTCACGGCGGACTATAGTCTCAAAACCTATACTCTTGATATAGTCGATAGCAGCATGAAGTCCGACAGCGCCGCCGACATTGACTGTACCTGCTTCAAACTTGTGAGGGAGTTCTGCATAGGTAGCACTTTCTCTTGTTACAAGCTCTATCATCTCACCGCCGTATAGGAAAGGCGGCATCTTTTCCAGAAGCTCCTGCTTTCCGTAAAGAACGCCTATTCCCATAGGTGCGTACATCTTATGACCGGAGAAAGCAAGGAAATCAACATCAAGATCCGATACGTCGATAGGTGTATGCGGCACGCTCTGTGCAGCATCGCAGACTATCAGGGTCCCGTTTGAATGACAGATCTTTGCAAACTCTTTTATCGGGTTGATACGCCCGAATATGTTTGAGATCTGTGCTATCGCAAATATCTTTGTTTTCGGAGTAAGTGCCTGTTTGAGCTGTTCCTCTGTGTAAGCTCCATGTTCGTCACACTCCAGGAATTTCAGGATCGCTCCCGTCTCCCTTGCAAGGTTCTGCCAGGGCAGAAGATCGGAATGATGCTCGGAGATAGTAACAAGCAGCTCATCTCCGGCCTTTATATTTGCTCTGCCATAGCTGTAAGCAATAAGATTCAGGCTCTCGGTAGCATTTCGTGTGAACACGATCTCCTTTGTGCTCGATGCACCTATGAACTCTCTTACCGCCTCCCTTGCATTCTCATAAGCCTCTGTGGCCTTGACGCTAAGGTCGTAAAGACCTCTTAAAGGATTTGCATTCTCTTCAAAATAGTATTTCTCTACCGCTTCAATCACCTTACGGGGCTTTTGCGTGGTAGCGGAATTATCTAGATACACAAGATCCTTGTATACATCAAAAACAGGGAAATCATATTTATAATCTCTGTCACTCATCTCTTTCACCCCATCCAAGAGCTTTATATATCCTGCTATTCGTTTGTTCGTCTCCTGTTTTATCTATTGCCTGTAAAAGCTTTGAGCGAGCCATCAGCTCATATATCTTTTCTTCGTCAAGACCTCTAGAACGAAGATAGAAAACATGACGCTCATCGAGCCTGCCGACAGTAGCTCCGTGATTTCCTTCAACGTCCTCTTCGGCGCAAAGGATGACCGGGACTGTCTTGCTGACAACATCTTCACTAAGAAGCAGTGCGTCCTCGTGCTCCGAGCCTTTGGCTCCGACTGCTCCGTTTTTAAAGTCGATAGTGCCTTTAAATATCTTTCTGGCTTCTCCGCTTAGAACAGCACCGAGCTTGATATCCGAAACCGTCTTTTTCCCGAACTGTTCAGACACAAGGTTGAGGTCTATCTTATCTTTGCCATCAAGCTTCATGGCAATGTCAGCATTGAACACGGCTTTTCTTCCGTTTAGCTTTGCACCTATCTCGCTCACCGTATCGCTTCCGCCTATATAGATCTGCACAAGATCAAGCTTTGCGTTGTCTCCCAGAGCGATATCAAGCTTTGAGACCAGAGGGGCTGTTCTTTCAAACACCTGAACAAGCTTTACATCGGCTCCGCTTTCAATATTCAGATCAAGGGCTGTGAAAGCATCGCTTTCTCTGTCAATATATCTGATTATCTGCTTCTGTTCATTTGCTCCTACACTTATATGTTCGGGCCCGCTTATCTCTATCTCACGTTCCGCAAAGTTTACACCAAGGCTTGAAAAAGTCGGAACAGGCAGAGTATTCAGTTTTACGTTTTCCATTTGTTCCTCCTAACCTACACTTCCGTGCATTTCAAGTCCTATGAGATTGTTCATTTCAACTGCGTATTCAAGCGGCAGTTCCTTTGAAACATTGTCGGCAAAGCCACGGACGATCATCGCTCTCGCTTCCTCTTCGGAAAGTCCTCTTGAAGTCAGATAGAAAATAGCTTCGTCGCTTATGCGTCCTATCTTCGCTTCGTGGCCAACATCACACTTGTCCGTTTTCACATCAATGACAGGCACCGTGTCTGACCTTGATATCCTATCAAGCATCAGCGATTCGCAGTTTACCGAGCTCTTGGAGCCGACAGCGTTCTTGTTTACCACAACAGCGCTTCTGAATGTGCTCTTGCCGCCGGATTTACTGATAGACTTTGTGTTCATATAGGATGATGTATCCGGAGCGTTATGAACGATCTTCGCACCGGTATCAAGGTCCTGACCCTCGCCGGCAAAAGTGATACCTGTGAATTCAGCGCTTGCGCCTCTTCCGTTTAGGATACTCATAGGATAAAGATAGGAAACGTGAGAACCGAAGCTTCCGGATACCCACTCTATCTTTCCGCCCTCTTCAACTATAGCACGCTTGGTATTAAGGTTATACATATTCTTTGACCAGTTTTCTATAGTTGAATATCTGAGGCTTGCACCCTCTGCAACATACAGCTCAACACAACCGGCGTGAAGACCGGCTTCATAGTATTTAGGGGCTGAACATCCCTCAATAAAGTGAAGATAGCTGTTCTTCTCAAGGATTATCAGCGTGTGTTCAAACTGGCCTGCCCCTTTGGCATTGAGCCTGAAATAAGACTGAAGCGGGATATCCAGCTTTACGCCCTCTGGAACATATACAAAAGAACCGCCTGACCATACTGCTCCGTGAAGGGCTGCAAACTTGTGGTCTGTCGGGGGGACCAGCTTCATAAAGTGCGAGCGTATAAGCTCTGCATATTTAGGATCGTGCATAGCACTTTCAAGGTCGGTGTAGACAACTCCCGACTTTGCGACCTCTTCTCGGACATTGTGATATACAAGCTCGGAGTCATACTGAGCTCCGACACCGGCCAGGCTTTCTCTTTCAGCCTGCGGGATGCCAAGGCGTTCAAAGGTCTCTTTTATATTGTCAGGAACGCTGTCCCAGTCCTTGTTCATTCTGGTCTTCGGGCGGATATAAGTAACGATATTGTCAACATCAAGACCATCTATGGAAGCCCCCCAGTTGACCATCGGTGTTTTGTTATATATCTCCAAAGAATTCAGCCTGAATTCTCTCATCCATTCGGGGTCATTCTTCTCTTTGGAGATCTCCTCGATTATCGACGGAGTTATACCGCCTTCAAGAAAATCGCTCTCATCCTCTTCATAGCGGAAGTCATATAACGAACGGTCAATATCCGTGACCTGTGTTTTCTCTTTCATTCAGTTTTCCTCGCCAACATATTTTTCAAATCCGTTTTCCAGAACATCAGCCGCAAGCTTTCCGTCACCCTCTTTAGCTATCCTGCCGTTTACAAGGATGTGGGTAGCATCAACGCTTAGCTCTTCAAGTATCTTTGCATTGTGAGTGATTACCAGCAGTGTTCCGCCGACGCTTTTGCGATATTCCTCAATCCCCTTTGATACAGTCTTTACAGCATCAACATCAAGTCCGGAGTCTGTCTCGTCAAGTATCGCAAAACGAGGCTTTAAGATCAACAGCTGGAGTATCTCGGCTTTCTTCTTTTCTCCGCCGGAGAAGCCCACATTAAGATCTCGGTCTGCATAGGAGCTGTCCATTCCCAGGACTTCCATAGCGGCAGCAAGCTTTTTCTTGTGATCCCAGAGTTTTACTCTCTTGCCTGTCTGCTGCTCGGCTGCATTTCTTAAAAACTCCGAGAGTGTGATCCCGGGGATCTCAACAGGATTCTGGAACGAAAGAAAGATGCCTCTTTTAGCTCTCTTATCGGCGCTCTCTTCGGTGATGTCTTCACCGTCAAAAATGATCTTTCCGCCTGTCACCTTATATTCCGGGCTGCCCATTATGGTCGAACCCAGGGTGGACTTTCCGGCACCGTTCTGTCCCATAAGGACGTGTGTCTCGCCTTCACCCACCGCAAGGTCCACTCCATGCAGGAGCTCTGTCTCCTCGGCGGCTACAGTAAGATTTTCGATCTTCAGTATATCAGACATTTCAATGTCTCCTTTCTGTTATATGTGCATAGCATCAAGCGCTGTTATGTATTCAAGTGTCGGGATAAATTCGCCTTTGTGAGGCTTACCTCTGAACACTTCTTTTCCTTGTTTATAAGCGATGACCTGTGTCATCGGGAACTGCTCCCAGCCGTTATCGTCAAGAGGAAATGTCGAAAAGACTATACCGTTCTCAAGGCGCTTGAAGCTAAGAGTGTTTCTGAGGTTCTTGTGAACATACATCGTTTCTCCGTCAAAAAATATGATATTGAGCTTATTCCTGGGTGCATTCTCAACAATGAAATCATTGACTATATCAAAGCGTTCACGCTCACAAAGCTCACTTTTTTCAAGGTGGCTGTTCATTACATCTATAAAGTTCAGGAACAGCCTTTCAGAATCCGTGTCTCCGGTCTGCCTGTATGTATACTTGATCGTGTCCCGGACCGAATAGATAGTTCCGTTATGGATCATTGACCATTCTCTGCCGGAAGCATCCTTTAGTATGAACGGATGACAGTTCTGTGCTGTGACCATTCCGACAGTTGCATATCGGATATGTGCAACTGCCGATCTCTGCGGCGAGATCTTTTCAAGTATTTCTTCCAGCGGTTTGCTGTCAGAAGCTTTGCAGGGTTCTTTTATCAGGCCTTTGTCATCGCCTGTCATCAAGCCGAAGCCATGAGGGTTTTTGTCGCTGTGTGAGAAAAACTCTTTAAGATATTCTTTTATGTCTGTTTTTCTGTATGCAGACAGCCCGAAAAGCTCGCACATTTTGTCACCTTCTGTCTGTATATGTTCGTTATCTGTTCGCATAGTCTGTTTGTTAGTTTTTGTATCTCAAACTCAATGATCTTTGCTGCTTCATCATCTTTACAAAAGAAGTCAGCCATTTCACAAAGCTCGCTCTGTGCTCTCTCTATTATGTTTTCGTTATCGATCTTAACATCCGACAGATCGTAAAGAGCAGCGTTTTTATGGTTTATTACTGCTTGCTTCTGCAGATCAGGTGTATACTCGAAATCGGGCTGTGCCGAGAGATACATTATCAGCAGATGCGCAAACTCAAGATCTCTCTTGTCGATCCCAAGCTTTGTCAGAGGGTTAAGATCAAACATCCTGAGTTCAATATGGCTGATACCGTTTTTAAAGTTATCAATATGATTTATCCCCTTGGGTTTAAGCCTTACCGGAAGATAAAGCTCGCTGGCAGAAAAAAGCTTTCCGCTGTCAACATAGCTTTGGATGCTGTCAACAAAGCTTTTTAAACTTCTGTGATCAAGTATCGGTATCTCATCGTTCCAATAACCCTTATCGCCGCTCCTGATAGAGGAATAGCCGCTTTCTGTTGTTCCGTCAGCAGCTTCTCCCAGCAATGACCTGTCACAAACAGGGCTTGCGGCTGTCAAAAGAAGCAGCAGCCAGCTGTTAAGTGAAAGCTTTTTGTAAAGGGACAGGTAAAACTCATCGCGCCAAAAATCAAAATCAGGACCATTATACAGCGTTTTAAGGTACTCATCATCAAAAGAAAAGTTGAAATGTATACCCGAGAAAAGCATTAGCTTTTTTCCGTAGCGGAGGCTTAGCTGTTCACGGTAGATCCTCTTGCCGGTATGCTCGCCGGTAAAGTTTGCCACCGGGATCTCATCCTCGCTGTCAAAATGAGGAGGATTTGAATAAAGCCAGATACTCTCACCGTTTTTTGCGATCCTATTTCTGACCATTGAATCCAACTTATCAAGCTCATCCATGACCTCGTCAACGCTGTTACAGACGGGTGTAATGAGCTCGATCTGGTTTTCACAGAAGTCTCTGGTTATATTCCCATCCTCTGTGAAAGGATGAGGCGTCTGTGCCAGTCTCCCGTTTATATCTACCCTGAGCGTTTCACGCTCAAGTCCGAATTTGCCTTTATAGAAAAACTTGTCTGACATGATATTTGCTCCTTGACAATAACTCTTTGCAGTTTTATAATAGTAAAAAAAGGGGGTCTTATATGTTTAATACTTTGTTTGAACACCTTGAAAAATCAGGGCTTGATATTCACGCAGCCGAGATCATCCATGACGGTGAAACAGTGCTGCACAAATGCTTTAACGGCGATATAAGACGTCCGGTCTACTCGATCACTAAGTCTGTCACATCCACAGCTTTCTCTCTGGCCTGTGATGACGGGCTGCTAAGTCCCGATGCAAGGCTATCCGATTTCCTGGAAAGCCGCTATAAGACGCTTATGTCGGACGACTTTATAAAGCTTTCATTTCACCGTTTCCTGACGATGACCGCCGGGAGATTTCCTTTCAGGCCGTCGGGTGACAACTGGTGTGAAAGCATCCTGTCCCTTGACACCGACCACACAGACGATTCGTTTCACTACTCGAACATACCTGCCTACCTGGTAGGGGTGGCTGTCGAGAATGCCGCAGGTGGTGATCTTTCGTCCTACCTGAATAAGCGTCTCTGGGAGCCCCTCGGGATCAGCCCACCGCCTTTCCAGACTTCACCGGAAGGTCATTTTTACGGTGCCACAGGAATGGAGCTGACTGTTAATGAGCTTGCGCTCCTTGGCAAGTTTTATCTTGACAGCGGCAGCATCAACGGAAAACAGATAATAAGCAAGGCAGCCATGAATCGCTTGGTGACTCCCTTTGTTAAAACCAACGAAAAAGACAGCTACGGATATTTCTTCAGGGTCGCTGATGACCATTTCTCGATGTCCGGAAAATGGGGTCAGCGCTGTATGGTTTATCCCGAAAAGAAGCTTGTGGCAGCATATCTTTCACATCAGCCCGAACGCTCAAAAGAGCTTTGCGATGTGTTTGAAGACTGTTTATCAGACTTACAGATCGAGATATGATATAATTCCTATCAGTATTCAATGATTTAACTGTATTATATCATTTAATTCCTATCATGTCAATAGGTTTTGTGCTTTTTGTTGTTTCCTACAATAGAACTATTATATATTTGAAGGTCTTTGTAAACAATTCCTACCTTGACAATATGATATCACAAAATGAAACTCAAAAGCTTCAATTTTCAAATTGACGGAGCATTTCTTTTGTGATATAATAATAGCACTTTTATATAAAGGAGAACGGCTATGAGATACTATGAGCCTGCAGATAATAAAGCGATAGATGAAGTAAAAAGTGTACTGAAATATCTTTGTGATATAAGCGGCAAAAAGATACTGACCGGACAGCACACCCAGACTATTGCCCAGAAAGAGCTTCAGCTGATCCGGGAGAAAACCGGCAAGGAACCTGCCCTGCTGGGATTCGAGCTGCTCTCCTACTCGCCGAACATAAACTATCTGGACACCGACGAGGAGTGTATCACTGAGATAACAGAAAACCTCGGCACCCTCAAAAAAGCCTGGGAATGGGCAGAAAAAGGCGGGCTGATAACATTCACCTGGCACTGGTTCTCACCGCTTGGAGGACGATCAAAGTCTTTCTTTTCTGCCAACACCGATTTTGATGCCAAGAAAGCACTAGAACCCGGCACCGAGGAGCACAAGGCTCTTATGTCAGACCTTGACTGTATGGCAGGACTGCTAAGACCGTTTTGTGACAGACATATTCCTATCCTCTGGAGGCCGTTTCACGAATCCGAAGGAAACTGGTTCTGGTGGAGCGCTAAGGGGCCGGAAGCTGCTAAGGGGCTGTATCGGCTGATGTTTGATCACTTTACTAATAAGTGTGAGCTTCACAACCTTATATGGGTGTGGAATTCTCCTCTCAAAAGCGGTTATCCCGGGGATGATGTCGTAGATATCATATCAAGGGATTTGTATCCGCCGGCATTTGAATATACAGCTCACAAAGAAGAATATACCGGGCTTTGTGAGATAACCGAAACAGAAAAGCTTGCCGCTGTCGCCGAGACAGGTGTTCTGCCTGACCCGGAAGCAATAGTCAAAGAAAATGTTCCCTGGACATATTATATGACCTGGTCCAATGAATTTTGCCTTGGGGAAAAGTACAGCACATTCGATCAGCTAAAGAGTGTCTATAACAGCGATTATTCAGTGACAGCCGACGAACTGCCGAGGCTTTATAAAGTCAAATAAACAAAAACGCCCTGACATTTAATCAGGGCGTTTTCTCATATCCTAAGATATAATTACTTATTTCTCTTTTTTGTTACAACAACTGCTGCTGCGAGAGCTGCTGTAAGGCCGAAGGCTGCGGTAGCGGCACCGGTACCGGGGTTGGTGGTAGTTGTGGTGCTTGCTGTC
>CADCFQ010000011.1 GCA_902800795.1 uncultured Ruminococcus sp. | reverse complement strand
TGGTTTTACAAAGTAAACTGATAAAAACAGATGTGACCTCGATTACGTCCGTTTTTGGCTATATTGCACAAAATGATGTTTATGGATTTTCTCCTCATAAATGAGGATTCGTCATTTTGAAAAATCTGATAAATGAGCAGATTTTCCTAAAGCCCGTAAATATGCGATTTTTTGTTGTATTGCGAATTGTAAAATATTACTTTTTATGGTACAATAAAACCATAGAAAGCTTTCTTATACTAAACCGCACCGCATAACACCATATGCGGTGCGGTAAGAAAGGAGTGAAAAAAATGAGTAAGAAAAACGGGAAAATAATGCCTGCGGTAGAAAACAAGGTTAATCAGATACCTGTAAGAAATTCATACGTTATTGCGGTTATCCCTGTAACAGTGAACTATAAGAAAAAGAGTATAGGCACTACAAAAGGAATCATTGTGGATTCTTCTGTTAAAACCGAAACTGTTATTTATGATTTCAAAAAAGGTATCATTCTGCCTGATAACATAAACGTTGATGAAATCATGTTGAAGCGTAGAATAACACTTGTTGTACCGAACGACAAAACAATAAAAATCAGAACAAAAGGTTCAAAGACAGCCATTATCACAAAAAAGAAAACTCCGATCTTTTTCCTTCGCATTGCGACGGACTTCTGGGTTAATCCGAGAGTAGCTGACGGAATACTGTTGGAACAGAATATAAAGTATTCTTCAAACGACAGCGGTAATGACGGAAAAGAATTAGAATTGTCTGCATGATATTTCTTTAATCTTTATCCTAGTATTCCTTTCTAACTGGGTGTGCAGAGGGACGAAAGCCCCTTTGCCACTTAGACTTTTGAATAAAAGTCTTAAGTGCAAGACTTATTGCATATGTAATCTTTACATCATACAAGAAAGGAGAGTTCAAGCATGGCAAGCGTAAAATGGGACGGCGGTAAATACAAAGGCGCAGCAGAAGCCAAAGCTCATTTCCGCCACAACGAAACAGAGCAGCGCAATCAGACTGGCGAGCATAGCAACAAGGACATAGACAGAAGCCGTACTGCTTTAAATTTCTCTGTCATAGGTCGCAGCTATGCAGAGCGCTGCAAGATGTATGATACAGCAATAGCCGAAGCAGCGAAACACAGCAAGCGAAAACTGAGAGCCGATGCGGTCACTTGTTTGGGACTTTGCACCTATGCGCCTGCGGAACTGCCCGAAGAACAGTGTGCTGAATGGTTCACCAAAGTTCACGGCATAATGATTGATTTGTTCTGCACTGAAAACGTCATCGACACAGATGTACACTTTGATGAAGTCCACGAATACTACGATCCCGAACAGGACGAGCTTGTTCATTCTCGGGTACACTCTCACACGAATATTATTCCCCGCACATCAGACGGGCGGTTGTGCTGCAAAGAGATATACACACGTTCTAACTGTGTAAAGCTCAACGGACTTATTGAAGAAATGACTCAAAGTGAATATGGCATACAGTTTCAGACAGGGGCAAAAAAGAAAGGTACAAAAACAGTCGAGCAGCTGAAAGCTGATACTTTAAAAGCAGCGTTAGACGAGGAAAAGAGAGCAAGAGAACACAGACATGAGCTTGTTACTAAAAATGCAGAGCTGAACAAGCGCAATATGGCATTATCTGACGAACTGGAAAAACAAAACGAAAGGCTTGAAAAAGCAAAAGAATCCGTTGAAGAAATTGAAAAGTCAATTAAAAGAAAACAACGCATTTTTGAAAATGACAAGGAAAGCCATGAAAAGCTGATGCATTTACGCACAGAGGAAATACATCGTTATGTGGAAGAAATTAAAAGACTACAAGCAGAATACTCCAAAGCATTAGAGGAGATACGCAGTATTCTTTCTACGATCAAATCAGAAGCTGAAAGGAACGCTATTGAAAAGCGGATTAATGATAGTATTCGCAAAAGAGCCGAACTTACAGATGAGCTTAACAATTATGTTGATAGTATCACAAAACATCAAATTAACAGCGACAGAGGATTATCCTATTAAAGAGTAATTCCATCGAATAAAGTCAGAGATAATACGAAAAAGCGGTCAAGCCCTTTTGGACTTAACCGCTTTTGAATTTGCAAATCAAACAGAACACCTTTGGCAGTATCGCCGTTTTAATAGGTGTTCTTTTTGAAATAGTATGGTCGAGGTGAAACTCCGCCGGATATCCTTGCAAAGCAGGAGGACGAGGACGGCATAAGATTACTGCCCTGCCCTGTTCCCAAACCGCACCCACCGATCGTGTGCAAAACTGAGGACATGATGATAACAGTCATCATCGTCGGGAAGGGCTGGCTGAAGGATGCTATGAGCGTGGTGAAAGAGAAGTGAGCAGAAGATCGCCCTTGGTGTGAGAGACACACAGAGGGCGTTTTTATATCCTTGCATCATCTAGTCGAAGGGCCTGCGGTAACACTTCGGGATATTTATCCCGTCTTTGAAGCTGAGAACGCTCAGTGCTTCCAAGGTTACATCTATTTTTTCCAAGGTTACATCTATTTCTTTCAATTGACTAATAACACTAATTGTGGTATAATAATACTGATAATAATCACAGTTTATCTTAGCATTTATAGAAAACGAATTCTGACTTATGATAGATAAAAAACAGGAACGTGCTGAGGGCTGAGATTGACAAGATGATCAAAGAGAGAGGTGTAAATATGACTGAGAACGAGATCAACAAAAAGAGTCTTGAAAATGCGAAAAGGCTTTTTGAGAGCGGAGAGATAGATACAATTGAAGTCGGCACGACCAAGGGCTTGCAGGCTATACACAAGGCTTTGTTCGGAGGGCTGTATGACTTTGCAGGGGAGCTGCGCAAAAAGAATATTTCAAAGGGCGGGTTCCGTTTTGCAAACTCGCTGTATTTGAACGAGGTGCTGGGTGTTATTGACAGAATGCCCGAAAGCACCTTTGAGGAGATCATCGCCAAGTATGTTGAGATGAATGTTGCTCACCCGTTTATGGAGGGCAACGGCAGAAGCACCCGCATCTGGCTTGATATGATACTGAAAAAGAATCTCGGCAAGGTCGTGGAGTGGGCGAACATCGACAAGGAGCAGTATTTGCAGGCAATGGAGCGCAGCCCCATTAATGATCTTGAACTGCGTTTCCTGATACAGCCGAACCTTACCGACAAGGTCGATGACCGTGAGGTCATTTTCAAGGGAATCGAGCAGTCATATTATTATGAGGGATATGAGAAATAACCAGACTTGAACAACTGATAAAAGAGCTTTGACCAAAGTTTCGTTGAAAGATCTTGCAAAGCAGTTTGCCCTTGGTGTGAGAGACATACCGAGGGCGTTATTTATTCTTCCGTAATTTACTCTCAAACATGGTGTAGTCGAATATGCTCCCCAAACTTGTTTTACTACCCTATAAAATTACACTACTCTCAAACTGCCCTGTTGTCACAGCAGCACTGCAAAGCAGGAGGACGAGGACGGCATCAGATTGCTGCCTCATCCTGTTCCCAAGCCGCACCCACCGATCGTGTGCAAAACTGAGGATAAGATGATAACAGTCATCATCGTCGGGAAGGGGTGGCTCAAGGAGGAAATGATCGGACGGGATTGAATTTAGTAAGGAGATAATAATTGAAACAATTATAGATATGCTTCCCCTTTCACCCTGCCCCAATTTTACCCGCCGCATTTGTCACTATCGCCAAACATTTAGTTAACAAAGTGAAATAATGACACATTTTCTTGACAAATCTGCAAAAAGTGTTATAATGCTAAATAGTGGTAAAGATTATTTTCAAAATAGTAACAGAAGCTTTCTCTTGGGGTGTCTTTCCCCGAAAGGCTTGCTTTTGTAAAAAAGCAGGAGGTATTTATATGACTATCAGAAATTCATGGAAGAAGCTTATAGCAGGCACATTGGCTGCGCTTGTTGTGGCAGGCACTGTGCCTGCAAACACCGATTTTGGTGGCTTCTTCGGCGGTACGTCTATCACGGCAAGTGCGAAACAGCAGGAAACTCTGCTGACCACCATTACGGGAGCAGGATCCAATGCTTACCAAGCGACATCCGCGAATGTAAGCTATAGCACTGATGGTGTTGCTACCCTTACGTTCAGTCAGCCTACACAAGATGGACAGGTTTCGTACCAGTCTACTCCTGCCTGGGGATGGTGGGGATACGATATTACGTTAACTGTCACCCCTGCCGAAGGATATACCATCACCAAATGCGTATTCTATGACGATAAAGATCGTACCGCTACAGACAGCGAAGCTCCATTTGTAGTGGAAACAACGGCGGAGGATAAAACACCGAAAGTAAATGGCACACCCATTCTGGAATACACGTCTAAAGGTATAACAAAGATTGAGGTATATGGCTATCAGACCCCATCAGGTCCTGATAAAACAGACCTTAATACAGCAATCACAGCGGCTGAAACACTTTACAACAGCATTAAGGATAACACTGATTATGCCGATATCGCAAGTACACTCCAAACTGCGATAAACAATGCAAAGGCAGTTGCAGACAGCAATGAAGCAGACCAGGACACTGTTGATACGGCAGCTACAAATATCACAAATGCAAAGACAACTGCCGAAACAGCTAAAAAGAACGTTGACGATACAAAGGCAGCAAATGCCGTTATCGAGATGATAAACGACCTCCCTGCAAGCACCGATATCTCGGCCTCGGACAAGACCGACATCGAAGCCGCAAGAGCAGCTTACAATGCCCTTACAGACGATCAGAAGACAAAGGTTTCTCCCGAGATTCTGCAAAAACTGCAAGATGCAGAAGCAGCAGCCGAAAAGGACGAAGCCGATCAGGCAGCCGCAGGCACAGTTACAAGCACGATCAACGATCTGCCTGCCGCTGAGGACATCACCACCGCTGACAAGGCAGACATCGAAGCCGCAAGAAAGGCTTATGATGATCTGACAGACGATCAGAAAGCAAAGGTAACTCCCGAGACTCTGCAAAAACTGCAAGATGCAGAGGCAGCCCTTGCAGCAGCCGAAAAGGACGCAGCAGACAAGGCAGCCGCAGGCACCGTTGAGGAGAAGCTCAACAACCTGCCCGACCCCGAGAACGTAGAGACTACCGATAAGGAAATCATCGAAGCTGCAAGAGCCGCTTATGACGAGCTCACAGACGATCAGAAGGCTAAGGTCTCCGAAGAGGCTCTTAAAAAGCTGACCGATGCTGAGGAAGCACTCGCAGCAGCCGAAAAGGAAGCCGCAGATCAGGCAGCCGCAGATGATGTGACCGCACTTATCGAAAAGCTTCCCTCAGCCGAAGATGTTACAACCGCTGACAAGGCAGCCATCGAGGAAGTAAGAAAGAACTATGATGCTCTGACCGAAGATCAGAAGGCTAAGGTCTCCGATGAGACCTTGAAGAAGCTGACCGATGCCGAGGAAGCACTCGCAGCAGCTGAAAAGGAAGCCGCAGATCAGGCAGCCGCAGACGATGTGACCGCACTTGTAGAAAAGCTCCCCGCAGCTAAGGACGTCAAGACCGCTGACAAGGCAGCTATCGAGGCCGCAAGAAAGGCTTATGATGCACTGACCGAAGATCAGAAGGCTAAGGTCTCCGCTGACACTCTTAAAAAGCTGACAGATGCAGAAGCAGCACTTGCCGAAGCCGGGAAGAAGACTTCCGATGACAGCAGCAAGTCTGACAGCTCTAAGACAGACGGTTCATCTAACTCTGGCGCAAGCAACGCCTCGACCTCGAACCCTGCAACAGGCGCTGCCGCAGGCATGGGATCAGTTGCCCTCGCAGCCGCAGCCCTTATCGTTGCAAAGAAGAAGAAAGACGAATAATGATCTGATATTGATCTGACACAGCAGGCCGCCCCAAGTGGGCGGTCTGTTTTTGCTGTTCAAAACACCTCACCCGTTACTACACAGAGTAGATACACCACAACTGCTGATGCAAGACTAAAAACACACTTGAAAATAACAGAAACGCTCGCAGCAATGCGGGCGTATTTTGTTGTGAAAATATACAAATCTGCCTATCCCAAAATATGCAAAACAGAGAACATTTGCAAACATATTGTAAATCAGGGTTGTCAAAACCCCGACTTCTTCCCCTATACAAGTGAGAAGAAAATGTAAACCTTTTATGAAATGGGTGGTCAAAACACCTCTCCCACTGCCTCTATAGTAGAGGGGTACAACATGGGAATTGTAGCGAAAGTGCACAAGCATGAACATCCCGATTTGTACAAAACGGAGGATAGTTGTAAATATTCTATAAAACACCTCCTCAAAACGCCTCTCCCACTGCCTCTATAGTAGAGGGGTACAACATGGGAGTTGTAGCGAAAGTGCACAAGCATGGGCATCCTGATTTGTACAAAACGGAGAATAGTTGTAAATATTCTATGAAACACCTCCTCAAAACGCCTCTCCCATTCCCTCTATAGTAGAGGGGTGCAAATGATACATAAAACTACAAGGAGGTGACCCTATGAAAATCTCAACAGAAAGGAGGAACGCCAATGAAAAACAAACTGGAAACCAGGACTGCAGGTGAGATCTTGACAACTGTTTTCCCGCCGCTGGAGTATCTTGTGGACGGGCTGCTGCCGCAGGGATTGTTCATCCTTGCGGGTACACAGAAGGTCGGAAAGTCATGGCTGGCGCTTGACTTGTGCATAAGCATTGCCACCGAGCGCAAAGTTCTCGGACGCAGTACTGTCCGCCGTGATGCTCTGTATCTTTGTCTCGAAGATAATTTCCGCAGAATTCAGAAAAGGCTGTTTGCGATAGATGCGCCGGAGACCGAGGATATGTACTGTGCGATAACCTCGGGAACGATAGAGAACGGTCTGCTTGAACAGATCGAAGAATTCTACAAAGAGCATATCGACCTGGGGCTTGTGGTCATCGACACCTTGCAGAAAGTCCGTGAAGGAGTTGAATCGACTTATGCGACAGACTACAAAGAAATGTCAGCGCTGAAAGCTCTTGCGGACAAGCTGGACATCACGATCATCGTTATCCACCACACCCGGAAGATGCCGGACAGCGATCCGTTCAATCAGATCACAGGCAGCATAGGTCTCAGCGGATGTGCAGACGGCAGCTTTGTTCTTGCGGAAACCTATCGCGGCAGCGGAGTCGGAACGCTGACTTGTGTAGGAAGAGATGTCGGCTTTCTTGAGATCAAAGTTCATTTCGATTCAACGCAGATGCGGTGGATTGCTGAAGAAAATCTATCCGTCAGCGGCAGCAAAAACAATCTGTTCCTGTCTGCAGTTTATGTTTTCATCCGCAAGCGTCTGCACTTTGTCGGTACGCCGACGGAGCTCTCCGACGAACTGAAAGCGATCACTGATGAAACATTTTATCCGAACCGTATCAAGCGAGACCTTGTCGAGAACGGCTACACGCTGATGCTCTACGGAATAGTTTTCGCTTACGAGCGCCGCCACTCAGGGCGGTATATCAAACTCGATTACTACCCAGAGCGTGACAGTAGTGTCGGTAGAAACGATAGCGGTTTTACTGTCGCACAGCTGCCGGTGAATGTGTCTCAAAGTTCGTAAATGCGTTGATTGCTTTGCGTGTCAGTAGAATTTAAATACGAGTTTTACTGTCACGGAACGGGGGTTACTGTCACGCAAAATGCTCACACCACAACGCGATCTGGGCCCTCGACTGTTGCAGTCGTGGAAACAGCCGAGCAGTAAAACAAAACGCCACACAGCGCATTTGTGAGCGTCTGTGGGCGATACAAAGAGCCGACAGCATTTTTCTTCCCGCTGATAAAACACTGCTGAAAAGTGTTGCTTTCCGGCAGTCAGCATTGGAGCCTCCCAGGGTGGGGTTCAGTAAAAGCCAGCATCGCCAACGGCTGTCCACCTGCCCCCCGTTGGGGGCCTAGCGGCCTGCCGAGGCTTGCTGGCTCGGGGCGAACCCCGGACCCCTTTTATTGGCGTAAGGAAAATGAAACGCGGGGCAACGCTCCGCAGAAAGAAGCGTCACAATTCGTGACGGAACCTAAGAATGGAGGTAGATAAAATGCGCAAAAGAAATGTAACGATCACCGTCCGCTGCACTGTGGACGAGCGGGATAAGATCAAAGCGAGAGCAGATAGTCACAGCCTGAGCTTGTCTGATTTTGTGCTTCGGTCGGCGCTGGGCAAGAAAATTGTTATAGTCAACGGGCTTGACGAAGTCATCCGGCAGATGAAAGCGATAGGCAACAACGTAAATCAGCTTGCGCGGGCAGTCAATGAGGGCAGGGTCAATGCTGTGAATTTCGATGCCGTACACCGAGACCTGTATGCGCTGTACGGTCAGATCGGCAAGCTCGTCGGGGAGGTGAAATGATGCCGATAATTCACTTTGTGAATTGCAAAACGCAGAGCTCTGGCGGTATGAAAACGGTGCTTGGCTATGTCTCGCAGGAGAAGAAAACCGTCCGGGAAGATCGCCGCTACGTCACTGGGATAAACTGTTCGCCGCAGACAGCTTACGAAGAAATGCGTCTGACCAAACAGCTCTATGACAAGACCGACGGACGGCAGTACTATCATCTGGTGCAGAGCTTTCCGAAAGGAAATGATATCACGCCTGAGAAGGCTCATCAGATCGCCTGTGAGTTTGCAGAGCGAGCCTTCGGACAGTATGAATGTGTGGTCGCCACTCACATCGACAGGGAGCATATTCACAGCCACATAGTGTTCAACTCGGTCAGCTTTGACACGGGGAAGAAATATCATTCTAACCTTGACAGCGTGAAGAAACTGATGAATCTTTCCGATGAGATATGCCGGAAATATGATGAACCCGTTCTCGCTGACCCGGAACCGAAGCTGAAACAACGTAAGGTTTCCAAAATGTCTGACCGTGAACACCGCTGCGCAGAGAAAGGTCAGAGCGTCAAAATGCAGTTGCTGTTTGCTATCACCGACTGTATGAAAGAGGCAAAATCGAAGAAACACTTCTGCCGGCTGATGAAAAACAGATACGGCATCAGCGTGAAATGGAAAGACAATCACAAGCACATAACCTATGTTATGCCGAGCAGGTACTCATTCAGAGACCGCCGCCTGCTCAATGAAAAGTTTTTGAAGGAGGCAATGGAAAATGAATTCAAGATCAGAGCTCGACTCCTTAATGGAGAAGAACAAGCCCTTGCTGCAGGAGGCAGCGCAGCCGGTCACGTTCGCACAAATCACGGAGCGGAACTGGCTGGCGCTGATAGGTCTGCTGCAAAATCTTTCGGAGTCGCAGGATACGATGAGGAAGATATTATCAAAATCAATGACAACGGCACAGATGCAGAAGTATTTAGATCAGCTGACAGAGATAGCGGAGCAGGAGCAGAACACTTGTCAGGAAATACAAAATCAGATAACAGCGACCACCTCGTCGGCAATGACGGACTTGTTATCACAGGCTGGGAGCCTGAGCGAAGCGTGCTCCTCAATGCTAAAGCAGCAAGAAGAATGCTCGCAGAAAGACAGGCGCAGGTTTATGAAGCTGCTCCTTGCGTCACAATCGGTGCTCTTGATATTATCGACGGCGTTACAAATCTGGCTTCGATAATCGACGGTGCGCCCACCGACCCGGAGGAAATGGAGAGATATATAGACAGCATCCGTGCAGCGCAGAATGCCGGGTTACTCATCGGCATTGCGATAGAGGCGATAAAGATACTGTCAGAGATGCTGGAGGAAATGAAAGCTGGGCAGGTCGAGAGCGAGGAAGAATACGAAGCCGAGGATGTGGAGCTTGAAGAAAGCGAGGTGGAGATGATGATGTAAGAGACCGAGTAACAAACAGTGACGGGGTCTCCTGACAGAACAAATCGTTCGGTCAACTAAGTCCCAAATCAGGACTGAGTTCACAAATTGGGAATTCGGTGTACCCTGTTTCGGGGCATACTCAATACCGTTTTGGTATTGACCTCGGGTACCGTTACAGTAGTCAAGACGCAATCCCGGAACAGGACTTCAAGTTCGGATATACCGAAACGGTAGTTCCGAACTGCACAAAACCCGACAGAATAATCTGTCAACATTGATGATAGCTATTCGGAACACAAAGTGATAGTATGTACAGTGAGGAAATATGATGAGATACAAAGTTATAAAGCTGACGGTCGGCAGGAAAGAACTGTACGACCATTACAAAAAGAACAGCGAGCTTATCTTTGACCGTACTGTTACTGATGAGGTGAACAGCGTCGATGACAGGCTGGCACTCGCTGAAATGATAGATAAAATTCTGGAAAGGACTGGTGCTGATGAAAATTGTAGAGCAGATGAAAGCAAGGGGAATGATCCCGAAGGCGGTGATGTATGCAAGGTACTCGTCGGACAATCAGCGTGACGAAAGTGTTGAAGCTCAGATCAGAGCGATGACAAAATACTGTCAGGACAACGAGATCGCAATCGTCGGTGAGTATATCGACAGGGCAAGGTCAGCCACCACCGATGACCGCCCCGAGTTCCAGAGAATGATAGCAGACTCAAAGCAGGGAACGTTCAACATCGTTCTTGTTCACAAGAGCGACCGCTTCTCACGGAACAGGCGTGACAGTCTCAACTACAAGAGCATACTCAAATGCAACAACGTGACTGTGGTGAGCGTGCTTGAAAACTTTGATGACTCGCCGGAGAGTGTAATTATGGAATCGCTGATCGAGGGGATGGCGGAGTACTACTCAAAAAACCTTGCGAGAGAGGTAATGAAAGGTCTGAACGAAAATGCTCTCAAATGCAAATCAAACGGCGGGCGTCCTCCCTTCGGATTCAAGGTCAACAAGGAAACGCAGACCTATGAGATAGTCGAGGAAGAAGCCCGTGCGGTGAGGTTTATGTTTGAAAGCATCAGCCAGGGCAAGAGCTATGATTATATCATCAAGGAGCTTGACAGGCAGGGCTTCCGCACCCGTGACGGCAATCCCTTCGGAAAAAATCTGATACACGAGATGCTGAAAAATGAGAAGTACAGAGGTGTGTATATCTACAACCGGCGCGCATCAAAGGATGCTATGGGAAGATACAACAGCCGTGCGAGCAAATTCGATGATGAGATCGTCCGCATCGAGGGCGGTATGCCGAGGATAGTTGACGATGAGCTGTGGAACAACGTAAACAAGCTGATCGTATCACGCAGGAGGCTGAAGGATTACAGCGGAAGAAAGATAAGAGCCTATCTGCTGACAGGCAAGATATTCTGCGGGAACTGCGGCAGCACCTACTGCGGGAGCACAAGGTATGCAGGCAAAAATCACGCACGGTATTCATCGTATTCCTGCTCAAAAAAATCCAACCACTCGGGGCTGGACTGCAAGACAAAAGAGATAAGAATGGAGTACATTGAGGACTATGTGCTGAGGGAGATACTGCGGGTGGTGCTTGCTGATGACAGGATCCCGGCACTGGTCAGAAGCTATCAGGATGCTTACGCACAGCGCAAAAGCGGAGCGACCGATGAGCTGAAAGCTATCCGCGCAGCGATAAAGGTCTGCGAACAGAAGATAGCAAATATCATACAGGTGATCTCGACGACAGGCAGCCCCACGCTTGTAAATGCCCTCGAAGGTCTGGAAGCGGAGAAGGCGAAGCTGGAAAGCGAGCTGATCGCCGCCGAGAGCAATATGCGCACATCCGTCCTCACAGAGGATGAGGTCAAGGCTGCGTATATCAAAGCGAGGGAGCTGTTCCTGCAGGGCGATTACGAGACCAAACGTCAGCTCATAAACCTTTATCTTGACAAGGTACTGGTCTATGACGACTATGTGGAAGTGTATATCAATGCACTTCCCGATTACATAAGGCAAAAGCTCATAAAAAAATTCCGCAGCGAGGGCGTTTATGCCCTTACTGCGGAGATTTCTGGTCGAGGTGACGGGACTTGAACCCACGGCCTCTGCGTCCCGAACGCAGCGCTCTACCAAACTGAGCCACACCTCGAAAAGTACTATGATATTATAGCACTTTCACGGACGTTTGTCAAGCGTTTTCTCTCGTTTTTATCAAGTTCTTTTTCTGTTCCCCTGATCTGCCGGCTTTCTACGGCAGCAGCGCCCCGGGATATATCTGTTTCCGATCGCAAACTGTACAATAATATGTACAGTTATACACTCCGCATAAAGCTATAAAGATGCAGCCTGTCTGTTTAGCATTGATTGACTATTTATCCCCGATATGCTATAATGTATCAAATACTGATCGGGTATATAAGCGAATACACTTCAAGCGAAGAAAACCATCATAATCCATGCGAGGTGATAAGGATGCAATTCAAAAAAGGAAACTACTGGAAGGCTTGTTATGATGAAGAGACCGGCCGTTATACGGCTCAATACGGTGATTTCAGGAATTATAAGCTGTACGAGATAACCGATGAGATCTACCGCAGTCTTAGTGAAGAAACAAGTCATGATGACGCTGTCAGAGCCATAAGCAAGGGACGGCATCTGTATATGTCCGTCGATGACCGCTGCGGACCGCCTTACACTGTTATTTTTGACCACGACTATGAGACCATAGCTCCGTGGGCAGATGTTGTCGAGAACGGAAAGGTCTGGCCGGATGAGCTTACGGATGCAGCTGTTGAACTGTTCGAGTCCGAAAAGCAAAACCGTGAACAAAGAAGAAAAAGTCGTGAAATGAAAAAGAGCACAGAATAAAGGTGCAAGATCTATGAAACAGATCAAAAACAAACCTTTGACAAAGAGCGTGCGTTATACGGCAGTGACGATGTATGAGGTCAGATGAGACATAAGAGTTGATCGGGATCAATGGAGAGTAAAAATGTTTAAAATATCGTTATCGGACATCAGTAAAATATTGCTTGATTATTCTATAGGCGAAAATGCAACAGGGTTCAGCGAGCTGCAGCGTTATGATTATGATGGAAACAATGCCGGATCAAAGAATGTAAGGCTTATCATCAGAGTTGATCTTGAAGGGCGTTCTCCCGTTGTTATGCGCTTTAAAAACGAGAACAATGTTAATGAAGAAATAGTCGAAGCGCAGAGCCGCTTTGCAGAAACGCTTTTGTCTAAAGGTATCATAACTCCTCACAATTACTGTAACGGCGGAAAATTCGCAAAAAGATACTGCATAAACGGCTATGACGTTATTGTAACTGCAGAAGACTTCTGCGAGAATGAAGTCAGGGTCGTTGACAATGAAACGGCCTGTTTGACCGGGCAGCTGCTTGCAAGGATGCATAACATATCTGAGCAGGATGAACTGAAACTCGGCTTGAAAACACTGTTTGATCCTCTTGACAGAAATGACCTTTTTGATATTTCCGTTTTTTCAGATAACAAGGAAAGGCTGAGAGCGATCGACCCGTTTCTTTATGACGAGATAGAGAAGATAACCGACAGTTATTTGAAAAGAGTATCAATATTCAAGGACGAGCGTCGCTATGCTGTTCAGGGTGATATAAGTCTTTGTAATCTGTATTTAACGGCCGAGGGAAAGATCGGTGTGTTTGATTTTAATAACAGCGGAGATAATGTGCTGTTCTACGACGCAGTAATGCAAGCCGTATTTGAAGCAACACTTATGGATTACAAGGATGATGCCTCTGCCGACAGAGAGCAGGAGATCCTGTCAGCTTTCCTTAACGGCTATAATAGTATCCGGCCGTTTACAGATAAGCAGATGGAAGCTCTGCCCGGTTTTCGTGCGTTAATAACTGCATTTGAGAACGGGAGAATGAGTTATCACGATGGGAACCTGAGAGAGCTGATAAGCAGCAACCGGACCGAGGAGATACTTGCTTGTATGAAGACGATCCGCAGCGATCTTGTTACATTAAAAAAACTCTGATCAGTGAAGGCACATAAAACAGATCATGTGATCATAAACAAACATCCCCCGGCAGAGCCGGGGGATGTTTGTTCAGCCGGGTCGCAAGCGCTTGGGATCCCTGTCATCCCGGGACATACTCCGAGAGCAGAGCCTTCAGAGCGCTGGCGCTTGAACTGTGAAGGTGTTTTACTGGTGTGCCCGATCTTACGGTATGGCGCTTTACACTGCCAAGCATTTTATGGGAACAGGTCCCCGTAAAGACCACCACCAGGTCGGGAGAACCGATCTTGTTCTCAAAGTCCGCCGGCATCTGGGTGAAGACCTTGGACTTACATCCGTTCTCGGTACATATATCCTTGTATCTTCCTGCCATGCGGTCATTACCGCCTACGATCACTACACTCATTTTTGTCTCCTTTTCTATAAGGCCCGGACACCTGTTCGGGATAAGCCTTAGTCTGGTTTATGCAAGCGTCTGTGCCAGAGCCCTGATCTTTGCAAGCTCATCATCAGAGGGCGCTTCATTGACAATAAAGCCCTCGCCGCCAACAAGCTCTGCGCCTGCTGCGGCAGCACGCTCCTGCCAGTTTCTCATCCACTCACCGTCGCCCCAGCCGTAAGAACCGAAGAGAAGAACTTTCTTTCCCGAAAGACTTCCCTCGATACCTGTGAAGAACGGCTCGAACTCATCCTCTTCAAGGACCTCGGCTCCCATAGCGGGGCAGCCGAGCACAAGCGCATCATAGCTGCTCACGTCGTCCGAAAACTCCGATACTGTCTGTGCCGTAACACCGGCACCCTCTGCCGCTGCCCTGGCAAGAGCCTCGGTGTTTCCTGTTGCGCTCCAATAAATAACTGCTGTTTTCATAAATGTACCTCCAGATTAGTTTTATCTATAAGAAGCTACGCCACACAGGCGGCGAGCCTTCTCCCCTTTTCAAGCTGCGAACAAAGCTCTGTGCGGCAGCGATAATACTTCGCAAATATCCGCCTTGCACGCTCGACATCCCCGTAGACCTTCCATACTCCGCAAAGCTTGCAGTGCTGTCCGCAGTTTTCGATGAACCCCTTGATATCCTCCAGCGGATAATCGAGGAATATGCCTATCTCGTGAGGGAAACCGTCTTCCGAGAGCCGCTCACAAAGCCTGTCCAGCCACTGCTCCGCCGAAGCTGTGGGAGAGTAGCCGTACTTCTTGAGAAACTGCCTTACCGCCATACAGTTCTGCTTCCTTTTGAGCAGCTCCTCGTTGTAAACATATATGAGCTTTCTCTTCTCGCCCACAGGTATGAGCCTTATTCTGAGACCTCTGTCAGCGAGCTGGCTGCCGAGAAGTCTGCTCAAAGCACAAAGGTCGAACTCCTCGCCGGAAAGCGAAAGCAGACTTCCGCACTTTATTCCCATAAGCGTAGGCGCCGCATGGAAAGCAAGGACCTTTTCAAATCTTGAAATCTCAACAGCCGACATAGTCTCACTCCGTTTTGTTCGTTGGTTAGTTATAGCTAACCGTGTATCAAAATTAATAGTTAGTTATAACTAACAGATATAATATAACACTTTTTCCCGAGCTTGTCAAGGGGGGGAAGAGGATTATTTTTCGTGAAACTACTCTGATGAAAAACAAGATTCACAAAGGCATAACGGACAAAGCCCCTCATCAATAAAAACAAAAAACTCCCAAACAGCGTATTTACGCTGTCTGAAAGCTTATAAGATCAATGTAGATAAAGACGGTGCTGCCAACAGAGCCTGGAACTTTCATGTCTGCCGGTTTCGCATATTTTATCGATCAGCTTCAGGCGCCGGATGTCGGTCGCAGGTGATGACGATCAAAAAGAAAAGATACTTTTTTACAACGAATACTCATTCAAGTTTGCTTGACATTTTACTGTATCCATTGTATACTAAAAAAAACTGCTTTGATGGATCACAATACTAGAAAATGCACAAAAACCTGATTATAGGAGATATAATATGATTACGTTCAATGCTGCTCCGTTTGTAGGTACAGAGTTTGATTATATGAAGCAAGCGATCGAATCCCACAAGATATGCGGAGACGGTAAGTTTACCAAACAGTGCGATGCCTGGATGGAAAAGCGTTTTAACGCTAAAAAGGTAATGCTTACAACAAGCGGTTCAACTGCTCTTGATATGGCAATGATGCTTTGCGGGATAAAACCGGGCGACGAGGTAATTCTTCCGAGCTATACTTTTTCAAGCACCGCAAATGCTGCTGTGCTTGTTGGTGCAAAACTGGTTTTTGTTGATATTCGCCCTGATACTATGAATATCGATGAAAAAAAGATAGAAGCAGCTATCACAGATAAAACCAAGGCGATAATCCCTGTTCATTATGCCGGCGTTTCCTGTGAGATGGATACGATAATGGACATTGCCAAACGCTATGATCTTATGGTCGTTGAAGATGCAGCTCAAGGTGTTATGAGTTCCTATAAAGGCAAGGCTCTTGGAACAATAGGTGATTTTGGATGCTATTCTTTCCACGAGACTAAGAATTATTCTATGGGCGAAGGCGGCGCTATTGTTATCAACAAAGAAGAATACATTGAAAAAGCCGAGATACTGCGTGAGAAAGGAACTAACAGATCTAAGTTTTTCCGGGGTCAGGTCGATAAATACTCCTGGGTAGATTTTGGAGACAGCTATTTGCCGTCAGATCTGAATGCCGCATATTTGTGGGCACAGCTGGAAGTAGCTGATCAGATAAACAATAACAGACTTGCTTCCTGGAACAAGTATTATCAGGCGCTGAAGCCGCTGGCCGAAGCCGGTCTGACTGAGCTTCCGGTGATACCCGGAGAATGCACACATAATGCTCATATGTTTTATATCAAGCTGCCCGATCTTGAGAGCAGGACAGAGTTTATCTCTTTTATGAAGGATAACGGTATACAGACAGTGTTCCACTATGTTCCGCTTCATTCAGCACCTGCCGGTTTAAAATACGGAAGATTTGCAGGCGAAGATCGGTATACTACAAAAGAGAGCGAGAGACTTGTCAGGCTGCCGATGTTCTATGGTATTTCGGACAGTGATTCAGACAAAGTGATTGCTAAGATTTTAGAATTCTTTGATAAGGAGTTTTGATGAAAAAGATTGTGATTTTCGGTGCGACAGGTTACATAGGTGCCTACCTAACCGACTGCCTTTATAATGAACTCAGTAATTCTGATTATGAGATCATTGCCGTTGGAAGGAGAAAGACGGATCATTTTGATAAATACCCTCTAAGATATATCCGGCTGGATGTACGAAATGCCGATGACTTTGATAAGCTTCCTTTTGATGGTGTTTTTGCCGCAGTGAACCTTACCGGACTTCTGCCGGCATATTTCAGCGGTTTTGATCCCTTTGCCTATATAGATACAAATATAAGCGGCAGTATAAGGATAATGGAATATGCAAGAAAGTGCGGAGCCGACCGTGTGCTTTATACCCAGACCTGGGCCGAACAGGCCGGATACTGGGGCAAAACACAGGTACTGTCCCCAGGACTGCCAAGAAAACTGATATATAGCGGGGATCATGCTTTTTATTCTGTAACAAAGGCGATGGTGGCTGACTCCATGCGGTTTTACAAGGAGGAATACGGGGTAAAGGATTTCGTGTTCAGGCTTCCTAATGTTTATATGTACGCTCCTCAGAAGAGCTATTTTGTTGACGGCATCGAAAAGCCTATAGGTTACCGCCGTATGATAGACAAAGCAGCAAACGGAGAGGATATTGAGCTCTGGGGAGATCCTGATGCTTTCAAGGACATCCTATATGTCAAGGATCTATGTCAGATGATGAAAAAGGCACTGACAGCCGATATTGATGGCGGAACATATAACGCAGGCACAGGCGTGAGGACTACTCTCAGAGAACAGATCGAGGGATATATAAAAGTGTTCTCTCCTTGCCCTGAAAAGGTGCGCATAATTGAAAGACCCGAGAAGGATTCTTTTGTCAGCTTCGTTATGGATATACAGAACGCCAGAAACGAGCTAGGCTATGAACCGCAGTACAGGTTTTTAGATTATCTTAAAGACTACAAGAAAGAACAAGAGCTCAAACGCTTTGACGAGCTGTGGTCTCAGAAGCAGTAAACAAGTTCTACAGCTGCTGAAAAGAATACCGGATAAAGACGATCCCCTATCCCTGTTATCAGGCAGGAATAGGGGTTCTTTATATAGCACACATCAACAAAAAACTCCCAAACAACGTAAATACGTCATTTGAGAGTCTAAAACTTCAGTGCGGGTAACAGGACTTGAACCTGCACGGTGTTGCCAATAGAACCTAAATCTATCGCGTCTGCCAATTCCGCCATACCCGCATATTGTTAATTTTATCACATATCGCCCGCCTTGTCAAGTGAAAATCGCTCAAAAATCCTGACAGCTCCTGATCTGCTGATAAGGAAGCCCAAATCAGTTAATTTGCATAAAATAATCTGCACAAATTTAATAAAACTGTTGCATTCATTTAATAATTGTGTTATAATGATAGATGTAATGACCCGGCACAGCCGGCGGAGAATAAAAGCTTCCTTTATGAGGTGATAAAAATGAAAAGATATCCGCTTTCAAAAACCGAGTACGGCATTTATATCGAGCAGACATCCACCCAGGATACGGCCTATAACCTGCCGCTGACCATAAAGCTTCATAAGAGCACAGAGCCTGACAGGCTGACAGGGGCGGTCAGGGCTGCTGTGGATGCCCACGCTTATCTCAAGACCGGCTTTGCTGCGGATGAGAACGGAGATATCTATAAATATCAGCGTGAGTTTAAGCTTGATATCCCTGTTTATGAGCGTGATGTTTTTGACCCATACGAGTTTGTCAGGGTGTTCGATCTGCATAACGATGAGCTTATCCGCTGCTGTATCATCAGGACTGCGGAGGATAACTTCTTGTTTGTCGACATACACCATATCATCTTTGACGGCTCCAGTGCTGCCCCCTTCTTCAGGGATATCAACAGGGCGTATAACGGCGAGGCTCTTGAAGCGGAAAGCTTCACCGCAAATGACTTTGCGGTCTATGAGCAGGAGATGTCACAGACAGAGGAGTTTGAAAGACAGAAGCAGTTGTATCTTTCCGAGTTTGGGGACGCAAGCGGCGACACAGCCTTTTACACCGACAAGAATGAGCGCAGCCGAGGAGCGCAGGAGCTTGCCTATGAGATAAAGAGCGTCGGCTCGGACGAGCTCAAGAGCCTTGCCAAAAAGTGGGGTGTGCGCCTCAGCACCGTTATGAACACAGCCTTTGCTTATCTGCTCTCTGGCTTTTCCGGAAGCGAACAGGTGATATTCTCGAATGTGTTCAACGGCCGTGATGAGCGCCTTTCGGACACCGTGGGTATGTTTGTAAAGACTCTGCCTGTGCTTGCAGAGATAAAAGACAGCACAAAGATAGGCGACACGCTCGCCACCCTTGACAGGCAGACCACCCTCTGCCGTCAGAACAGCCTTTACTCCTATGCCGACCTCTGCTCGGAGACAGGCGTTACTCCCTCGGTGCTGTTCGGCTATCAGGGAGACCTTTTCAACAGGTTTGAATTCTGCGGCGCAGAGGCTGAGTTTGAGCTTCACAACAGCCGTGACCCGAAGAACGTTTTTGAGCTGACAGTAAGGAGACACGGCAACAGCTTTTCCGCTCACGCCCTTTATGACCTGTCACAGTATAACGATGCTCTTGTTTATGATATGCTCGAAAGCTTCGACAAGGTACTTGGCGCTATGATAAATGCTGAGACCTTCGGAGAGATAGATATGCTCTGCGACAGGCAGAGACAGCAGCTCGACAAGTTCAACGACAACGCCTTTGACTATGAGCGCACCGATATGGTAACGCTTTTCAGAAGAAGCGCCGAAAAATTCCCCGACAACATCTGCGTTGTGTTTTCAAGCAAGAGGTTTACCTACCGTGAGGTGGACAGGCTGTCAGAAAACATAGCGGCGGAGCTTGTGAGAAGGGGCGTCAAAAAGGGCGATATCGTACCTATTATCATACCAAGATGCGAATACATGACTATCGCCGCCCTGGGCGTTCTGAAGGCAGGCGCAGGCTATCAGCCCCTTGATGCGTCCTATCCGCCGGAGAGACTCAGCTTCATGGTCAAGGACACCTCGGCAAAGGTCATGATAGCTGACCGCTCGCTGCTTGACAAGGTGGGAGACTATGAGGGTGATGTCCTGTTCACAGATGAGATACCCTCGCTCCCCGACAGCGAAAAGCTTGATATAGTTCCCGACCCCGAGGACATTTTCATCATCCTCTATACCTCGGGCTCCACCGGCGTGCCCAAGGGCGTTATCCTCGAGCACCGCAATCTTTGCGCTTACTGTGCATTCTATAAGCACCTCTTCCCCACTGATGAGAACAGCCGTGCTATGACCTATGCGAGCTTCGGCTTTGATGCGCATATGCTGGACACCTATCCCATGCTCACAAGCGGCGGACAGCTCCACATCATCCCGGAGGAGATAAGGCTCGACCTGCTGGCGCTGAGAAGCTATTTTGAGTCAAACGGCATCACCCACGGCTTTATGACCACCCAGGTGGGCAGACAGTATGCGGAGATGTTTGCTGACGCTAAGAATCCTCTAATACTCACAACAGGCGGCGAGAAGCTTGTCCCCGTTGAGCCGCCGAAGAACATTGAATTCCTGAACATCTACGGTCCCACCGAGTGTACGATATTTACAAACAGCACCGTTGTTGACAGGCTCTATGACAGAGTGCCTATCGGTAAGGTGAACGAGAACCTTAAATGCTATGTTGTTGACAAGCAGATGAGGAGAGTCCCCTTCGGCGCTCCCGGCGAGCTTATAATTGCCGGCGAGCAGGTGGGCAGAGGATATCTTAACCGCCCTGAACAGACAGAGAAGGTGTTTATCAGAAACCCCTTTACCGATGAGGACGGCTATGAGAGAGCTTACCGCACGGGAGATATCGTGCGTTTTCTTGATGACGGCAGGCTCGATATCGTCGGAAGAGCCGACGGTCAGGTGAAGATAAGAGGCTTCAGGATAGAGCTGAGCGAGGTCGAGGGCGTTATCAGGACCTTTGGCGGGATAAAGGACGCTACCGTCCAGGCCTTTGATGACCCGGCAGGAGGCAAGTTCATTGCGGCATACCTTGTATCCGATGAGAAGATAGACACCGACAGGCTCGCAGAGCATATCATGGAGACAAAGCCTGCTTACATGGTGCCTGCTGTTATGATGCAGATAGACAGCATACCCCTCAACCAGAACCAGAAGGTCAACAAGCGTGCTCTTCCCGTTCCCGAGAAAAAGGCCGCCGAGATAGTGCCTGTCCAAAACGAGATGCAAAAGCGCATCTTTGACTGTGTCGCAAAGGCTATCGGAAACAATGACTTTGGCATAACCACAGATATCTTTGAGGCAGGCCTAACTTCCATAGGCTCGATAAAGCTCAATGTCCTGCTCTCAAATGAGTTCGGCGTGCCTGTAAACAGTAAGGACCTGAGAACGCACAAGACCGTCGAGGAGCTTGAAAAGCTGTTCTCCGACTGCAAGGCCGAAAGCGCTTATGAGAAGCTTGCGGACTATCCTATCACCTTTACGCAGAGCGGTATCTTTGCAGAGTGCGCGGCAAAGCCTGGCTCCACAGTTTATAACATACCCTTCCTGTTCAGGCTCTCCGACAAGATTGACCTTGAAAAGCTCAAGGCCGCTGTTGAAGCGGCAGCGGACGCTCACCCATATCTTAAGACCACGCTGTTTTTGAATGACGAGGGCGACATAAGAGCCAGAAGACAGGACGATGCGCCTTTTGAAGTCGAAGTCATAAGAGCCGAAAAGCTGCCGGAGCAGATCTCTGTTCCATTCGAGCTTATCGACGGCGAGCTTTTCAGAGCGAAGATATTTGAAACAGATGATGCAAACTATCTCTTTCTTGAAACTCACCACATCATCAGCGACGGCGAGAGCGGCAAGGTTTTGATGGAGGACATAAACAAGGCCTATGCCGGCGAGAAGCTGACCCCCGAGAGCTATTCGGGCTTTGAGGCGGCGCTTGACGAGCAGAAGGCACGCAGCGGCGAGGGCTATGAAAAGGCGAAGGCTTATTTCAAGGAGATATTTGAAGGCGCCGACACCGAGCTTATGCCGTCAGGAGACGAAAACGGCGAAGAACCAAAGAGCGGACACTTCCGTATGGAGTCAGACCTTGACCTTGAGAGCATAGGAGATTTTTGCAGGCAGCTGGGTACCACCCAGAATGCTTTCTTCAATGCGGCCTTTGCTTTCGTGCTTGGAAAGTACAGCTATAAGGAAGAAGCCGTATATACCACTATCTACAACGGCAGGAGCGACAGCAGACTTGCAAGGAGCATAACTATGCTTGTAAAGACCCTGCCCGTTTACTGTGAGCTCGGCGGAGACACAGCTGTCAGCGACTTTATAACAAAGACAGGCGAACAGCTCCTACGCTCCATGGACAACGATATCTACTCCTTTGCTGAGATATCAAGAGAGCTGTCCGTGCCTGCGGATATAATGTTCGTTTATCAGGGCGGAAATATGTTCGTCGAGAGCATAGGCGGCGAGCCGGCAGAGATGATGATGCTTGACCTGAGCGACGCTAAGGCGCCTGTTTCGGTGTGCCTTTACATCACAGGCGGCAAGGCCGTGTTCGATGTTGAATTCAGGAGCGATATGTACAGCGAGGGCTTTATGCGCCGTTTCACCGAGTGTATTATAACTGCGGCAAAGGAGCTGACGCTCAAAAAGAAGCTTCGTGATGTGAGCATCATGAGTGACAGGCAGAGAGCCATTATCGAGCAGTTCAATGCCACCGAGCACGAGCTGCCCCACACGACGGCCAACAAGCTCTTTGAGGAGCAGGTAAGGCTCCACCCGGACACCACGGCTGTTATCTCGGGAGATACAAGGCTCAGCTACAGAGAGCTGAACATTGAAGCCAACAGGGTTGCTCATACGCTGATAAACGACGGCTGTGAGACAGACGAGATGATAGGCGTTATGATGCCGAGGACGGCTTATGCCTATGCTGCCCGTGAGGGTATCATGAAGGCTGGCTCCGCCTTTATGCCTATGGCCCCGGATTATCCCGACGACAGAGTAAGATACATCCTTGAAAACTCCAGTGCCAAGCGTTTAGTTACCACCGATGCGATAGCAAAGGAGAGAGCCGAGCTTTTCAGATCGGCAAACATAAAAGTGATAACTATGGAGCAGTGTGCCCTTTGTGATGACACCAGCGAGCCCGAGACCGATGTTAAGCCCGATAACCTTTGCTACTGTCTCTATACCTCCGGCTCCACCGGCAACCCCAAGGGCGCTATGATAGAGCACCATTCGCTGGTAAACTTTGTCCACCATGTTCCGGTGAACGTTCAGTGTACCTGTATGGTCGATAACTGCCAGGTGATGCTGGCGCTGGCGGCGCTGACCTTTGATGTGTCGGTGCTGGAAGAAACGCTGACGCTCTATCACGGACACACTATCGCTATGGCGAGCGAGGACGAGATAAACTCGCCTGTGGCGCTGGCCGAGATGATGAAGAAAAACGGTGTTGAAGCTATGGTCTGCACACCGTCCTATATGAACAACATCCTGGACATCCCGCAGGCAGTGAGCGCTCTTAGGCAGCTAAACGCCATTGAGCTTGGCGCCGAGAGCTTTCCTGTACCGCTTTATGAGAAGATAAGGAACGCAGGCATAACCGCTAAGCTCTATAACGGCTACGGCCCCACCGAAGCCACCGTTGCCTGCACAACGGCTTATCTGCCCACAAGCAGGATAACCATAGGCAAGGCCCTTTGCAACACCAAGATAGTTATGCTGGATAAGTATGACAACGAGATGCCTGTCGATGTTCCCGGCGAACTGACCATTATCGGTGAGGGTGTGGGACGCGGCTATGTGGCAAACGAGAAGCTTAACAAGGAAAAGTATATCACCTACAAAGGAAAGAAAGCTTACCGTGTCGGCGACCTTGCAAGGATAGCCGAGGACGGAAATATCATCTTTATGGGAAGGATGGACAACCAGGTCAAGCTGAGGGGACTCAGGATAGAGCTGGACGAGATCGAGAACGTTATGAACACCTTCCCGTCGCTGAACCGAAGCGTTGTTATCGTCAGGGACGACGAAGGCAAGGGACAGTATCTCTGTGCATATTTCACAGCGGATGTGAAGGTGGATGTGGAAAGGCTCAAGGCACATATCTCGAAAAAGCTTGCTAAATACATGGTGCCGTCGGTGTTCATCCAGCTGGATGCTATACCCCTGACCAAAAACGGCAAGGTGGATAAGAAGAGCCTGCCGAAGCCCGAGGGCTTTGACGAAAAGCGTGAGATGATACCGCCGAAGAACGAACTCCAGAAAACGCTCTGCGAGATATTCTCCTATGCTCTGGGCAACCAGCAGATAGGCATAAACGAGAACTTCTTTGAGCTGGGCGGCACCTCGCTGTCGGCTTCAAAGATAGCTATAAAGGCTATGGCGGCAAGCCTGCCGATAGCTTTCAAGGATGTGTTTGACTATCCTACCGTTGAGTCGATGGAGGAATATATCAAATCAACCGCTCCGGCAGAAAGCCACACCGCAGCACAGGACGATAAGAGCACCCAAAACGATGCGCTGGCACACAACACAGCACAGTTCGTTGAAGAGATAAGGACGGACTTTGACACGGGAGATATCCTTCTCACAGGCGCCACCGGCTATCTGGGGATACACGTTCTCAAGTGTCTGCTGGACACCACCGACAAGACCGTTTACTGCCTGATAAGAGGAAGCAGCTGCTCGGAAGAAGAAAGACTGAGACTGCTTCTGATGTACTACTTCGAGAACCCGATGAAGGACCTTTTCGGAAGCCGCATCAAAGTTGTCAAGGGCGACATAACCGACCTTAGCGGTGTTATGGCGCTGGAGGAGCTGGACTTCGGAACTGTCATAAACTGTGCGGCCTGCGTCAAGCATTTTGCACAGGACGACACGCTAGACAGGATAAACAGGCAGGGTGTGGAAAACCTTATCGAGCTTTGTGTAAAGACAGGCAGAAGACTTGTCCAGATATCCACTATAAGCATTGCAGGAACAAGTGTCAACAACAGCATACCCGCCGAGAAGGTGATCCACGAGAACGAGCTGTTCTTCGGACAGAACCTTGATAACAAGTATACGCACACCAAGTTCAAGGCAGAGAAAGCAATGCTGGAGGCTGCCGCAGAAAGAGGGCTTGACGCAAAGATAATCCGTGTCGGCAATCTTATGAGCAGATACAGCGACGGCGAGTTCCAGATAAACTTTGTCACCAACAGCTTTATGAGGACGCTCAGAGCCTATGCGGCGCTGGGAGCTATCTCGGTGGCGGCTCTTGACCAGCAGGTCGAGTTCTCGCCTATCGACAAGGTGGCCGAGGCTGTGGTATCGCTTTCCAGAACAGACAAGCGCTTCACGGTCTTCCATGCGACCAACAGCCACAGGATCGAGATAGGCGACGTTATCCAGGCTATGAACGAGGCAGGCATCCCTGTTGAGACTGTGACAGACGATGAGTTCCGCCGGAAGTTCAGCGAGGCCATGGCGGACGAGAAGAAGAGCTCGATAGTTTCTCCGCTTATCGCTTATCAGGTGTCCGATAAGAACACTATCGAGTTTATGATAGGCTATGACAATTCATTCACCACAAAGGCGCTTTACCGCCTTGGCTTCAAGTGGCCGATGACCGACACCGCTTATCTTAACACCGCTATAAATGCACTTATGACCCTTAGCTTCTTTGAGGACGACGAAGAATAAAACAAAAAGAACGGTATGTTTTCTGGCATACCGTTCTTTTCTTGGGGGTTTAAGTAAATAAAAAAGGTCATTTCACCGTTATCTCTGCTACCGAGCACTTGGGGAGCGTAAAGGTGAGGGTGTCGCCGTCAAGCTTTGCAAAGTGTTCGGCTATCTTTACGGTGTCGGGGGTGTCAAAATCATTGAAGGCACGCAGGTCTTCGTTAAGTATCCGTGCGCTGACCTCCCTGCCCTCAAAGCCTGCAAGCTTGCAGCTTATCTCGATATCATCCTCTATCGAGCAGTTGGCAGCGGTAAGCGTGAGAACGCCGTCCTTGACGGAAGCGGAGCTCGTGAGCGCCGGTGTGTTCTTGCCCTCGGCCATATTGAAGTTCTCGCTGTGACAGTAAACGCAGTCGCCCTCCTGGTGGTTCTTGAACAGGTCAAAAACGTGATAGGTCGGCGTCTTTATCATACGCCTGCCCTCGGTGAGGATAAGCGCCTGGAGAACATTGACAGCCTGGGCAAGGTTAGCCATTTTAACACGCTTGGAGTGGCGGTTGAAGGTATTAAGGGAGATAGCCGCAACGATAGCGTCACGCATAGTGTTCTGCTGGTAAAGGAATGCAGGGTTCGTCCCCTCCTCCACATCATACCAGGTGCCCCACTCGTCAACGATGAGGCCTATCTTACACTCGGGGTCATAGCGGTCCATTATGCCGCTGTGGGTGCTGATGAGCTTGTCCGTATAATTTGTAATGTTGAGCAGCTCATAGTAATCCTCGTCGGAAAACTCGCAGGCTGTGCCCTTGTTGTTCCAATCGGGGATCGAATAGAAGTGGAGCGACAGGCCGCTTGCACAGCCGGTGCCGTAATTTACGAGCTTTCTCATCATAACGTCTGTCCAGTTGAAATCATTGCCGCTGGGACCGCAGGCTATCTTGTAAAGGTGGTTGTCGCCGTGGTCTCTGCAAAAGGTGGAATACTGCTTGTAAAGATCGGCATAGTATTCGGGCGTCATATTTCCGCCGCAGCCCCAGTTCTCGTTTCCAATTCCGAGATACTTTAAATGCCAGGGCTCTTCACGGCCGTTTCTGCGTCTTTCGTCCGCCATCGGGGATACGGCAGGCGAGGTTACATATTCTATCCACTCAACAAGCTCTCTGACAGTTCCCGAACCGACATTCGCAGCAAGGTAAGGCTCACAGCCGACCAGCTCGCAAAGCTCGAAAAACTCGTGTGTGCCAAAGCTGTTGTCCTCGGTCACACCGCCCCAGCTAAGGTTCACAAGCTTCTTGCGCTCCTCCTTTTTGCCGATAGCGTCCTTCCAGTGATACTCGTCTGCAAAGCACCCACCGGGCCAGCGCAGAACAGGCATCCTGATGTTTTTAAATGCGTCTATTACGTCCTTTCTGATGCCGTGGACGTTTTCGATATCGCTGTCCTCACCGACAAAGATACCGCCGTAGATGCACCTTCCCAAATGCTCGGAAAAGTGTCCGTAGATCTCCTTGTTGATGTGTCCCAGCTTGTCATTTGCGTTTATGAGCATACTGATGTTTTTCATAAATAACGACCTCTCTTTCTTAAAAAACAGCATAGCATATTGACAAAGATTTTTCAATGCTTTATAATACTTTTATAGTGACTTATCCTATGATGAAAGGAGAATTACTTATGTTCAGACTTCACGCTATGGGGCTTAACACCTGTCACTCGGGTGACTTTATCATCGACAGGCCAAAGGGCTCGGGGGACTGTCTGCTTATCATTTTCAAGACCGATGCTTTTCTGGAGCTTGAAAGCGGCAGGGTCACTGCTGCGGCGGACAGCGCAGTTATCTTTTACAAAGACACCCCCCAGCTTTACGGCTCGGTGTGCGACAGCTATGAGAACCACTATCTTCACTTTGATATTGACGGCGAAGAGGACAGGGCAGGCATCGTGTTCGACAGGCTCCTTGTGCCCGACAATATGACCCAGGCAGAGGAGCTCCTGCGGCTTCTCAGCCGGGAGAACGTCTCGGATTCACGAAACAGGGATGAATATATCTCCATGCTGATAAGAATGGTCCTGCTGAAGCTCTCGGAGGCGCCAAGCGGCAACAGAAGAAGGTTTTCCGACAGCAGAGCCGCCGAGCTTGAGGCGCTGAGGGCTGAGATATACGCTTCTCCTGCGGCGTTTAGCTCGGTGGAGGAAATGGCGGCAAGACTCAATATCTCGCCGTCACATTTTCAGCAGATCTATAAAAAAGAGTTCGGCCTTAGCTGTTATGACGACCTTCTGAGCGCAAGGATAACGACGGCACAGTTTTATCTCGGGAGCACTGCCCTGCCTGTATACGAGATCGCCAGGCTGTGCGGCTATGACAACACCACCTGTTTTCTTCACCGCTTCAAGCAGAGAACAGGCCTCACGCCCTCGCAGTACAGAGAAAAAGTGAAAGAATAAAGAAATTATCGGCTTCGGCGATGATCCAAAATATCATCGTCCGCAGGACGATACCTTAACTATTCATTATTCACTATTCATTATTCACTATTCACTGAGCAGGCGCTCCACAAAGAAACGTAAAGGCACTTCTGTCAGTTCCCTGACAAAAGTGCCTTAAAACAGCTATATTTTCTGCGCCTGCGTTTCACTTTGCTGATGCAGGGTCGATATAGGCTATGGGGTCTATCCATTCGCCGTTCTTTTTAAGGGCAAAATGCAGGTGCGAAAGCTCGGCGGCTTCGCAGGAGGCGGTGTCGCCTACTGAGCCTATGGTCTGGCCGGCTGTGACCTCGTCGCCCTCATGGACCATCATCTCGGGAGAGAGATTGTAATAATGGCCTATCACTCCGTTTCCGTGGTCGATAAGGATACAGTTTCCCCAGAGAGCGTCCTCCTTTATCTCGATGACACGGCCCTTGTTCATCGCACGCACGAGCGTTCCCTTTTCTGCCTTTATGTCAACACCGTCGTGGGTCTTCCAGACGTCAAGAGTCTCGCTCTTCACAAGCTCGCCCTTTGAGAAAGGGTTTAGTATCTCGCCGTTTACAGGCATAACGTTGGGGGCTGTCTTTACGTCCATATCGGCGGCAGAGGAGGAGTCCTCCCTGTCTGCAACGCTCTCGGAGTCGGCACGGCTGTCGTCCCTGAGGACACCTTCAAGCTTTTCGTCTATCTCTGTGTAGCTGACATCAGGAAAGGAAACATCGAGCTTTTTGTTTATCTCCTTTGCCGACTGGTCATAGGCCGCCAGCCCGGCACCGCCGACAGCCGCCGCACACGCCGCCAGTGTGATATAAAGACCCTTGCCTGTTAAAAGCCTTCTGCCCTTGCCTTTTGATATTGTTCTTTTCATTGCGATCGCCTTTCTTTTTCTTATTTGCGGCGTTTTTTGCAAGCCAAACGCCCGGGCTTTGCTGTTAGTTTTAACAGTTTTTGTGACTTTATGCAAATATGACCTATGAGTTTTGCGATTTTTGATGAAATTATGAATATATATCAGAATATCATTGACAATGTGATGAGAATGTGATATTATATTTTCATATAGGTATAAGACTATATGCTTTATCTGAAACGGAGGAAAATACTATGAAGATCACAAAAATAATGACAGCTTCTGCTGTAGCACTGACACTGGCTTTCGGCACTGCTATCTCTGCAAGCGCTGACAGCTTCGACAAGGATTCTCCCGAGATCGCAGACGGCGTTGTTCTCGTTGCTCCCGGAGATAATATCAAAACAGACGGCACAGATCAGGAGCTGAGATTTGACAGTGACACCTATGTAGCTTATTATAAAGCAGTTTTTAGTGAACAGCCTGATAATCCATGGACAGAGGGTCCCGGATCAATCTGGGGCGGTGTACTGTCCTTCTATATCGATGAAGACGGTGCATTCCGCTGCGTAGATCAAATAAACGGCGACGGCGCTATCTTTGAGCCAAGCGAAGGCAACCTGTTCAAAGTAAGATATGTTGCAGCAGATGATCTTTGGCACATCGACCAGATCGAGGACTGGAGAACAGACCTTAACGACTGCGACGTTCAGGTAAACTCCGACGAGCAGACGGTTACTGTTGTTTTCGACGGCGAGGAGATCCCCGCAGAGAATAACTACACAGTTGAGTTCGTCAGCAATGACGGCGGCAGCTATAACAGCTCCGAGTTCCCCACTGAGCCCGGTGAATACGGCGTAGTAGTTACTGCTATTGTCGGCAGCTATCAGGTCATCGGCGTTAATGACAACGCTACATTCACTCTCGGTGCTCCGGAAGAGAGCGAGAGCGAGAGTGAGTCCGAGAGCGAGAGCACTTCCGAGAGCGAGAGCACTTCCGAGAGCGAGGCTGAGAGCCAGGCAGACGAGTCTTCCGAGGCCGAGAGCACAGCAGACACAAGCTCCGCCGCTGACAGCTCAAAGGCTGACTCCAGCTCCAAGGCTACAAGCACAGCTTCCACCACCAACCCCGGCACAGGTGCAGCAGCAGCTATGGGCATCCTTGCAGTTGCAGCCGCAGGCGTTGCTGTGAGCAAGAAGAGAAGCAAGTAATATCATATTTTGATATAAAGAAAACACCTTAGCTTGAATGCTAAGGTGTTTTTTGTGTCATTCCAAGGTCTCGTCGTCGTCCCTGATATTGGGCTTTACATCCTCAACAGCCAGACGGGTGAGCAAAGCCGTGACCGACAAGAGGAAAAGGTCGGCAAAGAAAAAGATAATAACGACCTTTGAATACTGGGAGAAAAGGTTGATGATGGAAAATATCAGGATACCGAACAGTGATCCCAGCGCCACCACAAGAAAACAGTTGCGGCGGTCTCCAAGCTTTGCACAGCGGCTGTAGAGAACGAATTGCAGTATCATTATCACAGCTAGTCCAAGCTCGATAGCGGAGATCATCAGGATGAACACCAGCGAAAATGCCCTGACTGTATCGCTGGAATGGGTAAAGCCCGAGAACAGCCTGTGAACATCATAGACCGCAATAGCCATGGGAGAGCAAAAGGCGAGAAACGCAAAGATCATAACCACTTTTTTCACAGCGCATCCCCCTTAAACCCTTCGAGGATCTCTGTAAGGCTTGTCTTATAAACATCCACAAGGGAAAGTATCTCATCGTCAGGCTCAAGCAGATCAGGTACCATTATGACCCCCAGCCCTGCCCTGTGAGCCGAGATAACACCGTTGAAGCTGTCCTCTATGCACACACATTTTCCGGGCTCTGCCCCAAGCCTTTCACAGGCCAGCAGATAAATGTCAGGCTCGGGCTTCGAGCGCTCTATCATATCTCCGCCAACGATAACGCTGAAATAGCCAATAAGTCCTGCCGCTGTCAGCTCGTCCTTTACAACAGCCTGCTTTGTCGAAGACGCAAGCCCTATCTTTATCCCCTGCTCTTTAAGAAACCCAAGAAGCTCCCTTGCGCCCTCTTTTAAGGGCAGGCCCTCCTTAGCGATAATATCCCGCATCAACACTTTGGCCTCTTCATAAAGCTCTTCCACGTTCACACGGTCGCCGTAGGCTTCATCAAATATCCTCATAGTGTCGGCGGTGTTTCTGCCTATACATTTTTTTGCGGTCTCGCTTATATCGCCCAGACCGTGACGGTCGGCAACAGCCTGCCAGCTGCGAAGGCCGAGCCTTTCAGAGTCGAATATAACTCCGTCCATATCAAAGACCACGGCGTCCAGCTCTCTCAGTTTAATGTCCATTCTATCACCTTATCTGAAATACATATAAAGGTCGCACTTTATCATTCCGTTATAAAGCTTGCGCTTCTTGTCGGCCTTTTTGCCGAAAAATTTCTCGAACTCCTCGTGGGGCGAGATTATATAGCAGGGGTTCTTGGCGTCGGGCCTCAGCACCTGACCAAGCTTTTTATAAAGCTCCTCTGCCTGTCTTATCTCCAGGAGCCTCTCGCCGTAGGGCGGATTGACAAGGGTTATCGCTCCCTCGATAGGCCTGTGGTCGGTGATATCACGTCTTGTGATCTCACACCTCGAGGACACGCCTGCCTTCTTCGCATTAGCTGCGCTGAGAGCGCAGGCGTCTCTGTCTATATCAAAGCCGTAGGCCTTGAATTTAGTGTCCCTGATTATCTCGTCCATAGCCTGGGTCCTTGCCTTCTGCCAGACGGTCTCATCTATCTGGCTCCAGTGCTGTGCTTCAAAGCTGCGCCTGAGTCCCGGGGCGATCCTGTGCGCTTTATAAGCTGACTCGATAAGCAGCGTCCCCGAACCGCACATGGGGTCACAGATGATACTGTCAGCCCTCACTCTCGCAAAGTCAACTATCCCTGCTGCCAGCGTTTCCTTTATCGGGGCGGCATTGGAGTTGCGGCGGTAGCCACGCTTATGGAGCCCCTCTCCCGAGGAGTCAAGGCTGACTGTCACCTTATCCTTGTGGATAGAAAAGCGTATCCTGTGTCTTGGGCCTGTTTCCTCAAAGCGCCTTATCCCATAGACCGAAGACAGCCTGGTAACGATAGCTTTCTTAATGATGCTCTGGCAGTCCGGCACAGAGTGGAGCTTTGAATTCAAGCTGTATCCCACCACAGGGAATTCATCAAGCTTTGCGATATACCGCTCCCATTCCAGCGCCCTGACGCCCTCGAAAAGCTCCTCAAAGCTTCTTGCTTCAAACTCGCCCACGTCCACGAGAACTCTCTCGCCCGTTGCGATATTGATATTCGCCCTAGCAAGTGTCAGCGAATCTCCCTCAAAGCTTACTCTGCCGTCGTAGACCTTCACGTTTTCTGCGCCAAGTCTTTTGACCTCGAAGGACAGAACGCTTTCCAGCCCGAAATGACAGGGAACGCTCATTTTCAGATGATCCATAGCTTATCCTTTCAAAAAAGGCTGCGGCAAAATGTGCGGCAGCCTTTTTATATCGTTTAGTGGTATCCGCTGCAGAACTCGGGTTCGTTGGACTTTTTGTAGTAGCCCTCTGCTGTGTTCGAGCAGCCTGCGCCTGCGAGGAGTCCTGTGGACTTGCAGTACTTGAGCTTCTCTACAGATTCGGGCATCTCAAATGTCTGGTCAAACGACTTGTGAGGTTCACTGTCAGCTATATCGCCGAAGATGTTCTTCCAGATCGCACCGATGTTCTGATAATCGTTTGTCGGGATCCTTTCAGGGTTCTCATAGCCTATCCATACTCCCGATACATAGTCAGGTGTGCAGCCCACAAAGGTAAGGTCGTTCCAGTCGGACGATGTACCTGTCTTACCGATAAGGTCGGTGTTCGACAGCTTTGCATAACGTCCAGTACCGTCCTGCTCTGTGATAACGTGCTGCATCATTCTGTTCATTACATAAGAGGTCGATTCGGAGATCGCCTGCTTATATCCGTCAGTCTTCTCATAGATAACGTTGCCGTCGATATCCTCGATCTTGGACACATAGGAAACGTCATATTTCTTACCGCCGTTGCCGAAGATCATATAGGCACCAACGAGCTCTTCAAGCTTTGTACCGTTTGTAAGACCACCGACCGTTACAGGCGCATAAGTCGCATCTGCTTCTTCGAGAGTCGAAATATCGAGCTTGTCCTTCAGGAAGCTGTAGGAGTAAGCCGGAGTCATCTTATCGATCAGCTGTGCCGGCAGCGTATTCAGCGAGCGCTGGAGCATCTCGGTAGTGGTTATATCCTTATACGACCAGTTACCGTCGTCACCGTACTCGGAGTAGTTTACAGGCCACTGCTGTTTTGAGCCGTCTATCTCGATCTCGATAGGACGGTCGTTGAACAAGGTCGAGCAGGTCATAAGGTCCTGATCCAGAGCCGGAGCATAGGAAGCTATCGGCTTGATACACGAACCGGGCGAACGTGTCGCATCGGTAACGGTGCTGTAAATTCGTGACTCTGTTTTCTCATTCCTGCTTCCGACCACCGCCTTGACATTACCATAATAGTCCATAGCTATAAAGCCCGACCAAAGGGTGTCATCCTCGGGGTCCATATAATAGGTGGTGAAATTCGATGCATCCAGCATCTTATCCTGCACCTTTTCCTGCATATTGATATCAACTGTCGTGTAAACGGTGAATCCGCCGTCACGAAGCCTCTCTGATGCCTCCTCAGTGGTTATGCCCACAGCCTCGGCTATCCTCTGCTCGGTCTCATTGAGAGCCGCATCCATAAACCACGATGTAGGACCGAAGTCTCTGTCCTCATCGTCATATACAGCCGCACTGGAGAACGAGATGTCACCTGTAACGACTATCTCCTCATTAACGGCCTGCTTATACTCATCCTCGGAGATAGCACCGTTTGAGAGCATATGGTCAAGACAGTAGATACGTCTTTCCTTATTGCCCTTGGGGTTGTCATAGGGGTTGTTAAGACCAGGCATATTGGTCATTCCGGCAAGCGAAGCCGCCTCTGCAAGGTCAAGCTCGGAAACGTCCTTTCCGAAATAGAAATTTGCGGCCGCCTGAACGCCCACGATATCATACTTCTGAGTATTCATCGGAACGATATTCAGGTAGCTTTGCAGGATATCTTCCTTTGTATATGTCTTCTCGACGTTGATAGACCTGAATATCTCTCGTATCTTACGTTCCATACCCTTGATGCTGTCTCTCGAATCATCGCCGGTGATAAGCTTGATCGTCTGCTGGGTAATGGTCGAACCACCTATCTGCCGTCCTCCGTAGATCGGGATAAATACGTTTACAAAAGCTGCAAATGTTCGCTTGAAGTCCACACCGTCATGAGAATAGAAACGCTCGTCCTCTGTATAAACGAAAGCGTCCTGAACTGTCTGCGGGATATTCTCGATATCCACCCAGGCAACATGGCGGTTCGTATTTCTTATAGCATAATAAAGCTCATACTCGTTAGAATCGGGGTCTTCCTCATCATAGTTCGGGTTCTCATAAAGAAAACGTGAGATATTGCTGGTCTCGGTCTTGTCAAGGCTGACGGTAGTGGTCGTGTCCGCAAAATTGAGGACATATATGGTCATAACCGTTGCAAAGATAGAGCCGGTGATAACTATAATAAGAAACAGCGACAGCATAAATATGCCGAAGCCCTTGATTATCTTTACGGGAAGGCTTGTCGGCTTCTTTTTCTTTTTCTTTTTTCCGGAAGCCCTCAAGGGTCTTTCCGGCGTTTTGTCCGCACCTCTTGTGCTTTTTACATCATCCATAAAGCTATCCTTTCATCTGTTTTTTTCATCACCCTCGGGTGAAACGAAATAAACAAACAGGGGCGATCGCTCGCCCCCTGATAGATCGTAAATTTTCAGCCTGGGAAGAGCGCTTTATTCTTCTGTCTCTGCTTCTGTCTCTGCAGGCTCTTCAACAGTCTCCTCTGCGGTTTCCTCATCTTCGGGCAGCAGAGCTCTGATAGAGAGGCTGATCCTCTTCTTGTCAGCGTCGATCTCTGTGATCTTGCACTCGACCTCCTGGCCGACACTAAGAATATCTGCCACATTGTTCACTCTCTGATTTGCTATCTGAGAAATGTGGATAAGGCCGTCGATGCCGTCGATGATCTGTGCGAAAGCACCAAAGGATGTGATCGATACAACAGTTGCCTTGACTGTCTGGCCCACCTCATAATTAGCAGTGAAGATCTCCCAGGGATTCTCGGAATCCTTCTTATAGATGAGCGATACCTTCTTTGTCTCGTCATCTATATCCTTGATCTTGACAGTGATCTTATCACCTACCGAAACAACATCCGAAGGATGCTTGATCCTCTTCCAGGAAAGATCCATTCTTCTGATAAGTCCGTCAACTCCGCCAAGGTCAACAAATACGCCGTAGTCTGTGATAGACTTTACAACGCCCTCTACCTCAGAGCCGATCTGTGCGTTCTCGAAGAAAGCTGCCTGAGCTGCTGCTCTTTCCTCTCTCTCAACTGCACGGATAGAACCAACTGCTCTCTGCTTAGCCTCGTTTACTTCAAGCACCTTGAACTTAACAGGCTTCTTGAGAAGCTCGTTGAGATCGAAATCTCTTCTGGGTGCTGCCTGGGAAGCAGGCACGAACACCTTGACACCGTTGCTGGAAACCAGAACGCCGCCCTTAACAACATTAGTAACTGTACCCTCGAGAACAGCGTCAGCCTCCTTGGCCTCCATAACCTTCTCGAAGCCCAGGAATGCGTCTACCTTCTTCTTGGAAAGGGTAACGATACCCTCCTGGTCGTTAGTCTTGAGAACGATAAGATTAAGTGTGTCTCCTACCTTTACAGTATCCTCGGGCTTTACCGAAGGATCATCCGAAAACTCGCTCGAAGGGATGTAGCCGGTGTGCTTTGTTCCGATATCAACTGCTACCTCGCCGTTATTTATGTCAGTAACGACTCCTTCGACCTTCATGCCGATATGTATTTTCTTGAGGGTCTTCTCAAGCTCCTCCTCAAAGTTAAATTCCTCGTCAACATTGTTCAACATTTCACTCATGGTCTGTTGTACCTCCTTGATTATATAAGCAGGAGTCGAAGCCCCCGCAGAGATCCCGATAATATGTGCGCCGCTTAAGTCTATACCGCACTCTCTCAGCCCTTTAGCATCCTCGACATGGTAACACCTGCCGCAGATGTTTTCGCAGACCGCTTTAAGTTTAAGGGTGTTCGAGCTGTGAAGTCCGCCGACGATTATCATCACATCGGCCTTTGCCGCCATCTCGGCAGCCTCTCTCTGGCGTTCCTGGGTCGCATTGCAGATAGTGTCATACACCGTTGCCTGCGGCAGGAGCCTCTCAAACAGCTCTAAGCAGTCACACCACACGTTCCTGTTAAAGGTCGTCTGCGCCATAATGGATGCCCCGGCCGAAAAGTCATGGCTCTTTACAAGCTCCTCAAACTCTTGCGCCGTCGAGAACACGAAGCTCTCTCCCCTGCAATGCCCCCTTATCCCGACTACCTCGGGATGCTCGGCATCACCGGCGATAAGCACCGCCTGTCCCTTATCATAGCTCTCGCTTGCTATCCTGTGTATGCGGCTGACGAAAGGACAGGTAGCATCAACGATATCCGCTCCCTTTTCTTTCAGCTGCTCATACACCTGCGCAGCCACACCGTGTGACCTGATGACCGCCGTGTCGCCCTTTTTCACCTCTGAAATGTCCCTGGGATACACACCCCTGGCCTTCAGATCTGAAACAACATTAGGATTGTGAATGATCGGACCTAACGTTACAACATTATTTCGGCTATCTAGCATATTATACACTATTTTTACGGCTCTGTCTACACCAAAACAAAATCCCGCAGTTTTAGCAACAAAAATTTTACAATTAGTTAACATTTAATGCACCAGATCTACGATATTTTCCATGATTTCATTTTTGATCTTTTTAAGATCTCTGGGAGATGTGCCGGTTATCCCGAGCCTTTGGGGTTCGATAGGCTCTCCGTATCTTACTACGACACGCTTTCTGAATTTGAGCTTGCCCTCAAAATTGATACCGACGGGTATAACCTTTGTCTGTGCAACGGCAGCCACAAGTGCCACGCCTGTCTTGCCCTTGCCCACCTTTCCGTCCTTGCTTCTTGTTCCCTCGGGGAAGATAACAAGGTTCCTTCCCTTTTCAAGCTTCTCCACCGAGGTATCGATAACAGTCGTATCGCCTGATCCCCTGACAACGGGGAACGCTCCGAAAGCTTTTATTAGGGCTGTAAAGAAAACATTCTGCTTGAAGAGCTCCTCTTTCGCCATATAGGAGATAGGCACTCTTGTGTGGAGAGCTATGAACACAGGGTCCTGATAGCTGCGGTGGTTTGAAGCAAAGATATTTCCGCCGTCCTTCGGGACATTCTGCGTGCCCTCATAGGAGATATTATAAAACAGGTGATAAAGGCCGAGGACTATGTATCTGAGAAGATTGTAGAAGAAAACGTGGAAGAAGCCCAGCTTATGCTTCTTGGATATCGGGCGAACGGGCATAAGCTCACGGTCACGGGAGGAGTTTTTTTTCTCCTTCGGCACCTTTTCCTCTTTCGGGATATTGGATACAACAGTGTTGTATATTGCGTCTATCGACTCTTCGAGAGTCAGCTCGGAGGTGTCCACAAGGATAGCGTCGTCAGCCTGCTTCAAAGGCGCTGTCTCACGGTTCATATCCTGCTCATCACGCTTCTTTATATCCTCCAACACTTCCTCAAAGGAGATGTTCTCGCCCTTTTCGATAAGCTCCTTATGGCGTCTCTCGGCTCTCTTTTCTGCCGAAGCGGTAAGGAAGATCTTTATCTGGGCGTCGGGCAGGATAACAGTTCCTATGTCTCTGCCGTCCATGATTATATTGTTTTTCCTTGCTATGTCCTTCTGAAGGTCGAGAAGGAACGCTCTCACCTCGGGATAGGACGAGGTCTTTGAAGCCGCCATAGACACAGCGGATGTCCTTATCCTTTCAGAAACGTCCTCGCCGTTTAAGATGACACGCTGTTCGCCGTTGTCATAGGCAAGGCTTATCTCCACCTTTGGCAGCAGCGCAGTTACCCCCTCCTTGTCCTCGGGGTCTACACCGTTGTCGAGCATGAAAAGAGCCACCGAACGGTACATAGCGCCGGTGTCAACATAAACATAGCCGAGCTTTTTTGCAGCGGCTCTGGCGATGGTGGATTTTCCTGCCCCGGATGGGCCGTCAAGAGCAACGTTTATAGTCATAGATATCTCCTCTTTCAATATGTTATTTTATGATCGAAGGTCATTCGGAAGCCTTGCTGTCTGCTATGCTCTGCGCCGCCGCAAAGGCTGTGGAGAACGCTATCTGAAGATTGAAGCCGCCGGTGTAGGCGTCAACATCCAGCACCTCTCCGATAAAGTATGCCCCCTCGCAGAGCTTTGAAGCCATTGAAGAGGGGTCGATCTCCTTAACGTTCACTCCGCCCCTGGTGATTATCGCTTCATCAATGGGACGCAGCCTTGTTATCTCAAAGCGCAGGCCCTTCATCGTTTCAAGGAGCCTGCGGCGCTGTTCCTTCGTTATGCTGTTGGGCTTCATATCCGGGTCGAGCCCCGCTCTTTTCATCACCATAGGGATGATCTTCTGGGGCAGCATACCTCTGAGGGCATTTGACAGGTCCTTGTTTGCGTCCTCGGCAAAATCACGCAGGATGCGCTTATCAAGTGTCGGCTCATCCAGAGCCGGTTTAAGATCTATAGCAACAGTATAACCGTATTTGTCAAGATTGTCAATATGAGCGGAAGCCGACAGCACCAGCGGACCGCTGAGACCGAAATGGGTAAAGAGCATCTCTCCCAGCTCTTTGTATATCGGCTTTTTCTTTCCCTCTTTATAAAGAGAGAGCGTGCAGTTTTTCAGTGACAGCCCCATAGCCTCGGCGCACTCGTCGGCCTCCCTGCATACCATAGGGCAAAGAGACGGCGTTATGGCCGTTACCGTGTGGCCGATACCTTTTGCCAGCGCATAGCCCGAGCCGTCGGAGCCTGTCTTGGGATAAGACCTGCCGCCGCAGGCTATGATAACATTATCGGCATAAATGGTACTCCCCTTGCATTTAAAGCCAAGAGCTTTTCCATTCTCGGTCAGTATCTCACAGACCTCGTCGGTGATAAAGGTGACACCCAGCCGCCTGCACTCGTTTACCAGCGCATCCACTATGTCCCTCGCTTTGTCGCTGACCGGGAACACCCTGTTTCCCCTCTCCGTTTTAAGCCCGGCACCAAGGCTCTCAAAATAAGCCATTGTGTCCGCCGGCGCAAACCTTTGGAGCGACGAGAACATGAACCTCGGGTTTCTGGGGATGTTTTTCATAACAGTGTCGGCGTCGCAGTTGTTGGTAACATTGCATCTGCCCTTGCCTGTTATCGAAAGCTTCAAGCCTAAGCGGTCGTTTTTTTCTATCACTCCGCAGGAAAGCCCAAGCTTTGCACACTGTGCCGCACAGAAAAGCCCCGAAGCTCCGCCGCCGGCGATAAGGACATCAAAACTCTCCGTTTTTTTCATAAACGTCATATTCCTCCCAGACCTTTTCAAGCCGCTCGAAGGTCTCGTAAGATGCATCAAGGTTTCGGGTGGATGCCGCAACAATCAGCGCATTTATAAGACTTAGCGGCGCCACCAGCGAATCGACAAAGGAAGCCATATCGCTCCTTGCGATAAGCAGGCTGTCGGCATAGCGTGCGATAGGCGCATTTTGAGAATCGGTTATCGCAATGACCTTTGCGCCGTTGTCCTTGGCATATCTGAGCGCCTGGACGGTCTGCTTTGAATAGCGGGGGAAAGATATGCCTATCATAGCATCCTTCTCGTCTATGCGCATGATGCGCTCAAAAAGCTCGGAAGATGTGGCCGAGACCACAAGCTTCACCCTCGGGAAAAGAAGCCCGAGATAATAGCTTAAAAAAGAAGCTATTGAAGCCGCACTCCTTGTTCCGACTATGTATATCGTGTCGGCGCTGACTATCTTGTCCACAGCGGAGTTGAAATCCTCCACCGAGGTCTCCTCCATCGTGCGCCTTATCCTTTCGATATCAAGGCTGAGAACTCGCTCCAAAACATTGTCCGAGTCGATGACCTCGGAGGTCGCTTCCATTCTCTGAACGGAAGTGAGCTTGTTTCTCACAAGGTCCTTGAGCGCTTTCTGGAGCTCGGGATAGCCCTCGAAGCCAAGCTCTGCCGCAAAGCGCACCGTTGTGGACTCGCTCACGCCAACTGTCCTGCCCAGCTTCTGCGCCGTCATAAAGGCCGCCTTGTCATAGTGGGAAAGAATATAATTCGCAATCAGCTTATGTCCCTTTGAAAGGCTGTGCATACGCTCGTTTATGAGGGTGAACAGATCCTTGCTCCGGTCGGTCATTTCTTTCCCTCCGATCTCTTTCTTGCGTTCTTTGTCCGGGAACTCAGCCTGCGGCGCCTGTCGTCAGTTTTCTTCTTCTCAAACTTTGGCGCAGGACCGCTTATATTCAAAGCGTCGCCAGGGCTGATGTCGGGCGGCAGCATGGCAAGAGAAAAATCTCTCTTCTCGCCGCTCTGCGAATAGGCAACAGCAAAGCCGCCCTCTATCCTGTCGATGATAAAAATCTCATCCGCTTTTTTCATTCAAATCAGCTTCTTTTCTAAGATCGAGCCCCTCTCCGTCGGAGTAGAATACCACCGTGCCGCTGGTAGAGGTGCAGTAAATTTTGTTCGTATATTTTTTAAGGCGCTTTAAAGTCGCCTTGTCGGGGTGACCGTAGTCATTGTCCACCGAGCAGGATATAACGCAGTATCGGGGCCTTACCTTTGAAAGGAAGTCCTCTCCCGAAGCGGAAGCGCTGCCGTGGTGACCGACACGCAGCACCTTTGCCGAAAGGTCACAGCCACTCTCCACAAGCTCCCTCTCCTCGGCAAAGCCGCAATCACCGGTGACAAGAAACGTGTTGCCGCCGTCCGCTATTCTCACCACCGCCGAGTACTCGTTAAGGTCGTCATACTCGTCCTTTGCCGTGTAGATCTGCACCTTGCAGCTGCCAAGGTCAAAGGTCTTACCGTCGGGGTCCGTTATACCGATATCCTTTTTGTCAAGGGCATCAAGCATACTCTCATAGGAATAGGTGGCGGGCGTCAGCTCCTCCGGGAACACAGGCATATAAAAGGTGCCTATCCCGAAATTGTCGATGATATCGCTCATCTCGCCCATGTGGTCGGAGTGAGGGTGTGTGACGATCACTGCATCCAGCTTTCTTACTCCGTGGTCAAGAAGATACTGCATCACCTTATCGGTGCGGTCCATATCGCCGCTGTCGATAAGCATAGCCTTTCCCTGTGAAAGCACAAGGGTGCAGTCAGCCTGACCAACATCTATGAAATGGACCTCCGTCTCGGCATTGACAGCAGGCTTGTCCGCAAGGCCAAGCTTTATCATTATATCGCTGACGGACAAAAGCCCTGTTGCCTGCAAAAGCGTGAACACTATCGCCAGAAGGTCGATGACCAGCAGAACGACTATCCTTCTCTGGTCAGCCTTTCTCGGGGTCCTTCTCATCTTCTTGCCAGCATCTCTGCCCATTCCTCCTGGGATATCAGGATCTTTCTGGGCTTAGAGCCTTCCTGGGGACCGATGATCCCCATTTCCTCTATCTCATCCATTATCCTGGCCGCCCTGGGGAAGCCAAGCTTTAGCTTTCTCTGCAAAAACGCCGTGGATGCGTTCTGGGTCTGGAGTATGATAGATACTGCCTGCTCGATAAGATCGTCATCGGGATTGATGATGATGTTCTCGTCTCCCACACCCTTCTGCTCCTTGGGAGCAGGTGTGTTCTCATCCACCTCGTCAATGATCTCCTGGCTGTATTCGGCAGAGTGATCCTTTTTCAGAAATTCAACGACGGAGCTTATCTCTCTTGCTGATGCGTATCCGCTCTGGATACGGAAAGGCTTTCTTACGCCGATCGGCTTATAGAGCAGGTCGCCGTTTCCGAGAAGCTTCTCGGCTCCGCTTTCGTCAAGGATGACACGGGAGTCGATGTTGCTGGCAACGCTGAGGGAAACTCTCGACGGGATGTTCGACTTGATAAGACCTGTCAGGACATCCGTTCTCGGTGACTGCGTAGCGATTATCATATGTATGCCTGCGGCTCTGGCCAGCTGGGCAAGCTTGAGGACAGAGTCCTCGACTTCGCTCTTTGCCGCCATCATCAGGTCGGCGAACTCGTCGATAACTATAACTATCTGGGGCAGAGGCGAAAGCTTTGCCTTCATCTCGTCACGCTCCTCCTCGGGCTTCTGCTTCTCTTCAAGAAGCATCTCATTGAAGCCCTCCAGGTTCTTGACGCTGTTGGCCTCGAACATAAGATAGCGCTTGTTCATCTCATTGACCGCCCAGCCCAGAGCACCTGCGGCTTTAAGCGGCTCGGTGACAACGGGGATGAGCAGATGAGGTATCTTGTTGTATATCGGGAACTCGACCTTTTTCGGGTCGATAAGAATAAGCTTTACCTCTTCCGGCGATGCGTGATAGAGGATAGACAGGATTATCGAGTTTGTGAACACCGACTTACCGGAGCCTGTGGTACCGGCAACAAGGACATGGGGCATCTTGGAAATGTCGCCCATAACTATCTTGCCTTCGATATCTTTGCCCACCGCAAAGGTAAGCTTGCCCTTTGACTTGCGGTACTCGTCGCTGTCGATAAGCTCACGCAGCGATACCGTGTCACGTCTGGAGTTCGGTATCTCGATACCGATGCAGGCCTTGCCGGGAACGGGGGCTTCTATACGAACGCTTGTCGCCGCCAGGCTGAGGGCTATGTCATCTGCCAGCTGGGTTATCTTCGACACCCTGACTCCTGCCGCAGGCTGGAGCTCATAACGGGTAACGGAGGGACCTCTGTATATGCCGACTATCCTTGTCTTTGCGCCGTAGGTCTCGAGAGTTTCTACGAGCTTCTGGCTCTTGTCGGACACCTCCTGCTGGACAAGCTCGCTGTCAACAGTGTTCTTCGAGAAATGGAGAAGGTCAACAGGCGGTCTCACATAAGCCGCCAGCTGTTCGTCACGCTCAAAGAGAGTGGTCTGGCCGTTCTTCTCCACATTTATCTTCATCGACTCTTCGGCCTTTTCAGCCTCTGCCTTTTCGGCATCAGCTTTAGGCTTTCTCGGCGCTCTTGTGCGCTTTGAGACAACGCCGTTTATAAGCTGTGCCAGCTCCTCTTCCTCGCTCATGCCGCCGCCGGCGGGCTCCCCGTCAGCAGGCTCGGTCACGACCTCGGGAACAGGGGATGCTGTCACCTCGGGCGGAGCATCTTCATCCGTGGGAGCAGGCGCTTTGCCGTCCCAGAAATCGAAAAGATCCTTGTCCTTTTCAAGCTGCTCCTCGCCGTCGTAATACTTAGCGATATCTATCTTTGCTTTCTGTCTCGCCTTTTTCTTGGCTGCCTTGTCAGCCCTGATAGCCTCCAGCTCCTCGGGTGTCGGTGCGTTCTCGGCACGGCGCAGTCTATCCTCGTTCACAGCCTCATAGCCCTTGACAACGGGCTTTGCAAAGCCTTTGAGAAGCTGCGGCAGGGTGATATTTGTCAGCAGCAGCACGAACAGCAGCGACACCAGGATTATAACTATCGCCGCACCCACACGCTTGAACGCCCACAGAAGCGGCCAGCCTATAAATGCGCTCATAAAGCCGCCGCCCTTGAGCTGTTTTCCGCTGCTGTAAAGACCCTTTATCTTCAGCCAGAAGCTGTCACCTGTGACAGCCCCCACCTGGATTATCTGGACTATGCCCGACAAAAGCAGCATAAGAATAAAGCCCTCCACCACCTTTGCGGTCACGCTGTTGCGGCTGAGATCCGATGCGATCATAAGAGCCACAGCGATTATCATCGGGGCGAACAGGAAGCAGGCAGAACCGAACAGCCCCCTGTTGAAGCAGTGGAGCCAGTTCCATAGTCCGCCCCCCGGGATGAACGTCACGAACAATTCAAACACACCAAAGAAGAAAAGTATGTACGACCAAAAACGCCTGCTCTCACGCTCGGCGGCAGCTGCCTTGTTAGCCGATGCAGACGTTTTTTGCCCCTTTGAGGCAGTATTTGTTTTTTTGCCTGCGGGAGCTTTTGGCTGAGGCTTCTTTGCGGCTGTGCTTTTTTTTGCCGCCGCAGAGCCGCTTTTAGCCTTTGCTGCTCCCGTTTTCTTTTCTGCCATTTAAAGCTTTCAATCCTTTCCTAAAACTCCAAAAAGCCTGAAACGGCATTTCGCCCTGATTTCAGACTTTTTGCTGCCTGCCCGGTAGTCAGGCTCTGATTATGAATTAAATACGATAGGTCTGCCCATGCAAAGCTCGATAAAGGAGATGAGCAGAACGATTATTCCAAGTACAGCGGTATAGTAAGCAAAGATCCTGAAGCGATCCTTGCGGACGAGCCAGGTAACGAGCTTGATAGCCACAAGCCCCACAAACGCCGCCACTATAAATCCCACGAAGCAGGCACCCCAGGGTATAGCCGCCTCGGATGTCACAGCATCCTTGACCTCGATAAGACAGCTCATAAGTATAACGGGTATGCCCAGGATGAACGAATACTTGACCGCAAGCTCTCTCGTAAAGCCGCTGAAAAGACCGGCGCTTATGGTGGAGCCCGACCTTGAAACTCCCGGCAGCAGTGCTACCGCCTGGAACAGACCCACCGTCACAGCATCCTTAGCCTTTATGTCCTCGGCGGTCTTTGTCCCCTTTGCGCATCTGTCGGACATATAAAGGATAGCCGCCGTGTAAAGGAAGCAAAGTCCCTCGGCAAAAATGCTCTTGTCCTCGGCTATGCCCTCGAACCAATCCTTGACAAAAACAAAAGGTCCAAGACACAGGCAGGAGAGTATCATCATAATTATCATCCTGCGCTCGACATTCATGTTTTTAAGTGTGAAGCGGCGGTGACCGATGTCCTTGAACATCTCGCCAAGCTCCTTTATCATAGCCCAGATCGTCTGCCTGAAGGCTAAACACACCGCTACCAGCGTTCCCAGATGGAGCACCGCCGAAAAGAAAAGCGCACCCTCACCGCTGTTGCCGGTGAAATGCTGATAAAGCGATAAATGCCCCGAGCTGGATACGGGCAGAAACTCTGTCAGCCCCTGAATGACCGCCTGAAAGATCGCACTCAATATACCCATAATGTCCTCCCTGATGTCTGTCTATGTAAACGGGCCGCTGTCAGCTCTGCCCGTCTTCTATCATTTTATAAAGCTCCCCGACCGCCTGTGAAAGGCCGCCGAGACAGTCTATCAGCCCCTCTTCAACAGCCTGCCGGCCCTCCACCACCGAGCCCACATCCATAACGAGCTGACCCGTGGCCATGATAAGCTCACGAAACCTCTGCTCGCTGATATTCGAGTTGTCGGTGACAAAGCGCACTATCCTGTCCTGCATCTTCTCAAAATACGAGAGCGTCTGCGGGATACCCGGCACAAGGCCGTTCATCCTGACAGGGTGTATCGTCATAGTGGCGCTGCGGACAATGAACGAACGCTTCGCACTTACTGCAAGAGGCACGCCTATCGAATGGCCTCCTCCCACCACCAGCGAAACGGTAGGCTTGCTCATCCCCGAGATAAGCTCGGCTATGGCCAGACCTGCCTCAACGTCTCCACCCACAGTGTTCAGTATAATCAGCAGTCCCTCGATGCTCATATCCTGTTCAACGGAAACGAGCGTGGGGATGATATGCTCATACTTTGTTGTCTTGTTATCGGCCGGAAGCATATAATGCCCCTCTATCTGACCGATGATATTAAGACAGTGGATGCTGTGTTTTGCATCCCTTATATCTATACTGCCGAGCCCTGCGGTAAATTCCTCTTCACAAGGCAGCGGCTGCAAAACAGCTTCCTGCTCCTGCATCTCCTGCATAATGATACCTCCGTTTCGTTATAACGAAAGTATCTGCAAAAAGCCGGTGATTATTCAAGACATAATCCACCTTATAAATAATAACACAACAAAGGAGAGATGTCAATAGTTAAATGTATTATATGTACAAAAAAACGGTCTTTTTAGTCCTCGCTGTCGGTTTTTGCCTCATATTCTCCTGAAAGCACCTGATCTACCCATAAAACGAGGTCCACAAAGTCCTCTTTGTCAAGGTAGGAGAAGTATTTGTCCACAGGCTTTTCGCCGTCAGCCGTGAGCACGTCCGTCAGGCAGTAGCCGTCGGGAGAGAAGGTATACTGCTTGTGCTCTGCTGTGCCAAGACCTGTTTCTATCTGTATGAAATCAAGAGAATGATCCTTTGACGGAGACGACTGTCCCGAAGCAAGGCCGAAGCTGTCTATCATATTGACAAGCTCGAAATAGTCCTCATACCTGTTGACCGTACACTCGCCGTAAACGTCGCCCACCTTAAGGCGAACAGCCGCATAGGCTGTCTCACAGACGGTGTAGTTATAAAGCTCGTCAAAGCAGATAAGATAATGCTTGCCGTCAAGGTCGGCCTTTATCGCAGCTTTGCAGTTATCTATATCGGCATAGGCATCCTTATCTGCCCACTCGGCAGAGTCAAAAAGCATAAAGCTTTCGTCCTCCAGACCCACTGAGCCGCCGTCCGGCAGATAGACCGCTTTGAACACAGTCCCTGCCTTTTCGGGGTCTGCGGAATAGGCATCGGAGATAAGGATCTTGTCCTTGTCAAACTCCGGCGGGTCATAGTCCGTAAGAGACCCATGGGAGTCATACTTCACAAACTTTGAAGGCTCGCCGCTGTCGCCGTTCTCATAAAGAGCCAGCACCCTCTCGCCGGCAAGAACGATCCTTGAATAAGCAGAGGCCTCAAGAACGACGTCGCCGTTTTTATCAAGGAGCCCTTCTTTTCCGTTGTCACCAGCAAACACATAAAGCGTGTCATCTATCAGGCTCTTGCAGTCATAGTCCTGGTAAGGCTGGTTGTCCACCTTCTCTATGAGCCTTGAAGCGTCAAAGCTTGAAAACGCCGTGCTGTAATAGGGCGTGCTGTCATCAAGCTCCGTCAGAAACTCCGGGAAGGAGTATTCCTTGAGCTCCACCTTGCCCGCCACGGCATTCGTGCTGTTTTTTATCGAAACATCGTCCGAGGACGAGTCCTGGCTGGGTTTGTCCTCACAGCCTGTGAGCGCAAACGAACAGAGCGCCATGACCGCTGACGACAAAAAAGCCGCTGTCTTTTTCAGTTTCATTATATCACCTCTGTTAAGGGTTATCTGCATACATAGTTATTATAATACATTTTTCAAAGAAATTCAATACTGAATTTAAAATTCCCGGGCTTCTCTTTTCTTTTTCCGGGCGCCTTTCAGAAGCAAATTATTTCTAAAATGTAAAAAGTGGCGGTCAGCTGTTTACACGGGGCTTTGATTGTGATATAATATATTGTGTTTGTTTAGTCGTAATTAGATTTGCTTTCGGGCAAGGAGGAAAAATCAATGGTAAGTGCTATCGTAGGTGCGAACTGGGGCGATGAGGGCAAGGGCAAGATCACCGATATGCTCGCACAGGAATCCGATATCGTTATACGTTTTCAGGGCGGTGCAAATGCCGGACACAGCATAGTAAACAACTATGGCGAGTTCGCTCTTCACACGCTTCCTTCGGGCGTTTTTTCACCTAACACCGTAAACATCGTCGGTAACGGTGTTGCGCTGGATATCCCGAAGCTTTTCAAGGAATATAACTCCGTTATCGAGCAGGGCGTTCCCGCTCCCAAGCTTCTGGTATCCGACAGAGCACAGATGGTAATGCCTTATCATGTACTGTTTGACCAGTATGAGGAGGAGAGACTAGGCAAGGCAAGCTTTGGTTCGACAAAGAGCGGTATCGCTCCTTTCTATTCCGATAAATATGCAAAGATCGGCTTCCAGGTTCAGGAGCTGTTCGATGAGGAAGCTCTTAAAGTCAAGATACACAGAGTGCTGGAGACAAAGAACATCCTCCTCAAGCACCTTTACAACAAGCCCGAGATAGATGAGGGCGAGCTGTTTGATACTCTTATGGAGTATAAGAGGATGATCGAGCCTTATGTTTGTGACGTTTCGGCTTATCTCTGGAACGCAGTGAAGCTTGACAAGAAGATACTGCTTGAGGGTCAGCTGGGCTCGCTCAAGGACCCTGACCACGGTATCTATCCTATGGTAACATCCTCGTCCACTCTGGCGGCTTACGGCGCTATCGGCGCAGGACTTCCGCCCTATGAGATCAAGAAGATAGTGACCGTTGTAAAGGCTTACTCTTCTGCTGTGGGCGCAGGCGCTTTCGTTTCCGAGATCTTCGGAGAAGAGGCTGACGAGCTGAGAAAGAGAGGCGGCAACGGCGGAGAGTTCGGTGCTACCACCGGCAGACCCAGAAGAATGGGCTGGTTTGATTGTGTGGCTTCCAGATACGGCTGCCGTATACAGGGAACGACAGATGTCGCTTTCACTGTGCTTGACGTTTTGGGCTATCTTGATAAGATCCCGGTTTGTGTAGGCTATGAGATAGACGGCGAGGTAACAAAGGACTTCCCGACTACTCAGAAGCTCGAAAAGGCTAAGCCTGTTCTCAAGGAGCTGGACGGCTGGAAAGAGGATATCAGGGGCATCAGAAAGTATGAAGACCTGCCTGAGAAATGCAAGGCTTACATAGACTTTGTTGAGGAGCAGATAGGCTTCCCGATAACTATGGTCTCCAACGGACCCAAGAGAGAGGACATCATCTACAGAGAGTCCAAGCTGAAAAAATAAAACATAATAGATCATACCGCTGTATTTTTAAAATACAGCGGTTTTTGTTTTACAGCAATTGACAACAGGTGCCCGGCGGTGTATAATAAAGCTGTCAGGCCGGAAAGGGTCTGAACAATATTATATTCAGGAGAGTGCTGTTTGAAAAAGTACAACACATTGGAGATAGCGGGCTGACCGGGAGGTCTGCTTGCGATCTGTCAGACCTCCCGCCCGAGGGCTGTTGATGTCAACAATTTTCAGGAGGTAAAATAATGAATAAAAATGACTGTATCATCCGTTTGGAGAAGAAAAAAGATCACAGAGAGGTCGAAAGCCTTATAAGAGATTCGTTCTGGAACGTATACCGTCCGGGCTGTTATGAGCACTATGTTATCCACAGGCTGAGAGATGACCCGGCTTTTGTAAAAGAGCTGGACCTCGTTATGGAAAAGGACGGCGTTATCATCGGTCAGAATATGTTTATGAAAACTGTTATTGAAACCGATGACGGAAGGATCATCGACGTTCTCACAATGGGACCTATCTGCATTGCGCCTGAGTTAAAACGCAAGGGGTATGGGAAAAAGCTTCTGGACTGCTCCCTTGAAAAAGCCCGTGAGCTCGGCTTCGGGGCTGTGCTGTTTGAAGGCGATATCGGCTTTTACGGCAAGAGCGGTTTTGACTATGCCTCAAGATCCGGCATAAGATATCACGATCTGCCCGAGGATGCCGACTCTTCGTTCTTCCTGTGCAAGGAGCTTATTAGCGGCTGGCTCGACGATGTCACCGGCGTTTATCAGACACCGCAGGGCTACTATGTAAGCGACAAGGAGGTCGAGGAGTTTGACAAAGGCTTCCCTTACAAGGAGAAGCTGAAGCTTCCGGGACAGCTTTTCTGATCTTTCTCTGAACACACAAAAGCCCCAAAACAGTTTACTCTGTTTTGGGGTCTTGTTTTTATTTTACAACTCTCAGTATCCTGTCTGTTGCGTGGCCGTCGCAGGCGCTCATGTGATAACGCAGAAACTGTTCATAGTCCTCTCCTGCTTTCCTGCCGTAAGCACGCAGAACACTGTCAGCAAGCTCCTCGCCGTCCTTGATAATCTCACAGGGAAAATCCGCAGGATCAACATAGAACCCCCTGCTCTTTACATACTCATCATAGTCGGGCATAAAAAGCACGAAGGGCTTTCTCAGAAGCGCATACTCAAAAATGAGCGACGAGTAATCGCTGATAAGCACATCCGCCGCAGAAAAAAGCTCCGGGGTCGGGATATCGCAGTTTGATTGCGCCCCCTTTATGTGCGGGTGAGGCTTCATTATCACAGCCCAGTCATCACCGAGTTTTTTTTGCAGCGCCTTTATATGCTCCTCCCCCACAAGCCTTGCCTGTGCCGCTGTGCCTCTGAAAGTGGGCGCATAAAGAACGATCTTTTTCCCCTGAAACTGCGGGTATCTTTCAAACAGCCTGTCACGGCAGCGGTCAAGATAGGCCTTGTCAAAGAACACATCCGTCCTGCTCACGCCAACAGCACGAACCATTTTCCTGTGGATGCCCTCCAGGCGGTATGCGCTCTCGAAGACCGCCTTCACAGCAGGAGAGCTGACCGTTATCATCGAGATGTTCCGGTTCACGTTTCCTCTGTAATAGGGCGAGATATCATCGGGAGTGTCATAAGCGAACTTTTTGAGCAGGCCGCAGGAATGCCACAGCTGGATCACCTTTGTGTCCTTTTTCTTGCGGCAGGATGTGACGGGCAGAAAATAATTGCAGATAAACACATATTCTGCCCGGGTGTATTCTTTCATAAAGCCAGTGATAAACGAAAGCTTCTGCCTGAGCCCTGCCTTTCTCAGATCACACAGGCAAAGCTTTATGTCGATGTCCTCACGCTCCGAAAGGCGCTCATAAACAAGGCGCATACTCTCCGGCAGCGTGTCTGTGTTGGAGTCGGCAAACACCACTCTGCCCTTCACTGTCGGCTTCGAGCGGTATCTGTTATAAACAAGGGGCAGCACGAACCTGTGCAGGATAAATTTCGCTTCCTGTTTCAGGCGTTTTTTCAGTTCCATATCAGGCCTTTCTATCAAGCTTCATACTCTCGACAAGTCTTTGGAAGGTCTCCTTTAGTCCGACCTTCGGCTCCCAGCTGAGAGCTCTCAGCTTTGAGGTGTCGAGCAGTATCTTCATTTTGGGATTGTAGCCAAGCTTTGTTGCGTCCTCTGCTATGTCGAACACAAGCTTCGATCTGCCCTCCGAGAACTCATTGCAGAAAAGCAGAGCCAGGTCTTTTATAGTTATGCCCGAAGCTTCGTTTGCGATGTTGTAAGCCTGGGCAGTCTCGCCCTTTGTAAGAACTGTGAGGATGCCGGCAACAGCATCGCTGATATAGGAATAGTTTCTCTCGGTGGAACCGTCGGTCTTGAGGACAATGTCCGTACCCTCGATAGCGGCTCTTGCAAACTGTGCGAACACTCTGCCGTCGTTGTAGTCAACGCCGGAACCCAGAGATTGGCAAAGCCTTGCCACCTTGACAGGCACACCGTACTGTGAAGCATAAGCCACACACATAGTCTCAGCCATTCTCTTGCCCTCGGAATAGCTGCTGCGCACGCTCATAGGGTCGATGTAGCCGTAGTCCTTCTCGGTAACTCTGCCGTCCTCGGCGGAGGGTATACCGTAGACCTCGAGGGATGAGAGGAAAACAAAGGAGCTTACGTTCTTCTCGTATGCCAGCTGGAGCATTTTTCTTGTGCCGCAGACTGTTGTGGTTATGGTCTCCACGGGATGCTCGACAAAGAACTTTGAACTGGTGGGGTTAGCAGCATGGATCACAAAGTCGATATCAGCATCCAGCTCAAAAGGCTTCATAACGTCGCCCTTGACAAACACAAGGCTACCGCTAAGGACATTAGCAAAAATGTTCTTCGCCTTTTCCTCGCTCCTTACAAGAGCATAGACTGTAAGCCCCAGGTCTTTCTGCTCGTTAGCCATAAGAAGCGTCATAACTATCTGGCTGCCTAAAAGTCCTGTGGCGCCGGTGACAAAAACTCCCTTGCCTTTGAGCGCATCCCAGTCAACGCTTGCGCTTTTTGCAGCGTTTTCAATATCCTCCTGAAAATATCTGTTATCTGAAACCTTCATAACGATTCTCCTTCTCTATGCGACTTTACCCCCGCCTTTTGACGAGGGTAAGTGTTTTTTATCGTGATCTTATGCCTTTACCTGTTCTTCGGGGTCACGCTCAAAGCGCCTGAGGCTCAGCTTGGAAAGCCACTTGAACGGATACTCAAAGGGCTTGAGAGCCAGAATAAAGGTTATGGCTATGGCTATCAGTGTCATCTCGGCAACTCCCTTGCGTGTATTGAGGAACGGCTCATACCAGCCGAATTCAAGGTCGGCAAGATAGAGGAAGCGGTGCAGTATGTAGACCTGCAAAGTTCTCGAGCCGAAGCGTGTGAAGAACGCCTTTCCTCTCGGAACGATGAGCAGAAAGCACGCACAGAGCAGACCTGCGAAGAGATAGAACAGCAGTCTGTGTACGAACATAAAAGGCTCATCAGTCAAAAATCTGAGGTCAGCATTATAGTAATTGGAGTTGCTTGTGATTATCCTCTCAGAAATATCCCAAAGGCGATAATACGCAAGAACAGAGAGCACTCCGCCTACAATAACGGCTCCAATCTGGATAGGGAGCTTTCTGAACTTGAATATCCACTCTTTTTTGAAATAGTATCCGACTATAAAGAACGGGAAATGATTGACCATTCTTGTTGTGCTGAGATAGTCTCCCGTCATCGTATCATAGCCTATCAGGCAGGCAACTATGATAGATGCAGGAATAATAAATGACGGCTTAAGCTTATAGATATACGGCATAAAAGCGAACCACCAGATAAGGCACATAAGGTACCATAGCGATGAACGAGGTGCGAAAACGCTTCGTGCCATAGTTTGGCTGTAGCCGAGAACATAGTACTCAAAAAGCGAGATCGTCAGCTGTGCCGCAAGGTAGTAGACCACATAGGTCACAAGGCGTCTTGTCTTGACCACGCCGTTTTTGATATAGCCCTTTGCAAAATATCCCGAGATGAAGATAAGGCACGGCATATGCATTGCATTTATGACTGTCCAGATCGTTCTGACTTTTTTCATATCCGTCTTTAACGGCGATATTGCATGAGCCAGAACGACAAGTAAGATCAGAATGAACTTGGCATTGTCAAAGTAGTAATCTCTGCCCTTTTCATCGTGATACTCTTTTGATGTAAAACCTAAAAAATTCATTGGAAGCTCCTATTCGATACCCGGAAGATGTGGTGTAGAGCCTATGCCGAAGGCCTGCTCATTCTCTTTATACTGAATGAGAGCTCTGTACATATAAACGTCCTCGGGAGTAGTTACTTTGATATTTCCTCTGTTGCCCTCTACCATATAAGCTTCTTTGCCTACGCTCTTGATAAGGGTACAGGAATCAACAAGATTATCGTATCTTGTTTCTCTCTGTCTGACGATCTCATGGTCTGCGATTATCTCTCCGAGACGGAAGCTCTGGGGAGCCTGTGCCGCATAGGTGTCCTTTCTGTAAGGAACGGTCTCAACGGTCTCGCCTGTTGTGCTCATAAGGATAGTCTCATAGCAGGGTGTGCAGGTGATAGCGTTGCCGTTTTCCTTTGCGCCCTTGATGTTTCTTGAAATGGTGTCATAGGTGACCCAGGGGCGAACGCCGTCGTGGATAAGAACGATGCTGTCGTCATCGTTGTCCTTCTGGGCTCTCTTCAGACCATTGTAGATCGAATCCTGGCCTGTCTCTCCGCCGGGGATGATGTCTATGACCTTGGAGATCATAAACTTTGAGACCAGCTTCCACATATAGGGAATGTAGTCCTCCAGCATAGCGATGTAGATCTTGTCTATCTCACGGTGATTTTCAAAAAGCTCAAGTGTGTGGATGATGACAGGCTTGCCGTTTATCTCAAGAAACTGCTTGGGCACGCCTGCTCCCATTCTCACGCCGACACCGCCTGCGAAAATTACTGCAATATTCATATTCATACCTCCGTTATCCTTAGGTTTATTCGCTGTAATCGTCCTTATTGACCTTATCGAATTTATCCTGGAACTCGATGACCTTTTCATATATCCTCTCGCAGTTGTTATGGTCGGAATACTCGAAGAAGTCATCGACTCTTTGCTTATACATATCCTTCATAACACAGCTGTTCTCGATATACTCGCACAGCTCTGCGACTATCTGCTCGTGGTTGCGGCAGATAGGCCCGAAGCCCATAGTCTCATACTCTAGTCCGCCTGCCTCATACTGGGGAGGCAGAACATCCGGATGATAATATACCAGCGGCTTCTTCATATAAGCAAAATCGAACTGAACTCCCGAATAGTCAGTGACCATAAGGCTCGACTCAGTGAGTATCTTCTCGTAGCTCATATCTCCGGCAGCTGCTATGATATCGACTCCGTCGCTCTTTTCAAAGTCCACGAGCTGGGAGCTCATAGCCGGATGGAGCAGATAAACTACCCTGTAGCCGTGCTCCTTAGCGGTCTTAATGAGTCTCTCGTCATTTATCAGACCGTTATAGATCTTGTAGTAGTCGCTGTGGATAAAGCTGGAGCTGTGGGCATAGGTAGCGCCCTTCTTCGCCTTGCCTGTCGTTGTGCCTCTTCTCCAGGTGGGGGTTATAAGAATGACCTTCTTGTCGTTTGAAACAAGGCCGTCATATCTTGCGTGGCCCGTAAGGCAGAGCATCGACTTGTCATAGTAGTCGTAAATCTCGTGGCTCACGTTCTTTATCTCATACTTTGAAGCGAAGAAATAAAGCACGGTATTGTCGAAGGTCCTGTTCTGGTACTGAGCTATCTTCTGGATAGTCAGACCGTGTGCAAGGCATACGACCCTTGCGTTATACAGATCCTTGAAATACTTCTGGGTGGCTGCATAATAGCCGTTGCAGTTCATCGTGTCAACGTGGGTGGCAAGCATAAGGTCGGTATGGAGAGCTATCATCTTATGCTTTATGGTATTGAACTTGAGTATCGTATCATACTCGGCTTTAAGTCTTTCATAGTCGGGCGAATCCTTGGCAACGACATAATAGATCTTCACGCCCTCCGGAGCTCTCTGTTTCACATAGCGATAGAAGTATTCGCCGTTGTCGCCGGCCTTGAAGATCTTGTCCATAGTGAGCCATATCTTCTTGCGGAAGAACGGCTTTGAAGCCCAGTAAAGCAGGCGGTTGCCCACCATTTTTATCTTCCACATACCGTGTGTGGCTCTGGAGATAGATCTTATAAAGCGAAGCTCGTGTTTAATGTGTGCGCCCCTTGTCAGCTTCTCCACAGTAAAGCAGCGCATACCGCCGTCATACTGGATTATCGACTTTCCACAGATCCAGTAGGAGTTCTTTACAGTGCTGAGCTTTGTCTCGGCTCTGATGAAGGTCACTGCCAGCGGATAGTTCCTGCCTCTGTATCTGAGCCAGAAGGAGAAGGTGCTGTGTCTTCTGAGCTTCTCCTCGGGGATCATAAAGCGGAAGGTGTAGTTTCCCTTTGCGGAGACATTGAAAAATTTATTCAGAGCATAAATGTGCGTTCTTACCACCGGATACTCCCGGCTCTGGTCAAGGGCTGCAAAGATCTCGATATCGCCCTCTTTGAAAACATAGCTTCCGGGATAGAAGCCGTCCATAACAAGGTTTGCACCGTCATAGTAAAGCACCTTGAATTCAAGCTTGGAGGAGCCAAGCGACCATATCTGGCTCTCGCCTATATGAGCCGAGATCTCGGCAGCGGTAGCGCTGATAGTGGGCATCAGCTCATAGTTGTCATGCTTGAGCCTTAAAAGGTTAAGCACAAAGAATCTCGGGATAATCCCCTTTCCTGTCAGCAGATGACAGCTGGAGATAGTTATATCGTCAATGTTCTTGAGCGCCTTTCCTGTCTTGTCAAAGAAAGCCTGCGCCTCATCGGGAGAGAGGATGCTCTTGTCACGCTCGTTCATGTTGCACGCATAGCGGCAGCAGATCTGATAGAGAACGAAGTGGTTCACAAAGATCGAGGAATCCGGCTTTGCAGCGTCTATCAGGAAGTAGTCCATAGATTCCTCATACCAGGCCTTTTCAAACTGGAGAGGATAGTTGAAGAAGTCTCTCTCATTGGGGTGGCCGCAGTTATAAGGCTTCTCGGTAAGCAGATATCCGCCGTTCTCATCCAGGAGCTTCATCAGTATCTTCATATCGGAATCAAGGGGCATACGCTCATCAAAGGTGAGCCCTTCAAACAGCTCCCTCTTGAAGATGAAAGCCGAGAAGCAGGTGTGGAACCTTTCCGGGAACATCCTCAGATCCACTCTGTATCTGTGCTTGCGGTCAAAGGTCATCTTGAAGGTGAGCGTAGACTTGAACACGCCGTTCTCATCCTTTGTGTACGGATCGAGAGAAACTATCGGATGTCTGGTTATATGCCTTACTGCATGGTCGAGAGAATCAGGCGGTATTACACCGTCATCGGTGATGAACATTATGTTGTCCGCACCTGTCTGCGACAGCGCAAAGTTATATGCCTCGGGCTCGCTCATCTCGCTTACGTCATAGTAGCTGACAGCTCCCCTGACTCCCGAGTATTCATCCTTGACGCCGAATGAGCCCGTGTGATCCATAACATGGACGAGCACACCCTTGTCTTCAAAGCTCTCTGCGGCAGTTATCGACGATATCTGACTGCGCATCACGTCGGCATCTGTACCGAAAAGAATTATATCCAGCATTTAAAAATTCACCTTTACTTTATATCAAAGTCAAATTTAACTATATCATGTCCCGAGCGCCTTAAACTTGCAGGCACGGGCTTCTTGTAATCGCCGTAGGAATAGGCAAGATACCTGTCGGCATCCTTGGGGACAGGAAAGCTTCTCTCGCCGAACCTGATATATTCGGTCTGGGAGAGCCACTTTGCAGGAAAACCGCCGTGTCTCAGATGCTCGCCTGTGCCGTCATAGAGATAATGCGTATCTCTCTTGTCAAAGAAAGTGACCACCCTGTGCTGAAAGCGCTCCAGCGTTTTCATGCTGCACCTTTGCATGACCCAGGTGGCAGCCTGACAGATGTACCTGAATCTTCCGTAGAAGTGCATGGGCTTATCTGCCCATTTATTGAAAACCAAAGACCTTGCGAACAGAGTAAGAAAAACGTGGAGCTTTCTTACTGCCTTTATGTCGGATGTCTTGTCATGGACGAAAATATCAATGAACACGCCCTGGTGCATATGAGCAAAGCGGCTCGAAAACTCGGTCGCAAAAAGCGTGCCCTCTATCCTGAGCTTTGTAAACAGGCTGTGGTAGCTCGGGTCGGTCTCGGAGGACTGGAAGAAAAAGCGCTCCTTGTTTATCGTGCTGTCCACGACAGAGAGGAACTTCTCATATTCTTCTCTTGTCATCATAACGTCGATATCGTCATCCCAGGGGATGATGCTGCCGTATCTGACTGCTCCGAGCAGCGAACCGCCGCCTAAAAAATAGCTTATATCGTTTTCCCGGCATATACGGTCAAACTCATCAAGGCACTCGAAAAGCCTTTCATGGAGCCTTTCAAGCTGGCCGTCATAGCTGTCGCCGAAATAAAACATCTTATCGGGATAGACCTTTGAGAACTCAAGCATGGCTCTGCCGTCCTCATAGGACATTATCCTCTCATAGCCGCCGCTGGTAACGCTCTTGGCGCCCTTGACGGTACAGCCGCCGTGGCCTGTGTAATAAACACAGAAGCGAAGCTGTTTTTTTCTCGATGCCAGAAACAGCACAGCGCCGTAAAGGTCGGTGATGTTGGTGCTCTCGTTGGTGTGGGCGTCCTCGCCGTTTTCAAGGCCTGCGCCGTAGATGCGGGGCGCATAAAGAACGGGCATTATTGCGCTCAGCGCCGTAACGTCATCACGCTTGTCCGTCACAAGAAGTCTTCTGCCTGTGCAGTCTTCAAGCTCGGTCCTCTGCTCGTCACTCAAAGGAGCATTCTTCATATCGAAGGCTATGAGCACCTCCTTCTGAGTAATAGCCGCTTCGTTGACCGGGACCTTTACCCGGGTAAGAACAGCTTCAAGCTCACTGATATATAAACAGTTCTCGTCGCCGCAGAGGAACACTCCCCTGTCACGCAGCTGTAAAAGATCTATGCTTTCGCACGATGCACATCTGTCGATGCGGTCGTTCCTGTAATCACCTGATATCTCGGGAGAGAGCATATCACAATTCCTTTCAAACAAACTCCAAACATATTCCACCAAAGTAAAATTATAACACACATCCTTCCAAAAGTAAAGGACAGCCGACCTATTTTTGCCGATTTTGTTAAAAAGTACAACATTCAAAGGTCAAAACAACGTATTTTAGGCAAAGAGCCTACCGGAACTCCGGCAAAAAAGACAGCCGGAGCGCACCTTCCCCGACTGTCTGATCTATGTGTCAGCTCTTTGCTTTTTTGTTGTCCCCAATGCGTTTTTCAAGCTCCTCGCAGACCCCTCCGACGCCCTTGAAATCCATAGCTTTGATATAGTATTTTTCAAGCTCGTCATGGACGGCCTTTGCCGCCGACATCGTCTCGTAAAGCCTTTCGGAGCGCTCGTTTATAAGGCGCTTTTCAAGAGTCAGGATATCTCTGTTCTCTTCAAGCAAGCGCCTGTCATAAAAGCCGTCCAGGTCTATGCGTGTGCCGCCCCCTGAAAGAAGTGTCAGGGGCGTGTCGCTCAGAACGGCGATGCCAAGGGACGGTATCAGGACGTGCTCGGTGCGGGCGTTGTCAAAGGCCGCCGAGGGGCATGAGATAACATCGAGTCCCCTTGAAAGAGCCTCGGCTTCGAGCAGCTCACAAAGGCGGTTCGCCGCATAAAAACGGCTGTCAGACAGGACTATCACATTTTCAAAGCCCTCGGCAGTGTTCTCAAAGGTCATACAGCCGTATTCCGTGAGGGCTGTGAGCTGGCGCCTGACCGCTGTGCCCTTTTCTCCGAAAGATGCGCCGCCCATGAGCCTAGCGGCAAGGCGCTTTGAAAAGGCCTTGAGCTTTTTCTCATTACAGCACTCCGAAGCGGCATCGGATACCGCTTTGCAGCTGACGGTCAGCGACTGCTGTATCCTGCCGGCGGCTCTCTGAAGCGCCAGATTGCGGTCGGCAGCCGATATCACATCAGCACTGAAAGCGCCGAGCACGCCCTCGTCCCAGAACCTTCCGAGATCGACTATCCGCTCCGTAACTCCCGGATAGCGGCAATCCATAACATGGGGCGCTGTGGCATCGCAGATGTATGCTCTCTTATCCCAGAGCACCACCGCATCCAGCGACTCCGGGTCAGATGAGCAGTGATAATACGTCACCCGGCCGCTGTCCTCAAAGGCCTTGCCTATGCGCTTCATAAGCGAAGACTTGCCTGTTCCGGGGCCGCCTTTGAGAAGATATCCCTGAAAGCCCTTGTCTGATATCTCCTCCCGGAAAAGGTTGTCAAAGCCGCCTGTTATCCTCGTTCCAAGAAAATAGTGTTCGGTATGTTTTTGCATAGCTATCCCCTCCTGACCCATACTATGCAAAAGAGCCTTAATGTGTTAATTATTATCCGCTGTCCTGAAGGTATTATACATAAGGATCGGCTGCTGCGGAAAGATCGAAGAATGAATACTGGACAGTTAAGGTATCGCCTTCATTCTTATTTCTTCATTATTCATTCTTCATTATTCATTGAGCAGGCGCTGCACAAAGAAATCAAAAGGCACTCTTGTCAATACCCTGACAAAAGTGCCATAAAAAAACTATTTTACTGCGCCTGCGTTTCACCTCAGCACCCAGTCGATCGCCGCCTGTACCCAGTGAGCGGCAACGGGCTGGATATGCCAGTCGTTGGTGGAGGTCGTCTCGTCACACAGCGATGCTCCGTGGCCGCCGTATTCATAGATATGAGCTTCATAGGGGATGTTGTTTTCGGACAGCGCCAGCATATAGCGCAGGCTGTTTTCGACCCTTACACAGCCGTCATCGGCGCAGTGCCAGATAAAGGTGGGCGGAGTGGTGCTGCTCACCCTGTCTTCAAGGCTCACAAGAGCCCGGAGCTCCTCGCTCTGCTCCTCGCCGATAAGATTGAGGATAGAGCCCTCGTGGGTATACTTCGGGTCGGAAGTGATAACAGGATAGCAGAGGATAGAGCCGTTGACCTTTGTGTCCTCGGCAGTACAGCCGAGAGCCTTTGTAACGATATCGGAACCGTAGAAATTCGCAGCACTTGCCGCAAGGTGTCCGCCGGCAGAAAAGCCGCAGACAAAGATCTTATCGGGGTCAACATCAAAGCGCTTTGCATTGTCTCTTACATACCTCACCGCCGCCGCACATTCAAGCAGGTCGGTGGGGAACTTTTTCTTATACACCGAGTACCGGAGAACAAAAGCCGCACAGCCTGCCGCAAGAAAACGAAACGCCACAGGGTCTGCTTCACGGTCAGACAAAAAGTCATATCCGCCGCCGGGGCAGATGATGACTGCCCTTCTGTGCTTCGGTCCTATCTCCTCGGAAAAAGTATTATACAGGCAGTCGAGCGTGGGAGCACAGCCCTCCGGAGAAAGCCCTGCTTTTTCATAGTCTACATCAAGTTTAACGCTCTCGTTTACCATACCTGTTCCTCCGCAGTGTAATCTGTGTTGTCGTCATAGCCGTAATCTTCGGTCTGAGCTTCCTCGGTGCCGCCCTGATCCTCGCTCACAGCCGAAGTATCGCTTTCGCTTTCCTCGCCGGTCTTCACCTCGGGAGCGTCCTCGCTGAGGCAGACGGTCACGATGAAGCCGTCATAGTTGTTGCCGGAGATAGTATAGGAATAATCCTTGCCGTCAGCCTTCTGGAGTATAGGCAGCTTGGTCGTTCTGTCCTTGCCTTCCTTGACATACCACACCTCATAGGACTTGCCGTCGTAAGCGGTGAAGGACAGGGGCTTCTCGAAGTTATATTTCTTTACCCACTCAAGATACTCCTCAAGACACATCGATTTTTCAGCCATGATCTCTGAGTGAGGCTCGCCCACATATCTGTAATGGCCTGAAGCATATTCATGGCCTGTCTCCGACACCTTGTCAGCAGGATATCTGAGTATCATGCCGTACTTAGCGCAGTTCTCAGGCACCCATGCGCTGGAGCCCTCTCCCGAAAAGGCAGGATAGCTGCCGGAAGCGGCGTCATAGCCAAGAAGGTCAAAGCAAAGGCCTGTGGGGCTCTCGACAAATTCGGTAGCCGAGCCGTCGGGATTCTCGGTGGTAGAATAAACGATCACCGAGCTGTCGGCTGTCTTGGCATTATAGTCTGACATCATCTTCTGCAAAGCTTTCAGCGCAGCTGTGTCTGCCACGAGCTCTGTCGTGCTGGCGGACAGGATCTGAGAGCCGCTCTCGCTGAAAAGATAGGAGTAGAGCGTGTCAGAGGAGTCTATCTCGGTGGCGGACAGCTTGTGGTCGCCGTTTACAAGCACAAGGCTTCCCTTTGAGACCTGTCTGTTGTCTACCTCCTCATAGCGGAAGCTTCTCTTTGGCGTTTCTTCCTTCTTCGTCTTTGTGACCTTCTTATCGGAGGATGCCACTACATTGGTCTTGTTCTGGGGCTTGTTCCGCTCGAGCACCTTATTGCTGCATGAAGCCGTGAGCCAGACTATCAGGAGCAGACACACTGCCAGTGCAGCTGCGATATTTTTATACTTATAGTGTTTATTCAGATTGGGTAGCGTTGGAAACTGCACGAAGATCATCCCTTTGCTATAAAAATAAAGATATAATTATCCTTATAGATTATAGCATAAAAAAAGCCACTTGTGAACGATTTATATCCAAATCGAGTTCACTTTCGTTCATTCGACCAAAAGCGACTTACGCCCTTTATGCAATTGCAACAAAAAGAGCACCTGCCGAAGTTGGCAGGTGCCCGGATCAAAACTATCAGTTTCTCACATAGTCAAACAGCGACTTTACAAACGCCCTGCCCTCGGGGCTGTCTGCAAGCTTTTCAATGTCGCAGGAGCATACTACCACCCTGCCGCCGTCTTTCTCATATTCGTAAAGCAGCGACAGGCTGTGGTTGCGCTCCACATTGTCGATAGTGCGCACTATGACCTTTATGTCCTCATCCCGGTCATCAAGTATCACCGAGCGTGAATTGTTTACTATCTCAAACCACTGAGGAGTGGAATATTTCTTTGAAGCAAATCCCGACAAAGCCGGATGCTCGGTGTCGATGACAAGACCCATAGTTCCCACAGGTCTGGGCTTTTTCATCATGTCGGAAATGGTCTTGAACATAGGATAGTTCCAGAAGTCCTGGCAGTACATACCCTCTATTGACTCATCCTTTATCTTTTCAAGGTCCGGCACCACAAGCACAGTCTTGCCCTGCTTCAAAAGCTCCTCTGCCTTTCTGTCCGCCTCACGGAAAAGATATACCCCGTCAAGCTCTGCCTGCTCCACAGCAGGAACAACTGTCAGCTCATATTCGTTCTCTATATCGGTGCCTTCAAGCGAAAGCCTGAATGTGAGATAGGTTATCTTCTCGACCTTCGGAAGCTCCGCCTTTGCAACACAGATATCGGCATAATTATCACCGTTCATCGAAAAATCACTGCTGCCCTGCGCAAGCACCTTTTCGCCGTCGCAAAGAGACCACTTCAATGTGCCGCCCTCAAAGCCCTCATGGAAAGCTGAGCACTGTATCTTAGCTTCAAATACGCTCTGCTCCTCAAGGACGTAATCCTCAAATCTTGCGAGCAGGACTATATCATTGCAGAAGCCACGCCACTTTTTCTCGGTGACAAGACCCTTGCTATCCATAAACGCATCAAGGATGCCCACAAGCGCTGTTCCCTGACCCGTGAAGTCCTGGATGTCGAGTATCTGATAGCCGGCCACCAGCTTCGAGCGGTGAGCCGCCTCCAGCTCCTCCTTATAGCACTCAACAGCCAGCGCGCCCGAGCACTCGAAATAGTCCTTCCACAGGGGCAGAAGGCCTTTTTTGTCAAGGCGGTCTCTGAATATCTCTAAGTTGCGTGGCTTGAGCGAGCCGGTATATTTTTCTATCTCATCGTAGTTAGGATAGCACTCGAACTGGCCTATCTCATGGGTAACGATAGGCACCTCCGGGATGAAATCCGCATCAGCTTCCGAAGCCTTGACGGTCTTCATAGTCGTGCCGTACTGTATCTGGACGGTTCCGTCCTCGGAGACCTCGGTCTCGTGTGCCTTTTTGGAGGGATGAATGATAGCATCGTAGTCGTGAACAGTTGACGGTTTGTCTGTCTGTATATGTCCGAGAGGAGCGTCGCACATAGCATAGCTGCCCCTTATGAGCCTGTCATTTGCAAGGCGAACGCCCACAAAGAAATCATCGTTCTCCACCACATTCGGGAACCACTGGAAGTTGTTCGAGCCCTGTGTGTAAAGATGCCTGCTGTCGAAAGCCTTGTAGCGGCCGAGGATATCGTTGAGGGTCTCCTTCGAGCCCCACAGCTCGTTGCCGAGAGACATCATACAGTAGGAGGGGTGGTTTCCGAAAGAGCGCAGCATAGCAAAGCCCTCGGACACAAGAAAGTCCTGCTCGGCCTGGTCGTGCTTTTCATCCTCGGGGGTGGTTATAGTCCCCCAGAACGGGAGCTGCGGCTCCATATAGATACCCAGCATATCCGCAGCGGTAAAGGCCGCTTCCGGCGGACAGCAGGTGTGATAGCGGTAGTGGTTTATCCCGTAGGATCTTGATATTGAGAGCACCTTGAGCCAGCTGTCAAGGTCTGTGGGGGCATAGCCGGTCTTCGGGAAGATCAGGCCGTCATGCTTTCCCCTGAGGAAGGTGGTGACACCGTTTATCAGAAACTTTCCGTTTCTCTGCTCAAAGTCACGGATACCTATTATCTGCTCATAAACGTCCTCGCCGACCGAGAGCCTTAGCTTATAAAGAGCCGGGTGATGCTCGCTCCAGAGAAGAGCGTCACTGCCCATTTCATAAACGCAGTCAAGCTTTCCGCCCTTTGCTCTAACGCAGGCAGGCGCCGGGGTATGAGTCTTGTCGCTGTTGAAGCTCTCGGCGCTGATCCGGACATCAGCCTCATCCGCACCCGAAAGATCAGCTGTAATATGCAGCTGTTTTTTCTTCGCATCGGTGAAGACCATAACGTTCTCAAGATATGCCTCTGCAAAAAGCTGAAGCTCCATCCTGCCTGTTATGCCGTTCCAGTTGGACTGTGTGTCCTGAGAGGTCAGGTGTCCGCCGCCTGTTTTATATCCCACATTGCAGCACCTGATAACAAGCTCGTGAACGCCTGTTTTGGCATAAGCGGACAGGTCATAGATATGTGCAGCCACAAGGCTGTCCATAACGCCAAGGCTCTCGCCGTCCACAAAGACTTCGGTTATCCTTGTGCGCTCAAGAAAGAGCTTGAGGTTCTTAGCATCCGCCTTATCAAAGTCGATATCTCTGCCGAACCAGGCGTTGCCCTCGAACTTATATGTGTCTGTCAGATAGCCGTCCGGGCGCTCGTCATTGGGCTCGCCCTTTCTCTGATCCGAGGTCGTTCCCGGCAGGAGCATCTCGTCATCGAACACAGGCTTTTTCGCTTCGCAGCTCTTATCCAGAAACAGCTTCCATTTTCCGCTGATATCTATCGTTTTTATCATGGCCGTTCCCCCTCTTTGGTCATTTTGGTCGTGTTTATGTAATTATACCATAAATGCAGACCGACTTCAAGAAAAAAATATGATATTCTATCAAAAAAATAAACAGCGCTGTATATTTTTGCAGTATCCGTGACGGATCATGAGATAAAAAAAGACATCCTCTCCCGTCTTTATCGGGAGAGGATATCAAGAAAAAACTTTGTATTCCAGTGCCGGGCGTGTATTATTTTCTTGCCAGAAGAACACAGCTGAGCGGAGCAAGGCGCAGATTCACACGCCTGCCCTGTGCCCAGGGCTCGCCGTTTATACAGTTCGAGCCGCTGTAAATGTCACGGTCGGAATTGAGAAGCTCATAATACTGGCCGTCGTCCTCAACGTTCACAGAGCAGTTCTGATAGTTTGCCGAGAAATTGAAGACGCAGTATATCTTTCTGCCGTGAAGGTCGTTTCTTACGAAGGAGTAAAGGCACTGGTTGCGGTTGTCTGCCTCCAGCCAGCGGAAGGACAGCGAATTATAATCGCAGCAGCTAAGAGCCGGCTCGTTCAGATAGATGTGGTTGAGAGCCTTGATATACTCATGGAGCGAGTCGTGCTCGGGATAGGTGAGCAGGTTCCAGCCAAGCTCTTTTTTCTCGTCCCATTCCATATACTCCCCGAGCTCGTTGCCCATAAAGTTCAGCTTCTTTCCCGGGTGAGCCATCTGGAAGGTGTAGAGCACCTTCATAGTCGCCTGCTTCTGCTCTCTCAGTCCCGAAGCCTTGTCTATCATCGAGTATTTGCCGTGAACGACCTCGTCGTGGGAATAGGGCAGGATGAACAGGTCGTTATAGAAATAGCTCATAGCGAAGGTCATCTTGTTGTGGTGGGCACGGCGCTGGTTGGGCGGAGTCTTGATATAGTTGAGGGTGTCATGCATATATCCCAGGTTCCACTTATAGTCAAAGCCAAGCCCTCCGAACTCGACGGGAGCCGTAACCTTGATGTAGTCGGTGGAGTCCTCCGCAAAGAGCATAACGTCCGGGTGGAGCTTGCCTATGGCATAGTTTGTGTTTTTCAGAAACCATATACCCGGGTCGTTTATGGGGTTCTCCTTTTTGCCGTATTTGTAGATAAGGCAGGCCACAGCGTCATAGCGCAGGCCGTCCACATGGTATTTCTCGATCCAGAAATTGACCGCCGACTTCATAAAGCTGAGCACATGAGCTTTTGAAAAATCGAACAGTGCGGTGTTCCATTCGGAATAGCGCTCGTTCTCGTTGTCGCTCTCAAAGACATAGCCGCCGTCATAGATATGAAGCGCAAAGAAATCCCTGACAAAATGAACAGGAACGAAATCTAGGATAACGCCTATGCCGTTTTCGTGGCAGGCGTTTATAAAGCGCATAAGGCCTCTGGGTTCGCCGTAGCGGCTGGTGGCCGAGAAATAGCCGGACACCTGATATCCCCAGGAGCCGTCAAAGGGGTGCTCCATAAGGGGAAGTATCTCGATATGGGTATAGCCCATGTCCTTGACATAGGGGATGAGCAGGTCTGTCATCTCGTCATAGGTGTAAAAGCGCTCGTCCTCTTCCTTTCCTGCCTTTATCCTCCAGGAGCCGAAGTGCATCTCATAGATGTTCAGAGGGCTGTCGTAGTTTTTTGTCCTCTTTGAAAGCCACTCGCTGTCGCTCCACTCAAAGGTGTCGAGGTCGTAGACGATGGATGCGTTCTTGGGTCTTACCTCACTGTAAAACGCAAAGGGGTCCGAGCGGTAATGCTCCTCGCCGGACTGTGTCGTTATCACGAACTGGTAGATGTCGCCCTCACTTGCCGGGTGGACAGCGTGCCACACGCCGTTATCGTCACGCTCCATAGGATAGCACGTTCCGCCAAGACAAAGCCTTACATCCTTAGCATTGGGCGCATAGGTCGAGAACTCCGCCTCGCCGCCCCTTATGTGTGCTCCCAGCAGTTCATAGGCTCTTACGCTCTGACCGTTTATAAAATCGGCAGCTCTTGCCATTTTTTCAACTCCTTTATCAAAAGCAGACCCCTGCGCTGTACAGGGGTCTCGCCGTCAGTTATTTACATGATCCACAAATCTAAGGAAAGCTTCCTTGCCCTCGGCGTTTCTCTTGTAAACGCCTGCGTGCTCTAAGACCTTTGAGAATACGATGCCTATCTCTTTTCTGAGTATCTCACTGACGTTCTCTTCGGTGAAGCTGTATTTTTCTTTAAGCTCGTCCGCCCAGTCGGCGTGGGAGGCTATCCTCTCGTCCGCCCTGATGTCAGCGCCGCTGACAAGAGCTTCGGAAAGCAGAGCCATCTCGGTTTTGAGTCTCGACGGCAGCACCGCAAGACCCATGACCTCGATAAGGCCGATGTTCTCCTTCTTTATGTGGTGAAGCTCCTGGTGAGGATGATAAACACCCAGAGGATACTCCTCTGTGGTGATGTTGTTTCTCAGAACGAGGTCAAGCTCGAACCTGCCGTCTCTCATTCTCGCTATCGGGGTGATAGTGTTGTGGGGCTCACCCTCTGTCTCTGCGAACACAAAGGCTGCCTCGTCGGTGTAGCCTCTCCACTTGGTGAGTATCCTGTCTGCAAGCCCGATAAGGGCTTCCTTATCGTCGCTGTCAAGCCTTATGACCGACATAGGCCACTTTACGATGCCTGCTTTCACATTCTCAAAGCCCTTGAAGGCAAGCTCTGTCTCAACGGGCGCCTTTGCCATAGCAAAGGTATAGTGGCCGCCCTGGAAATGCTCGTGGGAAAGGATAGAACCGCCGACTATGGGAAGGTCTGCATTTGAACCCACGAAGTAGTGGGGAAACTGTGAAACAAAGTCAAACAGCTTTCTGAAAGCGGACTTGTCTATCACCATAGGGGTGTGTTTTTTGTTGAAAACTATACAGTGCTCGTTATAATAAACATAGGGCGAATACTGGAAGCCCCAGTCAGCGCCGTCGATAGTCACGGAAATTATGCGGTGGTTCTGCCTTGCGGGAGAATTGACCCTTCCGGCATAGCCCACATTCTCATAGCACAGAAGACACTTGGGATAGCCCGTCTGCTTTGCTAGCTTTGCCGCAGCGATAGCCTTGGGGTCCTTCTCGGGCTTCGAGAGGTTTATAGTAATGTCAAGGTCGCCGTACTCGGTTGCGGCTATCCAGCGCATATCCTTTTTTATGCGGTAACGGCGGATATAGTCGGTGTCCTGCGAGAGCTTGTAGAAATAGTCTGTTGCCTGCTCGGGGCTTTTCTCATAGCGGGCCGCAAACTCACGCTCCACCTCGGAGGGTCTTGGGGTCAGCAGTCCCATGAGCTTTGTATCGAAAAGGTCACGGTGGACCGTGGTGTCCTCACAAAGGCCCTTTTCAACGGCGTAGTCAAGAAGCTCGCAAAGTACAGCTTCGAGGTCAATATCCTTATACTCCGTCTGCGGCTCCTCATACTCGTCAAGGCCGAGAGCCTCCAGCAGACGGTTGGTGCAGTATACCCTGTCGGGCTCGGCTATAAGCCCGGTATCCATAGCGTAGGTGATAAGCTTTTTTATACTTTCATATATCATAATGATGATACTCCTTTCGACAAGCCTTTATCCAATATAATTATATAATACCGGACAGTTTTTGTCAATCTGTCGGCAAGGATATACAAAGAAATAATTGTGAATAATATATTAAACCGAGAGAACAGGGCTTGACAAATCCTGTAACTGTGTTATAATTGGGGTAACATAGTTTAAAGGCGTTGATAGGAAGCAAGGCGCTTTCACGATTTTCAGAGAGCCGTTGGCAGGTGTGAAACGGTATGAGGGCTGCGCTATAACTCGTCCTTGAGCTTGCAGAGCGAAATCACAGTAGCTTTGCACGGTGTTCTCCCGTTACAGAGATACGCATTGTTGGATGCGGCTAAGGCGTACAGTGTGAGCTGTGCGTGAATCGGAGTGGTAACACGGGTGATTGCTCGTCTCTTGGAACAGAGACGGGTTTTTTGTTTTTTGCACTCCATTTGAGGAATGCTTTTAGCTATGTGAACAACAATTTACTTAGGAGGAAGCATTATGAAAAACTTTGACAAGTATCAGAGAGGCTATTTTATGCCGCCCGAGAGATGTATGGACTGGGCAGACAAGGAGTATATAGACAAGGCACCTATCTGGTGCTCTGTTGACCTTAGAGACGGCAACCAGGCGCTCATCATACCTATGAGCCTGGATGAGAAGCTGGAGTTCTTCCAGAAGCTTGTGGATATCGGCTTCAAGGAGATAGAGATAGGCTTCCCTGCCGCTTCGGAGACAGAGTATGAGTTCTGCCGCACGCTGATAGAGAAAAACCTCATCCCTGACGATGTGACTATCCAGGTGCTCACACAGTCGAGAGAGCATATCATAAAGAAGACCTTCGAGGCTATCGACGGCGCTAAGAACGCTGTCGTTCACCTCTATAACTCTACCTCTGTGGCACAGAGAGAGCAGGTGTTCCGCAAGTCGAAGGAAGAGATCATAAAGATAGCTACCGACGGAGCAAAGCTGTGCAACGAGTATAAGAAAAAGGCGAAGGGCAACATCACCTTTGAGTATTCTCCCGAGAGCTTCACAGGCACCGAGCCTGAGTTTGCAAGAGATATCTGCAACGCTGTTATCGATATCTGGGAGCCGACACCGGAGAACAAGGTCATCATGAACCTGCCTGTTACCGTCGAGATGTCGCTGCCCCACGTTTATGCGCAGCAGATCGAATATATGTGCAAGACTCTCCACAACAGAGAGAACGTCATCGTTTCCCTCCACCCGCACAATGACAGAGGCTGCGGAGTTGCAGACAGCGAGCTGGGTCTGCTGGCAGGAGCCGACAGGATTGAGGGCACCTGCTTCGGAAACGGCGAGAGAACAGGTAACGTTGATATAGTTACACTGGCTATGAATATGTTCACTCACGGCGTTGACCCGAGGCTCGATTTCTCTGATCTGCCCTCGCTCATCGAGCTCTATGAGAGAGTTACCAGAATGAAGGTCTATGACAGACAGCCTTATTCCGGAGCACTGGTGTTTGCGGCTTTCTCCGGCTCTCACCAGGACGCTATCGCAAAGGGAATGAACTTCAGAAAAGAAAGAAACTCGAATATGTGGACAGTTCCTTATCTGCCGATCGATCCGCATGATGTGGGAAGAGAGTATGACGGCGACGTTATCCGCATCAATTCCCAGTCGGGAAAGGGCGGCATCGGCTTTATCCTCCAGGAAAAGTTCGGCTACGATCTGCCCAAGAAGATGCGTGAGGATCTGGGCTACAAGGTCAAGAGCGTTTCCGACCACAGCCACAAGGAGCTCATGCCGGACGAAGTTTATCAGATCTTCAAGAATGAGTTTCTCAACAAAAAGGAGCCCGTTGATATCATCGAGGCTCACTACATCCAGAAGGCCGAGGGCCATATCGGCTCGGCTGTCACCGCTGTTATAAACGGAGAAAAGAAGTCCTTCACTGCCGAGGGCAACGGAAGGCTCGACGCTGTTGCAAACGCTATCAAGCAGGGCATAGATATCGACTTCAACATCGAGGTCTACACCGAGCACGCACTGGAGCGCAAGTCAACATCTGAGGCTGTGACCTATGTGGGCATCAGCTGTGACGGCAAGATGTTCTGGGGCTGCGGACGCAATTCCGACATCATCGTATCGTCTGTAAAGGCTCTTGTATCAGCTATAAACAACGCTGTTGCAGACAAATGATAAAACAAATGAAGCCATGGCACAGCGCCATGGCTTTTTTGTCAGTTCCCAAGAATGAAATAATGTGTAAGTCCTATCCATTCCCTGACCCAGTAGGTGGGGAGATAGCGGAATTTCGTAAAAGCCGGACACGCACTCGTGCTGCTGTAGCCAAGCTTTTTCGCAAGCAGGGACGCCCTGTATTCGTGGAAAGCATCCGTGGCTATTATAATATCTCTCCCGAGCCCACGCTCGTCAAGGATATCCCTTGTGAATTTCAGGTTCTCATAGGTGGTGGTCGAACGGTTCTCCTCGATGATGCGTTTCTCATCTATGCCGCAGGAAACAAGGTACTCCTTCATGCACCGGGCTTCCGAGATATCCTCGCCTGTGCCCTTGCCGCCGGAGACAACACAGATAAACTCCTCGTCGCTTTCAAGAAGCTCCTTTGCAGCATCCAGCCTGCGCTTGAGCATCAGCGAAGGCCTTGTGCCCTTGACCTGACAGCCAAGCACAACGACCACCTTGCTGTTGTTCGGTTCCTTATCAAGAGCCCGGTACATCAGCACCGACAGAACGATAACATAGACCGCTGCGGCCACTATCAGCAAAGACACGCCTATTATCAAAGCCTTTCCGCCGCCGGATGACCAGAGGTCTTTCAGCAGGGATGTAAACCACTTGTTATAATATGTGATCCCCAGAAGCAGCAGGGACACAAGGATGCCTGCTATGTTGCCAGCACAGAAAACAGGCAGCGCCATAAGAAACATGACCAGAAGCCCTGTCTCCAGGCACAGCAGGATGTTTCTGACTATCACTTATCAGTCTCCTCCGAAACGATGTATTGCTCAGCTTCCTTAAAGAACTCGTCTGCATGAGCCTGATCGACCGCCAGAATAACAGGCGACGAAAAATCAAGGCTCAGCATTCCCATAACAGATTTGCCGTTGACCGAATAATTGCCCGAATGAAGGGTTATCACATAGTCGTGTTCCACAGCCATTGCTGCAAACTTTCTTATCTCATCCAGCCCCGAAAGCCTGATAAGGGTCGTCTTTTTGTCGGGTGATATCCTCATGTAGTTTCTATCCATAGCGATCGCTCCTTTCATATCGAACAGACCCTGTCCGGATCCTATAGATATTATACCACAAAAGCTCCCGCTTGTAAAGGCAAATTCAAATAAAAAAACAATGCACCCTGCCGCTATTGCAGCAAGGCACACTGTTTTATGTTATAATAATTTTATAACAACCTTATTTCTCTACGATGAACTCCTTGATCTCATCGAAGAACTTGTCAGCGTCGTCAGTGTGAGCTGTAAGATTGATAGGGCTGGAAAGGTCAAGGCTGAATATACCCATGATGGACTTTCCGTCTACTGCATATCTGCCGGAAGCCAGATCAACATCGAAATCGTGCATGGATACGATGCTTACGAACTTCTTGACGTCGTTGATGGAATCGAGCATGATCTTTGTCTTTTTCATAATGAATTCCTCCTTAATCTGATTCATTTTACTAACACTATGTTTTTCTTCCGACCCCCTGTTTTCCGGGGATCTCATATAACCTCGTAGGTCCTCCCTACACCGCCTATTATAGTCAGTTTTTTTGATTTGTCAAGAGAAATTTGCAAAAAAAAATAAAATATGGTACAATGTTTAATAAGTACAAAACCGTCGGTGTTCTTTTGTGCAACATTCACATATAGAATATGAATTATTTGTGCATTTCCAACATCAAACAATTGTGATCGGCGGAGCGTCAGGCGAATTTTCTTATATCATTTTT
>CADCFQ010000010.1 GCA_902800795.1 uncultured Ruminococcus sp. | reverse complement strand
GGAAGTGGGAAAATGACACTCCAGCAGATAAGCTATGCCCTGGCTATATCCGAGTGCGGCTCAATGAACAAAGCAGCAGAAAAGCTCGGGACCTCACAGCCGGCGCTGACTACGGCTGTGCGTGAGCTTGAAAAGGAGCTTGGCACAAGCATATTCCTTAGAACGCCGAAAGGCGCTGTCCCAACAGCGGAAGGGGCAGAGCTTCTTCAGAGCCTTGGCCAGCTTCACCGCCAGTATGAGATGATATGCGAGAGATATATCGACAAGGATATGAAGCGAAAGTTTGGTGTATCCACCCAGCACTATTCCTTTGCTGTGAGCGCATTTATCGAGACTGTCAAGCAGTATAACACACTGGAATTTGACTTTGCCATCAGGGAGACGGAAACACTCAATGTTATCAGTGATGTAGGAAGTCTTAAAAGCGAGATCGGAGTGCTCTATATCTCAAACTATAACCGCAAGCCGATAGAGAAACTACTAAATGAAAACGAGCTTAGCTTTACCGGCCTTTTAAAATGCAAAGCCTATGTTTATCTCTGGCGTGGACATCCCCTTGCGAAAGAGGAGTCGATCTGCCTTGAACAGCTGGAGCCTTACCCTTGTCTGTCCTTCGAGCAAAACGGCAGAGACGGCTATCTTTTTGCAGAAGAGATACTTAGCGAAAAGATCTATCCCAGAACTATAAAAGCAACAGACCGTGCCGCTATGGGGGAGCTGATGAAGGCGCTCTACGGCTATACGTTATGTTCAGGGATACTCTGCGAGGAGATGAACGGAAGTGACTATGTTGTCGTTCCCTTCCGTGACGATTCGGAAAACCATAACAGTATAATGGAGATAGGTTATATAACAAAAAAATACTCCCAGCCCACCGAGATAGGCCGGAAGTATATTGATGAGCTGAAAAAGAGCCTTTTTGCAAACGCAAAGTAAAAGCTCCGCTTTCGCTACAAAGTAAAAAATGCAAAAAGCAGCACAGACCGGATGATCTGCGCTGCTTTTGTTCGTAATATTTAAGGTATTGATTAGAGTTCAACCTTGAAGTCTTCGCCGCCCTTGCCTGCAACTGTGTAGTATGCAACGCCTTCAGCAGGCTTAACATATACAGTAACAGCCTTTGCAGCCTTACCGGTCTTTGCCTTGTAATCAGCCTTTGCAGCCTCAACTACAGCAGCAACGCTTACATCAGCAACGCCCTCGAACTGAACGAAGATCTCGTCCTTTGCAGCAGCCTTCTTAGCAGGAGCCTTCTTTGCGGCAGCCTTCTTGACAGTCTTCTTAGCGGTCTCAGCCTTTGCCTTTGCAGTTGTCTTTGCAGCAGCAGCCTTTGTCTTGGTTGCAGCAGCTGCCTTCTTAGCAGTAGCCTTTACTTCTTCAACCTTCTTCTCAGCAACAGCCTTTACAGCAGCAGCCTTCTCTTCAGTCTTCTTAACAGCCATTTTCATTTCCTCCTGTAATTCTATAAATTATTTGTCTACAGCTTCTTTAAGTGCCTTACCGGCCTTGAATGCGGGAACCTTCTTAGCAGGTACATGGATAGGCTGCTTTGTTGCAGGATTGATAGACTCCTTTGCAGCTCTCTCACGAACCTCGAAAGAACCGAAGCCAACGATCGAAATCTTCTCGCCGTTTGCAAGTGACTCTGTGATAGTGTTTACTACAGCGTCAAGTGCCTTTTCAGCATCCTTCTTGGAATAGCCGCCCTTAGCAGCTACAGCAGCAATAAGCTCACTCTTTTTCATGTTTTCTACCTCCATTGTTTTTCAACAAAACGTTTTCTATATGCGTATTATAACGCATTTTGCAAACGTTGTCAAACGTTTAACCCCCGTTTTTTCGGCGAAAACTCAAACTTTGGCGATTTTGATTAAAAAAAACACGGTCAGAACAAGGATTTTGTCATTATTAACGTTATGTAAACAAGGATTTTCAACATAACAGAAGCCTTCGTCGCTTAAAACAGCGTAAATATGTGGTTTTAGAAATGACCACCGGTCATTCCCGTAAGCAAATATAGACTTTTTATTAAATAGATAGTATCAGTATTCAATAATCTTCCACAAAAAAACATCCCGGACCCGGGGGCTTACCGGCTCGGTAAGATTTATTGACATTTCGGGTAAAATGGTTTATAATATAATAGTATTTTTATGAACTGTTTTAATTGATACAAAGAGGAAACTGCTATGAATTTTCTGGTCCTGGGCTCGCCGTTTCTGTTGTTTATGTTAAACTACGACTGGACAACGAGCTATTTTATAAAACTGGTCGGTGCTTTGCTTACTCTTGTAGGCATCATCGAGCTGAAAAGTGAATTCAAAGACCTGCTGAAGCTTAAAAAAGCCACAGCTCTCTATGCCGTTTTCTGCGGTGTCAGTGCAGGCTGTATTGCGCTTATGAAGTTCTTCCATATTCTCGGGAGCGAGAAGATAAAACTTCGTCCGCTGGGAGATCTGCTTAGTCTGGCCCTCTGGGCAGGAGCCGTTTTTTTCGGGCTTTACATAAGCAGGCAGGTTTATAACTGCATAGATAAGGAACGAGAGAACCTATCAGACACTGTCGGTCTTGTAAGACTTGGCTATACTCTGACAAAAGTGATCTATCTGACCGTGTTCACTTATGTCTCAAATGTGATATACATCCTTCTCCCCTACAGGCAGACCGCTGACTTTTTTGCGGTCCTTATGATGATAGGAAAGATATGTCTCTATGTTCTTATCATCGTATACTCTGTCCGCTTTTTCAGGGTGAGGACAAGCTACTATCAGAAGGAAAACGATAACTAAGGAGAAACATCATGCTTTCTGTCATTATACCCAGCTATAACGAAGAGGGTAACATTGCAAAAACTGCTTCTGTCATCTCAAAGCTTCTTGACAGCGAAAATATAGACTATGAACTTATATTTATAAATGACGGCTCAACAGATAAAAGCTGGGAGCTGATCTCTGCCCTTGCCCGCTCGGATGAACGGATAACGGGCATAAACTTTTCAAGAAATTTCGGAAAAGAAAGCGCTATCTTCGCAGGCCTTGAAGCCGCAAAGGGAGACTGCTGCGTGCTTATGGACTGTGACAGACAGTTCCCGCCGGAAGTTATGATAGAGATGTATCATATCTGGCAGAACAACGACGTTGATGTTGTTGAAGGAAAAAAGCGCTCGAGAGGAAACGAGAGCATACTTTATAAGGGCTTTTCAAAGCTGTTCTACAAGCTGATAGGCTCTTCCAGCGGGCTGGATATGCAGGATGCTTCGGATTTCAAGCTCCTTGACAGAGCGGCTGTTGATGCCCTAAACGCCATGCCGGAGAGGCTTACATTTTTCAGGGCTATGTCCAGCTGGGTGGGATTCAAAACAGAGACTGTTTTTTTTGACGTTGCCGACCGTGAAGTGGGAGAATCAAAATGGACTCTGACAAATCTTATCAAGTTTGCGATAAACAATATAACCTCGTTTACATCTGCGCCCATGCAGCTTGTAACGGTATTCGGAGTTATAACGTTTCTGATCTCACTTATCCTTGGCGCCCACACACTGGTGATGAAGATAATGGGAAACTCCGCTGCGGGATTTCCGACAGTTATCATTCTGCAGCTGCTCACCTCGAGCATCATTATGTTCAGCCTGGGAATCATAGGCTATTACTTATCAAAGATATATGAAGAGATAAAACAGCGTCCACGGTATATTATCCGTGATATAGCTAAGAAGCAAACAAAAACCACAGAAAAGAAGGACATGACAGACGATGAAGAATAGATCGGCAGGTACGGCAAACCAAACACTGTTTGAAAGATATGTTTCTTTCTGTTACAGGCACAGGATGGGATTTCTGTATACACTGGTGTTCTTTCTGCCTGTGGGGATAATGTACGGAGCTTATGTCTTTTTCAAGATTCATCCCTTCGGCGACAGCTCTGTGCTGGTGCTTGACCTTAACGGTCAGTACGTTTATTACTATGAGCATTTCAGAGACGCTTTCTGGGGCAACAGCAGTTTTATTTACAGCTGGTCGAGAAACCTCAGCGGCGAAATGTTCGGTATCTTCGGATATTATCTGGCAAGCCCGTTTATGATAATCATACTGCTGCTGCCAAGAACGATGATGGCAACATCGATCCTGATATTACAGCTTGCAAAGATAGGCTCGGCTTCTCTGTCGTTTATGTATTTTCTCAAAAAAGTCTCGCCTAAGCAGCCAAGGCTCATCTCTCTGGTCATCTTCCCGACTATGTATGCGCTGATGTCCTACATGGTCGTTCAGCTTATGGACCCCATGTGGCTTGACGGTCTTATCTATCTGCCCCTTATCTGTGTGGGTGTCCACAAGCTTGTAAACGAGGGCAAGATGCTCCACTTCATCATACCTCTTTCGCTCATGTTCATAGCTCACTTCTACATCGGATATATGGTGGGCATCTTTACGTTTATGTATTTCTGTTACTGCTGTGTGGGACAGCCCGGCAGGATACTTCCGAAGAGATTTTTCTCAAAATGCGTCAAATTCGGAGCAGGAACGCTTATCGCTCTTATGTGTGCAGCCTGGGTGCTTATCCCGGTATATAATTCTCTGAAACTTGGAAAGCTCGAATTCACAGACCCCGATTACAGCATGGCGACACAGTTCGATTTCCTGACCTTCATAACTAAGCTCTTCCCACTCTCCTATGATACAGTTTATCCCGAGGGTCTGCCCTTTATTTACTGCGGAGCGCTGTCGCTTCTGCTCATTCCCCTTTTCTACCTTAACAGCAAGATAGATGTCAAGGAGAAAGCTTCCCTCGGCATACTCACTATCCTTATGGCAGTGCTTATGTACTTAAAGCCTGTCGATATCATAATGCACGGCTTCCAGGTGCCTAACTGGCTGCCCTTCAGATATTCGTTTGCGTTCTCGTTCCTGTTCATCTATGCGGCGTTCAGAGCCTTTGAGAACCTGGACGGAGTGAGCTTCAAGAATATCGGCGGAGTCGTTTTCGGCTTTATGGTATTCCTGTTCTGGTGTGAACGTGAGAACTATGAGCATTTCCAGCTTTTCAGGACAAAATTTGATGACGACAACGAGCCTTACAACATCATCCAGGGTATCTGGATCTCGATGATCGCTATGGCGGTATACTTCCTGATGCTGTATCTGCTGAAAAAATATCCCAAGTCAAAATCAGTGTGCATCATCACTGTAATACTGCTGACGGGAGAGCTGTTCCTCAACTGCGCCGACACCATCGACAAGATAGATATCGACGTGGCATACAGCAAGTATTCGTCCTATGAGCCTTACATCTCGGAGCTTCGTGATGCGGTATCGATGATGAAGGGATACGACACTTCAAAATTCTATCGTATGGAGTCTACCTTCCACAGGACGGTAAACGACCCGATAGCTACAGGATATATGGGTATATCCCATTCCAGCTCGACCATGAATTCTCCTGCGCTTGAGATGCTCCACAAGCTGGGCTATGCCTTCGGCGGACACTATACAAAGTATGACGGCACCACGTTTATGACCGATGCTCTTTTTGACATCAAGTATCTTATGGACAAGACAGGCGATATGCAGTATGTCGGCAGCAGAGTAAAGGTGCCGGAGGAATATAAGCTGACAACACAGATCGAAAAAGAGCATATTTCACACTCCGGAGAGACCGACGGACAGCTGGTGAATGTAAACTACAAGTTCTATAACAACCCCAATGCACTGGGTCTCGGCATAGTATGCGATCCGGCTATTGAAGATGTTGTGCTGGGAGAGGACGACCCCTTCTGGAACCAGAATATGATATTCAATGCGCTGAACGGCGACAGGACACAGTATTTTACAAAGCTGGATGTCCTGAAGACAGAAATGGAAAATGTCGCTACCTCAAAGCTTGTTGACGGACACAGCAAATTTGTACCTGCAGACCAGGGACGTATGGAATGCCACGTCGATTATGTTGTCAAGATGGACAAGGACTCTTATCTTTATATGTATCTGCCGACCAGCTATGAGAGAAGCTGCAATGTGTTCCTTATGGACGAGGAGGAGTTCAAGAACACTACTGAGCCCATGGAGTATATGGGACAGTTCTTTGTCGGGGACAACTACTCGATAATGAATTTCGGAAAATATGAAAAGGGGCAGGAGCTGCGCATACGCATAAGCATTTCAAATGACGATAAGGAAGCCTTCTGGAGAACACAGCTGTTCTATACATTTGACTACGATGCCTTCGCAAAGACCTGCGAACAGCTCCAGCAGAGGACGCTTGAGGTAACGGAGTTTGAGGATACTCACCTTGAAGGCGTCTGCACGGCCGAGAACAACGATCAGGTGCTGTTCACGACCATACCCTATGAGGACGGCTGGAACATAACTGTAAACGGTAAAAAGATAAAGGCCGAAAAGTCCCTTGACAGCCTGATAACTATCCCGCTTGAAAAGGGCGAAAACAAGATTTCTATGACGTTCTCTCCGAACTATCTGAGAGTGTCGGTGATAATCAGCTGCTTCGGAGTGATAATGCTTGTCATCGTGTTCCTGTTTGAATTTAAAGGCGGTCTTCTTTCTTCGGCAATTATCGTAAGGCTTATGGACCCTCAGAAGAATAATGACAGTGAAGACAAAAAAGACAACAGCGAAACAGCTGATGAGGATGAGGTTCCCGAGACTGACAAACAGGATGAACAAATCATCGAAAAGATAAGCCAGACTCTCGCAAATGAAAGTCAGGATAGTGACACAAAAGGCTAAAAAGCGTGATAATAAACTATTGACATTTTATTAAAAAGAGAGTATGATATTAAAAGAAGTTTATATGAAAGGAAGTATATATATGAACAAAGTAACCAAAAAGCTGACAAACTCAAGCGGCGCTGTCTGTGTGTTTGCTCTCTTATCTTTCGTTTTCGCAGCCATCGGCGCTGCATTCGATCCAATTGCGACACTTATCCACAACGCTGTTTTCAAGCATGACATTGACCATATGTTCATTTACAATTTCAATGATTCGCTTGATACTGTCTACAACTATTTCCAGATCTATTCCACAAGCGTTATGCTGTGCATCGTATCCTTCGTTGTTATGATACTGATGTTCAAAAACAAGGGCAAAAAGGGGCTGTCCAGCACATCAGCATCGATAGTTATCTTCACTGCTCTTGCAAGCATCCCGCTTCCTGTTATAGGAATGATCCACAGACTTACAAATTCTATCATGGAGATCAAATCCAGAGATACAGACCAGACTGTTTTCATCAAGATCTGTGAGCTTCTGGTATTCAGTATCCCTCTTCTTGCAGCGTTTTTCCTTATGCTCTCGGGTCTTTGCCTTGCGCTCAGACTCAGCGGTGAGACTTTCACTGTAGAGATCGACACCGTGTCTGATATCCAGCTCCCTGCCGAGCATGGCTTCGGCCAGATGCAGGAGCCTGCATTCAACAAGGGACCGTTTACAACTCCTGTAAGCAGTCCTGAGGCTGTTATCCCGGCAGCAGCACCCGTTATCCCGACTCCTGCTGTTTCCCAGCCAGAGGCAGAGCCCAAGTGTCCCCACTGCGGTTCGGTCCTTAAAAACCCGAATGCAAAATTCTGCAGTGTCTGCGGACAGAAAACTCACGACTGATAAAACTAAAGACGTCTCCGGCAATTTACCGAAGACGTCTTTTTTATGCAACTTAGCGACAGACACAGATGTGCGGCAGTGATAAAAAATGTCCGCAAAGCGGACACCTTACTATTCACTGAGCAGGCGCCGGACAGGGTAAACAAAAGGCACTCCTGTCAGTCTCCCGACAAAAGTGCCCAAAACACGAGATGCTTCACTGCGCCTGCAGCTTTATATTATTCAATGATATCCAGTTCGTGAGAGCTTTTCAGATGCTCTTTGAGACAGTTGAAGCTTTCATCCGAGATAACGTGTTCTATCTTGCAGGCATCTTCTGCCGCAACTTCCTCGCTGACACCCATATCCTGGAGCCACAAGGACAGCACACGGTGCTTCTCATATATTTTTAATGCGATCGCTCTTCCCTCTTCGGTGAGAGTGATATATCCGTCACCGTCTATTAGAATGAAGCCGCCGTTTTTAAGTATCTTCATTGCATTAGAGACACTTGGCTTTGTAACTTCAAGCTCTCTGGAAACATCTATGCTCCTGACCTCGCCTTTGTTCTTTTGTCCGAGAACCAGGATAGCTTCAAGATAATCTTCGCCGGAAGCGTGTATCCCTGCCATACGATCACTCCTATCATTAACACTGGTTTAATTATAATACAATTGCACAAAAAAGTCAAGTATCATCCATATTTGACACAAGGCAGGGTTTTGTATTATAATGATATAAAAAATACAAGGAGCTCATTATGGAGATAAAGCCAATAGCATATATACGAACAGACCTTCCGTCAAAATTCGGAGTACCAAGACAAAGCGGTCTTATTGAAGAGCTGGAAGCAACGATAGTATTCGAGCCGGAATACCGCATAGATGAAGCACTTAGAGGTATCGAGAAGTATTCTCACCTCTGGCTAATATGGGAGTTTTCTCAAAACAAGCAGGGCTCATGGTCGCCGACCGTCAGGCCGCCGCGCCTTGGCGGAAACACAAGGCTGGGTGTTTTTGCCACAAGATCGCCGTTCAGGCCAAACAGCCTGGGGCTTTCCTGTGTTAAGCTGAACAGTGTCACCAAAACAGCTGATAAAGGGAGCGTGCTTTTAGTCAGCGGAGCAGACCTTGCGGATATGACGCCGATATATGATATAAAGCCTTATCTTCCGATGAGCGACAGGATAGAAGAAGCATTCGGCGGGCTTAGCGAAAGGGACACAGGGCTTCTGGAGGTCATCATCCCAGAAGAAGCGGCAAAGCCTTTTGATGAGAAAAGGCTTGCGGCGCTGAGACGGGTACTGGAGCTTGACCCAAGACCGGCTTATCACGATGACCCGGAAAGGGTCTACGGCTTCCCTTTTGCAGGGTTCGAGATAAAATTCACTGTGAACGGCACAACGTTAACGGTTATAAAAGCTGAAAAGGCATAGGATTATCCTATGTCTTTTTCTTGTTTATGGCATAGTCTTACACTAACTGTCAGGCAACAGGCGCAGATGATTAAAAAACAGCTACAAAAGTAACAAGTTGGTTATATTGCTTGCAATGAGGGTGAAAATATAGTATAATTGCTTCATAACGAAAGTTGGGTGAAAACAATGAAAAAGTATGTAGCCGCACTTGCGCTGCTGTGTGTGCTGTCGGCCTGCGCTGACAGGGTGAGCAGCAGCAAGGCTGATATAAAATCTTCTGCTGAGAGCACCGAGATATCGTCTGTGGTCAGCGTTGAGTCGTCGCTTCCCGAGCAGGAAGAACAGACCACAACGACCACAACGACTACTACGGCTGCGGCGGCGGAAAATGATCTTTCAGTATCGCAGAAAGAGACAAAAGAGCGCAAAAGCATTTATGACAACACACTGGGGCTTTTGAGCAGTATCGATGATCTGAATTTCAGGAACACTGACGGAGAGAACTGTGAGTATCAGTTTGATTATAACGGAGAGGTGTTCACAGCTATCTACACTCCGGACAACTGGAAGATAGTGGACTCCTACAAGATCACTAATTCTTCCGATATGCTGCTGATCTGTCAGGCGCTTATTGATGAGAACCCGCTTCACGGAAGAGATATGGTCTCTTACAGAGTGCCTGATGATATGGTGGATGAATGGATGCAGCACAACCTGGCGTATGAGATGTTTTATGAAAATCCTGCGCTGAGAGCAAGAGCAAAGGACGTTGACCTGAACCCTGACGACCAGGGAAAGAATATTATCGAGAAATATGCGGAGATAGCAGGGCTGCTTGACTGATGTTGATATAGACTTGATGAAAGGCCGTGATGAGATGAGCTTTAAATGGGGAGTTATAGGAACAGGAAGGATAGCCAGGACTTTCTGTGAAGCACTTGGGGGCGTCCCCGAGGCAGAGCTTTATGCTGTTGCTTCAAGGACAGCGGAGAAAGGCGCTGCTTTTGCAAAGCAATTCGGATTTGAAAAAAACTTTGGCAGCTATAAGGAACTGGCAGAGGACAAGGATATAGATGTCGTATACATCGCTACTCCTATGAGCGCTCACTTTGAGGACGCAATGCTTTGTCTGGAAAACGGAAAGAACGTTCTGTGTGAAAAGTCGGCGGCGCTTAACTGTGAACAGCTGGGTATCATGCTTGACAAGGCAAAAGAAAAAGACCTCTTTTTTATGGAGGCCATGTGGATGAAGTGCCGTCCGACCTATCTTAAAGCTATGGAATGGATAAGCGAGGGGCGCATAGGCAAGGTGGAATATGTCAAGGCGGATTTTTGCAACCTTGTGGAATATGACCCGGATGACAGGCTGTTCTCGCCTGCCTGCGGCGGAGGTGCGCTGCTTGACCTTGCTGTTTATCCGCTAACGCTGGCAGCTGACACTCTGGGAGAGGAGCCACAGGAGATAATAAGCTCTGCTCACATAGGCAGGGACGGAGTTGACCTTAGCAACTCGATCACGCTCAGGTATAAAGGCGGCGCCTTTGCAAGCCTGAATTCCGGGTTTGAGATCCCGAACACAAACAACGCCGTTATCTCGGGAGATAAAGGGCTCATCACCCTTGGCAACTGGTTTTTCTGCTCCTGTGAAGCCACACTTTATGACCGTGACTGTAAGGAGATAGAAAAGTCTGTAATACCGAACATCGTAAACGGCTATGAATATGAGATAGAAGAGGTACACCGCTGTCTGTCCATAGGACTGAAGGAGAGCCGGATAGTTCCTCACTCGTCAACTATGGCCGTTATGAAGATAATGGATGAATGCAGAAAAAGCTGGGGAATGAAGTTTCCGCAGGAGATGTAAAAAATGCCCGGAGGGTTCATTAAACCTTCCGGGCATTGATTATTATGCTTTATTCGATAGACAGAAACTCATCAGGGATGTAGGAAATGCACTGGTTTACTGAATCCCATGAGAAGCCGTCGCCGTACATAAAGTTCTTTGACATAAGCTCGTCGGTATAATCCTTCATAGGATAGATAGCGCAGTTATACCACATGGAATCATAGCTTGTAGCTTCAAAATGTGAGATGACGGGGATAGCCTTGACATTCTCAAAGGTGAGCTCGTTGGTGTCAAAGTTCATTACAACATCAAGGTCGCCGACGATGCCTACCAAAGATCTGGGGTCATACATTGTGTTCAGGAAGTTTCCGAGGCCGTAGTAAACGAAAGCCTTTCCGCCGTCAGGCTTATCAAGATACTCACAGGTCGAAAGAGCATGAGCCTGGGTGCCTATTATAAGGTCTGCGCCCCAGTCTACAAGCTTGGGAGACAGGGTCTCCTGCTGGGCGTTTATCTCGTTCTCGATCTCTGTTCCGAAGTGGCAGGAAACAACTACCACATCTGCCATCTCGTCTGCCTTCTTTATCTGACGCTCGATAACGTCCTCCTGTTCTAGGTAAACCACCTTGCCGGGTTCGTCGTCATCAAGGAAGAAGCCGTTGGTGTGCTCCATATAGCCAAGGAATGCAAACTTGATGCCGTTTACTTCCATAGTCTTTATATCCTCGGAATCGGCTTCATCACGGTAAGCACCGTAATGAACGACATCCTTAGAGTCCCAGTAATCCAGAGAAGAGATAAGGCCTTCGGAGCCCATATCAAGGACATGGTTGTTGCTCATGGAGATAACGTTGAAGCCAAGGTCTACAACTGCATCTCCGTCCTCTGTGGGGGTGGAGAAAACAGGATAGGTCGAAGGCTCAAAAGCATCGTTTACAAGTGTCTCCTGATTGAGGATAGCCACATCGGCGCCCTCTATAAGTCTCTTGCAGGGAGCATAGCACTTTGTAAAATCATAACTGCCGTCGTCTTTCTGGGCATCTACATATATGTTATCGTGTATGAGGTTGTCACCTGCACAAACCAGGTGAGCGGTCTTTGTGCCTGTTCTGGAATCGTCCTTCTTGGGAGCCTCGGACTCCGAAGGATCAGCCTTTGGCTTCTTTGTCTCTGCGGGCTTTGCCTTTTGGGCCTCGGAGCTGTCGTCCTGTGCGGAGGAGGCTTCCTGTGCCTGCTTCTTGTAGATATCGTCTACATCGCCCTCGATCTGCTGACCGCAGGATGCAAACGAAAGACAAACAAAGGCTGCAAGCAAAAATGCTTTGACTTTTGTGGTTCTCATTATTTAAAACTTCCCTTCATCTTACTGTTCTGTATTTGTCTCAAACTGGCTCGGGTGGCGTGTAAAGAAATCCGTTCTTGGGGGCAGGAATTTGAGCTTGTGTCCGCTCTGCGCAAAGAATGTGAGGGGCTCAAACACTGTATCCCATGACCAGATACGCTCATCGAGCTGCAGGTAATCTCTTAGCTTTTCGGTTCCCTCGGGCACCATGGGGTGAAGAAGGATACCGGCAGTTCTTATGATGTGGAAAATGTCTGCAAGCGCCTGTCTCAGCTCATCCTCTGTCTGCTCGCCGGGCTTTAAGGCCTTAGCCATGAACTTGCTGCCGTTTCTGATATAGCTGTCAAGCACATAGGTACACTGGTGGAACGCAAACCTTGACATATGGCGCTCGTAGTCAAGCACGGCCTTTTTGGCATCAGCCATTATCTTCTCGCTGGGAGCATTATCGGGAAGTATGCCGTCAAGCTCCTTCTGTGCGGTGTAGAAGGCTGTTCTTATCATTCTGTTGTATACGTTTGAAAGGAGAAGTCCGTCCTTTACAACAGGATCAGAATCCTCGGGCTTTGCATCAGGATTATAGGGCTTCGGCATAAAGCTTACCGATCGCTGACCCAGACCCAGACCCAGCCAGTGCATACGCAGCTGCTCTGCTGTGTAGTGGTCAAGGAGCTCATCAGCCATAGGCGGCTTAACAGAGCCGGAGCTTGAAGCCTTTTTATCGAGGAAAAGGATGTGATGGTTAGCACAGATGACAGGCAGCTGGAGCTCGCCCTCGGCAGGATCAAAGGTCTTGTCCTCACTCTCCTGCTGTGCCATCCACATTGCAGGCTCTGCTATCGCATAAAAATAGATGTTGTCCTGGCCTATGAACTGGTATACCTGTGCTTGCTTGCTGCACCAGTAATCCTTCCACTCGGCTCTGTCTCTTCCCTGCTCTTCAAGGTAGGTCTGTGTGAATGAGATAGGAGCCCAAAGGGATTCAGGCCATACCCAGACCGTAAGCTTATCGCCGTCGTTATCAAAATCAGGCGCAGGAACGCCCCACTCGATGTTTCCTGTCAGTCTGAAAGGAACAAGCTTCTTGCCTGTCCTGTATCTTATATTGTTATCGGTGAGCACTCTACACGAAGTCTCGCAGTCAGCAAGTTTTTTGAACTCGATAGTAAACGAAGGCTTCTTTGGCTCTTCAAGATACTCATGCTCAGGGAGCTGATCCTTTATCTCAAAGTACTTCTGCTCAAATTCTCTCTTAATATAGATCACAGGCGGCTTCAGAAACTCAGACACTGTCTTCCAGACAACAGGTCTTACGTCCTTTCTCTTCTGGAGCTCTGCTACCCAGCCCTTTAAAAGCTCCTCATAGTCACAAAGCTTGAAATACCAGTTGTTGACCGGCTTCATAGTAGGCTTCTCGCCTGTCAGTGTGCTGACGGGGTCTATAAGGTTCTCGGGCATATACTGATGACCGAGATCGCACTCGTCTGCATAACCCTTTTCCGAGGTGCAGCCCTCGACAGGACACTTGCCTATGACCTGACGGCCGTTAAGGAAAACACCTGCCTTCTCATCGAAGAACTGCATAGTGGTTATCTTTTCAAGCTGTCCCTTTTTATAAAGAGACTTAAGGAACCAGTCAGTTACATCGGCATGGATCTCTTTCGATCTTCCAAGGCCGGAAGCTCCGAAAAGATCGGGAGCTATGCTGTAATCCTCAAGGGTCTTTGCCTGCTTGTCGTGGTTAGCCGAGACGAAGTCCTCAAGGCTTCCCTCAAACTCACCTGACTCGACCTTTTTTCTCCAGCCCTCGGCTATGGGAGAACCATAGCAGTCTGTTCCGGTCACAAATATTACATTCTCTTTTCCTATCCTGTCACGCAGAAACCTTGCATAGGTATCGGCAAACACCATCATTCCGCCAACATGGCCGAAATGGAGCTCCTTGTTTCCGTAAGGCATACCTGCTGTGACAACAGCCCTTTTCGGAAACTCGGGACGGGGTATCTCAAAGTTTTTTCTTTCTTTATTCTTATCGCCCATAAGATCACCTTTCAATGAATAAACTGTCAGATATCATATAACACAAGCTAAACGTTTTAACAGGCCAATAATATCAACACAGAGTATATTATACCATAAGATCTCACCTTTTTCAATAGCTAAAACCTAAATTCATCAAATTGAATATCTAAGTGCAATGATAGTGACGGAGAAAATATATTTTTTTGAAAAAACACTTGACAAACGTGTGCATATAGTGTATAGTGTATATATAGAATATATACATTCAGGTGATCACATGGATATTATCATTTCAAATTCGTCTAATGAGCCGATCTACGAACAGATCACGGCCCAGATCAAGGAGCAGATAATGAGCGGACAGCTTTCGCCAGGGGACGCCCTGCCGTCTATGCGTGCTCTTGCTCAGGCGCTGAGGATAAGCGTTATCACGACGAAAAGAGCGTACGAGGAGCTTGAACGTGACGGCTTTATTGAATCCTTCACGGGAAAAGGCAGCTTCGTTAAAGCACAGAACCGTGAGCTTCTGCGTGAGGAGTATCTTAAGCAGGCAGAAACGCTCTTATCACAGGCTTGTGAAAAGGCTAAGCTTGGCGGCGTTGAGCTGTCGGAGCTCCATGAACTTTTGGACATTTTGTTTGGAGGAGAATAATCATGGCTGAATACACTAATGCTATCGAGATAAAAGGGATAACCAAAAGATACGACGGGTTCACTCTCGACGATCTCAGCTTCAATGTGCCCAAGGGCAGCATTATGGGATTTGTGGGGCAAAACGGTGCCGGGAAGACCACAACTATAAACACTATCCTTAATATCATAAGGGCCGACGAGGGGTCTGTCAGCGTTTTCGGGCTTGACAACATAAAGGATGAAAAGGAGATAAAGAAAAGCATAGCTGCTATCTTTGACGAGCTTCCCTTTCACGAAACGCTAAATGCCAAAAACCTGAATTCCATACTGAAACGGATCTTTGATGAATGGAGCAGCGAGACGTTTTTTAACTATCTTGACAGGTTTTCGCTGCCTTCAAAGAAGAAGTTCGGGCAATTCTCGAAGGGTATGAAAATGAAGCTTCAGATAGCGGCTGCGCTTTCTCACAACGCAAAGCTCCTTATTATGGATGAGGCGACAACAGGGCTTGATCCTGTGGTAAGAAATGAGATACTGGATATCTTTCTTGAATACCTGCAAAACGAGGAACACTCGATCCTGATGTCCTCGCATATAACGTCGGATCTTGAAAAGATAGCCGACAGCGTTACCTTTATCGACAAGGGAAAGCTGCTCATCACAGGCTACAAGGATGATGTGCTCAATTCTCACGGGATACTGAAATGCTCCAGGAGCGACTATGAGAGCATTGACAAAAATGATATCATAAGTGCCAGGATAACCGAATTCGGGGTGGAGGCGCTTGTCAGTGATAAGTCAGGCTGTATGAAGAAATACTCCGGAGCTGTTATCGACCCTGCTGCCCTTGATGATATAATGGTCTATTATGTGAACAGGAACAAAAAGGAGTGGTCCTGATGAAAGGCATTATTGTCAAAGAGCTTTTTATCTCAAGAAAAAGATTCTGTATCACGGCTGCGACCTATTTTACGCTCATGCTTATGTGGATACTGGTCAAAATGTCGTGCCTTTACGGAAATATAGGAAAATACGCCGGAAAAGGGGCAGATGAAGCCGCTAAAACGACCTACTATTTCGCTGTGTTCGGGATGCTGGTCGTGCTTATCGGCTTTGTGATAAATAACACCGGCTCTGACATCATGAGCCGCTGGAACATATATCAGAAAACGCTGCCGATGACCTCGAAGCAGCTGGTGGGTGCGGTTTACCTGGCAAACGCTGTCACCATATCTGCGGCTGTGCTGACACATCTGCTTATGACGTTTATTCTGTGCGCCATATTCGGTATAGGATTCAAAGCATTCTACCTTGAGGTGTTTGCAGCTTTTGCGGTCATCGTGTTCTTTTTTAATGTGATGTCCATGTATCCCTTTTACAGGTTCAGGAGCGTCAAGAAGGGAAAGCTTGCAGCAAGTGTTTTGCTGGGCGGGATATATGTCGGTCTGTATATTGCGCTATACTTTTTTGTAAACAGCTCGGCACAGAAGGCACACGAGGAGATCATCCGTCTTGCGCAGGAGATGAATGTCAAGATAAGCAAGCTGCCCGTGACCGAGGATAAGCTTGCGGAGGAATATTTGTTAAGGGACCTTGGCAAGCTGACGGATACACTGTTAGACTTCAGGTGGCTGTTTCTTATAGGGGCGGCTTTGCTGACAGCCGGTGTGTTCTTTATGAGCGCAAAGGCTCTTGACAGGCCTATGGATGATACGAAGCCTGCTAAAAACGGTGAGAAAGGAGCGGTGAGCTGATGCTTGGTTTTTTGTTCAAGGATATCAAGATAAACAGATCTAACCTTTTTATTGTGCTGACAGTGGTATTGGTTTTCTGCACGTTCCCGGTCTTTGTTTCTGCTGATGGATGGTCAGAAATAGTGTCCGGCGAAAGCAGCCGGGTATACTGCTTTATCTATTTCTTTATGTTCGGAACTGCCTTTCTTGTCGTAGGTATGATGGCATCAAATCTGCTGTCAGGTGATGAAAGAAAAAAGTGGGGCTATTATACCGCTTCGGTGCCCGGCGGCATAAGAAAGCAGGTCGGCAGCTGCTATATACTGATACTCTGTTCTGTGATCTTCACACTCGGAGCCACGGTGCTCGCTAACTTTCTGACACGAAAGCTGATATCGGACAGTGTGCCTGACGTTTCGCAGATGATGGTGCTGATCGCTCTTGTGGTGCTGTTTTTCAGGGCGGTCGAGCTTCCGTTCTTTTTCGCTTTCGGCTCGAAGACCGGAAGCTTTGTGAAAACGCTCATGGTGATCGTTTTGGTGTTTTGTGTGGGTGTATACTTTATGTTTGCCGATCTTTCATGGATGGGAAACGGGGACAGCGTTTGGGAAAGTATCTTTGATCTGATCGAAAATATGGATTTAAAACACATAATGGAAGCAGGGCCGGCAGGAAAGCTCGTTCTGCTTGCTGTGCCGGGGTATGTCGTTTCATACCTTATAAGCACGAAGGTATATCTGAAAGGTGTGGAGCATTATATAAAATAAAAATGTAACTGTGCTGCCGACACCACTAAGACAGCCGTAAACCGAATGAACCTGATCTTGCTGTATTCCCTTATCCTTTGGCGGAAGGGAATACAGCGCTGTTTTTTTGGCTTTAACGTGATTGACAATGCGGGGCAGATAGGGTATAATGTTATTTGTATAATACATCGGTGGTGATATTATGGATGAAGAAAAAGATATAATAAGGCTTTTGCCCGAAAAGAAAAAAAGCATAACGAGCATACTCTTCAGCAGATTTGCTATAATGGCTCTTGTTATCCTGCTCCAGATCATACTCATTTTTGTGGTGGTAGGGATATTTGAAGAGAATACAAGATATATGACGATAATAAATGTCTGCTTCTCGCTGGCGCTGGTGCTGTATCTTTTCAATAAGGAAATGGATTCCTCGGCTAAGCTGACTTGGCTGGTGATAGTGCTCTTGTTCCCGATACCCGGAGCAGTGTTCATGTGGTTTACACAGACGGATGTTGCTAACAGAGACATAAAGCTGAAAGTTGCCAAGGCGATAAAAGAAAGCAAAAGGCGCCTTGCACAGGATCCGGAGATAATCAATGCGCCCGATATGATAAGCTCGGGAACGTCCTCACTGTGTCAGTATCTCAACAAAAGAGGATGCTTTCCCTGCTACGGGAATACTGATGTTACATTCTTTCCCCTTGGCGAGTATAAGTTTGAAGCCATGATAGAGGAGCTTAGCAAAGCTAAGAGCTTTATTTTCATGGAATACTTCATCATAGATGAGGGCTATATGTGGGGAAGGATCCTTTCTGTCCTGGCAGAGAAGGCCGCACAGGGCGTGGATGTAAGAGTTATGTATGACGGGATGTGCGAGATGTCATCGCTAAGCGCTGACTATCCTAAGAGGCTGGAAAAGCTTGGTATAAAGAGCAAGCCTTTCTCACCCATAACTCCCATGCTCTCCACCTACTATAATTACCGTGACCACAGAAAGATACTGGTCATTGACGGACAGGTGGCATTCAACGGCGGAGTGAACCTCGCCGATGAATACATCAACAAGATCGAACGCTTCGGCCACTGGAAGGATACTGCTGTTATGCTCAAGGGCGAAGCTGTTCAGAGCTTTACGCTTATGTTTTTGCAGATGTGGAACATATCGAACCCCAGGGCATCCTGGCGTGAGGTATATATCCCCTCAAAGCCCGAAAAGGCTCAGGGCTATGTTATGCCTTATTCGGACTCCCCGCTCAACGGCGAGAAGATAGGCGAATGTGTTTATATGGATATACTTAACCGTGCGAAGAGCTATGTTCACATAATGACTCCGTATCTTATCCTTGATGACGAGCTGGAGGGGGCACTTAAATTTGCGGCAGGAAGAGGAGTTGATGTCAGGATAATACTTCCCGGCATACCGGATAAGAAGCTTGCGTATTCACTTGCTAAAAAGCACTACAGTTCGCTTATAAAGGACGGAGTAAAGATTTATGAATACACACCCGGGTTCTGTCACGCAAAGATATTTGTGAGCGACGATGAAAAGGCCGTTGTTGGAACGATAAACCTTGACTACAGAAGCCTTTATCACCACTTCGAGTGTGCCACATATATGTACAACACTTCCTGCATCGCTGATATTGAGAGGGACTATCAGGCGACCCTTGAAAAATGCAGACAGGTAACAAAGGAAACGATAAAGAATGAAAAACTCAGCATGAAGATACTTGGAAGCATAGCCAAGATCTTTGCTCCTTTGATGTGACAAACGAAATGACCCCGAGCTGTTTGCCCGGGGTCATAGCTTTTCAGTTGTAAAAGCTGTCTAGCCTTTCGATACCGCTCTCATCCGTAAGAGCATTGATATCGAGATCAGTATATATATCATCTCTCATGCTTAGTCCAAGGATGTAGGCTATGGGGAGCTGCTCCTTTGAGATCTCGGTCTTATAGCTAAACATTCCGTAGTATGCTTCCTCCGGAGAAACAAGATCTATCTGTGCCAGCTCCGTTCCCTTTTTGTTTTTAAGGGTCAGCTTATAAACAGGCTTTGTGTCGGATTTCTTAAAACCGTTTCTCTTATAGCTGAAAGAAGAGATAGAATCTATGATATTCTTTATATGGTCGCTGTCTGTAACTTCAAAGGAACGCTTGTTGGCGACATCTTCTATCTTGATGACGCTGACATCCGAAGGCTTGATGTCCGACAGGAGCTTTACAGGCGTGTTATAGACCACAAGGACTATCAGAACGATAAGAGCAACACCGATAAAACAAAGCCATAGGATATTTCTTTTTGTAAGAAACTTCTTGTTCTCCACCGGTTTTTTATCTGCGTTTTCAGATGCACTTCTTTTTATCTTTCTTTCGACACTCATCGTTTCACTCCCTTTAAGTGTTTTTCAGCCTTTTGTAGTATAACACATTTTTACACCGTTGTAAAGACCAAAATCTACAAAAACCTCTGTGTATTATGATTGACATAGCTTTCAGAATTTGGTATAATATACAGGCGGGATCAGCCTGCGGCTTTTAAGCCATATCATTATAAGAGGTGTTATTATGGTAACATTGACCGAATATCGAGGACACATTAGAAACTGGAAAGCGCTCTGCGAGGAGCTTTCCGTGGATGCATCGCTTGATGCGAAAGAAAGAGAAAGACAGATGATCATTAAAGGCTATGAGAAATGGGGAGCACAGATAGCTGACCATCTTTACGGAATGTTCGCTTTCGCTGTCGAGGACGGCGATAAGATCTTCTGTATGAGAGACCATTTCGGAACAAAGCCTTTTTATTACTATCAAACAGAGGACGGCAGGCTCCTTTACGGAACAAATATAAGCAGATTCATAAACGACCCCGGCTTCAAGAAAGAGCTTAACGACAAGATGCTACAGATCTATCTGACCCTTACCTATGTTGCAGGGGAAGAAACGTTTTTCAAGGGTGTTAAAAAGCTTATGCCGGGACACTACCTTGTGTTCGAGAACGGCAAGGTAAGCGTTACACGCTACTGGACTCCGACTTTCAAGCCCGACGAGAGCAAGAGCCTTGAGGACTGGGCTGACGAGATACACAACACTCTTGCACACATCATGACAGAGGTGAAGACCGAGGACGAGACAGCCGAGTCCTTCCTTTCGGGCGGTGTGGATTCCTCCTATGTTCTGGCTATGTCCGACGCTAAGGTTTGCGACTCCTGCGGCTATGACGATGAAAGGTTCGATGAGTCTCCCCTTGCAAAGAAGACAGCGGAGCTTCTCGGCAGAGAGTTTTCAAGAGCAAGGATAACTCCCGATATGTATTTCGATGCTGTGCCCTACGTTATGTACAATATGGAGCAGCCTCTCGGAGACGCTTCGGCTATCGTGTTCGCTATCGGCTGTAAGGAGACCGCCAAGCACGCTAAGCTCTGCTATTCGGGCGAGGGCTCTGACGAATTCTTCGGCGGCTACAATATGTACAGAAATGCCGAGAGATACGGCGACAACCTGAAGACCTTCTATGTGGGCAACACGAACATAATGAAAGAGGAGGACAAGAAGCGCCTGCTCAAGAACTATTATGAGGACTTTTTGCCCATCGACCTTGTGAAATACATCTATGACGAGACCGAGGGGCTTGACCCGCTGACCAAGATGTCCGATGTGGATATCCAGATCTGGCTCGAGGGAGATATCTATCTGAATGTTGACAAGATGAGCGAGGCAGCAGGACTTGAGATAAGGATGCCGCTGACTGACCTTAGGATCTTTGATATCGCTTCCCGCATACCTTCAAAATTCAAGGTAAACGAGGAACAGAACAAGGTAGCTTTCAGAACAGCAGCTGCGAAAGTTCTGCCCGAGGAGATAGCTTTCAGAAAGAAGCTGGGCTTCGTTGTTCCTATCAGGTACTGGATGGCTGACGAAAACTATAACGCCCCTGTAAAGGATATGCTCCGGAGCGATATATGCGACAAGTTCTTTAACAGAGAAGAAGTTGACGCTATCTGGAACGAATATATCGGCGGAAACTCCGACCTCTGGAGAAAGATCTGGACGATCTACACCTTCCTGGTATGGTATGACGAGTATTTCGTAAAAAGATAATTCTACGTTTTGAACAAAAAGCACACTCTTAAAGCCAGCACAGGTTGTAGAGTGTGCTTATTTGTTTTTATATGCGGTTTTTTAGCGCCGATTTTGCCGTTATTATATACAAGGAACAACTGTCAGGGCACTTCACTTTTGCAGCAGTATATACAAAAGAGACGCTCCCGGATGTCCCAGTTCTCCGATTTGATTTATTCCCAGCAAAGTAGTATAATATAGTCACAGTAAAGGAGATGGAAAAATATGAACAAGAACAAAGAAAAACTGAGGCTATTGGCTCTGACCGGACTTTTCACAGCGATAATCTATGTGCTGACCGCTTTCATAAAGGTGCCTACTGTCAAAGGCTATGTGCATATCGGTGATGCCGCTATCTTCCTGGCAGGCTCGATACTTCCCACGCCCTATGCGGTGTTTGCAGGAGCTGTGGGCGGAGCGCTTAGCGATGCGCTTTCAGGCTATCTTATCTGGGTGCCGGCAACGCTTCTTATCAAAGCGGCAACTGCGCTGATGTTTACAAACAAGAATCAGAAGATACTCTGCCCCCACAATATTATCGCTCTGGTTTTTGCACTTGTGTTCTGCGTAGGCGGTTACGGTCTTTACAGCGGAGTGGTCATCTTCCACTCGATAGCGGCAGGCTTTGCAGACGCTGCGGCGAACACGGTCCAGGTACTCACATCGGCTATTGTCTACGGACTTGTGGCTGTATCCCTTGAAAAAACTCACGCAGTAAAAAGAATAAAGGTTTAAAAAATACCCGAAAGCGAAAACTGACTTCTGCTTTCGGGTATATCTTTTATCTTAGCTTTTCTGCTGTGTTTTTGATGACCTCTGCATCGGCGTCGTTCTTTACCTTATACTCCGTCCTGGAATAGAAGTTGTCATTTACATCCCAGAGAACAGGGACATAACCGAGAGACGTCAGTTTGTCAAGAACTATCTGTAAACACTCTGACGAATCGGTATAAAGAGCGTTGCTGTCAAAGTTTGACTCGGGATAGATAGAGGTGGTCTCTCCAAGGAAGACAGGGATGTTCTTGTCCTTGAAAGCTTCGGTCAGCTCTTCACACTGCTTGTCGATATAGTCGAGCCACTCCTGTGAGCCTATCTGGTTTGTCCAGTATTTCTCGTTATCCACATAGTGAACAGAGACCATGAGTTTGTCCTGGGCACTGTCTGTGGGCATCCTGAAATTCTTTGAAGTGGTCTTGTCGATATTCGTCCAGTAGCCCGAAACGATCAGAACTCTGTCCTTATTGTTGCCGCCAGTTGCTCTTACAGCGTCAACAAAAGTCTGGTTGAGCTCATTTACAAGGGTGTAGGCATCCCTTGAAGCAAGAGGTTTCAGATCGCCGTTTTCATCGAACTGGTCACCGCCGAGATACTCATTGAATCCCTCGAAAACAAGGGTGTAGGGATAATCCTTGAAATAATCGGCTATCTGTGTCCAGAGGTTATTAAAAATTGTCTTGCAGTCCTCAAGGCTGTTCCTGCGGATGATGAACTCATCAAAGTGATGACAGTTTATGACAGTATACATATCTGCCTTCTGGGCATAGTCAACTATCTCCTTGACTCTCTTTATATACTCTTCGTTGATCTTCCAGCTGCCGTCGTTCTCCATCATATTGCCCCAGAAAACAGGTATCCTGACAGTGTCGAAGCCGGCCTTTTTCATTCCGTCTATGACCTTCTGTGTGGTCTCTACTGCGCCCCAGCAGGTCTCGTAATCCTTAGGCTTGTTGGAGCCCTTGGCGGGGATCCACTCATAGGTTATCTTTTCGCAGCCAGAAGCGTCATAGGCTTCCATTGTGTTTCCGAGATTGATACCAAGGTTCATGTTATCAGCCACCTCCGCAGCCGACATAGGCTTTGTGTTCTTCTTTGCTTCTGCCGATGATGAATCGTCCGAACCGCCGCAGGCAGTGGACACCAGCATAACAGCGCACAGAAGCGCAGAAACTATCCTCTTTTTCATCTGATTACCTCCATAGTAATAAACTGCACCGGATCTATACTAGTATTTTAAAACAGATCAATAAAAATGTCAATGAAGCATATTACCTCTTGTAACAATATGAAACAAAAAAAGCTGCCCTTTCAGACAGCTTTTAGCATTATTCGGACATCAGTTGATAATCAGTAGAAAGTTGCTACTTCCTGCTGGGGGGGATCGGCCGGAGCTATAGCTTCAATATTGAGCACAGGGCCTGCGCCTCTGTACATCTTGTGCTTCTGGACCTTTATCTTTCCGGTGACCATATACCACTTGGGTGAAGGCAGGTCGGGTCTGCCCTTCTTGTCTTCTGCCACCAGCCAGCAATACTGGATATCTTCCACACAGCAGGTCATTATCTTTCTGCCGACAGCAAAGGTATTCTTCGGGAAATTAGGTCCGCAGGCAGCCATCACCCTGAACGTCATAGTCTTGCCGTTATACTTCTCGGGCTCCTCCATAGCGTCCCTGTACCAGAGAGCAAAGTCCTTGTCCTCAACAACGATACGGTCAGCTTCAACATCAAACGGGAGCGGATCCTCTATATCGTCATAGGCAACATTCCCGTCAGTGAACTCATAGGCGATATCAGTCCTTCTGCTCACACCTCTAACTATCTGGTGGAACTGCATCTTGTCATAAGAGGGGTCAAATCTATTGAAAACAACAAGCTCACAGACATTGAGCTTGTCCACCACAAGGCTCCTCATATTCTGGTTGTACTGTAAAAAGGTGGTGGCATCAGCAAAGAACATTATCTGATAAACAGCCCAGCCCTCGGGCATAGCCTCGAAGAAATCCTGGACATTCCACATACCGTTGTACTCGACTACTGCCCTTTCGCAGTTATACTTTTTGCATATTGCAGAAAGGTTCTGCTCGTTGAGCTCGGACTTATCCTCGATAACGTGCATAAAGATGTTATGCTCTTCAAAGTTTGTGGTGTCATATTCATCAAGGCCTTCCTCGCACACAAGAAGAAGGGTCCTGTCTCCGTTTACAAACCTTCCGTCTTCAAGGGTCTCTTTTATAAACTTAGTCTTTCCGCCTTCGAGAAAGCCTATGAACATATATACAGGGAATGGTTCCTGCTGCGGCATCTGCGACAGCCCCTTTCTTTATTTTGCAGCAAACAGCTCTTCGATAGCTGCTTCGTTGATCTTCGAGCCGATAACACAAAGCCTTCCGGTGGTTCCGGCGCTTCCGTGACGGACATCGGGATCACCCGGAACATAATCAAAGTGGATCCACTCGCCGCCCTTGCCGGCAACGATGCCCTTTGCTCTGAGGATAACACCGTACTTCTCTTCATCCTGCAAAGCTTCTAGAGCAGCCTTTATCTCGTCCTCGCTGTAGGGATCGGCAGTCTCCTTGCCCCAGCTTGTGAACACCTCATCAGCATGGTGATGATGATGATCGTGGTCATGATCGTTGTCATGGCAGCCGCAGGTACAGTCCTCGGGATGCTCATGGTCGTGGTCATGGTGATGATGCTCGTGGTGATGATGATCATGCTCATCATGATCGTGATGATGGTGTTCGTGCTCATCGTGATCGTGGTGGTGCTCATGGTCATGATCGTGACAGCCGCAGGTGCAGTCCTCCGGATGCTCATGATCGTGGTCATGGTGATGATCGTGCTCCTTTGCCTCTTCAAGCAGAGCCTTCAGTTCATCATCAAGGGTATTCTTCTGTGTCATAGCCTCAATAAGCTGTGCGCCTGTCAGCTGCTCCCACTCCGTAGTAACGATAGGTGCCTTGGCATTGCAATTTCTGAGAAGAGTTATGCACTCATCCAGCTTTTCCTGGGAAAGGCCCTGTGTGTGGCTGAGGATAAGGCAGCTGGCATAGGTTATCTGATTGTCAAAGAACTCACCGAAGTTCTTCTGATACATCTTGCACTTCTTGGCATCAACAACGGTGGTAAAGCCGTCCAGCTCAACATCGTGAGCGTCGATATTCTCTACCGCTCTTATAACGTCACTGAGCTTGCCAACGCCCGAGGGTTCGATAAGGATCCTGTCGGGCTTATACTGCTCCAGCACCTGAACGAGAGCCTTGCCGAAATCACCTACGAGACTGCAGCAGATGCAGCCCTGGTTCATCTCGGTTATCTGAACGCCTGCATCCTGCAAAAAGCCGCTGTCGATCCCTATCTGACCGAACTCATTCTCGATAAGGACCAGCTTTTCATTAACGTAGCCCTCAGCTATAAGCTTTTTGATAAGGGTCGTTTTTCCGGCTCCGAGAAAGCCGGAAAAAATGGTTATCTTAGTCATTCAAAACACTTCTTTCTGAAATTAATCTTTTCAATTCACTCCAATTTTTAATTATAACACCATTTAATAAAAATTGCAAGGGGCACTCGTTAATAATTTATGACAAGCAAAAAAGCTGCCGGAGAACCGACAGCTTGTATTCATTTATCAGGTGTTGCCCCAGTACTCTCTCCAAACGTAGAAGTAGCCCCAAGGAATGCTGAAAGAATATGCGATCTTGCTGCTAACGGTGTAGTAGCTTCTGTTAGACCAGAAGAAAATGTGGAAATCATTAGCTATACCGTTGAGCTCGGTCTTTGCGTAGCAGGCGCCGTATGCAGCAGTCTTGACCCTCTCGGGAACTCTGCTATAGGTCGCACCGTCATACGCAAGCCCTGCGGATGACATAAATCCGCCGCTGTAGTAGATTATATCAGAAAGCTTGCTGTATCTTGCATAGTAGGGTGTCCATGTGGGATTGTAGGTGTACTTTGCAACTACGAAACGGTTTACGCAGCAGTCAGCAACATAAACGATAGGTCTGTCCCAGAAAGAGGTGTTGATGCCGCCTACCTCATGATAGGTGATCCTGCAAAGTGCTTCCCAGTCAGCCTGGTCAAAGTTGAATCTTGCGGTCTTGATGAGCTGGGAATTGGAAAGACCAGAAAGGCCTGCGCTGTTCTGAGCTCTTACTACAAATCTGTAGCTTGTTGCTCTGTCAAGATCCTTCACTCTGAAGTCAGTCTTGGTAGTTGCGCCAATTCTCTTATACTTCGCATATTTTCCGCCTCTGATATATACATGATAAGCGGTAGCACCGGAAACAGGTTTCCAGTGAAGTATGATCTGGTTTGTCTGTGCGTTGTAGGGATGGGTATATCCCGTATCGTACTTATATTCTCCAAGCAAAACAGGGGCTGCAGGAGCCTTTACCGTAGCAGCAGCGGCATCCGCAGTCATACCGTCAGAGAAACATATCACCGTAAGGATCAGTGCAAATACGATTGCAGCTATCCTCATAGGCAAGCGTGTGCTGATCGTTCTGTAATTAGCTGAATAATCCATAATTAAAAATCGACTTTCCCGGCTTGTGCTTCCGGAAGTCATCCACACTCCTTCCATTAGATCGGTAAAAACATATCACCAATGCTATTTACAGATTGTTCATAACCGATTTGTAATCAATATATGCAAAAGATTACAAAACAATTACAACAACTGTTATAAGAGTAACACAATTATTTCAAAAAGTCAAGTCTTTTGCCCTAAAAACCTAACTTTTGCAACAAACTGTCCTATTTAATTCTCTCTTTTTGTGGTATCTACACAATAATTACCAGTATATGTCAGCTAATTTCCTCGCATTTTATCATATTTTGCTATCTGGTTTTTTGTAAGAATTGGTGTAATATGGGTGTTGATCTTGCATATAATTAACCAGAAACGGTGTTTGACTTTTAAAGATTTCGCCGTTTGAAAACCACAGAATATGAATAAAGAATGAAAGGAGGGCGTGCTTTTTCAAGGAGCACGCAGCAAACATGAAGAGATACCTGCCTGAAGGAAAGATATTCAACGACCCCGAAAACCAGTATTACATAAGCTCCGCCGAGGCCATGGCAGAAGCGATGACCCATGGCATAACTGTTGAAGCAAGAGCCAAGATGTGTGACAATGCACATGACCTGTATGTGGATCTCGAATGCGGCACGGGAGTTATCCCCCGAGAAGAAGGGGCAATCGGTATAAAGGACGGGACCACCAAGGACATAGCGCTGCTTTCAAGAGTGAACAAGACCGTCTGCTTTAAGGTGACTGACATAAAGGACACCCCGGATGGGCCTCTGTTCATCCTTTCCAGGAGAAAGGCACAGGAAGAGTGTATGGAGAAGTTTGTAGCTTTTCTTGAAAACGGTGATATAATCCCCGCAAAGGTAACTCACCTTGAGACCTTCGGCGCTTTTGTTGATATCGGCTGCGGTATCGTTTCGCTGATACCGATAGATGCAATTTCCGTTTCAAGGATATCTCACCCCTGTGACCGCTTTTTCAACGGCCAGGATATTTTTGCAGTGGTCAAAGGGCGTGAAAACGGCAGGATAACTCTTACCCACAAGGAGCTGCTGGGGACATGGCTTGAGAACGCCGGACAGTTTGCTCCGGGAGAGACTGTAAGCGGTGTGGTCCGCTCTGTTGAGCCTTACGGAGTGTTTATTGAGCTTGCGCCTAACCTTGCCGGGCTCGCAGAACCAAGAGAGGGAGTCTATCCCGGGCAGGCAGCCAGTGTTTACATAAAGGCGATCATCCCGGAGAAGATGAAGGTCAAGCTGATAATCGTTGATGTGTTTGACAGCTCGGGCTTCCCGGGAAAGATAAACTATTTCATAAAGGACGGAAAGCTTGATAAATGGGTATACTCCACCGACAGCTGTGACAAAGAGATAGTATCAGAGTTCATATAAAAAGTCTGCCCTCCCCTGCTTATAGCAGGGAAAGACAGACGATATGCCGGGAGCAGGGGATGAATTCCCTGCTCTTTTATTTTTTCTTTTTTATGTTCTCCCAGTATTTTTTTGCAGCCTGCTCGTTCTTGTTCTCGCCGTATTCATAGTATACTTTGCCGAGCAGAGGGTCGGGCATATACTGCTGCTCTACCCAGTGGTTTGGAAAAAGGTGAGGATAGACATAGTGCTGTCCTTTCTCCTTTGCCTCGTCGCCGTCAAAATGCTTGTTTTGCAGATTTCTCGGGAAATCTCCGATCTCGCCGTTTTTAACATCGGCAAGAGCCGCATCAACGGCAAGATAGGCGCTGTTTGATTTCGGTGCCGTTGCAAGGAAGACAACTGCTTCTCCCAGGGGTATCCTTGCCTCCGGCAGGCCAAGCTGCATAGCGCTGTCTACACAGGCCTTGACTATCGGTACTGCCATAGGATAGGCAAGGCCTATATCCTCGCTTGCGATGACAAGGAGCCTTCGGCTCAGGGATATGATGTCTCCGGCTTCTATCAGCCTTGCCGCATAGTGAAGAGCAGCGTTTTCATCCGAGCCCCTTATGGATTTCTGGAGCGCAGAAAGAATATCGTAATGTGAATCGCCGTCCCTGTCATAGCGCATATTGCTGCGCTGGGTAAGGAGCCTGACACTGTCAAGGGAAACGCTCAGCCTCTCCCCGTCGTTGTCGGCAGAAAGGATACAGAGCTCCACTGTGTTTATGGACTTTCTCACATCACCGCCGCAGCCGTGAGCGATATGGTCCACCACTCCGTTTTCAAGCCTAAGCTTCAGACCAAGCTCATTTGCCATAAGCTGAAAAGCCCTTGTTATCGCAGGCTTTATCTCTTCTGCTGTCACAGGCTTGAACTCGAACACGGTCGAGCGGCTGATTATCGCATTATAAACATAGAAATAAGGGTTCTCTGTCGTTGAGGAGATAAGTGTTATGCTGCCGTCCTCTATGTATTCCAGCAGAGACTGCTGCTGCTTTTTGTTAAGATACTGTATCTCGTCAAGATAGAGCAGAATCCCGTTTATGCCGCTTAGAGTCTGAGTCTCGGCAACGATCTGCTTAATATCTGCTACACTTGCATTGGTGCCGTTGAGCTTGTGCATCGTCATATTGGCGTTTTCTGCGATCAGCCTTGCAACAGTGGTTTTGCCCACGCCCGAAGGACCGTAGAAGATCATATTGGGTATCTTTCCGCTCTCGATTATCCTGCGAAGCGGCTTGTTCTCGGAAAGAAGCTCCTTCTGACCCACTATATCATCAAGTGTTTTTGGCCTTATCTTTTCGGCAAGCGGGACACCCATATCATCACTCCTTTATATATGGTACAGATCTTATAACAAAAACAGCAGAACATCTCAATGCTCTGCTGATAGTGCCGCTGACCGGACTTGAACCGGTACGATCTCAATGATCGGGGGATTTTAAGTCCCCTGTGTCTGCCGATTTCACCACAGCGGCTCGTCACAAAGGTAATTATACTATATTCCTGCTGTTTTGTCAAGAAAAAAATAACAGCTTTCAGCCGGACTCAGACTCTTTGGCGCAGCAAAGCCTGCAAACTAGTGTTTGCAGGCTCTTTTCTTATTCAGCTGCCGAAAACTGATCCTTTCCGACACCGCATACAGGACAGACAAAATCCTCGGGAACATCTTCCCACTTTGTGCCTGCTGCTACCCCCGAATCCGGCGCACCCTCTTCAGGATCGTAAATATATCCGCAGATATCGCATACATATTTCATAAAGCGCTCCTCCTTTCCTGAGCATTAAGACAAAGAAACCTTTATCTGTGTTTATTATACACTATCTTGGCTCGGATTTCAATAGGTTTTGAGAATATCATTTGAGAAAAAGATCATTTTAATTGACTTATTTAAAAATCTGTGCTATAATTTAGAGGATATAAGTTTATTCGGAAGGAGGAGCTTTTATGGCAAGTGATAAGGATAAGAACACCCTGGTCATTTCTGACCTTGACGGTACACTTTTAAACGACAAGGCCGAGATATCCTGGGTCACTTCCTTTAAGATAAATACCCTTATCGAAGAAAACGGGCTCTTCTTCTCCATTGCCACAGCAAGGACCTGGGCTTCCTGCAAGAAGATATTAGCTCCCCTGAGATTAAGGCTCCCGATAGTTCTGATGAACGGCGTTCTCATCTTTGACCCGAAGCTGAAAAGATATGACGTTGTCAACAGGCTTGACGGCGGAATGAAGCTGAAGATAGACAGGCTGTGTACGAGCCTTGGGATAGAGTGCTTTATGTACACTATTTTCAAGAACGATATGAACACATATTACAGAAAGCTTGCTACTCCTGCGATGAAGGATTTCTATGAAGAGAGAAAGGAAAAGTATTATAAGTCTTTTACCCAGATAGACCACTTTGAAAAGGTGAACGCTGACGTTATCTACTTTACCTTTATCGACTCAAAGGAAAGGCTCCAGAAGGTTTACGACAGCTTCAGATATAATTCCGAGGTCACTATGACCTTCTACGAGGACGTTTATAACGAGGGGCTGTGGTATCTTGAGATATTCTCGTCTTCCGCTTCAAAGAAAAAGGGAGTGCAGTATATTAAGGATTACAGCGGCTTTGACAGGGTCATCGGCTTTGGCGATAACCTTAACGACATACCGATGTTTGAGGCCTGTGACGAAAAGGTGTGCGTCAGCAACGCCACCGATGAGATAAAGGAATACTGCGACAGGATGATCGGCAGGAATACCGATGATGCAGTTGCTAATTATCTCTACGGCAGGTTCGGAAAGGATAATTGATATGGCAAGAATGTATCCTCTGTTCTCGTCGAGCAAGGGCAACTGTACATATCTTGGCGATCAGAACAGCGGTATCCTTATTGACGCAGGTGTTTCCTGCAAGCAGATATGCCTGTCCCTTGAGGACAGGGACATACCCCTGGATGCTGTAAGGGCGATATTTATAACGCATATCCATTCAGATCACATCAGCGGACTCAGAGTTTTGTCAAAAAAGCTCGGAGTCCCTGTTTATGCTCAGAAGAAAAACTTAGAGATACTGGCTGACAGGGGCTTTATAGCCCCGGGAGCAGAGCTTATGGCGATAGACGGGGGAACGGCCGTGGCAGGAGATTTTGCGGTGTCGCATTTTGTGACCTCTCACGATGTGCCTGCCAGCTGCGGCTACAGGGTGGAGTATCCCGACGGGAAAACAGCTGCGCTGTGTACTGACCTGGGGTTTGTGTCTGACGAGGTAAGAGCCGCTGTCACCGGGGTGGACGCTCTGCTGATAGAGTCGAACTACGACCCCGATATGCTGGAGTTCGGGCCTTATCCAAGGGAGCTGAAAAACAGGATCGCTTCCAGGGTCGGGCACCTTTCAAACAAGGACTGTGCGGCCGAGCTTATGGGGCTTGTGGAGGGCGGCACCTGCCGGCTGATACTCGGGCACCTGAGCCAGGAGAACAACACGTCACAGACCGCCGAGAGCTGTGCTGTGGCGGCGCTGGGAGATCTCAGGCGAGGGATAGACTATCAGCTGATAGTTGCCAGACCCAGCCAGAACGAGGAGGCGCTTATTTTTTGATAAGGATAAATATCATCTGTGTGGGCAAGCTCAAAGAGAAATATCTGCGGGACGCCTGCGCCGAATATGAAAAGCGCTTGTCCGGAAGCTGTAAGCTGACGGTGGTAGAGCTGGGCGAGTCAAGGCTGCCCTCGGAGCCAAGCGACGGCGAGATAAACAAGGCGCTGGAGAACGAAGCAGCGGCTATGAAGCCCTATCTTGAAGGGAGCAGCTGTTTTAATATTGCGATGTGCATCGAAGGAAAACAGATGCCCAGCGAAAAGCTTTCAAAAACAATAGATAATTGCAGCGTTTCGGGAAAAAGCATTGTAAACTTCATTATCGGGTCGTCCTTCGGGATAGCCGACAGCATAAAAAGCTTTGCCGATATGAGACTTTCCATGTCGGAGATGACATTCCCTCACCAGCTGGCAAGGGTGATGCTGCTCGAGCAGATATACAGGGCTTTTCAGATCTTAGCAGGATCGAGATATCATAAGTAAGATAATCTCTGTTTTGGGTCTTGACAATTGGAGAATGCAGTGATATAATTATTTTATATATTAAAAGCTTTGACGGGAAAGGTGGCCTCACACAGGTCCACAGAGAGCAGGCGGACGGTGTAATGCCTGCGGCTATGCGTGGTCAGGATCATCCCCGAGCTCGGCTGCCGAAACAAGTAAGCGGCTGCGTTGCCTTCGTTACAGGTCTTGAGCGGCAGGGGCTTCCCTGCAATCAGAGTGGTACCACGGAGTTTATGTCTTCGCCTCTGCATAAAGAGGCGGAGACTTATTTTTTGAAAAGAGGTAATTTTATGCTAACACTGGATAAGGTCTTCAATGCGTCAAATGTGCTAAAAGAGGTCATCAGACCCACAGCCTGCATAAGCGCACCTGCTGTTAATCCTGACTGCGACGTTTATCTTAAGACAGAGAACCTTCAGGTGACAGGCTCCTTTAAGGTCAGAGGCGCTTACTACAAGATATCGCAGCTTTCGGAAGAGGAAAAAAGCCACGGAGTTATTGCCTGCTCGGCCGGCAACCACGCACAGGGCGTGGCTCTTGCTGCTGCTAAGAACGGGATAAAGTCTATAATCTGTCTGCCCGACGGCGCTCCTATCTCGAAGGTCGAGGCTACAAAGAGCTACGGCGCAGAGGTATGCCTTGTGCCCGGTGTTTATGATGACGCTTATGCTGAGGCTCTCAGACAGAGAGACGAACATAACTATACTTTCATCCACCCCTTCGATGACGAGAACGTTATTGCCGGTCAGGGTACTATAGGTCTCGAGATCCTCAATCAGGTGACTGACGCTGATGTTATCGTTGTTCCTGTCGGCGGCGGCGGACTTATCTCGGGCGTGGCCTTCGCTGTAAAGCAGCTCAAACCCCAGGTAAAGGTCTACGGTGTTCAGGCAGAGGGCGCACCCTCTATGGTGGAGTCTCTTGCCGAGGATCAGATAAAGTGTCTTGAATCCGTTCACACCATCGCTGACGGCATCAAGGTCAAGGAGCCCGGAGAGCACACATTTGAATTCTGCAAGCAGTATGTTGACGGTATTTTCACTGTTTCGGATGACGAGGTATCCTCAGCTATACTCCACCTTATCGAGAAGCAGAAGCTTATCGCCGAGGGCGCAGGCGCAGTTTCCGTTGCAGCGGTAATGTTCAACAAGATACCTGACCTCAAGGGCAAAAAGGTGGTCTGCCTTGTTTCCGGCGGAAACATCGACGTTACTATCCTTTCGAGAGTTATCAAGAGAGGTCTTCTCAAATCCGGAAGGTCTGACACTATGGCTATCCAGCTCGAGGATAAGCCCGGTCAGCTGGTCGGCGTTTCAAAGATAATCGCCCAGCTCGGCGGAAACGTTGTTGCTATCCACCACGAGAGAGCAAGCGAGGACAGCGATATCACAGACTGCATCCTTCGTATCGTGATGGAGACCAGGGACTACGACCATATCAGAAAGATAAGATCGGCTCTTGCAGATGCAGGATTCAAGATCGTAAATAAATAAGCAAAGGAGTTTTTATCATGGCAGAAACAATTTACACAAAGAATGCGCCCGACGCTATCGGACCTTATTCCCAGGCAAAGATCGTAGGCGGTCTGGTGTTCACATCCGGACAGATAGCTATAAACCCCGCTACCGGCGCTGTTGAGGCTGACACTATCGAGGGTCAGACAGAGCAGGTATGCACAAACCTCAAGAACCTCCTTGAAGCAGCAGGCTCTTCTCTTGAAAAGGCAGTAAAGACTGTATGCTTTTTAAAGAATATGTCCGACTTCGGTGCTTTCAATGAGATCTACGGCAAGTATTTCACATCTAAGCCTGCTCGTTCCTGCGTAGCAGCTAAGGAGCTGCCAAAGGATGTTCTCGTTGAGGTCGAGGTCATCGCTGAGGTATAATTTTAGTTTCATATATTTGCATTTACAGAGATCTTCCAAAGAAGGTCTCTGTTTTGTGTTTTATGTAAATCAATAAGTTAAGCTTATATTGACTTAAAGTAATTTTAAGTTTAATAATGTATTATTTACTTGACTTTAAAGTCAAAATATGATAGGATAACATTATGGTTTGAATTCAGTCGTTTTACGAACTGAGGAGGGTCAAATGAAAAAAGCAGTTTCTCTTGTCTGTGCCTGTATCATGCTGTTGTCAACAGCCTGCGGCAAGGCAGACAGTTCCGGCAGTTCTTCGGACTCGTCAGGAACAAAAAAGAATAACGCTTCAAGTTCATCTGCCGGAACTTCTTCCGTTAAGGAAAAGTCGGTCATAGCTAAGATAAAAGATCTAAATTCATCAACAGATACTTCTTCGGAGGAACAGCCGGAGATCAAAAAAGATCACATAGATGAGATAGTCGAAAAAGGAAATGTTGAGGAGTTCTCTGCGCTTAATTCTTATATGTTCAGCTATGAAGATATAAGTGAAGTATACTCAAATGAAGAGATTAACAAGTGTATGCAGGAGATCAGCGATATTATCGCAGATGCGAACTGCAATATCTCGATCTCATATAAGAATATGGTCACAGGTTCCCAGGTTTACTGCAATCCGTCTTTTGAGTATCAGGTTTGCAGCCCGATAAAGGCGCCCTATGTCAAGAGCCTTCTGGAAAACGGCGTTGACCTCGATGAGGAGATCGTTCGTGATGAGCGCTGGATGGACGATGACAGGACAGTGGCTTCGGCTGACCCGGGGACAAAATACACTGTCAAGGAGCTTATGTACTACGCTCTGAATGAGTCTGACAACACTGCTTATTATCTGCTCTATAAGAAGTTCGGCTGGCAGTGGTTCAACGATCTTATGAACGAGATCGGCGGCGGTATGTATCTCGGATATGATTGGCTATATACCAAGTGTAACGTTATGCAGATAGCTAAGTGCTTCTGGGATATTTATGACTATGCCGAGGAGACCGACGAGGGCAAGATGATGGTGGATATGATGGTGGACGGTGAGTATAACTATCAGATAGGCCAGGCGCTTGGGAAAAAATATAAGGTCGCCCAGAAATACGGCTCCGAGTTTGAGTTTCTGTCTTTCCACGATTGTGCGATCGTTTATGCAGACTCACCTTTTGTTCTTTGTATCTACACAGATCTCTATCCCGAGACCGATGATAACTGTGTGATATTCAGAGATCTGGCCGAGAAGTTTGATGACCTTAACAGACTTATAGTATCGTAAATAATGGCATATTGCCAAAAGTATATATGCAAAGGAGTATGATTATGAAAGAATTGAAAGCTATAAAGGTACACATGGGTGCCGCTGACTGTGCTGTCGATATCGGAGACGGCTCGGAAAGAGGAGAATATGTAAACCAGGATTATATGCTTCACAAGCTGGGCAGACCACACAGAGGTGTCAGCCTGATGTATTGCTATTATCCGCTGGATGAGCAGTTCCCTCAGAGGATATCCGAGGCCTGCAAGGATATGGACGTATCCTTTGCATGGGATTATCCTTATGATGACTATTTCACCTATAAGGGCGGACTTGAAGGAAACACTGACGGCGAGCCCTTCACTTATATGAGGGACGTAAGAAGACACGGCCAGGATGTTGTGCTCACTCTTACTGTTGACCCTAATGTAAGCGACGAGCAGCTCATCGCTATCGCCAAAGATCTTCGTCCTTTCGGAAGGATGCTCATCAGGATAAACCATGAGTGTACCGGAAACTGGTTCTCCTTCACAAAGAGAGCTTCCTATAAGGAGCTTGGCGACTTCTTTGTAAAGTTCCACCGCATCCTCAAGGAGTATGCTCCCAATGTAAAGACTATCCTTTGCGCCGGCGGTTATGACCCGAGCACCGGCAAGCTTGAAATGGAAGAGGAGTTTTTACAGGCTTACAGAGAGTGTGACATCTGGAGCATTGATAAGTATTTTGCTCTTCACTGGGGCTGGCCCTATGATGTGGCTGAGCGTGGCGGCACTACACATTCACGTTCCGTTATCAAGGAAGTGTATGAATACACCAAGAAGACATATAAGAGACTCTGTGAGATTAACGACGGCGTAGAGAAGCCCATGGTAATGAGCGAGCTCAACGCTGACGGCGACGTTACAGGTCCTTACGATCAGGCTGATATGGTCAAGGAGTTCTGCGACCTGCTCAAAGCTGATAAGGAGGACAAGGGCTGGTTCAACGCATTTACTATGTATCAGTTCAGAGACAGGGGCAGGCTCGGTCTTGAGATCGAAGACCCCAACTATCCTGACTGCGGGATCGAGCAGCCTCTTATGAAGACATATAAGGAGATCATCCACGACGAGTTTTACAGTCCTAAGATGACCTCCGGCGAAGAGATAAGCTTCCCTGCAAAGCTTCGCTGGGGCGGCGCTGAGGACGCCGAGGGTATCGAGATACCTCTCCACTTTGACAAAAACCCCCACTTCTGTGAGGTATACTTCGAGGACGACTCGAATGTTATAATGGAGATCAACGGCAAGTGGTTCTATAAGTCTCCCAAGGCTAAGTGCATCGACCTTATGAGCGCTTTCTTCGAGAAGCCTCTTGAGGGTGCAGCTGACCTTACACTTCGCATCTTTGCTCCTCCGGCAAGCGGCGAGAATGATCTGAGCCTTGATGACGGCCTGATGAATACTTACTCCACTATCGAGAAGATGCCTAAGATCAGGATCAGAACAGAGCCTGTTGAGCTTTGATAACAGCATGATTAAAGCCCGTAAGCTTGATTGCTTACGGGCTTTTGCTATTTGACTATAAGACCCACAGGACAATGGTCGCTGCCGAGGATGTCAGCATAGATAAGGCTGTCCTCAACTCTGTCCATAAAACGTTCGGAGACTATGAAATAGTCTATACGCCAGCCGATGTTCTTTGTCCTTGCGCTGAAACGGTAGGACCACCATGTATAGGCATCGGTCTTGTCGGGATATAGGGTCCTGAAGCTGTCCTTGAAGCCGGATGACAGAAGCTCGGTCATTTTGCCTCGCTCCTGATCGGAGAAGCCGGGGTTGCCGACATTTGATTTCGGATTTTTGAGGTCTATCTCATTGTGTGCCACATTCAGGTCACCGCAGTAGACAACGGGCTTTTGCTTGTCGAGCTTCATAAGATAAGCTCTCATAGCGTCCTCGAATTCCATACGGTAATCTATCCTTTTTAGCTCCTGCTGGGCGTTCGGGGTATAGCAGCAGACAAAATAGAAGTCCTCATATTCACAGGTTATCACTCTGCCCTCATCAGCGTGTTCGCCGTCAAGGCCGTATGTAACGCTCAGTGGCTCCTGTTTTGTAAAGACAGCTGTTCCTGAATAGCCTGCACGCTCTGCGCTGAAAAAAAACTTATGATAGCCCTCGGGCTCAAAATCAGCCTGATCGGGTTTCATCTTTGTTTCCTGTATGCAAAAGATGTCCGCATCCTCGGCATTGAAGAAATCTTCAAAGCCTTTTTTAAGACAAGCTCTGAATCCGTTTACGTTCCAGCTTATGAATTTCATATTGACCTCCGTTATAACGATAATAGTATGCTTTTCTGTTCCCTGTATGCTTTGACTATCCTCTTGGCGCTAAGGATGACAGCAACAGCCTGTAGGACAATGATAACGATCGCCGCAATTCTGATAATATACAGGAGATGCTCATAGGACTGCTCAAGCTCGTAAAGCTCCTTGTTCTCAAGCTCTGCATTGAAGTTCTTAATCTTTATCCGCATCCTTGCGTCCTCATAGGCGGCTGCAAAAAACGGCAGCGACTTTGTATAAAGATAGTAAAGGTCGGCTCCGATCGCAATGGCCGCTATGATAACATAGTTTCTGAAAAATGAGAACTCCCTGCCGTATTTGAGGGTGAATTCCCTGGCCTTGAAATACTTGGCAAAAAGCCTGGCATAGAAGACGGCAAAGAACACATAAAGCGATGACATAACGGCCATCACCCCAAGCATCAGGGGCAGCTGTTTGTTCTCGGGATCGATCCTTATGCCTTCAAAGGTAAACTGAAACAGGATGTTCAGGATAACACCTGTGATAAAGCCGCTTATAAGCATAGCGCCTATGAATTTGAATGAAAAACGCTTCATAACAGCACCGCCTGACTCTATTGAATAAAAGCTTATGTATGCGTCATATTTGACGCATTAATTATACCATACACAGTGGTGAAAGTCAAGAAAAGCCCCCTGCGCCGTGCAGAGACCTTCTGGAACTTAGGGTTTCATTCCTCGTATTTTCTGACCCGAAAGATCAGCCTTAACATCCCTGAAAGAAGCTTAGGGCTTTTAACAACTACGATCTTCATAATAAGTACCTCCAGTAAGGATCACCGACTTGCGATGTCACATTATACTATTCAGAAGCACCGTTATTGGTTCATAGCTGCGAGCATATACACAGAAGCCTGCCGCTTTTGAAGGTGACATCAGCGCCGCCTTCTAAAGCCTTGTTTGATATGCCAAGGGGGAAGCTGGGGGTGAGTGTCAGGTCCTCTGCGCAGTATTCGGCATTATGGATAGTAAGTCCCGAAACGTCAGAGCCGAACGCAAAGAGAGACATTGACCAACAGGATGGCGGCTCGATATGGTATGTGCCAGGGCGGAGCACCTCTGCTCTCTGGCCGTCAGCAAACAGCCTGCACCTTACTCCCTGCTCACAGCAGTAAGCAAGTGCCTGGATGTTCCCAACTGTGTGGTCGAGCCTTCCGCCTGTCCCGCCGTAAACTGTTATATCGTCAAAGCCAAGAGATATGGCTTTTTTCAAGGCCAGCATCATATCCGTATCATCCTTGCGAACAGGATAGACCTCGCAGTCAGCCTCAGGCATCTGCGCCGAGTCAAAGTCACCTATGATAAGGTCGGGCTTTACTCCAAGCTCCTGTACATAGACAAAGCCGATATCGGCAGCTATAACAAAGGATCCCGCAAGGGAATCCCTATCAAGGGTGGTCTCGCCTATCCTGTCACCGCCGACAAAAACAGCACATTTTTTCACATTGGTCACCGTCCCTGTTCCCATTCTTTAAGCTTTTCCGCCTGCTCATACATAGCCTTATAGCTCTCATATCTGCTCTTAGGGATAAGCCCTTTGTTAAGCGCATCGATAACGGCGCAGTCCCGTTCTCTCGTGTGGCTGCAATCCTGGAACCTGCACTTTCCGATATAGGGCGAGAACTCCTCAAAGCAGGAAGCCAGCTCTTCCTTTCTTATGATATCATATCTGTTGGTATCAAAGGAAGAAAAGCCCGGAGTATCGGCTACATAGCCGCCGTTTGGCAGCTTGTAGAGCTCAACTGTCCTGGTCGTGTGGCGGCCCCGGCCAAGCTTTTTGCTTATGTGGGCTGTTTCAAGACCTAGGTCAGGGAAAATACAGTTTATAAGAGAGCTCTTGCCAACGCCTGTGTTGCCGGTGAAAGCAGAAAGCTTTCCTGCAAGGCGCTCTTTGAGCTCTTCCACGCCCTGAGCAGTGGTATTGTCTATCTCATAGACCTCAAAACCGGAGCTTCTGTAGATCGCCGAATACTCATCAGGCGATGAGCGGTCCACTTTAGTAAACACGATGACCGGCTCGATATTCTTGAACCTTGCAACGGCTATGAACTTGTCCAGCAGCAATAGATTAGGCCTTGGCTCACAGGTGGACGAAACAAAAACCAGAGCGTCAAGGTTTGCAAGAGGCGGCCTTATAAGCAAAGAGCGCCTGTCCTCTATCCTTTCGATAACGCCTGTTCCGTCAGTTTCGAGAGAGAACTCTGCCCTGTCTCCGCAGACAGGAGAGATGTTTTTCTTTCTGAAAATGCCTCTGGCCTTGCACTGATAAACACCGTCGGAGGCTTCTACGGTGTAGATGCCCCCGACTGATCTGATTATTATTCCTGTCATATCACTGCTGAGTCTGATCGTCAGCCTGCTGTGCAACAAAGGTAACATCAACTGTTGGTGTGGTATCAGGCATTACAAAGGTGCCTGTCGAGGTGATGTCAACTGTATTGCCGTTATAGGACACAGTGATCTTGTCGAGCACATAGCCTGCTGCCGGCTCTACGGATACGGAAACGCTGTCGCCTGTCTTTGCAGTGCTTGAGGAAGTCTTAGCTGCGCCGCCTTCGCCGACATTGAGATAGATCTGCTTTGCTGCCTCAGCTGTAGTAGTTGTTGTGGTTGTGGTGGTAGTCTCGGGCGAGATGCCTACAAGGCCGCTCTCGTTGAGGCTTCCGCTGAGCGTAGCGCTCTTGTTCTCATAGTCTATCTCGTAAACTGCGTATCTGCACTGCTTGCTTGTCTCATCGCTCTTTACATAGATAGTAAGGACTTCCTTCTTCTTTCCTTCAACAGTGATGTTTACAGAACCGCCTGAAACAGCTTCACCGTTAGAGATCTTCTGAGTATAAGCAACGTTACCGTCCTTATAGATATCAAGCGAGTAGGAACCGCTGAGACCCTCAGGAAGCGGCATGGAGAATGTCAGCTTCTCGGGCTTGACTTCACCGGTGGAAACGTAGATAGTTACTTCGGAGTTTCTTTCAAGATATGTGCCGGCCTCGGTATCCTGCTCGATTACCTTGCCCTTGTCACCATCGTGGTCGATCTCCTGAACGATAGCTGTAAGCTTGTTCTCCTTGAGTGCCTTAACGGCCTTGTCCTCTGTGAGGCCTACAACATCAGGAACCTTGACTCTTGTCTCGATGGGTCCCTGGCTGACGAATACTGCGACTGTTGCGCCCTCTGCATACTGCTCGCCTGCGCCGGGCTCGGTCTTTACAACAAGACCCTTTGCAACTTCATCGCTCCACTGTTCACGCAGAACGACATTGAAGCCTGCGGCCTTCAGCTCACTCTGTGCGACCGCACTCTCCTTGGCCGTCATATCAGGCACCGTGATCATTCTCTTACCCTTACTTACTGTCAGGGTGATAGTGGTTCCTTCCTTGACCTGCTTGCCGGGAGTCTGCGCCTGCTCGATGATTATGCCTTCGTCAAACTCGTTGTTATATTCTTCTGTGATATCAAATTTCAGCTTATCCTTGTAGTCCTGCTCAACTGTAACGATGTTTCTGCCTACAAAGTTCGGAAGTGTTACTGTGGATGTGTGCATTCCGCCGTCACCGTTGAAGGATTTAAGAACTACGGATACAATTACGATACAAGCGATGATAACGACTGCAACTGTCATTCCGAGAAGTATCGGCACAACATAAGAACGCTTCTTCTCGTCCTCGTCGTCCTCATCGTCCTCGTCATCCTCATCCTCGTCGTCATAATCCTCTTCATACTGATCCTGCTGATCGTAAATGTTTGCAGGAGCAACAGGTGCAGCGGCACCTGCGGCTGCGGCGGCAAGACCGCCCTTATAGCCGAACACAACAGAAGGATTGATCTTGAAGGTATCGATATCCTTTATCATCTCTGCTGCGGACTGATAACGTCTGATAGGATCCTTCTCCATAGCATGGATAACTATCTCCTCAAGAGCCTCGGGAATGGATGGCATGATCTCTCTTGGCTCAACTGCGTCGTCCTGCATATGCTTGAGAGCTATCGCAACAGGGTTCTCGCCCTCGAAGGGCTTTCTTCCTGTGAGCATCTCATAGAGCATAACGCCTACCGAGTAGATATCAGATCTTTCGTCTGTCATATCGCCTCTTGCCTGCTCCGGTGAGATGTAATGAACAGATCCTATGGTCTTATCGGAAAGGGTCTTTCCGTCGATCCTTGAAAATCTTGCGATACCGAAATCCATCACCTTGATAGTGCCGTCAGTGAACAGCATGATGTTCTGAGGCTTGATATCACGGTGAACGATGCCCTTATCGTGTGCGTGCTGGAGAGCTCTGAGTATCTGTGTCACGAAATGCAGTGCGTCCTTCCATCTGAGGACTCCCTGCTGCTCGATGAACTCCTTGAGGGTGATACCGTCAATATACTCCATTACTATAAACTGTATCTCATCCGAGAAACCTACATCATAGATCTTTACGATGTTCGGATGGGAAAGTACCGCTATAGCCTTGCTCTCGTTTCTGAATCTTCTGAGGAACTCCTCGTTCTCGGAAAACTCTGATTTCAGGATCTTTACTGCGACAGTACGATTTTCCATAACGTCGATAGCCTTATAAACGTCAGCCATGCCGCCGACGCCGATAAGCTCGGTTATCTCATATCTGCCGTCTAACTTCTTGCCGATATTAGAATCCATTCGTTTCAACTCCCAATTATTTAGTCTCTATTTAAATTTCATTTATCAATTAGCTATGATAGCTGCGGTGATATTATCCCTTCCGCCGCTGTCATTTGCATAATTTATCAGATCTATTATCGCCTGGTCAAGGTTCTTTCCGAAAACAGTATCATAAATGAACTGCTCGGTGCAGTAATTTGACAGGCCGTCAGAACAAAGCACAACAGAGAAATTGTCCCACTCTTCAAGCTCGAAATAATCGACCTCGACATCGGGCTCAACGCCCACAGCCTTTGTTATAACGTTTTTCATATGGTGGTTCTTGGCTTCCTCATCAGAGATCTCACCAGCCTGCCTTAACATCTCGACATAGGTGTGATCTGTTGTTATCTGAGTTATGCCGTCCTTTGTCAGCATATAAGCCCTGCTGTCTCCTACACTCACCACATAAACGGTCTTGTTCACAACAAGTGCCGCAACACAGGTCGTTCCCATACCGTTCTTGTCTATATCCTCACGGCTCTTCTCATAAACAACGGTGTTGGCTGCGTGAACCGCCGTAAGCATCATATTCCTTATCGAATTGGGCTTCATTTCGGGACGGAAGTTCTCGGCTATCCTGTTCACTACTGTTTCAACAGCAAGCTGGCTTGCCACCGCTCCCGAGGCTGCACCGCCCATTCCGTCGCAGACAACAGCAACAGCTATATTCTCGCCCAGAAATCTGGTCTGCACCTTATCCTGGTTCTCTTCCCTGACCTGTCCACGGTCAGTGTTGGATGCAACGAACAAACGGCTCACCGCCCTTTCTCTTAAATTTCATATTCTCGCCTCAGCTGACCGCAGGCAGCGTCTATATCGGCGCCAAGTGTGCGCCTTACGGTAGCGTTTATCCCAAGGGTGCCCAGAAGATGAGCAAACCTCTTGGCAGCAGCTCTGTCCGAGCTGTAGTTTCTTTCCTGTATCTTATTGACAGGGATGATATTCACATGGCAGATAAAGCCTTTTAGCAGCGCTGCCAGCTCATCTGCGTGAGCAGGAGTATCATTCACCCCGTTTATCAGAGCATACTCAAAGGATATTCGCCTGCCTGTTTTCTTGAAATAATCCTTGCAGGCAGCCATAAGCTCTGATATATTATATTTATTGTTGACCGGCATTATCTCACTTCTGCCCTTATCATTCGGACAGTGGAGAGATATTGACAGCGTAAGCCCAAGATCGAGCTTTGAAAGCTCATATATCCTGGGAACTATGCCGCAGGTGGAAAGGGACACATGACGAAGAGAAAGGTTTCTTCCCTTCGGTGCCGACACCTGCTTTAAGAAATTGACAACATTGTCATAGTTATCAAGAGGTTCGCCTATGCCCATAAGCACGATGCCAGAAACATTGCCCCCCATATCACGCTCTGTCTCATATACCTGAGACAGTATCTCGGAGGAGGTAAGGTCCCTCTTAAAGCCTGCAAGGGTAGAAGCGCAGAACCTGCAGCCCATCTTGCAGCCGACCTGGGATGACACACATATAGTCTTTCCGTAATTATATTCCATAAGAACGGTCTCGATATGGTTGCCGTCTTCAAGCTCATATAGATATTTTACAGTATTATCGGTACTCGATTCAAGTCTTTTTACGATAAATAGTGATTTTATACAAAACTTTTTTTCGAGCTTATCTCTCAATTGTGCAGAAATATTGGTCATCTGAGCGAATTCTTTGACTTTTTTCACATGGAGCCAGTCAAATATCTGAGACGCCCTGAAACGTGGCTCGCCGATAGCTTTTATCTGCTCCTCCAGCTCCTCAAATCCAAGGTCAAGAATATCGATTTTTCCGCTTTCATCAAGAGTTATCAAGCTATCACCTCAATCTGCGAAATTTAGCTATAAAGAAGCCGTCAGAGTCATAGTCATCGGGCAGCACCGTTATATGTGTATCTTCGCTCCTGGCGCCGAAGGCTTTTCCAAGAGGCTCGGGTGCAAAGTCTTTATTGTCTTCAAGGAACTTCTCAATAACATCCTCATTTTCTGCCACCGACAAGGAGCAGGTCGAATAGACGAGAACTCCGCCGGGTTTCAGATACTGTGAAGATGTTTTCAGGATGTCGAGCTGTATCTCAGGCAGCCTTTCAAGCTCATCGGCAGGCTTATACTTTATCTCGGGCTTGCGCCTGATAACGCCGAGACCGGAGCAAGGAACATCACAGAGTATCCTGTCCGCCTTTGGCATCTCGGGATCAAAGACCTTTGCATTGTTGGACTTTGCCTTTACGCAGGAAAGCCCAAGTCTGTCAGCGCCCTCTTTTATGAGTCTCACACGGTTATCGTGAAGATCGAAGGCAAATACTTCTCCTTCATCCGACATAAGCTCGGCTATGGTGAAGGTCTTTCCGCCCGGAGCCGCACACAGGTCAAGGACAGTGTCGCCTCTCTGAGGGTCAAGAGCTTTACAGCAAAGCTGACACGAAAGGTCCTGAACGTGGAAAAGGCCATCTTTAAAAGCTTTCAGCTCCTCGACAGAGCCGCCGAAGCTGAGCTTGACACAGCCGGCCACCGCAGTTTTTGTCACACTTACGCCCTGCTCTTCAAGGGAGCTTATTATCTCATCCTCCGAAAGCTTCACGGTGTTGAGCCTAACATATTCCGGAGCCTTGCCGATAGCACAGGCAAGGATCCTCTCGCAGGCGCTGTCGCCGTAATCCTCTGTCCACTTGAGGACAAGCCACTCGGGGCAGGAGTATTCAAGAGAGAGCTGTTTTATCCTGCCCTTTACCGTGGGCAGGGCTTTTTCATCTCTGATGAAATTGCGAAGCACCGCATTTACAAAACCCGCAGATGCAGGATTTCTTACTTTTTTTGCAAGCTTCACAGACTCATCGACAGCGGCGCTGTCAGGGACTGAGTCCATGAATTTGAGCTGATAGACACCGAGCCTGAGAATATTTCTCACTTCATCGCCGAGCTTCTGGCTTTTGTTGGTGCAGTAGTGATCTATCACGGCATCAAGGGTGAGCTTGCGCTCGATTACGCCGTAGAACAGAGCCGAAGCAAAGCGCTTATCCTGTTCCGAAAGATCACTGGCTGCAAGCTTTTTGTCAAGCAGGATGTTTGAATATGAACCGTCCTGTTCAAGCCTTAGAAGCAGCTTTAAAACAAATTTTCTGGTGTTTCCCATGGCTTATCCCAGCTTTGTGCCCTTTGCCACAGGCTTGCCTCTTAGATAGTCCTCTGACTTCATTCTCTTTGAACCTTCGGCCTGGACCTCAACAAGCCTTACAACACCGTCGCCGCAGGCAACGGACAGCTTGTCATCAAGGACCTCTCCCGGCTCGCCGTTCGGCTTCATATCACGAATGATCTCGGAGCGGTAGACTTTCAAACGCTTGCCGCCAATGGCCGTCACCGCACAGGGCCAATCGGAAAGGCCGCAGATCTTCTTATGGACCTCAAAGACGGGCTTTGAGAAATCTATCACACACATACTCTTATCCAGCATACCGGCATAGGTAGCAAGGGAGTCGTCCTGCTTTATCGGAGTTATACATCCCTCTTCAAGCTTTTCAAGGGTCTCCAGAAGAAGCTGTGCGCCTATATCGGCCAGCCTGTCAAAAAGCTCTGCTGCGGTCTCATTCTCGCCGATAGGTGTCGCTCTCTGCAAAAGGATATCTCCTGTGTCAAGGCCCTCGCCCATAAGCATAGTGGTTATGCCGGTCTCTGCCTCGCCGTCAAGAACGCTCTGCTGGATAGGAGCCGCACCTCTGTACTTCGGAAGAAGCGAGCCGTGAACATTGATACAGCCGTACTTCGGCAGCTCCAGCACGCTCTTCGGAAGGATCTTTCCGTAAGCTGCAACAACTATACAATCCGGAGCGATGTCTTCAAGCACACTGATAAACTCATCCGCATCCTTTTTAAGGCTCTGGGGCTGATAAACGGGAGTTTCGTGCTCCAGCGCCAGCTCCTTTACAGGGGGCGGCAAAAGCTTGTAGCCTCTGCCCTTGGGCTTATCGGGCTGGGTGAACACAGCCTCTATCTTGTGGCCGCTCTCATAAAGCGCTTTAAGTGTGGGAACAGCAAAATCAGGAGTTCCCATAAAAACTATTCTCATTTGTTTTCCTCGATATCAACAAATTCTTCAACTATCTCGGTAAAGATATGACCGTCAAGATGATCAAGCTCGTGGCAGACACACTGCGCAAAAAGGTCAGTCACATACATCTCGTACCACTCGCCTTTTCTGTTCTGCGCCTTGAACCTTACAGCCATAGGTCTGGTAACATAGCCCCACTCGCCGGGGCAGGACAGACAGCCCTCTAAAACTCTCTGCTCTTCCTCTGACTTTTCGATTATTTCGGGGTTTATAAGCTCATAGACCTGGTCTTCAAGGATGATAACGACCACTCTTCTGAGCTTTGCCACCTGGGGGCCTGCAAGGCCAACGCCTTCAGCCTGCCTGAGGGTCTCGATCATATCGTCTAAAAGCTTTGCCAGCTTGTCATCAAACTCGGTAACAGGCTTGCATTTTTTGTGGAGTATCTCATCACTCTTGTTAAGGATCTTTCTGATTGCCATTGATATACTTTCCTTTCGATCAGAGACCAATGTCTCCGTTTATGTCCGCAAACACTCTTACCGCTTTGAACTGACTGTTATTGCCAAAGTCGATAAGCACCCGGCTGATCATCTGTCTGAACATCCTGGTGTTCTTTGCTTTTAATATAAGTCTGTATCTGTATCTTCCGTTGATAACCTCGAGAGTACATGGAGCAGGTCCCAAAGCTCTGAGCGGAAAATCCACCTTGTTTTCTTTAATGAACTGTGCTATCTTCATTGACGCCCAGTTTGCGGCTTCAAGCGTCTTGCTCTCCATAGTCGAGGAGAAGCCGAACACACAGATATCGCAAAACGGCGGATAGATAAGGGTCTTTCTCAGCGCCGCTTCCTCACGGAAAAAACCGTCATAGTCCTGTGCCGCCGCAAAATTTATAACATAGTGGTCAGGCACAAAGGTCTGGATATATGCTTTGCCGGGCTTTATCCCTCTTCCGCAGCGGCCGGCCACCTGAGTAAGAAGCGAGAACGAACGCTCATAGCTCCTGTAATCTCCGGTGAAGAGCGCCTTGTCCAGCGACACGACGCCAACAACAGTTACATCAGGGAAATTGAGGCCCTTTGCTATCATCTGGGTGCCTAAGAGTATATCGAACTTGTGGTCCTCAAAGGCCTTGAAGTTCTTCTCATAGGAATACTTCGAGGAAGCTGTATCAGCATCCATTCGGAGGAGCCTGGCACCCGGGAAAAGCTTTAGCAGCTCATCCTCCACCTTCTGCGTCCCCACACCGCCGAACCTTATCTTGTCGGAGCCGCACTCGGGACAGACACGAAGATTGTCCATTGTGTAGCCGCAGTAATGACACATAAAGCGGTCATTCTTTTTATGGTAAGTAAGAGGCAGCTCACAGTTCGGACAGGATATGGGCTTGCGGCAGTCCATACACGAAGCATGGGTGCTGTGGCCTCTGCGATTAAGGAGCAGTATGGCCTGCTCGTTTCTCGAAAGCGCCGACTGTATGCCGTCTCTCAGTTCTCTGCTGAAAAGGCCGCTGTTTCCTTCAGCAGCTTCTTTCTGCATATCTATTATGCTTACCTCGGGCAGCTGTGCGCCCGAGTATCTGTGTCTTAATTCAAACAGGCTGAACCTGCCTTTAACAGCATCATTGAAGGTCTCGAGTGACGGCGTAGCCGATGCCAGCAGAAGCACAGCATTATTATAGCCGCACCTTTGCACCGCAACGTCCCTGGCATGATACCTGGGGGATGATGAGGACTTATATGAGGGCTCGCCCTCTTCGTCCATGATGATTATCCCTATATCCCCAAGGGGCGCAAACACAGCGCTTCTTGTGCCTATAACTATCCTTGCATCGCCGTTTTTGATACGCTTGAACTCGTCCACCCGCTGACCCATTGAAAGGGACGAATGGAGCACCGCTATCTTGTCGCCGAAAAGTGTCTTGAACTTTTTTAGCATCTGCGGTGTAAGGGATATCTCCGGCACCAGGAGCATGGCTGTTCTGCCCTGCTTCAATGCACGGTCTATAAGCTTTATGAACACGCTTGTCTTTCCGCTTCCGGTAACGCCGTAAAGGAGCGCTCCCGAAGGTTTATCCGCATCCATAAGGGCGCTTATCCCGTCAAAGGCTTTCTGCTGCTCGTCGCTGAGGATGATGCTGTCAGGGTCTTCCCTTTCGGTTATCTCGCCGATGGCACCACGCATGACCTCATAGTCAAAGCTGAAAGCTGCTTTCTTTTCGATAAGAGCTTTTATGATGCTGGAAGTGCAGCCTGTCATATAGCAAATCTCTTTAACGGATGCGCAGCCGCATTCCTCCAGGAGGTCAGCTGCAAGCTTCTGCTTCGGCGTAAGCGTGACGCCGAGCTCGCCGCCAAGGTAGGCGTCCGTAAGATTTATCATCTTAACGGTCTCGTCACCGACCCTGCGCTTGAAAAGGTCATCACATTCAAGATAGCCCTTATCTATAAGGCTCTCGACAGCTTTTCTTATCTTTCTGTCGGAGCGGTCGCTGAGCTTTGAATCCACATCACGCTGAGACTTTGTCGTCATCATGAACCGGATGACTTCCTTTTCGTCATCGTTAAGGGAAGCCTCGTCGATATAGGTGTTCACAAGCTCATAATGGCTGGACACGCTGAAAGAGAACCCATTTGGCACAGCAGCCCTGTAAGCTTCAAAGTAAGTGCAGAAGGTGCGCTCCTTGAGCCACAGGATAACTCGCATCATCTCGTCTGTAACAAGACTCTGTTCATCCACCACAGATATTATCGGCTTGACCGCCTCATTATAAACGGACTCCTCATAAAGGGATGTGACAAAGCCTATCACCTTGCGGTTGCCTCTTCCGAAGGGCACAAGGACCCTTGCGCCTATACAGACAAGGTCCTCCATTTCCCTGGGGACATGGTAGCTGTAAAGCTTGTCAAAGCTGTATGAAGCCGCACTGACTGCGACCTTAGCGACTGTAAAAACACCACGCATTTTTGACAAGCTCCTTTTTTTGCTTTATCAGCCCTTGAGTGCAGGGTCCTCGATTATCCTGTAATCCCTGTTTGCAAGCTGCTCTACAGCAGACTGAACAGGCTTTACATCAAGTATCTTCTTCTCATCAAGAGCGTCCTGGGTGATCTCTCTTGCTCTCTTTGCTACTGCTATTACCAGCGAGTAATAGCTCTCATTGTTTGACAGTATCTCGGATACCGACGGTCTTAACATCATTTTTCAAGCACCTCTTCTATCATTTTCTTGACTTGTTCGTTCTTTGTCTTAAAACCCTGTGCTCTTGCATCAGGATCAGCGTAATTATCTATGATCTCCTTGAAATCGGCTATCGCCGGGTCAAGATCATCATTCATTATAACATAGTCATACTCAAAGGATCTTTTTATCTCTCCCTCAGCCTCTGAGACTCTCTTGGCAATGGTCGCTTCATCCTCAGTTCCCCGCTTGCGAAGCCTTCTTTCAAGCTCGCTTATGCTTGGCGGAAGGATAAAGATCATCACTGCCTCGGGTATCTTCTCCTTTACCTGAAAAGCGCCATTGGTCTCGATCTCAAGGACAGTATCTATCCCCTGCTCCAGCTTTTCCATAACAGCCTTTTTGGGGGTACCGTAATAATTTCCCGAAAACTGCGCATATTCCAGAAAACCGTTTTCTTCTATCATCTGCGAAAACTGCTTTTCTGTAATGTAGTGATAATTGACGCCTTCCTTTTCGCCCTCCCTGGGGCCTCTGGTGGTGCAGGACACAGAGTAGTAGACCTTTCTGTCCTTGAACACCTCTGCAAGGATAGTGCCCTTTCCGCAGCCTGACGGTGCGGATACGATAAACAGTCTTCCCTTACTCATCTTCATCCTCCTCGGTGCTGTCTGCTCTGCTTCCGATGGTTTCGGGAGTGACAGCGCAAAGAATTATATGGTCACTGTCGGTAACGATGACAGTTCTTGTCTTTCTGCCGTAGGTAGCATCTATCAGCATACCCTTTTCTCTGGCTTCCTGGATCATCCTCTTGATAGGCGCCGACTCCGGGGATACCACAGCCACGACTTTAAGTGAGGACACCAGGTTTCCGAACCCTATATTTATAAGCTTCATAAAAACTCCGTTACTCTATGTTCTGGATCTGCTCTCTGATCTTCTCGATCTCTGCCTTGACTTCCACCACTGTCCTTGTGATCTCGATATCATTGCACTTGGAACCGGTGGTGTTGATCTCACGGTTCATCTCCTGGATAAGAAAGTCCAGCTTTCTTCCCACAGGCTCTTCGCTCTTTATTAGCTCTCTGAACTGTGCTATGTGGCTCCTGAGCCTTACGGTCTCCTCATCCACAGCCACCTTATCGGAAAAGACAGCTACCTCCGTAACTATCCTCTGCTCGTCAACATCATTTCTGCCAAGAGCTTCAAGGCTCTCTTTTATCTTGTTGTAAAGCCTGTCGTGATAAGCCTGAACAGACTTGGGAGCTTCCTGCTCGATAAAAGATACAGCCTTCTCGATAGTGTCAAGGCGGGAGCTGATATCCTCATACATCTTGACACCCTCAACGCTTCTCATCTCGACAAAGCGGTCAAGAGCGGTCTGGGCAACAGCCTTGACCTCGTTCCAGATGACCTCCTCGTCCTCGGTCTTCTTGACTACTGTAAAAACATCAGGAAGCCTTGCGACACTGGAAAGTGCCAGGTCATCTGTCATCGAAAGCTCATCCGCTGCACTTCTCAGAGCGTTGACATAGCCCTTTGCAACAGGCAGATTGAGCTCGATCTCAGCATCAGTTCCCTCAAGGTTATAGATAGAAACGCTCGCTTCCACCTTGCCTCTCGAGATACCGCTTTTGAGAAAGCCCTTCAGCTTCTCATCAAGATAACCGTAAGCCCTGGGTGTGCGTGAGGTAAACTCATAATAGCGGTGGTTCACCGACCTTATCTCGACGATGATCTCTCTCTTTTCGTTAACTATATGCTCTCTGCCGAAACCTGTCATGCTCTTTATCATAATAATTCTCCTATCGGGAACAAATTTAAGCTTCCAAAACGCTAAGATGCGCCGAAAACGCACTAAGAACGGCAGCATCTTCAATCATTTTATTATATCACTTTTTAAAGATAATAGCAAGTGTTTTTCACGGTTATTTAATACTATATTTACACTATATTTATATGCTCTGAAAAATATCCAGAAGGCTCTCTCCGATATAGATATGGGGGTATCTCTCAAAGTCTTCTTTCGTGGTGGAACCGGTGGTAACACCGGCAAAATCAACGCCTGCACGCTTTGCTGTCTCGGCATCTATATAGCTGTCGCCGATGTATAGGACATCAGCCTTATCTGCGCCGAACTTCTCGATTATAAGGTCAAGTCCCTGGGGGTCGGGCTTGGCTTCGGTCACATCCTCGCCGCCGACTATGATATCCACAGGCATGGAGCCGGCCTTTGCTTCAAAGGTCTGCTCTATGCGGTAACGAAACTTTGTGGAAACTATCCCCACCTTGCGGTCAGCGTGTTTTAGCACCTGTAAAACTGCGATAGCGTCGTCATAGAAATATGTATGCTTCACCATGACCTCATCGGCTTTCTTAACGTAACATTTTCGCATCTCCTCACGCTGAGGGTTGTTAGGAGTGTCGGTAAGGACATCAAATCCGTCCACAAGGGTAAGGCCGATAGTATTAAAGATCGTGCGGTCATCCTTCGGCGGATAGCCGAACTGCTCGAGGGTGTGTTTAAAGCACATAAGTATGGCCTCGGAAGAGTCGGCAAGGGTCAGGTCAAAATCAAAGATAAAGTATTTATACTTGCTCATTTTTACACCTCACTAAGAATATCAGGATATAATTATATCACATACAAAGCAAGTTGTAAAGAGAAAAAGTAACGGACCCGGTCTTTTGCCGGGTCCGCCGCTCATGGGGTATATGGGTCACTTTTGTTCTAGGGTATCTCAAATTCAGTTATCACTCTGGTCTCTATCTGCTCGTTTTCTCCTTCATACTTCTCATTTATAAAAAAGCCTTTTGAAACAGCGTAGCTTCCCGACGGCAAAACGCCGAAGCACCATTCCCAGTTGATATCAAAAATTGTTGTGCCGCCCTCTGAGGTATCCACGGCCTGAGCGATAGCGTTCCATGTTATATTATCGGCAATAAACGGCAGCTCTTTGAATTCTCCGTTTTCATCAACAGTTCCTATAAGGTAAGCCGTTCCTGTCACCACATCACGATCCCTTAACGTACCGTCGCTCTTTATTGTCAGGGTACAGCCTGTGTTCGTTACATTGCTTACTTCGCCGTAAAGTCCCAGGTTTTCGGGAAGAGGATCAGTGCTCGGTGAAGTTCCGACAGGACCGGCGCTGACATAGATCTGCACCTCGCTGTCTGTAAAAGTTTTTTCTCCCGACGAAGGTGATGTTTTTACGACCCTGTCGATACCGATATCATCCGACCACACATTTCTGATAACGGGTCTGAACCCGGCATCGGATATCATTTGCTTTGCTTCAATAACATCAATTCCCGTGACATCGGGGACCTCTGCCAGTGTGTCCGGAATGCTGAATTCACAACTAATGGCAGGAGCTGTATAATTGATATTATGGTCAGGACTGTAAAGATCAAAAATGAATTCTATCTTGTATTGGCCGGCAGATAAGTCTCCGTAGGCTTCGGTGAGATCAAGGGTCAGGTCTATGCTCTCGCCTGCTTTAAGCTCGCTCCCGGACTCGACGGTAGGTCCCGACTTTGAGTTGGTCCAAGGTATTTCCTTATAAATGCCGTTTTTATACTCCAAAAGCTGGTGGCGTGAACCTTCAAAAATATTCCATGTTCCCGTCCAAACAACATCAACGTCCGTGTCATCGCTGGTGTTGACAAGCCTAAGACCCAATTCGGTCTTTTCGGAGTCCTGCATAACACTAGTAACAGAAAGGGCAAGATCGTCAAACTCTTCCGAAAGACGCTCATCAGGCTCACTTATAGTAAAGTCTATATTATAGCCGTAGGTTTTGTCTATCCCTTCGCCAAGTGTATTGACATTTACGGTGATGCGGTAACTTCCGGGTCTCAGCTCGCCGTAGAGCTCTTTCCAGTTATAGGCAAAAGACAGCTCATCGCCTGCTTTTTCAAGCCTTCCCGGCCTGTTCTCATAGCCCCTGGCATCGCTGACAAAATCCAGCTCGACAGGAAGATCGCCGTCCATACCGTAAAGCCCGTATTCAGGCAGTATCTCCTGATATACGCCATCATCAAGATCAGTCTGTCTTCTGAACTCTAGCGTCAGACCAAAGGGCGTAAGGGTGCCGTATCTGATCTTCACATTAAGGCCGTCTATCGTTACGCTGTCATCTGTCTGACTATTGCTCTGATCATAAGAGCCACCTATGCGCTGACCTATCCTGTGCTTTTTGTCAGGGTCGGTCTCAGGGTCGGGATACTGTCCTACAATGCCCTCGCCGTCGGTCTCTGCCCACTGGGCAAAGGTGATCTCATAATTCTCGCCAAGCTCGAAATAGATATATCCATCCATCATGTCGCTGTCTTCAAAGGCGTGATACAGGCTGTAATCTATCCAGTTGTCAACGCTTGCGTCTTTAAGGTCGGTTATGCGGAGCACCTTGCCGTAATTGTCCGAATTTTTGTACTGCTCTATCTCGTTTTTTCTGCCGTCAGCTATCAGGTCCGCACAGCTGCTGTTCACAGTCGCAAATACGAGTTTAGCGTTCGTGTTTGCTTTTTTGAGAGCTTCAATATGCTGTCCCTGATGCTGTGTTTCGGAAGCGGCAGTATCGACATTCAGGCCGCCCTTTAAAAGCAGATATGAGCCTATCCCTAAGACCAGTGCCGCCGCAGCAGCTATTGCCACAAAGACGCCTGCACGGCTCTTTATCCTTGGCTTCTCAGCCGGGGTCTCTTCCGGCTCTGTATCTGCGGCTTCATCAAAAGACAGCCTGATTTCAGAGTCAGCCCGGTCATTAATCTCTATGACCGGCTCGACCGGAAACTGCTTTTTCTCAGCCTTTTCAAGAAGCTCGTCGATAACGCTTTGCTCAGGAGCAAGCTTTTGGCTGATACTATCAAAAATATCCGTTTTCATCGTCTTCCTCCAATCTTTCTTTAAGGAGCTTTCTTGCTCGGTTCAGTCTTACGCTCACAGTGTTTGGTCTCTCGCCGAGAAGCTCGGATATCTCCGCTATGGCAAGCCCCTGGAAATAATGCAGGATAACAACGAGCCTGTACTTGTCATCAAGTTCTCTGACCGCTGAGAACACCCGGCTCTCCTCACCCGAAAAGCCGAACTCTTCTGCTATCTCTATCTCATCGGTCTTCTCCACCCTTGTGTTCCAGACGCTGTTGTTTGCCTGGCGGCACTTGTTCACAGTTGTCCTGATAAGCCATGAGCGCCTTGCGTTCTCACTGTCAAAGCCGATGTTTTTCTTATAATACAGCAAAAACACTTCCTGGAAAACATCATCGGCCTCGTGCCTGTTTCTCAGCATCGCCGCTGCTATGCCGTAGACTGTGTTCTTATATTTTCTGATTATCTGTTCAAGCGCTTGAACATTGGGATCGTTGTTTCGCATATGCTTTGCACCTCCCTGTATAATGATCGCTTGAGAAGAGTGAAACATTACACAGTTCAAGAAAGAAGAAAGATTTTTGGCATTATATACAAAAATGCACTTGTATTATATACGAAAAGAGCCGCCGTAAAAGCGGCAGCTCTTGTTGGATTATTCTTCTGTAATATCAGCGTGATGAGCCTGGAGGGACTTAACTCCGAAATGCAGGTCATGCTTGATAGCCTTGATACCCTCGGCGCTTGCCTTTGCAGCAGCCATTGTGGTGATGTAAGGCACTCTGTGCTTGATAGCAGCCTTTCTGATGTAGCTGTCATCGTGAACGCTTGTCTTGCCTGCAGGCGTATTGATGATAAGCTGGATCTCGCCGTTTGCGATCTCATCGGCAATATTGGGTCTGCCCTCATAGATCTTGAAGATCTTCTTTGCCTTGATACCTGCCTCGGTTATCATTTCGTAGCTCTTGCCTGTTGCAAGGATGTTGAAGCCGAGGTCACTGAAGGCCTTTGCGATCTCAACAAGCTCGGGCTTGTCTCTGTCACAAACGCTGAGAAGAACAGTTCCCTCCTTTGGAAGGCTCGTTCTGGTCGCTTCCTGAGCCTTATAGTAAGCCTCACCGAAGCTGGGCGAGATACCAAGCACCTCACCGGTGGATCTCATCTCAGGTCCGAGAACAGGGTCTACCTCCTGGAACATATTGAATGGGAACACGGCTTCCTTGACGCCGTAGTGGCCTATCTTCTTGTCCTTGAGCTGAGGAACAGGCGAAGGTCTGCCTGTAAGCTCGGAGGTGATGATCTCGGTAGCGATCTTCACCATATTGATGCTGCATACCTTGGAAACCAGCGGAACTGTTCTCGATGCTCTGGGGTTAGCCTCCAGTACATAGACAGTGTCGCCCTCGATAGCATACTGCATATTCATAAGGCCCTTTACGTTCATCTCTACAGCTATCTTCTTGGTGTACTCCTTGATAGTTGCAACGATCTCGGGCGAGAGGTTCTTTGAAGGAAGGATACAAGCAGAGTCTCCCGAATGGACACCCGCAAGCTCGATATGCTCCATAACAGCAGGAACAAAGCAGTGCTCGCCGTCGGATATCGCATCAGCCTCACACTCGGTCGCATGGTTGAGGAAGCGGTCAATAAGGATAGGTCTGTCAGGTGTAACACCAACAGCGGCAGACATATAAACTCTCATCATCTCATCATCGTGGACTATCTCCATTCCACGTCCGCCAAGAACATAGGAAGGTCTTACCATTACGGGATAGCCTATCTTGTTTGCGATCTCAAGAGCCTCTTCGACATTTACAGCCATCCCCGCCTCCGGCATAGGTATGCCGAGCTTGTCCATCATAGCACGGAAGTGGTCTCTGTCCTCGGCAAGGTCGATAGTCTCGGGAGTTGTTCCCAGGATATTCACGCCGTACTTTTTAAGGTCGTTGGCAAGGTTGAGCGGTGTCTGGCCGCCGAACTGTGCTATAACGCCCACAGGCTTTTCCTTCTCATGGATGCTGAGCACGTCCTCAAGTGTAAGGGGCTCGAAATAAAGCTTGTCGGATGTATCGTAGTCAGTAGAAACTGTCTCGGGGTTGCAGTTTACGATAATGGACTCAAAGCCCAGCTTTTTGAGTGCGAGAGCTGCGTGAACACAGCAGTAGTCAAACTCGATACCCTGACCGATCCTGTTAGGACCGCCGCCCAGGATCATTATCTTGGGTCTGTCTGTATTTACAGGGCTCTTGTCCTCGTCAAGGTGATAAGTGGAGTAATAGTAAGCAGCATCCTTGGTCCCGCTGACATGAATGCTCTCCCAGGCCTCCTTGATGCCGAAGCCTATGCGGGCATTTCTTATCTCCTCCTCGGTCACATCGAGCAGCGAGCTGAGGTATCTGTCAGAGAAGCCGTCAAGCTTTGCCTGCTTGAGGGTATCCTTATCGGGAACGCTGCCCTTCTTGGTGATAAGGGCCTCTTCCTCATCCACAAGCTCCTTCATCTGCTCGAGGAACCAGTGCTTGATCTTGGTCAGCTGCCAGATCTCGTCGATAGTTGCACCCTTTCTGAGTGCTTCATAAATAACGAACTGTCTCTCGCTTGTGGGGAAACGAAGCTCTGCGAGCAGCTCATCCTTTGTCATCTTATTGAAGTTCTTTGCAAAGCCAAGGCCGTATCTTCCGGTCTCAAGGCTTCTGATAGCCTTCTGGAAAGCTTCCTTATAGGTCTTGCCTATGCTCATTACCTCACCAACGGCTCTCATCTGAGTTCCCAGGTGGTCTGATGCACCCTTGAATTTCTCAAATGCCCATCTTGCGAACTTGATAACAACATAGTCGCCGTCGGGAACATACTTATCAAGTGTGCCGTACTTGCCGCAGGGGATCTCATCGAGTGTAAGACCACAAGCGAGCATTGCCGAAACGAGCGCTATCGGGAAGCCTGTTGCCTTTGAAGCAAGAGCAGAAGAACGGGATGTTCTGGGGTTGATCTCGATAACAACTATCCTGCCTGTCTCAGGGTCTCTTGCGAACTGGCAGTTGCAGCCGCCGATGACCTCGATGGACTCGATTATCCTGTATGACATCTCCTGAAGCTCTTTCTGAACGTCCTCGGGGATAGTCAGCATAGGTGCCGAGCAGAAGCTGTCACCTGTATGTACACCGATAGGATCGATGTTCTCGATAAAGCATACTGTTATCTTGTTGTTTTTGGCATCTCTTACGACCTCGAGCTCAAGCTCCTCCCAGCCGAAGATGCACTCCTCGACAAGCACCTGGCCAACCAGACTTGCCTGAAGGCCTCTTTCGCAAACGACCTTCAGCTCGTCTACATTGTAGACCATTCCGCCGCCGGCGCCGCCCATTGTGTAGGCAGGTCTGAGTACCACAGGATATTTAAGCTCCTCGGCGATCTTTACAGCCTCTTCAACGCTGTAAGCCACCTGGCTCTTGGGCATACCGATACCGAGAGCGCTCATAGCGTTCTTGAACTCGATCCTGTCCTCACCACGCTCGATAGCATCCACCTGGACGCCGATGACCTGAACGCCGTATTTCTTCAGAACGCCGGCCTTGTCCAGCTCTGAACAGAGATTAAGACCTGACTGACCGCCCAGATTAGGGAGCAGTGCGTCCGGTCTTTCTTTTTCAATGATCTGAGTGAGCCTGTCCAAATTGAGAGGCTCTATGTAAGTGATATCAGCAACGTCGGGGTCCGTCATAATAGTAGCGGGATTGGAATTGACGAGAACTATCTCATAGCCAAGGTTCCTGAGAGCCTTACAAGCCTGAGTTCCGGAATAATCAAATTCACAAGCCTGACCGATAATGATCGGGCCCGAACCGATTATCATGATCTTGTTGATGTCCTGTTTCTTTGGCATACAAAAAACTCCTATCTGAATTCAACTCTGTTGAAAAATCTTTCAAAGATTATAATAACACAAATTCTTACAAATTGCAAGACGTTATCACCAATTCTTTCAAAAAAAATCTTAATAATCTGTTGAGACGCCCCTGACAAATATACAAAATAGCTGATAACCTGTATAAAAGGAGTATCCCTCCCCGCCTGCGGCGGAGAAGGATACCTGAAAAACTATGTTTTTTTTCAGAGGCTCTCATAAAGAGCGATATAGTCCTTTGCGGACTTTGTCCAGCTGAAATCCTGCTTCATGCAGGTGTTCACAAGGTTCGACCATCTCATCCTGTCGTCATAATAAGCCCTTGCCCTTACGCAGGCATCGAACATATCGTGGGCATTATAGGACTTGAATGTAAAGCCGTTGCCGCCCCTGTCTCCGGCATCGTGTATGCTGTCACGCAGACCACCGGTCTCCCTGACGATAGGAACTGTTCCGTAGCGGCAGGCTATCATCTGTGCCAGGCCGCAGGGCTCGCTCTGGGAAGGCATCAGGAACATATCTGCTCCTGCATAGATCTGTCTTGAAAGCTCGGGAACGAAGCCAATGGTCAGACCCACCCTGTCGGGATAGCGGTAGTGCATCTCGGAGAAGAAGTCCTCATAGATCTTCTCGCCTGAGCCGAGGATAGCAAACTTGTAGCCGAGCCTTATTATATCCTCGAAAACGTACTTGATAAGGTCAAGTCCCTTATGGGATACGAACCTTGTAACTATTCCTATAACAGGCTCCTTGCCCTCGGACATACCCAGCTTGCAGAGAAGGTCTCTCTTACAGACGGATTTGCCGAGCTTGTCATTTAAGCTGTAATTCTTTGCGATGACAGGATCCTTTTCGGGATCATAGATATTCATATCTATGCCGTTTAAGATGCCGCAGAGCTTATGCTGCTTTGTGCAGAGCTCTCTGTCAAGGCCGTGAGAATACCACGGATCAAGGATCTCCCAGGCATAGCTGGGCGAAACTGTTGTGACCTTGTCACTGACTTCGATAGCGGCCTTCATAAAGTTCACATCGCCGTCATAGGTCAGAAGATCGGTGTGATAAAGAGGTATGCCCATAATGTCGTTTATGAGCTCCAGCCCGTATCTGCCCTGATACTGGATATTGTGTATGGTGAACACCGTCTTGATATCCTCATAGCCCTGCTGATAGCGGTAGAAGATATCATAGTAAACAGGCACAAGAGCTGTCTGCCAGTCGTTTGCGTTAATAATGTCAGGCTTGAAGTCGATGTATCTTAGCAGTTCAAGAACGGCTCTTGAGAAGAAGATAAACCTCTCTGCATCGTCATAGAAGCCGTAAAGGCCGTTTCTCATAAAGTAGTACTCATTATCAAGAAGATAATAGGTTACTCCGTTTATAACTCCCGAGAAAACGCCGCAGTACTGGTTTCTCCAGGCAACAGGGACGGTAAAATTCGTCATATAGCTGACCTTGTCTTTGAGCTCCTGTCTTATAGCACTGTAATAAGGGATAACGACACGGCAGTCGTGTCCTGCTTCGTTGAGAGCCGCAGGCAGTGAGCCTGCAACGTCTGCGAGTCCGCCGGATGCGATGAACGGCAGAGCTTCGCTTGCTGTGTATAGTATTTTCATAGATCACTGACCCCCTTTTTTAGAAATAATCCCCTACCGGCCTAACGACCGATAGAGGATATCTTTTCAGTTCGTTATACCGTAGCGCCCTTGCCTACATACATAGGATATTCGGGAGAGCTTGTGAGTATATGGTTCTGACAGATGTTAACGTTCTTATCGGTGATAAGATAGTTGAGCTCGGTGTTGTCGCCTACAACGGTGTCCTGCATCAGGATGCAGTTCTTGACCTTTGCGCCCTTGCCGACCTTTACGCCTCTGAACAGCACGCAGTTCTCTACCTCGCCCTCGATGATGCAGCCGTCAGCCACAAGAGAATTCTTGACTGTGCAGTCAAGGTCATACTTTGCGGGAGCGTTATCGCTGACCTTTGTATATATCGATCTCTTGGGAACGAACAGCTTCTGTGCGTTCTCGGGATCGAGCAGCTTCATATTAGCAGCAAAATAGCTTGACGGGCTGTTGAGCTTGGAGAAGTAGTTGTCATACTCATAGGTCATGATCTTGATATCCTTGCATCTCTCCTGAAGGATATTTCTCTCAAAGCTTACGAGACCTCTTGCCATTGAGTCCTTGATAGTCTCGGTCAGGAAATCCATATTCATCACAAACATATTAAGGCTCATCTTGCAGGTGCCGCTGATATCCGGGCTGATAAGAACAGAAGAAACTCTTCCGTCAGCATCGGTATTAAGAACAGTAGCTGTCTTGGTCTCCTCGGAGCTGTAGACACCTGTGTTCACAACAGCTGTGATATCTGCGCCCGACTCGATATGCTGTGAAAGTATAGGCTTATAGTCGATATTCGTAACAACATCGCAGTCAGAAAGGATAACATACTTAGCTCTTGAATGCTTGATAAAACTCATAGCGCCGTAAAGAGCCTCGATCCTGCCTCTGTAAAGTGTGCTCTCAACATTTCCGAAGGGAGGAAGGATGAACAGACCGCCCTTCTTTCTTGCCAGATCCCACTCTCTTGCGGAGCCCAGGTGATCGAGCAGCGACTGATAGTTTGACTTTGTGATAACGCCTATCTCGCTTATACCGCTGTTTACCATATTGGAGAGCGGAAAGTCTATAAGGCGGTATCTTCCGCCGAACAGAACAGAACCCATAGTTCTGTTTTTAGTTATATCCCCGAGGGTCGTGTCATGCATATTTGCGAAAACAAGACCCAGTACATTTCCCATATTTACATCCATGATTACTCGGTCCCCTTTCTTAAACATTCTCGTAGATGATAGCCTTCGGAGCTACACTTGCGCCGTCGGATACTGTGAGGTTGTTTCCTACAACAGCCACGCCCCACTGTTCCTTGTCCTCGATAGTCTCGGGTCTTGCGCCTATCTGAGCGTTCTCACCGATAACAGTGTTCTCGCCGACGATAGCATACTCGACCTTGGCGCCCTTCCTGATAACGGCGCCGGGCATAAGTATCGAATCGTAGATAACAGCGCCCTCTTCAACGACAACGCCGTCAGAGATCATGGAGAACTCTACCGAGCCGTTTATAACGCAGCCCTCAGTTACCATAGAGTTCTGTATCTGAGCGTTGGGGCCTATGCTCTGAGGAGGAAGAACAGGGTTTCTCGAATAGATCTTCCATGAAGGATCATAGAGATCTATCGGGATATTAGGATTGATAAGGTCCATATTTGCTTCCCAGAGAGAATCGATGGTACCTACATCCTTCCAGTAGCCGTCGAACCTGTAAGCTACCAGCTTCTCGCCGGCCTCTCTCATATCAGGTATGATATTCTTTCCGAAGTCCTTGGAAGCTTCCTTGTCCTCTTCGTTAGCGATGAGATAAGCTCTGAGCTTGCTCCATGTGAATATGTAGATACCCATGGAAGCCAGTGTGGACCTTGGGTTCTTAGGCTTCTCTTCAAAGTCTATGATATTGTCCTGATCGTCGGTGATCATGATACCGAAACGGGATGCCTCTTCCTTGGGAACATCAAGAACTGCGATAGTAGCAGCTGCCTGCTTAGCCTTATGGAAGTCAAGCATCTTGTTGTAGTCCATCTTATAGATGTGGTCACCTGAAAGAACGACTACATACTCGGGATCGTACCTGTCGATGAAGCTGATATTCTGATAGATAGCGTTAGCGGTTCCGGAATACCAGTCAGCGCCGGAAGCGGTCTGATAAGGAGGGAGCACATGGACACCGCCGTGGATACGGTCAAGGTCCCAGGGCTGTCCGTTTCCGATATACTCATTGAGCACAAGAGGCTGATACTGAGTAAGAACGCCTACCGTATCTATGCCCGAATTGATACAGTTTGAAAGAGGAAAATCGATAATGCGGTATTTTGCGCCGAACGGTACCGCAGGCTTTGCGACCTTCTGGGTCAGGGCATAAAGTCTGCTGCCCTGTCCGCCTGCAAGAAGCATTGCGACACATTCTTTTTTGTTGAACATAGTTTTTCACCCACCATTTAGATTATTTGTCAGCCTTCTTGGCTGAAGCTTTTTTAGCTGTCTTTGTCTTCTTTGCGGCACCGGAAGCCTTTGCAGCCTTCGCACCGCTCTCTGCCTTTTTCTTCGGTCCGGGAGTTTTCTTCACTGTAAAGTACATACAGGAGAAAGCAGGGATATCGATGCAGACAGACTGCTCAAATCCGTGCATACCCACGTCCTCGGACTTGACGGGCTTGTTCGCATAAGGCGAGCCGTCGGCAGAGGAGGAATTGAACACCTCGGTATATGTTCCCTTGTAAGGAACACCAAAGCAGTAATTCTTTCTCTCCACAGGAACGAAATTGCAGACAACGATGACCTCATTGCCCTTCTCGTCAAATCTGCGGAAGATGATTATCGACTGTTTGAAATCATCATTGGAGATCCAGCTGAAGCCTTCCCAGGAGAAGTCTCTCTGCCAGAACTGAGGATGCTCGAGATAGAAGTGATTGAGCTTCTTCGAGAACGCAAGATAGTTCCTGTGATTCTCATATTCATCCACCAGGAACCACTCCAGGCCGTTCTCATAATCCCACTCTCTGAACTGTGCGAAATCAGCTCCCATAAACAGAAGCTTCTTTCCGGGATGAGCCATCATATAAGCCATGAACAGCTTGCACTGTGCAAACTTGTTGTTCACATCTCCGCCGTACATCTTGTTTACCAGCGAAGCCTTTCCGTGAACGACCTCGTCATGGGATATAGGAAGGATGAAATTCTCCGAGAAAGCATAGAAGAAGGAGAACGTCAGCATATCGTGATGGAAAGCACGGTCTATAGGATCGAGCGCCATATACTTGAGCATATCGTTCATCCAGCCCATGTTCCACTTGAAGTTGAAGCCAAGACCGCCGTCTGACGCAGGCTTTGTGACCATCGGCCATGCGGTGGATTCCTCTGCTATCATAAGGGTGTTGGGGTTTCTCGCAAAGACAGCGGTATTAAGAGCTCTGAAGAAATCAACAGCCTCAAGGTTCTCCTTTCCGCCGTATTTGTTCGGGGTCCACTCGCCGTCTCTCCTGTCATAGTCAAGATAGAGCATAGATGCCACAGCATCGACTCTGAGTCCGTCGATATGATATTTCTCGATCCAGTAAAGAGCATTTGAGATAAGGAAGGACTTGACCTCTCCCTTAGCATAGTCGAACACTCTTGTTCCCCAGGTAAGGTGGTCTGCCTTCTTCCTGTCCGAATACTCATAGGAAGGACCGCCGTCAAACTCGAAAAGTCCGGCCTCGTCTCTCGGGAAATGTGCAGGCACCCAGTCAAGGATAACTGCGATATCCTCCTTATGGAACATATCTATCATCTTCATGAACTCATGAGGAGTTCCGAATCTGGAGGAAGGCGCATAGTAGCCTATGCCCTGATAACCCCAGGAGCCGTCGAACGGGAACTCTGCAAGCGGCATGAATTCTATATGAGTATATCCCATTTCCTTGAGATAAGGGATGATAGTCTCAGCAAATCTTGAATAGGAATAATACTTGCCGTCTGTACAGGTCTTCCAGGAATTAAGATGGACCTCATATATGTTCATAGGAGAGTTGTAGATATCCTTTCTCTCCTTGCCCTTCATCCACTTGCTGTCGCCCCATTTATAGCCGTCGATGTCGAACACCTTCGAGCCTGTATCGGGTGCGACCTCCATGTGTGTTCCGTAAGGGTCACATTTATAATGGGTCTTGCCGTCGCAGCCGTAAACACAGAACTTATAAGTGTCAAATGTTTTCAGCCCGGGCACAAAGCATTCCCATATCTCGGAATTGCCAAGCAGCTCCATCTTGTTCGCATTTTCATCCCAGCCGTTGAAATCACCGACCAGAGAAACACCTCTTGCATGAGCGGCCCAGACTCTGAAATAATATCCTTCTGTTGCGTCCATGGTCCCCTTATGGCAGCCAAGAAATCTATAAGTCTCATAATTAGTGCCGTTATGGAAAAGGTAAAGCGGCAGTTCATAGTCCTTGGGTACGAACTCTGTCATATGTCAGCCTCCTTATTTGTTTATTTGCGATCAGTACACACTGACCCACATATATTGTAAACTTTTTTTGATAATTTTGCAATAGTTTTAGTCGTTATTCTCATATTCGCACATATTTCAACCTCTCAGCTTGTATATATTGTACAAGAGTTTTTAGTTATTTATGTGTGATGCTCTTATTTTCGCCTTGAAAGCCTGGCGGCAGCCACGGTTATATCGTCCTTTCTGCCACCGGGAGCACTGACCGGAGACTGCCTTCCTATGGCTGTCACCAGCTGTTCAAGTGTCGCCCCCTGAGCGAGGAGCCCGGCTGCCGTCTTTGAAGCCTTGGCTTCGGATATCCCGTCAGAGAAAACAATGACGATATCGCCGTCAAATAGCTTGACCTCGCTCACATCCGGCGGACAGTTCTCGATTATGCCCGGAGGAAAAGCCTGACCGCCCACAGCCATAACAGAGCCGTCACGGCAGATAAGGCTCCTTGCAGCGCCTGCCTTTAAAAACCTGGCGCTGGCGGCAGACAAATCGAACCTGACTACATCAAGGGTAGCAAAGGACTCCTCCCAGCCCTTGACCCGAAGTAGAGAGTTTATAAGCCCGTGAGCCGACTCCATTGAAAGGCCTGCTCCGAGGAGCCTTGTGACAAGGCTTACTGAGAACATCGAATCGAGCCTTGCTCTTTTGCCGGTGCCCATTCCATCGGAGAGGACAAGATATTTTCTGTAGGGCGTGTCAGAGAACTCGCTGAAGGTGTCCCCCGAATATTCCTCGCCGGAGGAGGCACAGTAGCTTTTTACCTCCAGCTCATACTGCGGCTCCTCGCAGAAATTCATCCGGTAAACACTGTCAAACTCGGTTATTGTCGGCACAGCAAGGTCGCACTCGGTGATATCCGAGAGGGCTGCTGTCAGCCTGACGAGTTCCCCTTTGAATCTCGCCGTAAGGTAAACATCAGCACAGCGCATATAGCAGTTGTCAACATAAACGCAGGCCTTTACATTAGGATAGCCCAGGGCTTCAAAATGCTCCCTCACCGCCGCCGACAGCCCGGAGTCAATGCTCCTGACATCAGAGACCCGGAAAGAAAGATCGGACAGTATCCCCTCCATAGCGGACAGCTGACCTGCTATAAGCTTTCTCATCTCTCTTACCCTTAGCTGGTCTGCCCTCTCGTCAAGCATCTGAGCATGGATCTCGTTAAAGGCCCGAAGCATCAGGGACCTCCTGACACAGCCGGGAAAACCGTTTGTCACATCCAGCATACTTACGGAGTTGTAGGTGTTTGCGATCTTGTCAAGTCTTATAAACGACGCTTTTACATCCTTGTGGCGCTCGCAGAGCTCCAGCATCTCACAGTCAGTGCAGACGCAGGTCTTCACCCTGTCGGAGAGCTTGTCTTCCCTTGTCCTGCGGTCTAGCGCATCTGTCACAAGGGTAAGCTGGGTCCTTATAGATGACAGCGTTTTTGATGCGACGGAGAGCCTTGCCGATGTGGCCTGGCCGGCAAGATTGGCTCCGCCCTCGATGCCGACAACACGGCGAAGAAGGTTCTTTATAAGCGTCGGAGGGATGATAAGGAACAGTGCTGTTCCTGCCACAAGATCAGCAAACATCGTGAAGGTATCGGCATTGACACCGATAGCAACAAGGCTGACGAGGGAGGTTATCAGGAAAACCAGAGCCGACAGCAATGAACCGAACCTGATAAAGGCTCCGCAGATAAGACCGGAAGAGGCTATCAGGAACGTGTTCTGGGCAAGGGACGGCACGGCAAGCATAACGCCGCAGGCAGTAAGCGAGCCGGCAACAGCTCCGCCGATATTGCGGTAGCGCCTGACAGTGATGTGAAGGCAGGCTGTGCCTACTACCCTGCCGAGGTTCAGATACGGCGTCGGCACACCGGCAAGAGAGGATATGAAAACTATATATAAAGCCGACACAAGAACACCGTTGAGACCGGAGATATCAAGTGTTCCGGCACGCAAAGCACGCTGCCTTACCAGACTTGCCGCAAAAACAATACAGCCGCACATCAGAGCGTTTATCATTCTGAGCGAGGCTGTATAGGTATCTGACGGGAGAGCTATCGACATGACGCAGCCGAAAAGCATCATAGCACTTGCCGAAACAGCCGCATCGAAGAAAGGCTCCCGCCGCTCGCCTTTGGGATAGATAAGCCTTACCGCCGCTATCGCCAGTATCGAGCAGAGCTGGACTATACCGTCCGTCAGGCTGCCGCTGATAAGATAGGACAGCGCACTGCCTGCGAAAGCGGAAAGAACAAAGCTTTCACTGACTGACGCAAGCGCCACATTGACCGATGAGGGAAACCCTATCATCCTTCCGAAGGCGGCCGCAAAAGAAGCCGCAAAAACAAGGCAGCAATTGCGAAAATATACTGCCTTGTCGTGTTTTATTCTTATAGCTTGTCTGTCCGTATTCATTGCGATCATCCTTTCGTTGTCATAGCTGCCTTAATATTTTAACAGCCGGGAAGTGAAAAAAATGTCGGTTTATGAATAACGGACAAAAATATTTGAGTACGGAAAAACGTACAGTTAAATCAGTTTTCTGAGTTCCTCGGAGAAAGCAGTGAACTGCTCCATAAGGAGCTGTTCGGGTCTTATCGTGGACGGCAGCCCTGCCTGCTCGCAGGCTTTGATGACAACGGCCTTGTCCACCCCGAGCCCCGAAGAAACGGAATTGACCAGGGTCTTTCTGCGCTGGGAAAAAGCCGCCCTTACGGTCTTGAAGAAAAAGGCTTCATCGGTAACTCCCTCTGGAGTTGTTTCCTTGATGTCGAGCCTTATAACGCAGCTGTCAACATTCGGCGCCGGCATAAAGCTGCCCCTTGAAACATTGAACAGCACCTTCGGCTCGCAGTAATAGCGCACAGCCACCGTGACAGCCCCCACGTCCCTTGTCCCGAGCTTTGCGCAAAGGCGCTGTGCCGCTTCCTTCTGGACCATGACGGTAACTGACTTTATCGGAAGGCGCTGCTCCAGCAGAGCCATGATTATCGGAGAAGTGATGTAATACGGAAGATTTGCACAGACAGCGACCTCAAGGCCTGAAAACTCGTCTTCAATAAGCTTTTTCAGATCGACTTTGAGGACATCTTCGTTTATTATCTTCACATTGTCATATTCAGCCAGTGTTTCCTCGAGAACAGGCATGAGCCTTTTGTCGATCTCGATAGCACACACCTTGTCGGCACGCTTGGCAAGCTCGTTTGTGAGGACACCTATGCCGGTGCCTATCTCTATTATGCCGAAGCCTTTTCCTGCGTTGCCCATTTCTGCTATCCTCGGACACACAGAAGGATTGACCAGAAAATTCTGGCCGAGGGATTTTGAAAAAGTAAAGCCGTGACGTGAAAGGATATCCTTTATAACGCCTATATCCGAAAGCCTGTCCATATCATCTCTCCATTTTTGCGCCGTGTTTTATGACCGCCTGTTACTGTATCGAAAACATTATATCACGCAGCAGAGAATATGTCAAACGATAAGACAAACGAATTATTATCATTTCCCGGGCAATAATATGAGCGGAGGTGATGTTTTGAAAAGACAAAGTTTTGGCACCGCTTTGGAACTTCCGCCGGCTCTGTCCGCTTCTATGGCAAAGGACCCTTATGCTTACAGCTGTTTTGCAAGGCTCTCTCATGAGCAGCGCAGAGACCTTATCTCACAGGCCGAAAACGCCAGGAAAAGAAGTGATATGACAGCCGTTATGGACTCCCTTCTGGGGGGCGGCAGCGTGAGTGGTTCGCCCTACAGGACACGCAACTGAAATCAGTTGTTAAATTTAACAATAAATTCAATTATAATTGATATAAATTTTATAGTAAAAGGTGTTGAATTTTAACGGTAAATATTGTACAATATTCATATGAGGGATCACCCTCGCCGTGTGCGTACAGAATTTTGTGATACGGAGCGATGACTATGTCTCTGACAGCTTGTATTTGCTCGATAATCTTTCCCTTTGGCAGGATCTGTGAGAGAGACAGATACTGTCTTGATTTTCTGTACTCATACACAAATATTGCGCACAAAATCTGACTGCAACGCTATAGTTGCAGTTTTTTTGTTATGTGAAAGGTGGTTGAAAAAATGAAAAAGGTTGCTGTTATCATGGGCTCGGACAGCGATTTTCCCGTTGTCAAAAAGGCTCTCGAGGAGCTGAAGGCTTATGGGGTCGAGTTTGAGTGTCATGTTATGTCGGCACACAGATCGCCTGCTCTGGCGGCTGAATTTGCGGCAGGAGCCAAGGACAACGGCTTCGGTGTCATCATCTGTGCTGCGGGAATGGCAGCTCATCTGGCAGGAGTTATCGCAGGGCACACTACACTGCCTGTTATCGGTATCCCCTGCAAGGGCGCACAGCTCGACGGGCTCGACGCTCTGCTGGCAACGGTCATGATGCCGAGCGGTATACCTGTTGCAACAGTGGCTGTGGACGGCGCTAAGAATGCTGCTATCCTGGCTATCCAGATACTTGCTCTGTCTGACGAGGTGCTTGCAACTAAGCTTCTTAAAGCAAAGCAGGATATGCTCAACGGTGTTATCGCCAAGGACAAGGCACTTCAGGAGCAGATAGAACTGCTCTGATAAAACAGTCGATTTTATTATTTACATATCAGGAGGAAACAAACATGGCAGATGTAATCAAGGGCGAACAGCTCTATGAAGGAAAGGCAAAGAAAGTATTCGCAACAAACGACCCCGATCTCGTTATCGTTGACTACAAGGACGATGCAACAGCATTCAACGGCGAAAAGAAGGGCACTATCTCCGGCAAGGGCGTTATCAACAACAAGATGACAAACTATATGTTCAAGATGCTCGAAAAAGAGGGCGTTCCCACACATCTCGTAGAGGAGATATCCGACAGAGAGACGATCGTCAAGAAGGTCGAGATAGTTCAGCTGGAAGTTATCATCCGTAACGTTGCAGCAGGAAGCTTCTCGAAGAGAATGGGCGTTCCCGAGGGACAGAAGCTGCTCACACCTATCCTTGAGTTCAGCTATAAGAACGATGACCTGGGCGATCCCTTCATCAACGACTACTATGCTCTGGCTCTTGGCATCGCTACCAGGGAAGAGCTTGACAAGATCGCAGAGTATGCTTTCAAAGTAAATGACTTTATGGTAAACTTCTTCAAGAAGATAAACATCGATCTTATCGATTTCAAGATCGAGTTCGGCCGTTTCCACGACCAGATCCTGCTTGCAGACGAGATCTCGCCTGACACCTGCCGCTTCTGGGATTCCACAACTCACGAGAAGCTGGACAAGGACAGATTCAGAAGAGATATGGGCGGCGTAGAAGAAGCTTATCAGGAAATGATAAAGAGAGTAATGGGAGAATAAAACATGGGCGGTTTTTTCGGCGCAGTCTCGTCGAACGACTGTATCCAGGACGTTTTCTTCGGGACTGACTATCATTCACATCTGGGAACAAGAAGAGGCGGCATGACCTCTTATTCTCCGGAGCTCGGATATCAGAGAAATATCCACAGCATCGAGAACTCGCCTTTCAGGACAAAGCTCGACAAGGATATCCAGACCATGCGGGGCAACATCTGCATCGGCTGTATCAGCGATACAGACCCGCAGCCTATCATGGTAAGATCGAAGCTCGGTCTTTATGCTATCTGCTCTATCGGCATCATCAGGAACGCCAAGGAGCTGTCACAGGAGTTGCTGGAAAAGGGCTGCTCCAACTTCGAGACCATGAGCAGCGGTGCTATAAACTCCGCAGGCCTTATCGGTGCGCTCATAGCACAGAAGGACAACTTCGTTGACGGCATCAGATATGCCCAGGACAAGATCGAAGGAACTATGTCTCTCGTTATCATGAGAGAGAATTCCATCATCTGTGCAAGAGACAAGAACGGCAGGCTCCCGATAATCATCGGTAAGAGATCCGACGGCTACTGCTTCTCTTTTGAGTCATTCGCATTCCAGAAGCTTGGCTATGAGTTCTATCACGAGCTGAAGGCCGGCGAGATAACAGAGCTTACAAAGGACGGCTGCACCACTCTGGCAGAGGGCTTTGACCAGACAAAGATCTGCACCTTCCTGTGGACATATTACGGCTATCCCAATGCAAGATATGAAGGCGTGAACGTTGAGATGATGCGTACCCGCAACGGCGAGATCATGGCCGAGACCGATATGAAGAACGGCCGCCTGCCTGATGTCGACTATGTATGCGGCGTGCCGGATTCCGGAACTCCCCACGCTATCGGATATGCCAACAAGAGCGGTATCCCCTTTGCAAGACCGTTCATCAAGTATACTCCTACCTGGCCCAGAAGCTTTATGCCTACTAACCAGTCTATGAGAAACAGAGTGGCTAAGATGAAGCTCATCCCTGTTCACGACCTTATCGAGGGAAAGAAGCTGCTGTTCGTAGATGACAGTATCGTAAGGGGAACACAGATGAGAGAGACCGTTGAATTCCTTTATGACAACGGCGCTAAAGAGGTACATATGCGTTCTGCCTGTCCTCCCATAATGTACGGCTGCAAGTATCTCAATTTTTCGAGAAGCACCTCGGAGCTTGAGCTCATCGCCCGTCAGATCATTGACGAAAAAGAAGGCGCAGAGGGCGTAAAATACATAGCCGAGTATTCGGATTCTAACACAGAAAGAGGCAGGATACTCAGAGACGAGATCTGCAGAAGATTGAAGCTGACCTCTCTCGAATTCCAGTCATATCCCGGAACAGTACAGGCTGTCGGCATCGACGAGTGCAAGCTGTGCTCGTACTGCTGGACAGGTAAAGAATAATGCGAAAGGATCTGTATCTATATGAATAACAAGAGCTTTTCTGAAAGCTATAAAAAGGCAGGCGTAGACGTTACCGCCGGCTACAAGGCTGTTGAGCTTATGAAGCAGCACGTTGCAAGAACAATGAATGCCGGAGCTATCGGCAGCATAGGCGGCTTCGGCGGTCTTTATGAGCTTGACCTCACAGGTATCAGCAAGCCCGTTCTCGTTTCGGGAACTGACGGTGTCGGCACAAAGATCAAGCTTGCATTTATCATGGACAAGCACGACACTGTGGGTATCGACTGTGTTGCTATGTGTGTAAACGACATTATCTGCTGCGGCGCAAAGCCCCAGTTTTTCCTTGACTACATCGCCTGCGGAAAGAACTTCCCCGAGAAGATCGCACAGATAGTTTCGGGCGTTGCAGAGGGCTGTGTTCAGTCGGGATGTGCTCTTATCGGCGGAGAGACAGCCGAGCACCCGGGTCTTATGCCCGAGGACGAGTATGACCTTGCAGGCTTCTCTGTAGGTGTTGTTGACAAGGACAAGATACTTGACCCCACCTCACAGAAGGCAGGCGATGTTATGATCGCCATCAAGTCAAGCGGTGTCCACTCAAACGGCTTCTCACTGGTAAGGAGCGTGTTCGGACTTGATGATAAGTCTGCGGCTGTCAAGTATGACGAGCTGGGTATGACCCTCGGTGAGGCTCTGCTCACTCCTACAAGGATCTATGTCAAGGCTGTTATGCAGCTTATCGACAGCGTTACAGTTAAGTCCATCTCCCACATCACAGGCGGCGGCTTCTATGAGAATATCCCAAGAGCGCTGCCCAAGGGGCTTTCCGCCAAGATCGCAAGAAGCGACGTTCAGGTGCTGCCTATCTTTGATGTTATCGCAAAGACAGGAAATATCCCCGAGAGAGATATGTTCAACACCTTTAATATGGGCGTTGGAATGACCTTTGTCGTTGACCCTGCCGACGTTGACAAGGCTATCGCTGCTGTCAAGGCTGCCGGCGAAGAGGCTTATGTTCTCGGAACTCTCGTTGAGAGCGACGAAGGCGTTATCATCGGCTGATACGGAGGTCTGTGATGAAAAATATCTGTGTGCTCGTTTCGGGCGGCGGAACAAATCTTCAGGCGCTTATCGACGCTCAGGACAGAGGCGAGATAAAGGGCGGAAGGATAAGCTGCGTTATCTCCTCGAACCCAGGAGCTTATGCCCTTGAAAGAGCAAAAAAAGCCGGGATAACAAGCGTTGTTATCCCGAGGAAAGAATACTCCGACAGCAAGACCTACAGCGAAGCGATACTTGAAGAGCTGAACAGGCAGAAGGCTGACCTTGTGGTTCTGGCCGGCTTTATGATAATACTCGACGAGTGTGTGACTAAAGCCTATGACTATAAGATAATAAACGTTCACCCTGCTCTTATCCCCAGCTTCTGCGGTGAGGGCTTCTATGGGCTGAGAGTCCACGAGAAAGCGCTGGAATACGGCGTTAAGGTTTCGGGAGCGACTATTCATTTTGTAAACGAGAAAGCGGATGCCGGCGCTATCATCCTTCAGGGAACGGTAGATGTGGCAAACGATGATACTCCCGAGACGCTCCAGAAAAAGATCATGGAGAACGTTGAGTGGAAGCTTCTGCCGAAGGCCGTATCTCTTTTCTGCGAGGGCAGGATAACCATAAAGGACGGCAAGGCTTATGTTGACTGATATGGTCAGACTAAGACCGTACAAAAAATCGGACAGTAAGATCATCTGCGGCTGGCTTGATGATGAAACAAGCTTTATGAAATGGTGTGCAGGGATGTACAGCTTCCCTCTCACGGCACAGCAGCTCGACGAAAGATTTGAAGCTTTCTGCAAAGACGAGAACGCCTGGTTCATGACGGCACTTGATAAGAGCGGCAGAGTCTGCGGACATTTCATTTTCAGAAAAGCCGACTGCGAAAACAACAGCATACACATGGGCTTTATTATCATCTCTCCGGATATGCGGGGAAAAGGCTTCGGCAAGGAGATGATAAGACAGGCGCTTAGATATGCCTTCGATATCTTCGGAGCCGAGATCGTGACCCTGGGCGTATTTGCAAATAACGAAAGCGCTCTCGGCTGCTATAAAGCGGCCGGCTTCACCGAGACAGACACGGACAAGGCCTGTTTTGATTTCGGCGGAGAAAAGTGGGATCAGATAAATATGAAAGCAATAAACAATAAACTATAAATAGGAGGTCAAGCAATGAAAACTCTTGATATCTACGAACAGCTTAAAGCCAATGCATACCCGGGAAGAGGTATCATCATCGGTAAGACTCCTGACGGAAAGAACGCTGTAACTGCTTATTTCATCATGGGCAGAAGCGTAAACTCCAGGAACAGAGTGTTCACCGAGACCGAGGACGGCATAAAGACAGAAGCTGCTGATCCAAGCAAGCTCTCCGATCCTCACCTTATCATCTATTCACCCGTGAGAGTTCTCGGAAACAAGACTATTGTCACTAACGGTGACCAGACCGACACTATCTACGAGCTTATGGACAAGCAGCAGACCTTTGAGCAGTCCCTGAGAACAAGAGTTTATGAGGACGACGCTCCTAACTATACTCCCCGTATCTCAGGCATCATGCACGTTGACGGCGGAAAGTATAACTATGCTATGAACATCATCAAGTCCGCTGACGGCGACCCCGACTGTGTTGAGAGGTTCACCTACTCCTACACTGACCCCCTGAACGGTATCGGACACTTCATCCATACCTATATGGGCGACGGTTCTCCCCTGCCCAGCTTTGAGGGCGAGCCCGAGAAGATAACTGTTCCTGACAGCATCGACGAGTTCACCGAGGGGCTGTGGAACGCTCTTAACGAGGACAACAAGGTGTCGCTGTTCGTAAGATACATCGATATCGAAAGCGGCAAGGCGGTTACTAAGGTAGTTAATAAATATCAGAAAGTATAAGAGGTAATGACTATGGCTAATGAAATGCTTTTAAAATACGGCTGCAATCCTAATCAGAAGCCGTCGAGAGTTTTTATGGAGTACGGCAATGACCTGCCTATCGAGGTACTCAACGGCAAGCCCGGCTACATAAATCTTCTTGATGCGTTCAACGGCTGGCAGCTGGTAAGAGAGCTCAAGGCTGCAACAGGTATGTGCGCAGCAACTTCCTTCAAGCACGTTTCTCCTGCGGGAGCTGCTCTTGGCAGACCCCTAAGCGAGACCGAGGCTAAGATCTACTTTGTTGACGATCTCGGCGAACTTTCTCCCCTTGCCTGTGCTTATGCAAGAGCAAGAGGTGCTGACAGAATGTCGTCCTACGGCGACTTTATCGCTCTGTCTGATGTTTGCGATGTTCCCACCGCTAAGATGATCCAGAGAGAGGTCTCCGACGGTATCATCGCTCCCGGCTATACCGACGAGGCTCTTGAGATACTCAAGTCAAAGAGAAAGGGCACATATAACATCATAAAGATAGATGAGAACTATGTTCCCACCGAGATCGAGCGCAAGCAGGTGTTTGGAGTTACCTTTGAACAGGGCAGAAATGAACTGAAGATCGACAACGATATGCTATCTAACATCGTTACTGATAACAAGGATATCCCCGAGGATAAGAAGCAGGATCTCATCCTGTCCCTTATCACACTCAAGTACACACAATCAAACAGCGTTTGCTATGTCAAGGACGGCCAGGCTATCGGCATCGGCGCAGGTCAGCAGTCAAGGATCCACTGCACAAGACTTGCCGGAAACAAGGCTGATATCTGGTGGCTCAGACAGCACCCCAAGGTACTGGGGCTGCAGTTCGTTGACAATATCAGAAGACCCGACAGAGATAATGCTATCGATGTTTATATCTCTGACGAGCACGACGATGTTCTTGCCGAGGGCACATGGCAGAACATATTCAAGGTAAAGCCCGAGGTGCTTACCGACGCTGAAAAGAAGGAGTGGCTTGCAAAGAACAGCGACGTTTGTCTTGGTTCGGATGCGTTCTTCCCCTTCGGCGACAATATTGAGAGGGCTAAGAAGAGCGGTGTTAAATATATCGCTGAGCCCGGCGGATCCATCAGAGACGACCACGTTATCATGACCTGCAACAAGTATGGCATGGCAATGGCGTTCACAGGTATCAGACTGTTCCACCACTGATATGCAGAGACTAAAGGAGAGTTTATTATGATGAAGAAATTACTTGCAGGAATGCTCGCACTGAGCTGTATACTGGCTGTTACTGGCTGCTCGGAGAACGATGGTAAGGATGACAGCAGCAAGAAGACCGCTTCTTCTGCTTCCGCAGCTGAGTCTGAGGCTTCTTCTGAGGCTGAGGAGACCACTACCACAACTACCACAGCTGAAGAGACTACTACAACTGCTGAAGAGACAACAACCACCACAGCTGAAGAGACAACCAGCTCAGCAGCAGAGACAAAGCCTTCGGCAGGAACTGACGGTGTTTACTCCGATTCAGACTTTGAGGCTACTTTTGACCCCGATGTATGGAAGTATATCGATATGTCCAGCGTTGATGCACAGGAGCTCGCAAGCGAAGCTCTTGGTATGAACCTCGGCGGCGCTTCTGCTAATATCAAGTGCTGCTACACACATCTGAATCAGGAAACAACAAACATAAACATCATTTCTACTGCTGTTCCCGGAGCAACTCCTGACATCGAGACAGATGAGTTTTTAAGCTATTTCACCGATCTGCTGGGCTCTGTAAGCGATTCCTTCGAGCTGGTCGATTCCAAGTCCGTAAAGGTCGGCAGCAACAACGGCGTTTACCTCAAGCTCAAGGTAGACCTTGGGACCGGCACAAGCTTCATCGAGGAGCAGTATGATCTCTTCGGTGACGGCAAGATGGTTGCCTGCACTTTCACTGCTGCAGAGGACGACTATGACGACTGCGCTGATGAGTTCAAGGCTGTGCTTGATTCGCTCAAGATCAAGTAAGGAGAAAAGTAGATGAAAAATATCCTGGCTCTCGCTGCCTGCGTTCTGTTGGCTCTGCCATTTGCAGGCTGCGCTGATAAGAACTCCAGCTCCTCTTCTTCGGCTTCATCCACGGACTCGAACACTGTCAAGATGGATGGTGCTCATAAAGTCGAGAGAAACCCGAACGGTATCGAGCACACCGCTGACGGTCAGTTTGAGACCGATAAATTTGATTGCAGCCTTTATTCTTTCACTTTCGACACGTCGAAGTGGCTGGTCCTCGAGAACCCGAATGTTGACTGTCAGCTGATGTACAAGGATGACTCAACAAAGGGCACCTTCAATATGATCTCGGTGACCGATGACCAGCTGAAAGGCATTAAGGTTTCCGAATATGCAGCTGCTATCAAAGAGCCTTATGCTTCATCTGACAATGCCGATTTCACTGCTGATGAGGAAACGACGCTTGCCGGTGAAAAAGCGTATATGATAACTGTTAACGAGCCGCAGGACGGTGTCGATACAACGACAACACAGATAATGGCTATAAAAGACAACCACCTTTACATGGTCACTTATTATGCTGCCAGTGACAGTTTCGACGAGATAAAGGAAAGTGCTGATAAAATAATCTCGACTCTTAAATTCAAAGAAGGTATTTAACCGATGAAAGGAATGATTTTATGAAGATCCTCGTAGTCGGAGGCGGCGGACGTGAACACGCTATCATTATGAAGCTGGCCGAGTCCCCTCTTGTTGACAAGCTTTACTGCGCTCCCGGGAACGGCGGTATCGCTAAGTTTGCCGAGTGTTTTGATGTCGGAGCTACCGATATCGAAGGTATGGTATCACTTGCTAAAAAGCTTGAAGTGGACATGGTCGCTGTTGCTCCCGATGACCCGCTTGTACTTGGTATGGTGGACGCTATGAGAGCGGAAGGCTTTATGACCTTCGGACCCACTAAGGCAGCCGCTATTATCGAAGGCTCAAAGGTGTTCTCGAAGGAGCTTATGAAAAAGTATAAGATTCCGACAGCCGGATATGAGGTTTTCAAGGACAGCGAGTCGGCTATCGAATATGTTAAGAAGCAGAACAAGTATCCCACAGTTATAAAGGCTGACGGCCTTGCTCTCGGAAAGGGCGTTATCCTTGCCGAGAACGAAGAGGATGCTGTTGCTGCTATCAAGTCTATGATAGACGACAAGCAGTTCGGTGAGAGCAGCTCGACTATCGTTATAGAAGAGTATCTCACAGGCCCCGAGGTGTCTGTCCTTTCGTTCACCGACGGAAAGACTGTCGTTCCTATGATCTCTTCAATGGATCACAAGCGTGCGCTTGACGGCGACAAGGGCCTTAACACCGGCGGAATGGGAACACTCTCCCCTAACCCATATTATACTGACGAGGTAGCCGAAGAGTGTATGGAGAAGATCTTCAAGCCCACAATTGAAGCTATGAACAAGGAAGGCAGAAGCTTTGAAGGCTGTCTGTATTTCGGACTTATGATAACTCCCGACGGCCCGAAGGTGATCGAGTATAACTGCCGTTTCGGCGATCCCGAGACACAGGTTGTCCTGCCTATGCTTGAGAGCGATCTCTGCGAGATCTTCAAGGCTATCTGGGAGCACAAGCTTTCTGATATGAAGATCAATTGGAAGTCAGGCTTCTGCACCTGCGTTGTTATGGCAAGCGGCGGATATCCTGTCAAGTATGAAAAGGGCAAGGTCATTTCCGGCCTTGATGATAAGGGTCAGGTAGAAGGCGCTTTCGTTTATCACGCAGGCACAAAGCTTGACGGCGAGAACTTCGCCACATCCGGAGGAAGAGTGCTGGGCGTTACCTGCACAGCTTACACCCTCCAGGCAGCCCTTGACAAGTCCTATGATGCTGTTTCTAAGATCAGCTTCGAGGGCGCTCACTACAGAAAGGACATCGGACAGCGTGCTCTTAAAGCTGCTCCCGAGGATCCGCTGGAGCTGGGTTATAAAGAGGATATGGAAGACTACATCGAGGAAAACGGCGTTTACCTCAGACAGTGATCCTATAATAAAGCATAAGAGGCACCGGATGATCGGTGCCTCTTTTTATGTTTCTGTGTTTGTTACACCATCTGGGCCGTCTTCGGCCTTCTCTTTTTTCAGCGCCCTTGCAGTTAGAAAGGCTGTTACGGGGATAACGATTATGCAGCCTGTGGCGCTGAACAGTATCCTTATAAGCTCGGAGGCAAAGGTCTTGGCATTAACTATCTCGCCGAAGGTGTATTCACACTTGTAAAACCAGATGAGAAGCGTCATAAAGTCGCCGAGGAACGCAAACATCAGGGTGTTTGCTGTGGTACAAAGGATATCCTTCCCTATGTTCATTCCGGAAATGAAAAGCTCCTTGCGGGAAAGGTCTTTGTTGTTTTCGTGTACCTCGTACAAAGCAGAAGAGATAGCGATAGACGAATCCACTGTTGCGCCTATCAGGCTGAAAAGTATCATTGATATCGCTATGTCTGTAAAGTCTATCTTTACATCGTAGGAGAACATATTGATCTCTTCATAGGATTCATATCCGAAGCCTGCTATCCTTGAAACATAAGCCATCGAGAAGATCAGAACAGACAGTATCAGCAGGACTACGGTTATTGCTTTGATGCTGGATACGGTCTTGATGCTCTCGCCGTTAACAAAAAACAGCATAACACAGCTGACAGTGAAACAACCTATCAGCGAGCAGACAACAGCGTTGAAGCCGAGAGCTGTCAGATAGAAGATAACTATCAGCACCACAAAATTCATAGCCAGCGAAACAAACAGCTTGAGCCCCCGTTTTCTGTCGATATAAAGCATCAGCAGAAACAGGATAACAGCAAGAACAAGATTCATTTTGAGCCACCCCGTTTCATCAGCCTGATAGATACGAACGCACTTATGGGTATGGTGATAACTATGCCGATACTGCCGGCAAGGAACCTTGACAGTTCAAGGGAGAAATTGCTGGAGATATAGTTTTTGAGCAGAAAACCGTTTCTTATGGCAAGGACGAACACAGGCAGCCCGGCACAAAGATAAGTAAAAAACAGAACATTGCTCATTGTTCCCATAATATCCTTGCCGATCTCTTTTGCAGACTTGTTCAGCTCTTTTTCAGAGATGTCCCTGTTCTTTTCCAACAGCTCCGCCATAGAGGAGGATATGGTGATCGCAACGTCCATAACGGCTCCGACAGAGCCTATCAGAAGCTCAGGCAGGATAATGTCCTCGGCAGGAACTGTCAGGAAGGACAGCTCGTTGAAATTTATCCCCTTATAATCCGTGGTCTTGACAATTATCATAAGCAGAGCCAGCATAACAAAGGTGGATATCATTACCGAGATGACCGCCGAGAGCGTCTTTTTGTTAACACCGCTGGCAAGTATCAGCGACAGGACGGAGAACACCAGCATTTCGACTACGCATAAAAGCAGCAGGTCAACGCCCTTTATATAAAGGTAAAGCCCTATGTAAAAGACAACAGAGTTTATAATCACGCTCGCAACAGACAAAAGGCCCTTGAAGGAACCGACGATATAAATAAGTATCACAAAGAGACAAACGATGAGCGCCAGGTAAAAATCCCTTTTCAGCTGAAGATCCGTGCCATCGATAAACACCTTGTCGCCTACCCTGAACCTGTCGGTCACAACGGAGGAATATGTCTCATCGTAAAGGAAGCTCTTCTTTTCTCCCTTGTCTTTGCCGTTTAAGATCTCGCCGGTTATCCTGCGGGTGTAATGCTCTTCTTTCAGATCAAGATTATTGCGGCTTATCTCTTCACCCACGGTCTCTATCTTTGTGAGCTTCATTATCTGCTGTGAGTACAGAAAGTCATCATTATAGACAAAGACCAGCGCTGCCGCCGACAGCAGCAGCAGGACTATCAATACTGCTTTCTTCATACACACCACCCAAAACAATGATTCTTCTTATATAATTATACATTCTTTTTTCTCCAAATGCAATAGCTGAACACAAAAACCCTCGGAAATCAATTATTGAGATTTATAAGTTTAGTTTTGCCGCTTTGCGGCGGAGGAATTCCACTTTTTCCGCAGAAAAAAACTTCTATTCTGAAAACTGATCTCCGTGACAAAAACCTGTGCCCCGAAAGCTAAGCTTTGCGGGGCACAGGCTGTTATCGTTTAGTTTTAGCTGAACTGCTGCTTCATCTGAGAGACCTTATCCTGCTCGGCCTGGTCGTTTTTATACCAACCCCTCTCGCTCATCTTTGAATAGATCTCATCCTGCATTGAAAGAGAACTGTTGAGCGCAGTTGCAAAGCTTCCTCTTACATCATCGCTGTAAGCCTCGATGGTTCCGTGAAGATAAAGATCGCACACACCCTTTTCAAGCAGGAGCATATTTTCCATAAGCTGCTGATCGTTCATAATATCATTCCTTTCCTTTGTCAGAGTAAGCCGTAAAGATCAGAGTAGATACGGCGGTGTTTTTGTGCCAGTGAGCCTGCAAGCTCCTTGAGGGCAGGGTCCTGGAGCTCGTTCTGGAGCTGTTCGCACTTGGTGATAAAGTATTTCTCGTGACCGAGCGAATCGCCGATATAGAGAAGTTCTTTGCTTGTCATTGTCATTCCTCCTTTTCTTCGGACGCTCTCTGCGTCCTTACGTTTCCATTATTCCCCGATGAAGGCAAATTATTCCGCTGTTTTGAAAGAAATGAAAAAAGACCCGGAAAACGCTTTGTCCGGGTCTTATGCTATGCTGTTTTATTTCCAGGCTTCATGCAGGAAGGCTATCCTAGTGGTGAGCCAGCCTGCAAGATACTCGGCGGCTTCCATCTGGGTCTTGCAGCGCTTTGCTGCGGAGCAAAGTTCGCCTGCGGCTTCGTTGTTCCGGATATTGTCCCAGCGGTCATAGTTTCTTGTAAAGGCTTCCTCGTGAGTTTCGGAAACTGTTGTCAGGTCTTCGATGACCTTGTCAAACACGCCCTCATCATAAGCCTTTGCAAAACGCTCCTTGACCAGCTGTTCATACCAGTCGGCATTAAGCAGGACTGCCAGCCAGGGGTTGATCGTCTTGTAACGGTCATTTACGTCCTTGACTATGTTTGCGGCATAAAAGCCCTCGCCGCTTGCACAGCGGTTCTTGTTGCCGAGAGCCGAATCGAAGTCCCAGGGAGCTTCAAAGGTAAGCTTCTTGCTGCCGCCCTCACCGAAATCAACATCCATAAAGAAGCTGGACCAATAGATATCCGCATCGCAGGCTATCTCGCAGAGGATGTAGGAATCCACAAGGGACTGAACATCTATAACAGCTTCAACAGCTTCTCTGGGAGTTATCTCTGTTGTCTCGGATATCTCGTTATAGTCATCGTCAAAGACGAATGCCTTGTCGTTATACGCAGCCTCATAGAGTATCTTATAAACATTGTTTACATAGTTTGCGATAAAGTCGTGCTGCTCCTGGGAATAGATGTCGCTCTTGATAGTTATGCCGACATCTCCCGAGCCGCCCTGGAGACACTCAATAGTCTTGCCGCTTCCGCCCTTTCCGTCATAAGGCACCAGCGGAGCGTTGCCGTTATAGGTCACATAGAACTGCTGGAGTTTGTCCTCATTCACATAGTAGCCGTCAAACTCCATGAAGTAGCCGATATCGGTGCCCTCATAGTTCTCCTCGGCTTCGGTAATATCTATCCTGTTCTTGTTTATCTGCTGCTGCTCGGCAAGAAGATATACTCCCCAGTATCTGCCGTTGATCACCACCTCTACGAGCTCACAGTCAGAGGTATAATATCCGTCCTCTCCAAGAATGCCCTCGGCCATATCGAAGGCCGCCTTGTTTCTTAACATCGAGAAGTCCTTATACTCTCCAAGCAGCAGCCAAGGCTTTTTGTTATACATTGTGGTCCAGTTGCCCCGAACCTTTACATCGGCATCCGCCTGGTCTATCAAAACGCTGCCCTCGGCGTCCTTGACAGTGACGGTACACTCCTCATAATAAGGGGCGGCAGGCACCTTGTAGCTCCAGTCCCAGGATGCTCTGGACTTAGCAACGTGCTCCGTCACAGGCTCGGTGGCAAACTTTATAGCATCCTTGCCCGTGTCCTTTGTCTGGATAGAAACAACAGCTATCCCCTCGCCAACTCCGTCAACATCACAGCTGCCGTCATTTTTAACAGGCTCCGGCTCTTTTTCAGCCTCTGATAATCCGCTCTTGCTTTCACTCCCGGAAACACTTGAAGATGACTGTGCCCGGGATGACGCAGCTTCACTGCCCTCCTTTGAAGAGCTGTCTGCATTCTGTGAGCAGGAGCACATAACAAGCATCGCACAAATAAGTGCGCCTATGGTCTTAAATGTCTTCATATAAACACCTCTTCGATGATAACACCCTTTTGTCCGTTTGTCAGCTGGCAGTATTACACTTAAGCTTCGGAATATATTCTATGATACAGCAGCTATATTTAAATAACATTGAATGCCAAAGACTATCTTATCAAAAACGTGTCAGGTCTGTTATATTGCCAAAAACAGAGAGCCGGGTTTGTAGATTACGACGAAAGGACGAAATGTTCAGAGAAATCTGTTGATAAATAAATCATTATATGGTATAATATGCTTAACCAAATACGAAAACCATTTATCTTAATATCTTTGAAGATATGCTTTAACATGATAAGATACAGAGTTATACTAAAACGATTGGCGGTGATCTGATGAAGAAGAGGTTTATAGGTTTTTTGACAGCGCTCGCTCTTATGGAACAGAGCGGTGCTTGTCTGCCGTTGGCAGTGCTGGAAGGGTCAGCCGACGGCAGCTGCAGCGGTGAACACAGCTTCGGCGACTGGAGCGTGTGCTCCTCCGATACATCAAAAGAGCAGAGAGTGTGCTCGGTATGCAGTGAGACACAATACAGGGTCGTGTCTGCGTCCGACAGCTCAGATGACACGGTTGTTTTGTATTTTACTCCCGACAAGACAGTTGCCTGTCCTGGTGATACCGTTACTTTCACGGTCTCCCTTGAAGTGACAAACTCACTGGGAGTATCGGGGATGAGCGTTTATCCCGATATCCCGGAGGAGCTGTCCTTTGTTTCAGATCACACCAGCCCGAACAAGGGCTTTACTCCCCTGCCGGGTCTGACAGACGATCTTATGCTGGACTTTGACCCCAATGTCCCGGGCACAGACGATGAGGGTTCTGCGCTTTGCTGGCTGTCGGCAGCATCCGATATCAGCAACACTGCTTCGACCCCGATAAGCGAGACAGACCTTGTGCAGTTCTCCTGCACCATAGCGGACGACGCCGAGGGAGAATACTATGTGGGAGCGCTTGTCTCTGCTGACAGCTTCTGTACAAAGGTATATACAGGCCTTGCAAACAGGTTCAAGGGTATCGTCCCTGTAATAAAGTCGGGAGTTGTAAATGTAGTTGACCACATCCACAGCTATGAAGCAGAGGTCACAGAGCCCACCTGTACCGAGGGCGGATATACCACTCATACCTGTTCGGTCTGCGGCGACACCTACACTGACAGTGAAACAGAAGCGCTGGGACACGACCTGCCGGAGGAATGGGATATCATCGACAAGCCGAGCTGCACCGAGCCCGGTAAGAAGCAGAAGAAATGCTCAAGGTGTGACTACACCGAAACTGAGACTATTGAGCCAACAGGCCACAGCTACGAAACGGTGGTCACAGAGCCCACCTGCACCGAGGGCGGATATACCACTCATACCTGCTCGGTCTGCGGCGACACCTACACTGACAGTGAAACAGAAGCGCTGGGACACGATATTATAGATACTGTTGTTGAGCCGACAGCTTCGACAAAGGGCTACACGCTCCACAAGTGCAGCAGATGCGAATACAGCTATAAGGACAGCTACGTTGATGAACTTACGGTCACATATCCTGTTGAGCTCAAAGCCAAGGACGCTTCATTCAGAGAGCGTGAGATAACAGTTTCCATCACCGGAAACGATCAGGATGAGAGTATCACTGCCGAAGACGGACAGTTTGTTTTCCCGAAGCTTCCGGACGGCGAATATACACTTGTTCTAAGCGCACAGGGCTTTGTCACAAGGACATATAAGATCACGGTCGAGGGCTGTGAGATAACCGAAGTGCCGGTCTTCGAGCTTCATCTTCCCGGAGATATCGACGGGGCGAACGGGCTCAATCTCACAGACATAACCCTGATGAAAAAGCATTTGAAGAAAACATCCGTATTGAGCGGTTATGCGCTTGAATGTGCCGATATAAACGGCGACAAGAAGTATAATACTCAGGATATAACCGATATGAAATCTCAGCTGAAGGGCACAAAGAATTTCTGGAAATAACCTATAGCGGCAGGGACAAAACGCTCCCTGCCGCTTTTAGTTTACAAACAAATAAGCCATAGCAGCTTTTTATCACTGCTATGGCTTTTGTAATTTGTGTATTACTGGATATTCTTGTCGTTAGCTGCTTCCTTGACGCCGGCAACAAGTCCTGCAAGACCCTGGATCTCGCTGGGGATGATGATCTTTGTTGCTCTGCCGTCAGCTGCCTTCTGGAAGGCCTCGAGGCTCTTGAGCTTGAGCACCTGATCGTTAGGATTAGCGCTGTTGAGCTTCTCGATACTGTCAGCAAGTGCCTGCTGTACCATCTGGATAGCCTGCGCCTCACCTTCTGCCTCAAGCATCTTCTGCTGCTTGACTGCGTCTGCTCTGAGGATCATTGACTGTTTCTCTGCTTCCGCTGCAAGGATCTGAGACTCCTTCTCGGCCTGTGCCTTCAGGATCTTTGACTCCTTCTCACCTTCTGCAACAAGGACCTGAGACTTCTTTTCAGCCTCTGCCTGAATTACCTTCTCACGTCTCTCACGGTCAGCCTTCATCTGCTTTTCCATTGCATCCTGGATCTCACGAGGAGGGATGATGTTTTTAAGCTCGACTCTCTGTACCTTGATTCCCCAACGGTCTGTTGCCTCGTCGAGGATAGCTGTGATCTTGGTATTGATTATGTCTCTTGAAGTAAGTGTTGCTTCGAGATCGAGGTCACCGACTATGTTACGAAGTGTGGTGGCTGTAAGGTTCTCGATAGCGGAGATAGGTCTCTCAACACCGTATGCAAACTGCATAGCATTCGTTATCTGGAAGAAAACGACTGTGTCTATCTGCATAGTAACGTTATCCTTTGTGATAACGGACTGGGGCTTGAAATCTACTACCTGCTCCTTGATGGAGACCTTCTTTGCGATCCTGTCGATTATCGGGAATTTAAGGTGAAGACCTGTGCCCCATGATGCGTGGAATGTTCCGAGTCTTTCAACTACATAAACATAAGCCTGGGGAACGATCCTTACGTTTCTTATAAGTCCGATAACGATAACAACAATAACTCCAAGAGCTATATATACTCCTATACCGTCCATAACTACTCCTCCGTTCAGTACTTTTTGCAGACTACAAGCTTTGAGCCGTCAACTTTTCTGACCTCTACATCAAGACCCTCGCCGATAACATCGCCACTTTCGGATCTTGCTGACCAGAACGTTCCGTCCAGCTTGACTCTGCCTGTGTTTTTTACATTGTCGATCTGTTCGATCACCTGTGCTGTCTTTCCGACATCCAGCTCATAATTTGTAGGCACCTTTTTGTCGTTGATCTTCTTCGCAAGGGGTCTTGTGAGAATGAGTACGACAACAGAGGTGACAACAAACACGATGCACTGTGTCAGAAACGATGTCTTTGCTATTGCAAAGAACAGTGATACAAGTGCGCCTGCCGCAAACCATACCGATACGAGTGCAGCGGTGGATGCTTCAACGATCAGGAAGAACACGAACGCTACCGCCCATATCACCATCATTGCGGTGGAGCTGAGATCTGCGATAAAGCTTGGCATATCAACAACCTCCGTTCCATATACCTTCAAGGTCTTAAACGTTTTCTACGACCTTGAAACACATTATAGCACACTTTTTCCTATTTTTCAATAGTTTCATAAATTATTTTTGATTACAAATCATCAACAATTATTACAGTTCTTAACCTGTGCTTTTTATTAGAAAAAAACAAAACAGGCAGCCCTGAGACTGCCTGTAAATCATCATACGGGATGGACCTTGTTCTCGGCATCAGAGTGCTTTGTGTCGATACCGTACTTGCGGTCACGTCTTTCCTTGAAGAACTTAGGAGCTACCTTCGGGAACATAGCGTAGGTGAGCACGTCCTCCTCCTGCTCTGTCCACTCGGAGGCCTCTGCCTTCATAGTCTCGAACTCAGGCTCCAGAAGGTCAGCGGGACGGCAGGTTATAGGCTCCTCGTCTCCGAGTATCTTCTTCTGGAACTCTGGGTCGATGTCAACAGGGGTCTTTCCGTATTCGCCCTTGACCATACCCTTGAACTCCTTGGTAACGGTCTTATATCTCTCACCCATGATAACGTTGAACACAGCCTGTGTTCCGACGATCTGGGATGTAGGAGTAACGAGAGGCGGATAACCGGAATCCTTTCTTACTCTCGGAACTTCCTTGAGGACCTCATCAAGCTGATCTGCCTTGCCGGCCTGCTTGAGCTGGGAAAGCAGATTTGAGAGCATTCCGCCGGGTACCTGATAAAGAAGTGCATTTGTGTTGGTGGCAAGCATGGAAGGATCCAGCAGGCCGCTGTCTATGTACTTCTTTCTGAGCTTCATAAAGTAATCTCTTACCTCATTGAGCTTTACAAGGTCAAGGCCTGTATCATACTCTGTGCCCTGGAATGTAGCAACTATCGACTCTGTGGGAGCATGGGATGTTCCCAGTGCCAGAGGCGAAAGAGCTGTATCAACAGCGTCAACGCCGGCCTCAACAGCCTTGATTATACACATTGAAGCAAGACCGGAGGTATAGTGTGTGTGGAGCTGGATCGGGATATTTACTGCGGATTTAAGGTCACGCACAAGGCTCTCGGCCTCGTAAGGAGTGAGCAATGCCGCCATATCCTTGATACAGATAGAATCAGCGCCAGCCTCTTCTATCCTCTTTGCATAATCCATATAATACTGATGTGTGAATACTTCACCGAGAGTATAGGAGATAGCTACCTGAGCGTGTCCCTGCTCCTTCTTTGCAGCCTTGATAGCTGTCTGAAGGTTTCTTATATCGTTGAGCGCATCAAAGATACGGATGATATCGATACCGTTTGCTATAGACTTCTGAACGAAATACTCAACAAGGTCATCTGCATAATGACGGTAGCCAAGCATATTCTGGCCTCTGAAAAGCATCTGAAGCTTGGTGTTGGGCATCTCTTTTCTGATGACCCTTAGTCTCTCCCAGGGATCCTCGTTAAGAAATCTGATGCAGGAGTCAAAAGTCGCTCCACCCCAGCACTCCGAGGAATAAAAGCCGATCTTATCGATCTCGGGAAGGATCGGTCTCATATCGTCGAGTGACATTCTTGTCGCAAGCAGCGACTGATGAGCGTCACGAAGAACTGTCTCTGTTATTTTAAGCTTTGCCATTCGTAAGTTCAATCCTTTCAGATAATTTAGCTATCAGCCGATAACTGCCAGAACAGCGCCTGTATCTACGGAAGAGCCCTTTGTGGTGTTTATGCTGAGCACCTTTCCGTCGCAGGGAGCGTTAACGTCGTTCTCCATCTTCATAGCCTCGAGAACGCATATAGCCTGGCCGGACTTGACTGTGTCGCCAACAGCCACCTTGATGTCAAGGATGGTTCCGGGCATAGGAGCTGTTACCTTTGTGCCGTCTGCCACAGGAGCAGCCGGTGCTGCGGGTGCAGCAGCTGCCGGAGCAGCAGGTGCAGCAGCAACAGGAGCAGCTGCAGGTGCAGAACCTGCGTCTACCTCTTCAACTGCAACGTCATAAGCTTTTCCGTTTACGGTTATGTTATATCTTTTCATATCAGTTTACCACCTATCTATGTTTTTTATCAAAGCTGGATGTTGCTGTGCTTCTTGGGAAGTCTCGAAACACGCTTTCCTGCAAGGATGTCAAGTGAATCGACGATCAGCTTTCTGATCGATGCCGCATCTGCAACACCGTCAACGTTTCCGTTAGCAGCAGCCGCAGCAGCACCGGCCTGGGTCTTTGCAAACTCGTCAGCCAGAACAGCTCTTGCAGCAGCGGTATCATTGGAGCCCTTGAGCTTGTCGTGCTCTAAGAACTCAACAGCTGTAACAGGAGCCAGAGCAGAGATAACAGCACCGTCAAGTGCATAGCACAGATCGGCATTAGCTCCTCTGCCTGCAAGGGCGATGAACGCAGGACCGTAAGCCTTGCCTGTGACAACAGAGATCTTAACTGTTGTTGCCTCGGCATAAGCGTGGCAAAGCTTGGCCATAGATCTTACAGCACCGCAGCTGTCTGTATCGAAGCCCTCGGTATCGACCAGTGTTATAACAGGTACCGAGAAGCTGTCGCAGAGTCTTACGAACTTAGCGATCTTTGTGCAGTCATCTGCTGTAAGCTTGTCGCCTGTCTTGTTTGTTGCAACTATTCCTGCAGCAGATCCGTTCACGCTTGCAACTGCTGTATACGCTGCTGTTCCAAAGCTTTCAAACAGCTCGGTCACGCTCTCGGCGTCAGCTATTGCCTTTGCAGCAGACTCAGCGTCATTGGAAAATGCGGTATCCGGCTCTGCAAACTCATAAAGAGGAGCAGGAGAAAGGTTGTTCTGCGGAAGCTTTGTGAGAAGCTTTGCAGCACACTCCATAGCAGCCTTGTCATCATCACATACAACGGCAGCAGTTCCGTTCTTGGCAGCAGCTTCTGCGCTGTCATCATCGCTGTTCACAGCAACAAAGAGCGAAGCGTCCTTAGCCATAACGGTAATGTCGGCTGTCTCTGCGAGCATAGCTGCACAGCCTGCACAGGTGCCGGCTACTACAGCTATCTGGAGAACCACACCCGAAAGGTTGGAAGCAAGAGCCAGCAGCTGGCCGTAAGCATTGAGAGCCTTCGAGCCGTCGCTGACATCAGCACCGAAAGAATCGTAGACTGCTACAACAGGGACACCTGTCTTTGCAGCAAGGTCATAGACCTTTGCGATCTTCTTGGCCTGAGCCTCGGTCATTGCACCGTTTTTAACATTGATATCCTGAGAAAAAGCATAAACAGGATTTCCGTCAACATAGCCAAAGGCTGTGATAACACCTGTCAGCTCTCCGCCTGCAAGCGCAAAAGCGTCCAGCTCGGTAAAGCTTCCCTCATCGAAAAGATATGTAAGTCTTTTTCTTGCATCACTGTCGGCAAATGCTTTCTGCCTAAGCTGTGCGAGATCAGAAAAAGTTTCAGACATAAGATTTCCTCCATTCACTATATAATCAAAATATACACATACTATTATACTCTTTTCCTCTCACTTTTACAAGAGTTTTTTTAACATATTGCGATTATTTACTTTTTTGTAATAATTACTACACTTTTTCGGGCACAAAACTGAGGTATCCCCCAAAATTCAGAGGATACCCGAGTAAAGATCACTGCTTTTTCTGCATTGCCGTTCTTATAGCTCTGAGCTCATCGGGTTTCAACTCCCTGAACTCACCGGGCTTGAGCATACCGAGCTTGACAGGACCCACAGCTGTGCGCTTGAGCCTTGCTACTTCAAGGCCTACTGCCTCGCACATCCTTCTTATCTGTCTGTTCCTGCCCTCGTGTATGGTCATCTGCAAGACCACCCTGCCGGGCTGCTTGTCAAGAACGACCACCGAACACTCTGCTGTCATCCTGCCGTCGAGCTCCACGCCGGAAGCAAGCTTGACCAGCTGGTCATCATTTATATCAGGCCTTACAGTTACTCTGTAAGTCTTGGATATATGATGAGATGGGTGCATTATCTCGTTGGCAAAATCGCCGTCATTTGTAAAGAGGAGCATTCCCTCGGAGTTTTTGTCAAGCCTGCCAACAGGATAAACGCCCTCATAGCCGCTTCCCAGAAGGTCGGTAACACATTTTCTGCCTCTCTCGTCCTTCATCGTTGTAACATAGCCACGGGGCTTGTGCATCATTATGTAGTAGAGCCGTCTTTTTCTGACAGCTCCTATCCTTACTCCGTCAACGGTGATAATGTCCTTGTCGGGGATAGCCTTATCCCCGAGAGTGCATTTTCTGCCGTTTATGAGAACTCTGCCGCTCTCGATATATTCCTCGGCCTTTCTGCGTGAGCAAAGACCGCTCTGAGCGATCAGCTTCTGAATGCGTACCTTTTCCATGCTTTCTCCTTAATTCTATCCGTTTTTTTGTACAGTTATCAGAACAGCAGCGAAATGAGATCATCAAGGTCAAAGCCGCTGTCTTCTTTTTTCACTTTTTCGGGCCTCACCGTCTCTGCGGCACAAATACTGCGCCTTTCCACGACCTTGCCCGAATAATAATAATCTATCCGCCCAAGCACATCGCCCTTTCTGACAGGCGCATAGACAAAGGGCAGGATATATATCCTTGCTTCAAGCTTCCCTGCTCTGCCGGAGGGCATCACCTCTGTCCCGTCAGCAAGCTTCGCCTTTACGCTTATGCTCTTTGCGCCGACAACAGGGACATCAAAGACCTTATCCGCAAAGGGCAGGCTCTGTTCGCTGTAAATAGAAAAGCAGGCGTCAAAAAGCGCCTTGTGATCCGCCCAGTCATTATGGTCATTGAGGGTGACGCAGACAAGGGTCCTGCCCTTTCTCTCACAAGCCGAGACCAGGCATCTCCCTGCCTTGTCGGTAAAACCGGTCTTTACACCGAAAACGCCCTCACAGCTGTCAAGAAGCTTATTGGTGTTATAAAGCTTCTTTCCGCTTACAGGCAGGCTCATTTCGCTCTTTGAGCAGATAGCCGTAAAGTCCTCGTTCTTAATTGCGATCGCCGCAAGCTTTGCCATATCGGCAGCAGTGGAATAATGGGCATCGGTGTAGTCATCAAGGCCCGAGGGCGTGACAAAATGAGTGTCCGAAAGACCCAGCTCTTTGGCCCTTTCATTCATAAGGCCGACAAAGCCCTCGATACTCCCCGAGACACGGTAAGCCGCAGCATTCGCAGCGTCGTTTCCGCTTGGCAGGAGCATCCCGGCACAAAGCTCACGGAGAGTCACCTTGTCGCCCTTTTCAAGGCCCATAGTCGAGCCCTCGGTATCTACCGCCCTGTCATCAACGGTAAAGGGCTCATCCAGAGCGTCCTGCGAAAGGACGACGAGCGCCGACATTATCTTTGTGGTGCTTGCCATAGGCAGACGCAGAGTCTCGTTCTTTGAAAAAAGCACCTCGCCGCTATCGGCATCCATAACAACAGCCGCTTTAGCGCCGACGTCGGGCATATCCTTTGCATAGGCGAACAGGGGCATAGCCGACAAAGCCGTGACAGCTGCTGCCATCAGGGACAATATCCTCATAAAAACACATCCTTTGTAATATAATAAGGATAGTATACGCAAAGGATGTGTAATAATTCAAAGGTTATTCTTCTTCGCCGTCAGCTGAAGACTTTTTGTCGAGGAAATCCTTGACCTTGTCCAGCACCTCGGGTACCATATTAACGATAGCGTTCTCCTTGGGAGCGTTGGCTGTGAGCTGTAAAAGCTTGACCTCGCCCTTGTAGATAGCTATGAAAGCAACAGGAGAGATGGTTATTCCTGCACCGGAGCCGCCGCCGAAATTCCCGGGGTTCTTTGTAGGCAGATCGGAGCCGCCTGATGCAAAGCCCACCGACACCTTGGAAACAGGGATGATAGTGGTGCCGTCAGCAGTCTCTACGGGCTTGCCTACGATAGTTTCCGAATCAACGAGCTCTCTGATCTTTTCGGTCGCTGTCTTCACCAGAGATTCGATCTTGCTGTTTTCGTTCATTTTTCTTCAACCTTTCTGTATTTTGATATTATCAACACTTTTATCAAGCAGCCGCAGCAGCAGCCTTTTCGGCAGCCTTGCGGGCTTTCTTTTCTGCTTTGAGAGCCTTCTTGCGCTCTCGTCTTCTTCTCCACCAGCCGGGCAGGAACAGCTTTAACAGTCTTACTCCAAGTCCCACCGCAATAGCGATGACCGTGCTGGGTCTTATAAGTATCTTTGTTTTGACTCTGAAATCCAGCTTTTTCTCGAAAAAGCCGCAGGTCACATCACAGCGCCTGAGCTTCACCGTAAATACCGCTCCCAGCAGGCTCATCACGCTGAAAACTATAGGCTGGAGCTTTCCGTAGAAAATAGCTGCTTCGGACGGGTCCTCCTTTGCAGAGTAGACATCTATCTCCAGACCCTTGAAGCGGATCTTTTTGAGAAGCTTTTTGACCGCTTTCAGCGTCGGCGCAACAAAGGGCTTATAGAAACGGATCTTTGCTTTCAGCTTGTCAAGCTTGCTGCCGCCGGCTTTCTTCTCTGCCTTTTCGAGGGCTTTCTGCTCCTTTTCAAGCTGAGTCTCAAGCTTCTTCTTTTCTTTCAAAGCCTTTTTCTGCTCCTTGGTCAGAGGCTTTTTAGGCTTTGGCTCCTCTTTTTCGGCCTGCTTTTCAATCCCTGGCTCCGGCTCGGCTTTTGGAGCAGGCTTTTGTTCGGCCTTTTGCTCCTCCTCATCCAGCCTGTCCAGCTCCTCAAGAGTTACTTCAAGGTTGTCCTCAAAGGGCTTTTCTTCCTCTGCCTTTTCGGGCTTTTCCTCTTTCTTCTCCTCCGGAGGGGGTTCTTCGCTCTCTTTTTCTTTCTTCTCGGCGGTGTTCATCCTGTAGACCGTGAAGAACAGATATTTCACCTTTACGTCTGCGCCGTTCATATCGGCTGTGACATATATCCTGAGCGAGAAATGGAGCAGGATAACTATAAAGGCGATAATACCCAGTATTATCCACAAGGCAATTATAGCTATCAACTCCTTTCACGGGAATGTTTCTTTATTCTTCGCCTGGCTGCTCGTTTTCAAGCAGCTCATCAAAGGAGATCTGCTGCTTCTGCTCGGGAAGCTCCGGCAGATCCTTTATCGATGACAGCCTGAATGCTCTTAAAAAGCTGTCTGTCGTCTTATAGGCTATGGGTCTTCCGGGAAGATCAAGCCTTCCGGCCTCGGTGAGCAGTCCCTTTTCAACAAGAGAATTGACAACGCCCGAGGAATCAACTCCCCTGACCTGCTCTACAAAGCCCTTTGTGACAGGCTGATTGTAAGCGACGATAGTAAGCGCTTCCATGGCAGCGGGAGAGAGAACGGAGTTCTTCTTTATCTCCAGAGCCGCCTTTATAAAAGGAGCATAATCTTCCTTTGCCGCCAGCTGATAAGCGTTTTCAAGCTTTAAAAGCGAAAGCGCACTGTCTTCGGCTTCATATTTAGTCCTGAGCGTTTCTATAGCTTCGTCCAGCTCCTGCTTTGTTATGCCGGCAGCTTCGCTGAGCTTTTCCTCTTCGATCGGCTCGCCGGAAGCAAAGAGTATCGCTTCGATAACGGCCGATATATTTATATTTTCCATAACTACCTCTTTATCCGAATTTCCAATATCCGCATCTTACCTGTGAGCCCACCGGCGAATAGCCCCAGCGGTATCTTAGCCTTGACCAGAAGTTCGGCACATAGGCCTGCTCACGGTCTACCGCTGTTACAGGCTCCGGTTCAATGTCTGCCGCAGGCTCGGGCTCCGGCTCAATACCGGTCACGGCTTCAGCCACGGGCTCCGGGACGGCTTCAATTTCAGCTGCAGGCTCGACCACTGTCTCAGGCGCCGCTTTCACCGACTCCTCCTCAGTCACAGCAGAGCTTTCGGGGAGCTCTGGCGCTTCTGTACTTTCAGGCTCCTCGTCCTCAGGCTGAGATACAGCCGCAGGGATGTTTATCACAAACGGTGTTATCCTTGCAGGCATAGCCTTTTCTTCACGCTTTCCGGGCGCAGTCTGCTCCTTGTCCGTTTTATTCTCAAAGGCTTTAGCTGACTCGGGGATGATATCCTCCTCAGGAGCAGCATCAGAAGTAACAGGCACATCAAACTCGGATTGTATCCGAGGATCCTGCTTGGGGACCTGTTCGGCCGCATCGGGAGCATCAGCTTCGGTGCTGTCAGTATCGAACCTGTCATTTACCGACTCCACTTCTTCTATTGCCTGCTCGGACAAGCGTCTTACTACTGTATCAGGGTCTTCACGCCCGGTTTTTTTGCGCCTTGCGGATTCCTTATTGAAAAATATCTTCGTGTTGTCATCGTTGATCCTTATCCTGCCGGACTTTGTAAGCTCCAGCAGCGCTAAGAAGGTAGCCACCTTTTCGCTCTTGTTCTCGGCTCCGTCATAGATGCCCGACATATCGCACTCACCGGTGCGGTAGAGCTTTTTGAGAACATAGATTATCTTTGATGTGACCGACACTATCCTGTGGGAGACTATCGGCTCGAAGAGCTTTGCTCTGACAGGCTCGCTCTCCCTGACCTTTTTCGAGATGCCGAGATAAGCGTCCAGCAGCTCTTCCGGCTCATGCTCACGGGTATAGGTCTTGTTCACAGGCAGCTTCATAGGGCTTCTGACAAACACATCAGAGCCGGCATAGGCGGCTTTCAGCTGTGCCGCTGCCATTTTTATCAGCGAATATTCGATAAGCCTGCCCTCAAGCTCTTTTTTGAGCTCCTCTCCCTCTTCATCGTGAGGAAGCAGACTGCAGGTCTTGATATACACGAGTCTTGCCGCCATTTCAAGAAACTCGGCTTCATACTCGTGGTCCACATATTCGAGCTGTTCCATGTATTCCAGATACTGAGCCAGCAAAAGCGAGATCTCAATATCATAGATGTTCATCTTATGCTTGGCAACCAGTGCCAGCAGCAGATCAAGGGGGCCCTCAAAGGTGTCGAGCCGAAACTGTGCTGTCGCCATTTGTTAAGTCCTTTCTCTGCCTATTTTATTATCGCACTGAAAAGCGAGTCTGCCCAGCCGGTGAGAAAGTCCATAAAGTCATAGAGCTGACCCTGGACCCATCCGAGAGGTCGGTTGAGAAGACCTGATACCAGAAGCACTACAAAGCCAATGGTTATATAAAGCTGGTTCCTTCTCATAAAAGCGTCAAACTTTTTACCGGTGAAATAATTGAGTATCTTTTCGCCGTCCAGAGGGAATATCGGGATAAGATTGAACACCGCAAGGCCGATGTTTACAGCTGTAAAATAAAAGAAGATAAGCGATACATAATAAAGCGGGTCGTTGCATTTACCCGTAAGGGCATAATTGAAAACAGCCTCGGCGTCACCATTTACTATGAAAAGCCTGAAAAACAGCTTTTCTATTATGATACCCATAAAAGCGAGCAGGAAATTTGATACCGGGCCTGCCAGTGCTGTGAGGGCAAGGTCACGGCGGTAATGCTTGAAGCGGTTGGAATTGACCTGAACGGGTTTACCCCAGCCAAAGCCGGCAAAGAAAAGCGCAACTGCACCCAGCGGATCGATATGGGCTATGGGGTTCAGGGTCAGTCTTCCCTGATATCTGGGGGTCTCGTCTCCCAGCTTTGTTGCCGCCCATGCGTGAGCAAACTCATGGATAGGCGTACACATGAATATTATGATTATCCTTGTCGCATACTGGATAAGCTTGGTTTCGTCCATAAAAAGCCGCTTTAAAAAAAGCGTCCTCCTTCCGATAACGGCTGCCCTATGCCTACATACGGCACTTTTACAGCCTTACTACACACTATATAGAATCATTATACACCATTCAAGCCGAAATTTCAAGGGATTTTATACTCAAAATTCGTTTTTATAGGGCGAAATATTGTAATAATCATAAAAAATAAAAAAAATGCAAAAAAGTACTTGCATTTTTGTTTTTGATGTGCTATAATACTAGATGTTATTGACTTAGTTTAGATTTAGCTAAAGGAGGTGCAACCTAATGGCAAAGTGTGATTTTTGCGGAAAGGGCGTTACTTTCGGAATTAAGGTATCTCATTCTCACAGAAGAACTAACAGAGCATGGAAGCCTAACGTTAAGAGGGTAAAGGCTGTTTTAAACGGCACACCCTGTCACGTTTATGCTTGCACAAGATGTCTGCGTTCGGGCAAGGTTGAGAGAGCATAATTACGAAACGCAGTATGCAATGAAAGAAGATCTGACCGACATTTGCGTCGGTCTTTTTTCATTTTGTCAGCATAAGGAAATAAGAAAACGGTATGTCTTCCCTTTTTCGGGGATAACATACCGTTTTTGTTTATGCTGCGATCCTTCCGTAATTGTGCCTCTTATCAGGCGGCGAGAACGGGAGCTGTTCCTGTTCGGGCTCCTGAGCCGGCAGACCCGAGGTGTCAAAGCCGCCGTCTACCTTTTCTATCATATCAAAATAGATGATAGCGTTGGATATATCTATCCTCTCATTTGCATACTCGGAATAGGACGTGATGTAGGATTCATCCACAACGCCGTCATTTATCCTTGAATCGATCACATCCTGGCAGTAGTCCGGATCCGGAGCGGATTTGAATACTCCGTGGACAGCAGGATCATAGATAGGCACAGGGGTATCCTTATACACCTGATTGCAGGAGCTGTGGGTCATTATGTTCTCATAGTCAGTCAGATCGAAATACTTATCCTTCTGGCTGTCATAGTAAACAGTGTCGGTAACAAAGTTTCCGTTCGGGAAGATGACTACATTCTCTTCATCATCATCTACCGACATGATATCGTGACCGAGAGCATACTTGTTGTAGAAGCCGAACATATTTCCAAGTGTGGGCTGAACGTCATACATACCCATAACCTGGGTTATCTCCTTGGGCTCATACTCGCCGTTCTTGGACCAGAGGATGAAGGGCACCTTTCTGTTGAGGTTGTAGTAATAGTCATCAACAGGAGTGTAGCCAGGGTCGTCCTCAGTAAGCACCGTATCATTGAAGGGGTCGTAGTTTATATACCTGTCATACTCCTCGGCCTTGACCTTTGCGTCGTGGTCGCCGTAGATAACGACAGCGGTGTCCTCAAGCAGGCCTGCTTCGTCAAGGTCAGCCATAAACTGTCCCAGAGCCTCATCGGCATAGTGAACGGACTTGAAATAGGAGCCAAGCTTTGTTCCCTCAAGGAAATCTGCCGAAATATCCTCATAAAGCCCTGTCTCTTCGTTATATTTCTGATACTTGAAATCCACCTGGAAATCGCTCACACGCTCGATATCTGTAAAGGGGGTGTGGTTCGTGAGCATTATCATTACGCCGAACCACTTCTTGTTCTCCTTCGAGATATCCTCGATAATTGGTACTGCCTGACGGAAGAAGGACTTATCCGAAAGGCCGAGACCTATGGTCTCGTCGATATCGAAGTCTGTGGTATAGTTATAGAGCCTGTCGTAGCCGAGAGAAGCGTGAAGGTTCATTCTGTTCCAGTAGGTACCGTTGTTTGCGTGCATACTGAAAACATAATAACCTAGATCCTTCATCATCTTCTGGGTGGTGCAGTAATCTCTGTCCCAGTAGTTGATAGCCACGGTTCCGCTGGAAGCAGGCATTAAGGACGACGAGAAAGTAAACTCACTGTCAGAGCTGGTGCCCACGCTCTCCTGTGCGTAGAAATTGGAGAAGTAAAGGCCCTCTCTTGCCAGCTTATTTAGGTTCGGGGTCAGCTCCTCGCCGTTTATATATGTATCCATACAGAACTGCTGGATACTCTCGGCGTGGATGACGATAACGTTCTTGTTCTTGAATATATTGCTGTATTCGTTCTTCTTGACCTCTTCCTCTTCGGTCTTGGTCTTTTCCTCATAGAACTTTGTGAAAGCCTCTTCGCTCTCATCATAGCCGAAGATCATATTGATCTCAGCGTTGATAGTCGAAACGATATCGCTGGCCTGATATGTATACAGACCAAAGGTGCCCATAACATACTCTCTGTTCCACTGCTTTGCAAGGCGGGAATAATCCGTTGCGGTAAGAGTAAGGCAGAATATACCGGCAAGGCCAATAGAGGTGCAGAAGGTACCCAGAGCATATTTTCTTCTCTGCTTCTTTTCTCTCTCCTGGTTCACATAGTTCCTTGTCCTCTTCTTTATAAGGAAGTAAGCTACTATCATAGCAGGAAGCTGCCAGATGAATATAAGGTCCTTGGCTTCCATTATGTTCTCGGTAACGGCGTTCATAACGCCTGTCAGCTGGGAAGCTGTAGAGATAAGGGATACCGAGATGAATGATTTATAGTTTGTGAAATATATCGAGTTTGAAACGCAGAGAACCACGAAGATGAACGAGAGTATCATCAGATAGATAAACTGTTTCTTCGGCTTCTTGAAAAAGTATGAGAACACTGTCCAGAAAAGCACAAGGGCGATATCTGCCATAAGAGGCTTTATCTGGCTGAACTCAAACTTAACTGTAAAGGCTCTTAGCAGAAAAGCATTGAGCACTGACGAAAACACGAACAGCAGCACAAGAAGATTGTTCATAGCATAGCTCTTGGCAGCTGCCGGGATACGTTTTATCTTTTCCTTCACAGGCATCGGACCCCGTGGTCCGTTCCCCCTTTCCATAACACACTTCTACACACGCAGGCATATCACGCCTGATAACCTCATATCGGATAGATATATTTTACACTCACAGTTCCCTTTTGTCAACAAGCATAGGCAAAATTTCAGCTAAATTTCACTTTTGTTATTTAATTGTAAAACATAATTGTCGCTTTTTAACAATGATATATTGCCGGTCACAAAATTATTGGTCATTCATCTTAAATGTTGGGGCTTTATGTAAAATCAATTGATTTTTGAAATCAGTTCTGATATAATGTTTAGGTAAACTCTTGGATCAGAGGTAGGATTATGATTAAGATCGTTGCAACAGATATGGACGGCACCCTTTTAAACGACCGCAAGGAGCTGCCGGAAAGATTTGACAATGTGGTGGGAAAGCTTTTTGACAGGGACGTTAAGTTCGTTATCTCCAGCGGACGCAGCTACTGTGCGCTGAAAGCACAGTTTGAGCGCTATCTGGACAGGATGACTTTCATCTGCGATAACGGAGCCTGCGTTTATGACTGCGGGAAACAGCTTTTCTGCTCGTGTCTTGACAGCCAGACTGTAAGCGAGTGCGTTGACCTTTGCAATGAAAACGGCTATACGCTGCTGCTCTGCGGCAAAAACGGCACCTGGCATAACTCGAAAACAGAGGCCGCAGAAAAAGAGATAAGCAAGTATTATAACAATCAGATCCAGACCGACAGGCTTGACGAAGTCAAGGACGAGATATTCAAGATAGCTGTCTTTGAAGACGGCGGCATTGAGAATGACGGCTACAGAAAGCTGGAGCGGCAGTTTGGCAGCAGGTGCTGTGTTCAGCTGTCGGGTTTTTACTGGGTGGACATAATGTCCAAGGGTGTTTCAAAGGGCTCGGCGCTAAGGCTCCTGCAGCGAAGGCTCGAGGTCAGCGACAAAGAGACTATGGCTTTCGGAGACTATCTCAACGACCTTGATATGCTCAAATGCTCCCATTTCAGCTTTGCGATGGAAAATGCCCACGAAACGGTGAAAAAGGCAGCAAGATTCATTACCGGCAGCAATAATGATGATTCGGTCATCAAAGAGATCTGCCGCTACTGCAAGATATAACAAAAGCCCGAAGGATCAGCCTTCGGGCTTATTTATGTTTTCGCTGGTTTCCTGCGCATCAGCTTCTGCGGCTTTTCTTAGCTTTTTTATCTTCAGCTGTCTTATCATCCGCTGGATAAGGATAGTGGTGAGGGACCCTGTTGCAAGGGCAGGCACCACAAGAGAGATGACCTCGGTGCTCTTTGAGACTTCCATAGTGGAGAGCAGAACGCCCAGAAATATATAGTATACCCCGACTACCACCGCAATGAAGATGATCCGGGTGTTGAATCTGTGTTTCATAGCTTAGCCTTCTTTCAATAGTGAGTATAGCACATTTTTATAAATAAATCAACTATAATTTATAAAGCTTGCAAGCGGTAAAAAAATGTGGTATACTTATTGTTAGCTTATCATTTGAACGGAGATACTTATGGTACTTAACATTGAACACCTTTATAAATATTTCGGCGGTGAGCCGATACTGAAAGATATCTGCCTGACAGTTGAGGACAAGGAAGCTGTGGGGCTTATAGGCGTCAACGGCTGCGGAAAGTCAACGCTTCTCAATATCATCACAGGTGAGCTTGACTATGACCTTTCGGATGACGGCAAGGGCAGCCTTTCCATTGACCCGAGAGCTGTGGTGGGATATCTTAAACAGAACAGCGGCCTTGACTCGGCGCTGACAATAAGGGAAGAGATGAAGGCTTCCCTCTCGGAACTGACAGAGACCTTGGAGCGGATGAAAGAGCTTGAGCGGACTATGGGTGACAAGAGCGGCGAGGAGCTTGAAAAGGCCAGCGAGGAATATGCGTCGCTTTCAGCTTTTTTTGAAGCCCGTGACGGATATCGGATGAACACAAGGATAGACACTGTGCTGAACGGTATGGGGTTTTCGCCCGAAGATTCTTCAAGGCTCTGCTCGACACTTTCCGGCGGCGAAAAAACAAGGCTCGCTCTTGCAAAGCTTCTCTTAGAGGAGCCCCAGCTGCTCATCCTGGACGAGCCCACGAACCACCTGGACTTTGTGACGCTCAAATGGCTTGAAGACCACCTGAAGACCTACAAAGGCGCTGTTCTGATCGTGTCCCACGACAGATACTTCCTTGACAAGGTCTGCACCCGTATCTGTGAGCTTGAAAACTGCCGGCTGACATCTTACAGGGGCAGCTATTCCCAGTATGTTATCGCTAAGAAAGCGGCTGTGGCTAGGCAGGAAAAGGAATATGAGGCACAGCAGACCGAGATAAAGAAGCTGGAAGAATACATTGCAAAAAACAAGGTAAGAGCCTCCACCGCCAAAATGGCCAAGAGCCGTCAGGCAATGCTTGAGCGCATAGAGCGCATAGACAGGCCGGTGTCCTATTCCAGAGCGCCGAAGATAGAGCTTGACTATGAGATAGAGCCCACAAAGGAAGCTATCAGGATAAATAACTGTGAGCTGAAAGTCGGATACGGTACTGACAGCAAGGTGCTAAGCGAAAATATTGATATGCTTATCCGCCGTGGCGAGCACACGGGGCTTATTGGGATAAACGGCGCCGGAAAGACCAGCATCCTGAAGCTTATCATGGGACAGCTGCCCCACGAAAAGGGGTCTGTTATCTTCGGCGGGAACGTCAAGCTTTTCTATTTTGATCAGGAGCACGCATCCCTTGACCCGAAAAACACTGTGCTCGACGAGCTTCTCGACCGCTTTGCAGGGCTTTCTCCCGAGCAGGCAAGAAAGGTGCTGGCATCCGTCCTTATCACCGGAGAGGATGTTTTCAAGCCCATATCTATCCTTAGCGGCGGAGAACGGGCTAAGGTATGCTTTGCTGTAATGATACTGTCAAAGGCGAATGTGCTTGTCCTTGACGAGCCCACCAACCACCTTGACCTTGCAGCAAAAGAGGTTCTTGAAGAAGCGCTGGCAGGCTTCAAGGGAACGATGCTTCTGGTTTCTCACGACAGGTATCTTTTAAACCGTGCCGCAACAAGGATAATTGAGCTTAAAGACGGAAAGCTGCGCTCCTTCGAGGGGGATTTCAACGCCTACAGCGAGGCTGTGAGCGCCGAGCAACAGCAGGAAGCCTTTGAGCAGGCGCAGGCCAAGGCAGCAGCACTTGAACAGGCAAGACAGGAGACAAAACAAAAGGTATACCGCTCCAAAGAGCAGAGGGCGCTGGATGCGAAAAAGCGTGCCAGGATAAAGGAGCTGGAAGGGCTCATCGAGGCAGCCGAGGAAAGGATACCGCTGCTTGAAGCGGAGCTGACCGACCCGGAGATAACCAAGGACTACGAAAAGCTGAACGCAAAATGTGCCGGGCTGGAGCAGGCAAAAAAGGAGCTCGATGACTACATGGAGGAATGGGCTCTGCTCTCTGACGAGCTGCAATAAGAATGAAAAACGGGCTATTGCAAGCCGTCAGTTTTGAACAAGATAAAAAGCTGTGCCGCTGCTTCGCAGCGGCACAAAGTGCGAAAACGGACTATTGCTTTGCAGGGGGACTTAAAACGTCATATTTGCGTATGTTTAATTTTATCGGCTTTTCGACAATGATGTGCACAAAAACGCAAAATCACCGATAATGTCTAAGGACAAGTCATCAGGTGTATCAATGAGGTCGCCTGTATTCGTGCATTTCCATGAGCTGCAAGCTTCATCTGATACGGGGGCGGGGGTTTGTTCATCATCTCCGCCCGAAGGCTTAGTGCTTTCCTCTGAGTCTTCGATGCTGCTGTCATCGGCTTTTGAGTCGGTGCTGACTACTGAGCTGCTGTCTTTGTCCTTGCTGTCCTTACTGTCGGAATCACCGCAGCCTCTGCAAGCGTGAACATAATTGATAATGCCAGTAAAAATGCTAATTTCTTCTTCATAAATCATTCTTTAGTTATTTGAACCTATCTGCAAGACGCTCGCCCTTATCGTCCTTGTGGGCGGCGTTATACTTTTCTACTTCTTTTTTGCGAAGGGCATTTTCGCCCTTATCGACTATTTTATTGCCTATTGTGCCGACTATCACCATAATTATGCCTGTTACTATAATACCTATTATAAAGGGAGCCATAAACTCACCCCCTTAAAACAGCTTGGTTTTTGTATTAAAGTTAACAGCCTCTGTCTTAACAACAGTCTCATGGTCAAAGGACACAAACATTTTCTCAACAGCCGTCAGCAGCTTATTCATAGCAAGAGCGCCCTCAGGCATTCCGCGATAGGTATTCCAGTGAGTGAACTGAAAGCGGTAGACGCACTTTCCGTTCTCGGGAGACTGTTTTTCAAGCTTAGCCTCCCAGCCTGAGGTGTCAAATTTAAACCACTGATCTACCGAGCTGCCCTTCATATGTATGCCCACATTGCCTGAGATAGTCTTTATCTGCTCTACAACCTGAGCGGGGTCAGGCTCGTTAAGAATAAATATCTCTGCCTTTTCCATAAAGTGAGTATCACGGCTGACTATCTGCCCGCTTTGCACAAGCTTTTTGTGACCCAAAAGCCCTATTCCTATTGCCAGCCCAAGCAGACCAAAGCCTATAACAAGCCCAAGTATAAGTCCTGTATTCATAATTCAACTTCCTTTCGTTTGCAAATGAAGGCAGGGCGCACAGAGCGCCCTTTGCCTGTCTAGTTTACTTACTTATTCTCGTCCTTGCGCTTGCGGATAGCATCAGCTGCGGCATCTACTGCCTTGTTGACACCCTTGTAAAGCGCATTTTCTATTGCCTTTATCAGCACAAAGCCGCCTATGGCTATCGCAAAGAACGCCACTACCGTAAGCACGGTGCTTTCTGTTGACAAATAGATGACCAGTGCCAGCAAAAAAGCAATAATGATCGAGTTGTAAGCGTATGTTTTCCTCATTTTTTATTTCTCCTTCCTGAAATGAATTTATATGACCACAGATGCGGGTCATTACGATTTAAAGCTTTAAGCCGTAGGGGTAGTATATACCCTTCCCGTCGAAATAGATGTATTCATTAACTGCGCTTTCACTGCTTTTTTCATCAGCTCTTACTATGATAAAGCCCTTGTGCTGCTCACTCTCGCTGTATGTGCCGTTTGAGAGGGTGTCTCCCCCACTGTTTTTCCATACCCACTCGCCGTCTGAAAACTCAATTGTAGACTTTTCAAGCTCGCCATAAGATTTTTTAATGTTCGATATTGCGTTTTCTCTTTGGATGTCATCATCAAAAAAGTTCCAGTCATCAAGGATCGCCTCAGGGTCATAGGTTATGGTGAATGGCTTGCCGTACTCATAGCTGCTTTCAAGCTCCCAGCCTGCTGTGTTTCCGCATAGAAAATCGCCGTGCTTTTCAAGGAACTCATAGTTCATATGCGCGGGCAGGGTCTTACGCTGCCGGAATACATCTAAAACAGAATACTCAGACATATATCTGCAATTTCCTGTTGCGGCGGGCAGGCTTGTGCATTTGAATGCCGGAGAATCGCCAAAAAGGCTGTAATAATCGTCAGGTCCTATGTATTTAAGGAACGTGCCCGTTTTGTTTGCCCTTTCAAGAGCCTTGCCGTAGCCGTCTTCGTCATTTTCGCCTGTTTTTATCTCAGTGACCTCCGGCTCGTCAAACATTTTCGCATTGATTCTACTTTGAATACCGAAAAGGGTTTTTACATACTTATCATAGCTAAACTTTATCTTTCCGTCATCAAGCTTATAGCTGCCCGAAAAATCCATTGTCTGCATAACCGAATAAGAATTGTATTTAAAGCTAAAGTCATCATTAAGCTCTATTATCCGGCCGATGCCGTCAGCCTGCGCCTTCTTCTCATCATCTGACTTAACATACTCATACTGAGTCTTTGCACTTTCAAGCAGCTCGTCTGCGGTGCTGTTTTGCTTTATATCCCGGTCATCTAAAACGACGTCAAAGCACAGATATCTGCCGGCTACGTTAGTATCGGCTGCGGCGGCTGAGCCCTTGTCCCTGTCTGTGCTGCTGTCCTCATCAGAGCAGCCTGCTAAAGAAACAGCCATACACATTGCAAGAGCTGCGCTTAATAATCTTTTTGTTTTCATAAGAATTCCTCCTTTATAGAGATCATTTTGATACACATATATAACAATTGTTGTAGCCCTTATCGCCCCAAAGGTTATCGCCCCAGAACAGATCTATCTTGCCCATGTTGGTGTTCTCCCAGCTGACGCATTTATACTCCGAGCCCTCTGTCATAGGCTCTGCGGAATAATCAACAGGCTTGCCGTAGATCTCAGTCAGCTGTGCAAGCAGCGATTCATATGCAGCCTTTGCCTCCTTTTTGGTAACGGAAGTGCCGACAGACTTATCTGTATTAGCCATAGCAAATGCTACCGTTATTACCTCACCGTCATGGTCGTTATTCTTATCCTTCGTATAAGAAATGGAAACATATGTAAATTTTATGCCCGAAATATCAATGCTTCCAACCTCAGGGAAATCTACCGATGCTTTGGGATCATCATTTATCCAGAAGCTTGCATTATCTACCTCATTGCCGAGATCGGTCGAAAAGCCCCTGTCAAATGCACCAAGTGCGTCATAAAGGTTTTTGCCCAAGACATCTGTATATGTATAGGTCAACGCAGCAAAGTTGCTGTCGGTCTTTTTAGTGGTCTTATCGTCCGTTTTGTCGTCTTTTTTATCATTATCCTTTTGAGTTGACTGATTTTTGTATTCCTCATCGGTCATTGGGAGGGTATAGACCTTCCATACTAATTTAGAGCCGTCACTTGTCTCTAATCTCACAATGCCGTCGGAAATATAGCAGTTATTGCCCGTGCAGAGATCTCTGATGCGCTTACCGCTTATATCATACAGCGTCCATAAATTGTTTTCGTTCATGGTCGCAAAATAACCGCTGTGCAGCTTTTTGGTGACATCTTTTATAACAAAAGGCTCAAAGCGCTGCTTGCCTTTTTTGTCAAGAACTGTGATATATTCGCTATCGTCTGCGCCCCTTATGGCTGCAAGGCAGCTGCCGTTATCAAAGCGTGAGCAGGTCATATGAAGGTCTTTAAAATCAGGCAGATCGCTGATATTCTTGCCCGTTATATCGTGAAAATTATGCCCCGAAAAGATAATGCCTTCTGCATATCCTCTGTCAAGGTGGATAGTTGTACCATATAAAGAGTTATCCCAGCTAAGGGTGCCTATATCTTCTGCGCTCTTTTTGTTAAAATCATAGACAGAATAGCCGCCCGTGCCTGTATGCAGGAACATGACCTTGCTGTTATCAGCGTTGCCCATAGGCTCACCATGACCCGACAGCACATAAAAGGCTGTTCCGTCCTTCGGGCGGAGAGCTATATTTTGCCCGCCGAGAAAATATATACCGTCACCGAGATACAGATCATCGTTGTCATAGAAGCATTCATCGGTCAGAGAATAATTCTTTAAAAAGCCCGGCAGAGAGCCTGAATTTATCTCGGTAGTGCCGCCCCAGTTATCATCAAGCCCGTCATACGCTCTGAAATCGTTCACAACAGAGCCGTTCGAGTTTATAGTGCCTGCGAGCCAGCGGTTCTCGCGCAGACCCGATTCGTGCCTCAGCACCAAAAACTCGTCATCGCCCTGAATTACGATATGCTCTTCAGATATGCCGCCTGAGGTATCAAAATCAGCGGTCGAATAGAGCATTCTGCCTGAGGTATCGTATATCTCCTCATAGCAGGTCTTGTCATCACGCTTATGCACAACAAAGGCACAGCCGTCCTTAAAGGGTGACACATACACTATCCCCGAGCTGCTGAGTGTGAAAAGCTCCTCACCCTTGTTGGTGACTGCGATCAGCGTGTTGTCCTTCAATATCCAGCCCTTGCCCTCGCTGAAATCAAATGCAAGATCTGCCTCATAGCCGTCAAGGTCATAGTCGGCAGTAACTACAGGCTCAGGCTCGGGTTCATAAGCGGTGGTAGTTGTTGCCGCTGTGGTGGTAGTAGTTGTTGTCTGTTCATCTTTGGGATCTGCTGTAGTCACAGCCGCCTCTGAGGACGAGGTATCGTTCTTTGAATTGCGCTTTGAACTGCTGCTGTCCTCATCAGAGCAGCCTGCTAAAGAAACAGCCATACACATTACAAGAGCTGCGCTTAATAATCTTTTGGTTTTCATAAGAATTCCTCCTCAAAATACAATTTTGCTAATATATTATAGCACATCAAACAAAAAAGCGCCCCACACAAAAGTATAGTTTTTCAAAAAAAATATCAAAAAACAGCTAAGACTATACTTTTGTGTGGTGCATTTTCAAAAGAACTGTGGTATAATGTTGTATGGAGGATCGTTACTATGAGCAATAAAAAGACCTTCTATATCATAGCAGGTGTGTTCCTGCTTATATGCGCAGTATCGCTGTATAAACAGCTAAGCTTCAAATACCTGCCGAATGACTTTCTAAGACCCTACATTGTTCACGGCATATATTTCCTGCTGCTTGGGGGCTGGCTGTTTTCTGTCAGGCAGAGGATAACGCAGCGTTCAATGGCAAGATACCTCTATTTAGCGGGCGGCTTTATGCTGCTGTGGCAGTTTGTGAGGTTTTTGCAGGAGGCATATTTATATAAAAATATTCATCTTCTGCGAGTGAGCGGGTATTTTACTGTGTTCCCGCTTATCGTGACAACTTTATTTGATCTGTATGCTGCTTTGTGTCTTGGCAACGGAGAGAGCTACTCGATACCAAGATCGCTTTTTCTGCTTGCAATACCTGATGCGTTTCTTGTGATACTTGAACTGACTAATGAAAGTCATAATATGGTATTCAGAGTACTTCCCGATGAGGAAGAAAACATTGAGTTCCACACAAACTACGGCTTTGTGATAATACTTATATTTGCGGCGGTGCTGATACTGTCAAGAATATACATCATATACCACAAGACCCGCATAATAAAACAAAACAGGAGATTAAAGATATTTCCCTTTATGATAGGCATGGCTATACCGATAGTGATACTGCCGCATCTTATAAACCAATTTGTGCCGGGCGGTGAGTTTATTGATTTTACCGCAAAGCTGTATTTTCTTGAGATAATGTCATGGGAAAGCTGTATAATCATCGGTCTTATACCCATAAATACAAGGTACGGAATGGTATTTGAGCAGTCAACCATAGGAATGAGGATAGTTGACAGCGAGCTTAAGACCAGAATAAAAAGTTCACACGCAAGAGAGCTTACATCAGACGAGCTTGACAGACTGCGTGAAAGCGGTGTATTTACCGATATTTCGGGTAATGAGATACACATTCACGGTATTACAGACGGACACCTTATCTACCAGAAGGACGTTTCACGGATAAACAGGATAATAGGCGAGCTTGACCAGACAGCCTCAGAACTCAGAAAGGAGAACACGCTGCTTTCAAGCGAGCTTCGTTCAAGCTCGGAAAAAGCGAGGATAACCGTTCAAAACCAGATATATGACAGGCTCACTCACGAAGTGGGAAAGCAGCTGTCACTTATTGACAGTATGATATACGATCAAAAGCCCGCAGACAGAAACGAGCTGATAAAAAAGCTCTGCATAGTCGGAACCTATGTAAAGCGCCGCTGCAATTTAAGGATAATAGAGCAGCAAAACGGCGCAATTGTTTCGGGCGAGCTGAGGCTGAGCCTTGACGATACCGTAAACACGCTCAAAACTGTCGGGATCGATGCTTCTCTTGACTGGCAGCCGCAGAGGGAGTTTTCTGATGCGTTTTGTCTTAAGGTGCTTGACACCATTGAAGCTATGCTTGAAGAGAGGGGCTTTAGTATAAAGTCGATACTTATCTGTGTGGATAATGATGCGTCAATATCGCTCACAGACGGGAACGGGAAATGCTGTGAAAAGCTACTGACGGACAGCGATGTCGTTCACAGAGGTGATGAATATGAGACCTAATAAAAAAGCCGCCCTATACCGTTCGATAAAGGAGGCCATTGATTCATATCCGGGCGGGCTTTGCTTCTCTGCTGAGGGCGGAAGACCTATACTGGTCAACAAAAAGATGAACACACTGATATGGGCGCTTACGGGGCATACTGTACTTAATGCCGACATAATGTGGAAAGAGATTAGCGCAGTCACAAGCAAGGGCGGCTGCACAAGGATAAACGAACCCTGGTTTGAACTTGACAAGCAGGCTGATGATAAGGACAGCCTTATCTTCCGATTTCCTGATGAGAGCATATGGCATTTTCGCAGGCAGCTTTTAAGCGATGACAGCATTGACACCATTCAGACTGAGGCAACTGAGATAACCGAGCTTTTTGATGTCAGCCGTGAACTGTACAAGAACAACCTTATACTTGACGAGCTAAAAAAAAGGCAGCAGGCGCTGCTTGAAAATATAGTTGAGATAAACCGCGACAAGGAGCTGCTCGTCGCAAAAATGAGGATACATGATGAGCTTGGCAGGTGCATTGTTGCGGCAAAGAAATTCCTGACCACGCAGGACGCTACCGAGAGTGAATATGACACTCTCTTGAAAAGCTGGTCGGAGGCTACAAGCGATATGCGGAGCGTTCCGCTGCAGGGTATAACCACGCCCGGCGAGGAGGAACTTGACAGGGTAGCTGACCTTGTAGGGTGCAGGATAAAGTACACGGGCAAAATGCCCGAGCCGAGAAGGGTAAGGCTGCTTATCTATTCATCAATAAGGGAGGCTCTCACAAACGCTGTACGTCACGGCGGTGCTAATGAGATAATGGTTGACATAGCCGACACAAGTTCATCATACAGAGTGGTGATCTCAAACAACGGCAGGCAGCCTATCACAAAAATAACCGAAGGCGGCGGCATAAAAAACCTGAGAAAGCTGCTTGAGCAGGAAGGAGCGACGCTCACGCTGCGTTACAATAGCTTTGCTCTTGACATAAACATTCCCGCATAAGAGGTATAAAATGATAAACGTTTTGATAGTTGAGGACTCAAGCATAACAAGGGATATGATAGTCAGAAAGCTGTCTGAGAATAAGGATTTCAGTGTATTTACTGCGATTGAGAATGCAGCCAATGCAGAGATAGTATGCATGAGCGGCAGCATAGATCTTATACTTATGGACGTATGCACAGCAGATGACGAATCTGGGCTAAAGGCGGCAATGAAGATAAAGACGCTCTACCCTGAGATAAAGATCATTCTTATGACCTCAATGCCTGAGTATTCGTTTCTCACAAGGGCTATTGAGGGCGGCATAGACAGCTTTTGGTACAAGGAATACGGCGATGTTGACCTGCTTGAAATATGTGTAAGGACTATGAGCGGGCAGAGAGTATTTCCCGAGCAAAGACCGAGTATAAGAATAGGGCTTTCCGAGAGCGGAACATTTACAGACAGAGAGTATGAGATAATCAGAGAGCTTGCGCTTGGCAACAAATACGGTGAGATAGCAGCACATCTCGGCATTACGGAGAACACGGTAAAGTATCACGTAAAGAACATTATGTCAAAAACGGGCTGCAAGAACACGGTTGCGCTTGTAGCAGAAGTAGTTGAAAAGCGGCTGGTGCTGCCAAAGTATTAAAAAAAGGCTGTTGCAGCCCCACCAAAGAAAAAGAAGCCTGACACACCGAAAAGGTAGTGCCAGGCTTCTCATTTTGTGGTATAATGTAATTGTAAGAAAACATCAAACCAACGAAAGGATCGTATCACAGAAATGAGAAATTGTCAAGTGCGGATGAATATGAATTTTGATATCTACATTGAGGAAAACTCACAGGTGAAAATGCTGAACGATGTCATCAACGAGATCTACTACACTGCGGATCACACCGTTCAAAGCAAGTGGATGGGGGATATCCCGGAGGATATCATGATGAAAATACTCATATTCGGCTACATGAACGGTGCGTTTTCAAGCCGACAGTTTTGAACAAGATAAATAGCTGTTCTCCCGACAGCCTCTTTTGGTTCATCCTGTTATTGATCTCACTGCCGCCGGCATATCTTCAGCGTGGAAGATGTAGGTGCCGGAAACAAAGGTGTCGGCGCCCGCTTCACGGCAGAGCTTTGCGGTCTTTTCGTTTATTCCGCCGTCAACTTCAAGGCGGACCTCCCTGCCGGAGGCTTTGATAAGGTCCCGGCACTCACTTATCTTTGAAAGCGTGCTCTCAATAAAGCCCTGACCGCCGAAGCCCGGCTCCACGGTCATTATCAGCACAAGCTCGACCTTGTTTATAAAGGGGGCTATCTCGCTGACAGGTGTGCCCGGCTTTACCGAGATGCCTGCCGACAAGCCAAGAGAATGTATCTTGTCGATTACCGCCTGCGGATCATCGCAGGCCTCGACGTGAAAGGTTATATTATCCGAGCCTGCATCAGCAAATGGCTCGATATACCTTATGGGGTCAACTATCATAAGGTGGGTGTCCACATACATTCCGGTCTTCTTGCTGACAGAGCTCAGCAGAGGGATGCCAAGGCTTATGTTGTTTACAAACAGCCCGTCCATAACATCAAAATGCAGCCACTGAGAGCCAGCGGCTTCGGCTCTTAATGCCTCTGCACCAAGGCTTGAAAGATCACAGCCAAGGACCGATGCGGAAACGATGTTTTCCATTTTATCCCTCCAAAAATGCTATGCCTGTTCGTCTATCGTCATACTGTAAGCCGGAATGAACTCCTCGAGGAAAACATCAGCCTCGGGGACTTTCAGAGCTTTTATCGCTTCAAGTGTTGATCTTTCGGCAGAACGGAACTCCGTGTTTCCCATCTGTCTTTCCTCGATACACTTTATCAGCGCAGATATCTTGTCCGCAGCCTTAACGAGATCCCAGAGCTCGCTCTCCTCTTCCGTTCTGGAAAACAGCGGCTTATAGTCGTCCTGAAGATCTTCCGGCAGGCAGGAAACAAGCTTTTGCTCGGCCTTTTTCTCCACCTCGTCATAAGCGCCTCTTATCTCACGGCTGTAATACTTGATGGGCGTCGGCAGGTCTCCCGTTATTATCTCGGTAACATCGTGATACATGGCCAGAAGTGCACACCTTTCGGGGTCAACGTTTCCCCCGAAGCGCCTGTTTCTTATAAGCGCAAGGGCATGAGAGATAAACGCAACATCCAGCGAATGCTCGCTGATGTTCTCGGTTATCGTGCTGCGCATAGTGGACCAGCGGTTGATATATTTCATTCTCGATATCAGGGCAAAAAACCTGCTAATCATAGTAGACTCCTTAGAAAACTAAAATCTTTTTCAGCAAAACAGCAGGAGATCTCTCCCCTGCTGATCTTTGATTATTACTTTACTATTGCAAGAAGCACACCGGCTGCAACTGCGGAACCGATAACGCCTGCAACATTGGGGCCCATAGCGTGCATGAGAAGGTAGTTTGTGGGGACCTCTTCCTGACCCACCTTCTGGGAAACTCTGGCTGCCATAGGAACAGCGGAAACGCCTGCCGAACCGATGAGGGGGTTTATCTTCTTGCCGGAAACGATGTACATAAGCTTTCCGAGCAGAACACCGCAGGCTGTTCCTATCGAAAATGCCACAACGCCGAGACCCATGACCTCAGCGAACTGGAGGTTCATTATCTTGTCGGCCTGTGTGGTAGCACCAACAGTAACGCCGAGGAAGATAGTGATTATGTTCATTAGCTCGTTCTGAGCTGTCTTTACAAGTCTGTCGCAGCAGCCGCTCTCCTTGAGAAGGTTGCCAAACATGAGCATTCCCACCAGAGGAGCAGCCGAAGGCACCATAAGGGAAATGATGATAGTTACAAGTATCGGGAAGATAAGCTTCTCGGTCTTGGAAACGGGTCTGAGCTGTCCCATAACCACAGAACGCTCGGCCTTTGTGGTAAGGGCTCTCATTATCGGGGGCTGGATGATAGGCACAAGCGCCATATAGGTATAAGCCGCAAGGGCTATGGTTCCGACGCCGATAGTGCTCTTATCTGTAAGAAGTTTTGACGAAACATAAATGGATGTAGGGCCGTCCGCACCGCCTATGATAGCGATAGAACCGCATTCAGCAGCGCTCATCCCGAACAGAGCCGCACCGATGAATGTAAAGAAGATACCTCCCTGAGCAGCAGCTCCCATAAGAAAGCTCTTAGGGCTTGCAATAAGGGGACCGAAGTCCGTCATTGCGCCTATTCCGAGAAATATAAGCGGCGGATAGATCTGCAATTTGACACCCATATACAGGATATCCAACAAGCCTCCGTGCTGGAGTATCTGTCCGTAGTCTATGTAATGGTCGTTATCTCCCACGGTCTTGTAGTTCCAGAAATCCGGATGATAAAGGTCAGCACCGGGAAGGTTTGTAAGCAGCATACCGAAGGATATGGGCAAAAGCAGCAGGGGCTCGAAGCCCTTTGCTATCGCCAGATACATAAACACGAAGGATATAAGTATCATAACGATATTCTTCCAGCCGCCGTCAGCCATAAAGCCGGCAAAGCCCGAATCACGGGCAAGGGCTGCCATCGTATCTAAAAACGAATTGATTATTGACATTAAAAACTCACGTTCCTTTCACGAAAAAATCTTCTAAAACGGTCTTGTGTTCTCAACAATTCCTGCAGACGACCAAGCAGATCTCTGCGGCTTTGAAGTTTTCACGCTTTTAAGAACAAGCTTTTTTCCGCCTGATGCGCTCATACAAGCTATCGCCGCCATTATTACGGCAACAGTCTCTTCCTCTATGCCGTCCTCAATGACCGGATCGGCAGCCGGAGCCGGAACAGGCGCCGGGGCAGGCTTCGGAAGATTTTCAGAGTTGTTTGAAGCATTCTGTACTTCCTGCTCTTTCTTAGCCTTTTTCTTTGCGGCTGCGCTGAACAGCGCACCGTAGATGCTGACACTGACGATAAGCAGTATCAAGCCTATGAATACGACAACTATTCCCGTTATTACGACAGATGACACAGTTCCTGCGTCAAGATCCTTTTTGTTCGGGTCGATAGTCGCCACTGTGACAAGTGATGACAAAAGATCTTGCATACTTCTTCTCCTATCAAACAAAAATTGACCAAAATAATTATACTACAATTCGCAAACAAATACAAGTGTTTTGTCGCATTTTTTACCTGATTTAACCTTAATTCATTATTAACTTTTTATGAATTGCCAGATACTGTTTTTTCTTATGTTCAACTCTCACAAAATCAGGCCCCGAGCCTGTCAAAGCTTTGTCTGCCGACAGGGCAGCGGCTGGGCGGGGGGCAAGGGTGCAGGTACACGCACCTGCACTGCCACTTGAAAAACAGTTGACAATATGGTATAATACCATTATAGATAATGAAAATATTACCTGGAGGTGTTTTTTACGAAATTCTTTACAGACAAAATAAAGGAGTTCCTTCCGGAGCTTATAGCCGCTGTCGTTGTCTTCATTGTGGGCAGGTTTTTAATTAAGCTTCTGCTCAAAGCCATCGATAAGGCACTGGAAAAGAAGAACTCGGACAAAACGGTCAGAAGATTTATCCAGTCCAGCTGCCGTGTGATAATGCTGATATTCCTAACAGTTATCTGCCTGTCTATCATTGGCGTTCCTATGACTTCGATCATCGCCGCTCTTTCCGCTGCCGGGCTCGCTATCGGTCTTGCGCTCAAGGACAGCCTTTCAAACGTTGCCGGAGGGTTTATCATCCTTTTTACCAAGCCGCTCAAATACGGCGATTATGTGAAGATAAACAATGAAGAGGGCATAGTCGAAGGAATAACCATCCTTTATACTATACTGCGAACCTTCGACAAAAAGGTGGTCTATATACCAAACGGTGTTGCGATAAAGAGCAGTATCGTGAATATGTCCAAGGACAAGTGCCGCTATATGATACAGTGCTTCCAGATAAGCTATGAGGATGATTTCCACAAGGCTATCCAGATAATCAAAGGTGTGCTCATGAACCTTGACTATGTTGTGAAGGAGCCCGACGCTCCGAGAGTGGCAGGAAACGCACACAACACGAACTCATTTGAGATAATCGTAAAATACTGGGTGCCTGTTGACAAATACCTGTTTGCAAAATCCGATCTGCTCGAGCAGATAACCGATGCGTTCAGGGTAAACGGTATTACGATACCTGTTAACCAGGTGGATCTCAATGTTCCAAAGGGGATAACCGTTTCGTCCAGATAAACTCAGATAAAATGATAAGGCCGGCTGACGGGGGTGTCAGTCGGTCTTTTTGTCTCTTTCGTGCTCTAGCCTTGTGGTGGCTATAGCCGCACAGATGACCTCATCCGCTCCCATTTCGAGCAGGAGCCCGGCGCAGGTGTTGAGGGTGGAGCCTGTGGTGTAGACATCATCGCACAGAAGCAGGGTCTTTCCGGTGATATCGGCGTGTTTCGGGAGAATGAAAAACGATCTCTCGGCGTTTTCCTTACGCTGGGCGGCGGTGAGCCTGTGCTGGACGGTCCTTGTGCGCCTTTTGCCGAGAAGCTTTAAGTCACATGGCTTGTCCAGCTCACTAGAAAAGAACTTTGCCAGCTTATCGGCATCGTTTATATTCTTGTCCTGCTTTTTAAGAAAGTGCATCGGCACAGAGGTCACAAGGTCTATCTGACGGGCGGTGCCGTCCTCTTTCATCTGCAAGGAAAGCTCCTTTGCCGCATATTCCGCCAGGTTGAGGGTCAGGCCGTTTTTAAGCTCATAGATAGCATTGACAACACTGTCCTCATAAAGGCACCTGGCATAGACCCGGGAGAATTTAAGAGTCGTGTGGTCAAGGCAGGTCTGCTTTGAGCAGACAGGGCAAAGCTTCAGATCTGTGATATCAAGCTTATTAGAGCAATCCTCACAGAGAAGCTCGTCCCATTCAAGGAGCTTATGACAGACCGGGCACTCATTCGTCCATATAATATTCGCCGCCCTCCGGAGCATCATTCTCTTCCTGTCCGTCAAAAAGCTCACCTCCTCCGCTGTTCTCGGTAAGCATATTTTTGAGAGCCGTATAGCGCAGAGTTCGCCTGTCATTGTCGATCATAAAGTTCACACGCTTCTGGGAGCCGACGATGATAAGCATTTTTCTGGCTCTGGTGACAGCAGTGTAAAGGAGATTGCGGTAATAGAGCTTGTCAAAGCCGCCGAAGACCGCAAGGATAACAACATTGAATTCAGAACCCTGGCTCTTGTGGACAGTGACCGCATAGGCAAGCTCCAAATTATCAAACATGGTCCCGCTGTAGATGCATACCCTGCCCTCAAAGTCAATTGTGGCTGTGCGAAGCACCTTGTTGACAGCAAGGATAACGCCGATATCGCCGTTGAATATGCCTGCTCCGCTCTCGGTCTTGTCGTCATCGAGCTGTTTTTTCCAGAGGATCTCATAGTCATTCTTTGTCTGCATCACCTTGTCGCCTTTGCGGAAGGTGTAGACAGGGGTCTTTATCTCGGACTTGCCGGCAGCAGGAGGATTGAGTTCTCTCTGGAGGCGCTTGTTGAGCTCCACCACGCCGGCAGGGCCTTTTCTTGTGGGAGAGAGCACCTGGATATCCTCAAAAGGTGAAAAGCCGTAGGCTTTTTTGAGCCTGTTCTTTGAAAGGTCAACTATAAGGTCCTGGAGCCCCTCGAAATCAAGGCGCTGGAAGAAAAAGAAATCCTTGTCCCGCTTTGAAAGGTCGATATGCTCGCCGTTTACTATCTTGTGGGCGTTCATAACTATGTCCGACTCCTGTGCCTGGCGGAAGATCTCTTTTAGGGTAACAACAGGCATAGCGCCGCTGTCGATAATGTCTCTGAGGACATTTCCGGCGCCAACAGAGGGAAGCTGGTCGCTGTCGCCAACTAAAACCAGCTTACAGGTAACGCTTATAGCTCTCAGCACAGCCTCGAAAAGGACGCTGTCCACCATTGACATCTCATCGATAATAAGAGCATCACAATCCAGCAGGTCGTTCTCATTGTGGACAAAGGATGCGGTCTCGCCGGAGCGGAACTTCACTTCAAGGAGCCTGTGGATGGTCTTTGCCTCAACTCCGGTAAGGTCGGTCAGGCGCTTTGCGGCTCTGCCGGTGGGGGCGCAGATCATAACGTTGAGACCCTGCTGGGCATAGAGAGAGATTATTGCATTCAAGGTCGTGGTCTTTCCTGTTCCGGGGCCGCCTGTGAGCACAAGAAAGCCCTTTGAAAGCGCAAGGTTTATCGCCTGACGCTGGATGGTCTCATACTTTATTCCGTTGTTTTCTTCTTCAAGGTCTATCACCTCGGAGAAGTCTATCTTATTGTCATAGGATATGCCGCTCATTATCGAAAGACGGCGTGATATGTAATCCTCGGCTCTGAAATACTCGGCAAGCATGATAAAGGGGCGCTTGCCCTTATAGTAGCAGCAGAGGTTCTCTTCTTCTATCTCCTCGGTCATCACCTGCAGGATAAGCGACTCGTCGACCTCAAGAAAGCGCCGTGTAAGCTCTGTCAGGGTCTCTTTCGGCAGACAGGTGTGGCCTGCGTCTGCGTTCTGGCGAAGAACATAGACTATCCCCGCCTTTATCCGGAAACGGCTGTCGGGGGGTATCTCGTTTTTTTCAGCCAGCTCATCCGCCTGTGAAAAAGGAAGGTCTATCCCCTCGGTACACAGGACATAGGGGTTTTTGACTATCATCTTTTCGGATTGGGCTCCCCAGCGGTTCCACGCCCTGATGCCGTAGGACGCAGCTATCTCGTATCTTCCAAGATAGGTCATAAGCGACCTGACAGCAAAGGTGTTTTTGAACTGCTTCGAGAAGCTGTCGGCCTTTTCGGCGGTTATCCCCTCTATGCCGCAAAGCTTTTCCGGCTCGCTCTCAATGACCTGAAAGGTCTCCTCGCCAAATTTTTTGACAAGCTTTTTTGCAAGCACCGGGCCTATGCCCTTTATGGCGCCGCTGGCAAGATAGCGCCTTATGGAATCCACGGTGGTAGGCAGGGAGCGCTCGAAAACAGAGACCTTGAACTGCTCGCCAAACTTGCGGTGAACAACAAACTCTCCGGTGCAGACAAGCTCCTCGCCCTCATCAACGTCGCCCATCTCGCCAACAACGGTCAGAAGCTCGTTCTCATAATTCATCATAAGGACGCAGAACCCCGTATCATGGTTCTTGAAAACTATGCTGTCTACCTCGCCTTTAATGGTTTTAAGCTCTCCCATTTCAACTTCCCTTTTCCAAATGTCTTATGATGAGCGACAGGTCGCTCTTAGCTGTTACCTTTACAAGCGGATACCTCTCCTCAAGCTCTGACATCTCGCCGATGTTCTCGTCATCACATAAAAGAAATATCCTTCTTCTCAGCTCCGCTCTTTCTAAAAGCTCCTCGAAATAATAGGCCTTCACGGCTTTTTGCGCTGCCTTTTTGTCCCTGCCGCAGAGGATAACCACCGCAGCGACAGCACAGGGCTGCCTTTTTCGCCTGCCGAGCCCGAACATCAACGCTAGTGACAATAAACAAAAACCGAGCGCTGCTATAACCGCTGCCATAATTATCCCTCCGCACACAAGATATATCATAGTATGCAGGAAGCCACCGTTATGACACGGATGATTATTCTGGCCTTTGATATAAAAGGGTATCCTCCGCTCCACACGGAAGATACCCCCTGTTCATCCATTACTGATCGGTGATCTTTATTGTTTTCTCCCATTTGTCGAATTTGCTCTCATAGGTGGATCTGTCCTCGTCCTTTGTGAAGAAAGCGCTGACATAAAAGGCTGTTCCCTCTTTCCTCGCACTGATGAGCATATATACCGTGTCGCCCTCATACTGGGTGATGCACTTTGCTTTGTCTCCCATATTGTTTATGAGCTCGAAGTTTGAATACTGGCTGTCCATCTGGGTGACCCACATACTTACAAAGGTGTCAGCGCTGAATGAAGCCAGGTCTGCCTCTGTAAGGCCGGGATAGTCGACCTTGAAGTATGCAAAGGATGCGTCCTTGTTTGAATACATCTCTGCGGTAACATCCATAGTGGAAGAATCATAGGAGCCGACAAAGGTTTTTTCATCAACGTTATCATCCTTTGTCATATCGCCTGCAAGAGTGACCGAGATGCACTTCATCTTGATAGTCTGGTCCTTGGAAGCCTTTTTTGCGTATTTGATAGCAAAGAATCCGAAGGCACCGATAAGGCAAAGAACTATAATGATAGCAACGATAACGCCTGCGTTGGACTTTTTCCTGGTCGCAGCAGCACCGCCGAAGTTTCCGGAATAAGAGGGGTTTGCAAAACCGTTAGCCGGATTGTTGAAAGCGGCGTTGTTCTGTGCAAAGCCCGTGGGCTGGTAAGACTGCTGCTGGTTATAGCCCTGTGCGCCATAGCCCTGGTTATACTGCTGCTGGCTGTAATTGTTCTGGCTGTATGCCGCCTGCTGCTGATAGCCGGCGTATGTATTCTGCTGCTGTGCAGCGCCGTAATTGTTTGAAGCATACGGATCGTTAGTCGCCGGCTGCTGAGGCTGGCTGTAGGTCTGCTGCCTTGGCTGCTGGTATGCCGGCTGGCTGTACTGCTGCTGCGGCTGCTGATATGCCGGCTGACTATACGGCTGCTGCGGCTGCTGATAAGTCTGCTGCGGCTGTGCGGCAGGCTGTTCGCCGGTATTTCTCTTTCCGAATCCTGAATTGAACTGTGCGTCAAGATCGAGATTGGATGTATCAAGTCCGTCCATAAAGCCGCTTGTTGAATCGTGGAGCGCTGTTCCGCAGGCTGTGCAGAACGACACGTTGTTTGCATTCTCGGCTCCGCATATAGGACATCTCATTAGATCTTCCCCTTTCAAAGTTAAGGGCGGTAGTTGTTAAGCCGCCGCCCGTTCGTTTTTTATTTAAGTGTTATCGTTCCCATCCACTTGTCTACCTTGGCCTGATATTTGTCCATATCTTTGGCCCTGCAGCCCATAGCTATCATAAGTATAGTTTTGTCCTTTTTCTTGACAGACAAGTTCATATAAGTAAGATTGCCTTCTGCGGTCTTATACTTTACCTTGATATAATCAGAGCCGCTGGAAACGAGCTCGAAATCGCTTCTGGTCTTGAAGCCCTCTTCCATAAGAGATATCATCGTTTCGGGCGAGAGATTATCCATTGTCATTCCGCCCGTCTGGACCTCCTGATAATTGGTGTAATCTATCGAGAGAAATGCAAACACTACATCATCATTCTCATAGGCATCGCCGTCAAGGGCTATGCCGCCCTGGTTTATCGAGCTGATAGAGCCGAAAACATCTTCTGCGCCTTCGCCCTGCTCCATAGTCTTGGGCATTTCTATAGAGAATTTATCGAACTCGAACACCTTGGTCTGCATAGGTCTGATAAAGAACCACCAGCCCGCAGCACAGGCTGCTGCAAGAAGAACAAGGATAAGAGCAACTATGCCCCCGACCTTAGATCCGCCTTCGCCCCTTGACTTGGTCATTACATTATTATAATCTTTTGTAAAGTTAAGCTCATTCTGATACTGGCTGGCCTGCATCTGCTGGTTATGGATGCCGAAGCTGGAGCCCTTGCCGCCGCCAGGCATCTCGTTTACCTTTGTTCCGCAGTTGGGGCAGAAATCTCTTCCTCTTTCAAGCTGTGCTCCGCAAACTGAACAATTCATATACCTTCCACCTTTCGTTTACTCGGGACGAAATAATATCCATAATAATTCTATCATATACTTTACATTTTGTCAATAAAAAAGGCAGATTTTTTTCAATCTGCCTTAAATATTTATAATATTGTACCAAAGACTTACGCCTGAGCGTTCTTCTTAGCCTCGATATCTGCAAGAGCATCCTTTCTCGAAAGGTTGATCCTGCCCTGATCGTCGATCTCCATGACCTTTACAACGATCTCGTCACCAACGGATACGATATCCTCGACCTTCTCCACCCTGCTCTTGTCGAGCTTGGAGATGTGAACGAGTCCGTCCTTGCCGGGAGCGATCTCAACAAAAGCACCGAAGGTCATGATCTTAACTACCTTACCTCTGTAGATAGCGCCTATCTCAGGGTCATTAGCGATAGTGTTGATGATGTCGATAGCCATCTGGCACTTTTCCTTGTCGATACCGGAAACGAATACGCTGCCGTCCTCATTGATGTCGATCTTGACCTCGCATTCAGCGGAGATCTTCTGGATCACCTTTCCGCCGGAACCGATGACCTCACGGATCTTGTCTACAGGTACCTTAGTGCTGAGCATCTTGGGAGCCCACTTGCTTACCTCAGGTCTTACCTCAGGGATAGCCTTGAGCATTATCTCATCAAGGATGTAGTCTCTTGCCTTGTGAGTCTTGGCAAAAGCGCTCTCGATTATATCATAGGTAAGGCCGTCCACCTTTATATCCACCTGGATAGCGGTGATACCGTTCTTGGTTCCGCCTACCTTGAAGTCCATATCGCCGTAGAAATCCTCAAGACCCTGGATATCTACCATTGTCATCCAGCTGCCGTCCTCCTTGGTTATAAGACCGCAGGAGATACCTGCTACAGGCGCCTTGATCGGAACACCTGCTGCCATAAGAGCAAGGGTGGAACCGCAGATAGAACCCTGGGATGTGGAACCGTTGGAAGAAAGGACCTCGGATACGCATCTGATAGCATAGGGGAAATCCTCAACGGAAGGAAGTACAGGAACGATAGCTCTCTCGGCAAGTGCGCCGTGGCCGATCTCTCTTCTTCCGGGACCTCTGGAGGGTCTGGTCTCGCCTACGGAATAGGACGGGAAATTATACTGGTGCATATATCTCTTGCTTGTTTCCTCGTCGATGCCGTCAAGCTTCTGAGCATCGGAAACAGGACCGAGCGTGCAGACTGTGAGGACCTGGGTCTGACCTCTTGTGAAGATGCCCGAACCGTGAACTCTGGGCAGAACGTCAACTTCTGCTGCAAGAGGTCTGATCTCGTCGATGCCTCTGCCGTCAACTCTCTTGCCCTCATAGAGCCAGTCTCTGACAATTGTCTTCTGTGCCTTATACATGACCTCGCCGATGATCTCGGGAAGGTTCTCATACTCCTCAGAGAATGCCTCAAGGATAGCGTCCTGGATAGGAACAAGTCTTGCGTCTCTTACATTCTTATCGTCTGTATCAAGAGCATACTTGAGCTGGTCGCCGAACTTCTCAGCGATCTTGTCCATAAGGTCGTGGTCAAGCTCCATAGACTCGAACTCGAACTTGGGCTTGCCGATCTGTGCCTGGATGTCCTTGATGAATGCTACCATCTTCTTGATCTCTGCGTGGCCGAACTTGATAGCCTCGAGCATAAGATCATCGGGTATCTCGTCAGCGCCTGCCTCGATCATGACCACCTTGTCTTCAGAGCCTGCAACTGTCAGGTTAAGACGGTTGTTCTTTCTCTGCTCGAGTGTAGGATTGAGAACAAGCTCGCCGTCAACATAACCAACGTTGATAGAAGCAACAGGGCCGTTCCAGGGGATATCGGAGATCGAGATAGCCACAGCCGCACCGATCATGCCGGCGATCTCGGGGGAGTTGTCGGGGTCTACCGACAGAACTGTCATTACAACGGAAACGTCGTTTCTCATGTCCTTCGGGAACAGAGGTCTGATAGGTCTGTCTACGCATCTTGAAGCAAGGATAGCCTTATCGGAAGCCTTGCCCTCTCTCTTTGTGAAGGATCCGGGGATCCTGCCCACGGCATACATCTTCTCCTCAAAGTCTACGGAAAGAGGGAAAAAGTCTACTCCCTCTCTGGGCTTTGCAGAAGCTGTTACATTTGCCATAACAACAGTCTCGCCGTATCTTACCCAGCAAGAACCGTTTGCAAGGCCGCAGGTCTTTCCTGTCTCGATGACCACAGGTCTGCCTGCATAGGTCGTTTCAAATGTCCTGAAATTCTCAAACATACTGTTATCCTCCGTTTTTTTATTTTTAAAGAAACAGCAGCCCATTAGCAATAAACACAACCGGCGATATACGCCTGCTCTGTTTGTTGCTAAACGACCCCCTGTCTCTTTATTGCTTTAAAATGATACCTACCTAAATAAACACCAAAAGGCAGTGATAAAAACTATGCACTGCCTTGATGTTTGATTCAAAATTACTTACGGATACCGAGTCTCTCGATGATAGCTCTGTATCTCTCGATGTCGTTGTTCTTGAGATACTTGAGAAGGTTTCTTCTCTTACCGATCATCTTGAACAGACCGCTTCTGGAGTGGTTGTCCTTCTTGTGTGTCTTGAGGTGTTCTGTGAGGTCACTGATCCTTCTTGTAAGGATAGCGATCTGTACCTCGGGAGAGCCTGTGTCGGTCTCGTGAGTTCTGTTGGCTTCGATCACAGCCGTCTTTTCGTCTTTTCTGAGCATTTTCATTACCTCTTTCTAAAATATTTTCCTCTGAAAAAGAATATGGCAGGTAACATTCTCAACTAAGGAGCGCAGCCCATATTCTGTCGCAGGGAACGCTATGCCACACATAGCTTTTTCATTATACTACATATTCTGCCGCTTGTAAAGAGCATTCACAGTTTTTTTACAAATAAAAATCCCATACTTTTTTATAAAATGGGGTTGACAAATGGTGAGACCTGTGATATAATAAATTCTGTTAAATTTGCAGGTGTGGCGGAATTGGCAGACGCGCTAGCTTCAGGTGCTAGTGTTCGCAAGGACGTGTGGGTTCAAGTCCCACCATCTGCACTTCAAAAAACACAATACTCCGAGGAATCGAGGAGTGTTGTGTTTTTTTATTTGTGCAGAGTGCAGACTTGAATCAAACAGACCGCAGGTCTGTTGTCAAGTTCCCACCATCTGCACCATGAAAGCCTGTATTTACGGGCTTTTCTTGTTGCCCTGAAGCTGATATTTTTTTATACAAAACCGAAGATGACATTTTCAAAATAACGCAATGCAACGGGACTTGAACCCGTACATTACTAAACATTATCAAGCAAATTTCCATTTTCAGAGAGTAAAAAGTTCCCAAAAACAAGATTTTTCAAAAAAACATTCACAAACTTATCCGCCTGAATTTGTTGGTATCTCACAGAAATGAGGTGCCAAGAAATTCGGGTTTTTTTTATTGCCCGGAAAACCATATACCATATTAAAGAAGGACGAAAACAATGGACAACTACAAATTGTACGCAAACCTCATCCGCAAGCCGGTCTCAAACGACTTCAACGCCCGTCCCTGCGTGGTGGAAAAATGGATCCCGCTCAGCCATTGGAGCTTTGAGCAGATCAAGCAGAATCCCCTGCACGACCTTGAAGCGGTCAAGGCTTACCGCGACATTATGTTCTGCGATAATGAGACCAACCACTGCATTATGCTCCTTGATGACTTCGGGAGTGACGGCATACTTGTGGAGAGCGAGGGATATGACTATCCCCGGTACTCCTGCTTCGTGCCGAATGCAAGGACACTGTATGAGGACAGCCTGACAACCATTGCCGAGCGTGAGCTGCGTGGGCTCATAAGAGCCGCGGCGGACAAAGCACTCGAAAATGTATTCGCTGACAATGAAGCCGATATCCATTCTGCTGATCTTATCGATGAAGATGAGGTCACTAGGCTTGTCAAAACGGCAATAGTCGAAAGGCTTAATCAGAACCCCGGCATCAGCGAGGCACGATGCCTTGCTCCTTGGATCCCGGAGCAGCCGGACATTGACATCAAGACCAAGCAGCTGAAAACAATCAAGTTCTACTGCCCGCTGAAGATCGAGCAGATACCCGATGAGGAAAATGATTGGGAGGAATACTCCGATGAGCCGGTTGATCAGCCGTCATATTGCGCGATCTCAGCCGCCGGAGATATAAACCTTGCTATCGAGGAATATGCATCACCCTGTGAGGAAAACAGAGGAATAATGGCGTATCTCGGTGACAGAGAGATGCTTGGCAAGGTCTATTCTATATTTCCGTCCGTTGAAAGGCAGGGCGATGATCTTGTCGGAGTGTTCACTTGTCAGCTATATGACGATCTTGACAGCTATGAGCTTGAAGCGCTGCGGTCGGAGTTATACGGACAGGCATCTGACGGGTGGGGCGAAGGCTTTGAGCAGCGTGAGATCGAGACCGATGACTACGGCAAATTGTATGTCAGCTTCTAGCCCTTGGTCACTGCCTCTGCAATCTTTTCATTGGTATCTGCTATCTTTGCCATTGTAATTACCTCCGTAAAGTATGATAGGTTTCGGTTTCTATGTCTGAATTATACAGACCTTTTGTTGCAGTAATATTAAAATATGCTGATGTGTCTTGAAAGCCGAATGGATTTTTGGTACAATGATAACAAGAATAGTCAAAGGGAGTGATACTTTGAGATCTCCACACTTTGCATACCAAAAACTGCTTCACCCGTCGGTGAAAGCAGTCGTACTCATAGATATTATCGCAGCTCCGCTTGTTATCATCGCACTGGTGTTTTTATCGCCGCTGAATCCCATTTCTATAGTCGCCTATCTGTTGTCCGCCTATGCACTTGCGATCTCGGTCATGAATGCAGGGCGAATATACAGTAATATCCGAACAGCAGTCAGAGAGGACAAGATCCCGGTGCTTGTATGGTTCAAAAAACTGATGCGGAAAAATAAGTACACAGCCCTCTATCTTGAAAGCACTGATTTCCGTGCGGAAGTATCGCTGTATTCCGGGCTTGCCGCAAACCTGATATTTGCCGTGTTCAAGGGCGCATCGGGTGTGTATTATCATTCCACATGGCTCGGCTCGGTGGGTGTGTACTACCTTGTGTTCGGTGCGATACGCTTTATGCTGATGAAAAATTACCGCACTCACAAAAATGACGAGCGTAACAGATCTGTTCGTCTGCATGAATATAAAACCGTGCGAATCTGCGGCGTTATGATGATCCTGCTCACACTTACCGTAACAGGAATAGCATACCACATGATTGAAAAGAATGATACGAGTAATTATTCAAAGCTCGTTGCAATCGTTTCAGCAGTCTATACATTTTATTATGTTATCACAGCGATCTTCAGTGCACTGTCCTTCCGAAAGCGTGACAATGCGATACTTGCCGCCACAAAAAAACTGAATATCTCAGGGGCGGCACTTTCGATGTTCACTTTGCAGACCGCCATGATACACACCTTTGACGGAACGGTAAGCAGTTATTCACGAACGATGAATACCATTACGGGTACAGCAGTCATGGTCATTATGCTATGGAATGCCTTGTCTATGAGCGTCAGGGCGCAGCGAAACATCAGACAGGAGGAATTACAATGATACATATTTTAGTTGTTGACGATGACAAAGACCTGAACCGCCTTGTGTGCAGCTATCTGAACGACAGCGGGTTTGAAACAAAGGGCTGTCTGTCGGTAAATGAAGCCTATGATGAGATGTATGCCAATATTTATGACCTCATCATTTCGGATATTATGATGCCAAAAATCGACGGCTTTGAGTTTGCGGAGACTGTCCGTAAGCTGAATGCGAATATCCCTATTCTGTTTCTCTCGGCAAGGGATGATCTGTCGGCAAAAGAAAAGGGCTTCCGATTGGGCATTGATGATTATATGGTGAAACCCGTGGAGCTTGCAGAGCTGGAAATGCGTGTGCGGGCTCTTCTGCGCCGTGCAAATATTGCAGAATCAAAAAAGCTGACGGTGGGCGATCTGACGCTGGACGGCGATGCGATGACAGGCACGTTAAACGGCGAGGAAATGCCGTTATCTACAAGAGAATTCAATATCCTGTTCAAGCTGCTGTCCTACCCGAACAAGACTTTTTCGAGGGCGCAGCTCATGGACGAGTTCTGGGGCGTGGACTCTGACGCAAGCCTGCGCTCGGTGGACGTGTATATCACAAGGCTGCGTGACAAAACGGCGGTCTGCTCCGGATTTGAGATCAAGACGATCCGCGGTATTGGATATAAGGCGGTGCTGAAATGAAACATCAGGGAATTGCAAAGGCCGTCAAAAACAGCCGTTTTCCGAAGTCGATTTTTTTCGGATATTTCGGTGCCTTGCTGCTGCTGTCCGGTGTGCATATCGCACTGCTGCTCGGTATGCAGCGGGCGCATTTCAATGAAATCCTCCTGATCCATGTGATTCTGATTTTCTGGGCACTGGTCGCAGGCGGGCTGACGCTCTACACGCGCCATCAGGTACGAAAGACCTACGAGCTGCCTATGCTCCGTCTTGCAGATGCGGCTGCAAAGATCTCACAGGGCGATTTTTCGGTGCGCGTCGAGCCGATCAATGAACATGAGAAATTTGACTATCTCGATGTGATGATCGGGGATTTCAACAAAATGACAGAGGAGCTTGGCAGCATTGAAACGCTCCGTGTGGACTTTTTTTCAAATGTTTCCCACGAGATCAAGACGCCGATCGCCGTGATCCAGAATGCAGCAGAAATGCTGAAAAAGCCCGGCCTGTCCGAGGAAAAACGACAGGAATACGTTGACACGGTCACAAATGCTGCCAAACGTCTGAACACACTCATCACGAATATCCTGAAGCTCAACAAGCTGGAAAAGCAAAGAATAACTCCTAATGTCAGTGAGTTTGACCTGTGCGATCAGCTTGTGCAGTCGGCACTGCTGTTTGAATCAATATGGGAGGAAAAGAGCATTGAGTTTGAAGCAGACATTGCAGACGAGCGCAGGCTCATCACCGCCGATGCTGAGCTTCTTCCGCTGGTGTGGAACAATCTGCTGTCCAATGCGTTCAAGTTTACAGAGAAGGGCGGAACGGTCACGCTTCGGGAATACACCGGAAACGGCAAGGTCATTGTCGAGATCGAGGATAGCGGCTGCGGTATGGACGAGCAGACGAAAAAGCACGTCTTTGATAAATTCTATCAGGGCGACACCTCCCATTCTACTGAAGGGAACGGTTTGGGACTCGCGCTTGCGCTGCGTGTGTTGCAGCTTTCGGGCGGTGAAATTGATGTGCAGAGTGAACCGGGTAAGGGTACTAAATTTACCGTGACACTGAATATTTAGCGGAAAGCTGTCAGCTTACAGGGCTGGCAGCTTTTTAATATAACTGCAACAAAACTCAAACCTTACTGCAACAAAAGGGTAGTAAAATACAGACATAACAAATGAAACAGGAGGTCGACTGAATGAGAAAGCGTATTGCGGTCATTGCAGGAATCGCTGCTGCTGCCGGTGCAGTCATCGGTATGTTCGTATGGAGGGAGAAAAAATGAGTGTGATCGAAGTAAACAAACTCACAAAGGATTACGGTCACGGGAGAGGAATTTTCGATGTGACCTTTGAGGTGCATGAGGGTGAGACGCTCGGCTTTCTCGGCCCGAACGGTGCAGGCAAATCCACAACTATGCGTCACCTTATGGGTTTTGCTAAGCCCCAGAGCGGGACGGCGAGCATCGGCGGCCTTGACAGCACGGCAAAGCATCACGAGATCCTCAGAAATGTCGGCTATCTGCCCGGAGAGGTAGCACTCCCCGACGGCCTGACGGGCAGACAGTTTATCGAGATGATGCTTGCAATGAAGGGCACGGTCAGCAAGGGGCGCTCGGAAGAACTGCTTGAACGCTTTGCGCTGAATCCGGCCGGCAATGTAAAACGAATGAGCATCGGCGAAAAACGCAAGCTGGCGGTCGTTACGGCTTTTATGTCAGACCCCGATATTCTTCTGCTCGATGAGCCGACAAGCGGTCTTGACCCTGTGATGCAGGAGGTTTTTATCGAATTCATCCGTGAAGAGAAAAGGCGCGGCAAAACAATACTGCTTTCCAGCCATATTTTCAGCGAGGTCGAAGCCCTCTGTGACCGCATTGCGATCATCAAGGACGGAAAACTGATCTCCACCGTAGATGCCGCCGATGTCAAGCACGGGCTGAAAAATGAGTTTACGATAGAGTTTGAGACTACTGATGATTACGACAGATTCATACATTCGGGGCTGGATCCCGAAAATGGCAATAAATCGTCTAAAAAGTGCGTGATCTCTGTTCCCGATCAACTGACAAATGCCTTTTTGTCGGCTCTTTCAAAGTGCCGTATCAGAAGTATTGACGAGCATTCCGTCAGCCTTGAGGAATACTTCATGCACTTTTATAAGAATGATAAAAAATTCGGTGTGGGGGGTGTGCAAAATGCCTGAGATCATCAAAATCCAGCATATGACCAAGGATTACGGCAAAGGGCGTGGAATATTCGATTTCAATATCTCGATCAATGAGGGCGAGGCATATGGGCTTGTGGGCACGAACGGCAGCGGAAAGACAACTACGATGCGTCACCTTATGGGCTTTCTTGCTCCCGACAGCGGAAGCTGCGAGATCGGCGGAATCAACTGCCGTCAGCATCCCGATCAGATTGCGAAGCGTGTAGGCTATGTGCCGGGGCAGATAGATTTTCCTGATGTAGGCAGCGGAACAAATTTCCTGAAAATTCAGGCGCAGTATCTCGGCATCAAGGATATGAGCTACACAGAAAAGCTGATAGATCTGTTCAAAATCGACACCTCTGCACCGCTGAAAAGAATGAGCAAGGGTATGAAGCAGAAAATGGCGCTTGTTGCAGCGTTTATGGCAAAGCCGGATATTCTCCTGCTTGACGAGCCCTCTACAGGACTTGACCCCGTTATGCGTGATGCGCTGATCGGGCTGATACTTGAGCAGAAAAAGCGAGGGGCAACAGTTTTTATGTCCAGCCACATATTTAAGGAGCTTGAGGATACCTGCGATAAAGTTACGTTTATTCACAACGGTAAAGTAATCAATACCATAGGACGTGATCTCTACGATGAGAATATGCCGAGACTTTATCGTGTAGGCTTTGCGGATGAAGAACAATATCATGAGTTCAAAGGTCACACCGGCTTTCAGATAGAAAGCAGCAATGACAAGTACAAGCATCTAATGGCAGTTGTTCCGATGAACGAGATGAACAGCTTTGTCAGAGAGCTTGCAGATTACGATATGCGGTATATGCGGTATGTGCCGTATTCCCTTGAAATGTATTACAAGAAAGAGATAGAAAACGGAGGAAATGTATAATGTTCAGCTTACCTTTATTCAAGCAGTCGGTGAAATCAAACTGGGTGATGTGGACTGCCATTACGTCTGTCATGTCAGTACTGTGCGTGCAGTTTGCGGCGCTTGAAATGACGCAGCCGTTGCTTTTTGTTATATTCTACGGAATGATGACGACCATTCTCCCTTCCATTTATGTTCTCGTGACAGCCAATAAGCTCATCGCCAATCAGGTCGATCGCGGATCTATGGCATATGTGCTGTCAACACCGATCAAACGCTCTGCTGTGAATATTACACAGTCTGTATTTCTGATAGGTTCTCTTGCGGCGATGTTCGGCATCGAAACGCTCCTTCACCTTGCGGTCAATGCTGCAAAGCCGATCACGATTGCAACGGCTCTTGGCAACAGTGAGCTCCCGCTTCAAGGAAATCTGACCGCAAAGATGATCGTGCAGGTAAACCTGTCAGCGTTTGTGGTCTGCATTGCGATTGCTGCTGTATGTTTCATGTTCTCCGACATTTTCAATTCTGCAAAATACGCCCTCGGTCTGAGCGGAACATTCGTGGGGGTGAATATCCTTGCCAATATGCTTTCCATGTTCGGAAGCCTCGGTGTCGGAGGTCTTGACAAGTTCAAGTATCTGACCATCTGCTCTTTTTACGATTATCAGTCAGTGCTGTTTTCAAAGAATGACTGGATCACAAAAATGATATTCCCTGCGGCAATTGCTATTGTGGCTTTAACGATAGGCTTGGTAGTTTTTAAGAAAAAAGACCTGCCGCTGTGATGATATAAAAAATATAATAAGAGGTCTATGCCCTCCATTCGGGGGACATAGACCTTTTTTGTTTTGATATGGTGTTTATTAAGTAAATCGTTATTCTTGTATTTCCTGTATCAATGCCGCACCGTCCTTGAAACCGACTTTATATGCGGAACGCATCTCATCAGCAGCAGTCTCGCTCACGCAGTCCAGTATCTTGTGGAACACTTCGATCTGCTCCTCACTCAGCGAATTTTCAAAGGGTATGCAGAGCTTGCCCTACTCATCAGAGAACTCAACGGAGTGGATTTCGCCCTGGCGGTAGTTGTAAAGTGCATCGATTATCGTACTATTTCCTTTCAAATACAGTATTATCGGAAAAGACTGCATTGAAATCTTCGATAATTGGTGCTTACAAAAGTGAGTGTTAACAGGCTTTTGATATCCTTGATAGAATAGAGCACACGGAGTGTGCGGTAAAAGAATATAACGATCTGCTTGTCAGGAAAACAATAGAGTGTATAGGCAGTATTGCCACGGTCTTATACATCGACGATCTCGACAATGTTTTCATAGAATGGGTGAGCAACGGACGGCTGACCTCGTTTTCCAAAAAGATTTCAAGAGCCTGTTTGATATGGCAGGACAATGATTCATTCAAATCACATAAAAACAAACTCCCCGGAACTGCTCATACGAACAGCTCCGGGGAGCATCATTTTGGGATCATAACTTAGCGAGGTATT
>CADCFQ010000009.1:241110-266144 GCA_902800795.1 uncultured Ruminococcus sp. | reverse complement strand
AGTTGAAATAACCCAGACGCTGCAAAAGAAAAGCGGTAACTCATGGAATTTCTATACCAGCTGGGTCAAGAACTACTATACTTGGTATGGAATGCTGACCACAACAAAATCCGGTCTCAGCAGCGGTACATACCGTCTTAAAACAGTTGCAAAGGTCTACAGCGGCAATAATTACGAGACCATCACCGTCTATAGTTATACGGCATCGTGTTAAGTCATATTCCATAGAGGCAAAGTACAGTCACGCTTTACGGCTTGGCTGTGCTTTGCTGTATCTAAATGATGATCTTGTTCCTTCTCTTTTCTTATTATCCAATTCAAGAAAATGATTTTTTAATTCTGTAGTGTTATCAATTGCAGCGTTGATTTTTCTTTTCAGCCATAGATATTTAGTACGTATCGAGGGATTGAGTTCATTACTTAAATACAGAACAAATGACAGCATTCCTTGCAGAGAGCTGTTGTTCTAAAATGAGGATCCCTACTTGCATTTTTTTCATTGCCGCATAAAAGCATTGCAATTCTGAGGAAAAGATGGTATAATAAAGCTCAGCAAAGGAAGTGCTGTGACAGCTGTTATGTGATGCTTTCAAGAGGTACGCGAAGATATGAAGAAAACAAAGAAAAACCGAAAACTACTTATCCAGATAACAGCGATCGTTCTGCCGCTGTTTCTGATCCTTATAGGGGCTGTTGTATGGCTTTGCTACAGAAGTGCCGTGAACAGCTATCTTTCGGCGCAGAACGAAAATATCGAAAGAGATCTTGACGAGGCCTACCTGAGCCTTGTTGACAGTCTCGATGCCGAAAAAGAAAAAGAAAACGAATGGCTGATCTCCTATCTGGAAAGCAGCAATGACAGGAAGCTGGATCCACTTACGGAAGAAGAATGGGAAGAGATGGATATCGAGACTGAGGGGGAAAATGTTTACTGGACTCACGAATGGCTCATGAGCCTGTCGGACAAAATGCAGAATTATGCAGCAAGGGTATGGTTCAATAACTGGAGACAGATGATCAAGTTTGAATCCGAATCCTATAATTATGAAAAGCTGCTGCTTATGGATGTTTCCGAGGGGCATGAGGGAATGGTCCTGTGCGAATACAGCAACGGTGAAGAAACTCATGAATTCGGATACAGATACGATCTCGATATGACCCGTCACAAAGAGCTTGAAAAGGCGATCGAAGATAATTCGCCGGATACAATTTATGAACTGTCGGGGGATTTCTCGGACAACGACAACAGTTATTATATCGCTTACAAGCCTATGGTCTTTTCAGGCAAGACAAAAGCTATGTTATGCATAGCATATAAATGGGACACATTCAAGAACAGTATTGACTCGGATTTCCTCAACGCATTTATTCTGATAGCCGCAGGACTGCTTCTGACAATGGGTGTGCTGCTGTTCCTGCTTTACCGCAGAGCAGTCAGACCTGTCACAAAGATACAGAAGGCTCTCATAAACTATACCGGGGATAAGAACAGCGCAATGATCGTCAAGGAGATGCTTGAGATCAATGAAAAGAATGAGCTGGGTTATCTTGCTGATGTCATTTCGGATCTTTCGCTGGAGATCGACCACTATACCAAAGAAAGCCTTCGGGTGCAGAAGGAACTCTACGACTCAAAGGTGCAGATAATGGTGTCGCAGATACGGCCGCATTTTATGTATAACGCTCTGTCATCAATAGCGATACTCTGCAAGCTCGACCCTGAGACCGCATATGAGGCGACAGTTACCTTCTCGGATTATCTGCGTGGGAATATGGATTCGCTCAAGCAGACTGCTCCTGTGCCGTTCACTAAGGAGCTTGAACATCTCAAAAAATATCTTTACATCGAAAAACTCCGCTTTGACGATATGCTGAATATCGAGTATGATATACAGGCAACGAACTTTGAACTGCCCCTGCTGTCTATCCAGCCGATAGTCGAAAACGCTGTCAAGCACGGCGTCGGGATGAAAAAAACAGGCGGAACAGTGAAGATCTCCTCAATAGAGACCGATGATGCTTATGAGGTGATCATCTCCGATGACGGTGTTGGCTTTGATATGGATGCTCCGAAAAAGGACGACGGAAGATCTCATGTCGGGATGGAAAACACCAGAAAGCGACTGCGGGATATGTGCGGCGCCGAGCTTATCATCACAAGCAAGCCCGGAGAAGGCACCACCGCAAGAGTGATCATTCCCAAGAAAGACAAGGAGGAAGAACAATGAGGATGTTATGTGTCGATGACGAGCCGCTGATGCTCAAGATGCTTGAAATGGCAATAAAAGAAGCCAAACCGGATGCAGATGTTACCGCTTACAGATATCAGGATGAACTCCTCGAGGATGCCAGGAAAAACGGCTGCGACATAGCTTTTCTTGATATCCATATGCGCGGCATGAACGGCGTTGAGCTGGCAAAGGAGCTTAAAGCGGTCAACCCCAAAATGAATATAATCTTTGTCACGGGTTTTTCGGAATATGCGGGCGAGGCTATGAACCTGCACGCCAGCGGATATATTATGAAGCCGGTCACAAAGGAGAAGGTGCAGGCAGAGCTTGCCGATCTCCGTTTCCCGATCGTGCCGAAAAGCAACGCTTTGCTGCGGGTGCAGTGCTTCGGCAACTTCGATGTTTTCCTTCCGAACGGCGAACACGTCAGGTTTGAGCGCAGCAGGTCAAAGGAGATATTTGCCTATCTCGTTCACCGCCAGGGCAGCTCTTGCAGCACCAAGGAGATCGCCGCAGTGCTTTTTGAGGATGAGCCTTACGACACCAGGCAGCAGAATTACGTTCAGCAGCTCATCCATGCGATGATAAAAAGTCTCAAGGCCGTCGGCGCAGAGGAGGCCATAGCGCGCAGCTACAACGCCCTTGCAGTCAACACCAAGGTGCTCGACTGCGATTACTACCGTTTCAAGGAACTCGACCCCGGGGCAGTCAACTCGTTCCAGAACGAGTATATGATCCAGTATTACTGGGCTGACTTTCTGTACGACGAAGATTTCTGATACTTTAAGGCAACACCGCACAACTTGCGCCACAGTCAAAAATATGATATAAGCTTTGCTTTTGGCGGAGTATTTTGCGGTGTAGTTGCTATCTGCAAGAGCTGCGGCTGATAATGATTCTCTGGAGTTCTTCCGAAATGATATCTATATCATATTCAAAAGCGTCCGCACCTGAGCACGGACGCTTTTGTGTTTGTGTTTGGTTTTGAACTGTCGGTTCGTATCCGGTAGTCATTGGTATCAATGTGAGCTGTGAATCATGTTCTGTGTTGTTTATGCCTTCTGCAGTGCGCATACGAAACCTTCCTTCATGTAGCCCCACTCGTGAGTGTTCTTGCACTTCTTGCCGAGTGTTCCGACCTCTACGAAGCCGTCGCCCAGCTCTTTCCAGGGGTCGTAGCCTGCGTCCATAAACTGTACCTTAGTCTCGGTCGCACCCTTATTGTCAATGTTGATGCCCTTGTACCAGGCTCTCTCGTATTCCTGTCCCCAGAATGTGGTGTCGCGTTTGCCCCATGCCTTTTCTGTGATCAGATTTGCGTTTTCGGGAATGTAGCTTGTGTCGAAGCCGTTTGCGTTGAGCAGCTCGCGGACTGTCATGCCCTTGTCTGCGGCATACTTTGCAAGTCTTCTAACTGTCTCGCCGGTGAACATATTGGTCTCGCAAAGTCCTGCGTTAAGGTTATCTGCGGAATGTGTGCCCATATTCTTGTAGCAGCTTCCGTCTGCCCAGTTGTCGTCCTGATGATCGTGCAGGGTGAGGCCGGCTTTAACTGGAGCATTGGTGTGTCCGTGCTCTACTATGATCTGTCTGGATTTGGCCTGCATATTATCGTACATTTTCTTTACTGTCGCAGAATCGTCTATAGTTGCAGCCGATACTTTGATCCACATAGGATATACTTTGATCGTGCCTCTGTCTGTGTATGCACAGTATACTCTTCCTTCTCCGCCGACTACCCGGTCAGCAACAGGACAATCCTCGGGGATCAGTTCACCGGTATCGTATCTGCGGTAACGTAAAACCTCTTTGGTCTCATTTTCCTTTGTGATAACGCCTGTCAGCTTCTCGCTGACGAACTTGATCTCTTCGTCAATATCCTTGACGCTGGTGCAGATGTGGTTCATATATCCCTGTACAGATGCCTTTTCTTCATCCGTGAGCTTTTCGTTGAGATATCTCTGTGCCGAAAGGCCTTCGATTATTGCTGTGCAGGAAGCGGTGTAAGTCTCCATGATGAAATCGAATGCCGGCTTTGCCTTGTCGAGAGCCTCGCCGCTGAACATAACGTCCTTGCAGTAGTGGTTGTAGACCAGTTCAAAGATGTTGCCCTCGGCTGTGACTGACGGCTTTGCGAGCTTGGAATTGAGGACTCTGAGATCCTTCTCAAAGTTTGCTCTCCATTCAGTCTTGGAGCCTATCATTTCAGAGATCTTGGCGAGCTTCTGAGCATTGGTGAGAGTGTTATCCTTAAATGTCTTCTGGATAGTGTCGTTGATGCTCTCAGCGTCTGCCTTGAAATTGATAAGGGCATCGTAGAAGGACTGCACGCCCAGCTCGTTGCAGAAGAAGCCTTTCAGCGAGCTTTCAGCCTCATCGAGCTTATCGAACAGCTTGTCGAGCTTATCGTTGATCTCATCGAGCTTTTTCTGTGTGGGATCCTCGGGTGTGCCGATGAAGGAACCGAGCAGTGTCTCCAGCGCCGGAGTCACGAACTTGCCATAAGGTGTGCATTCGTTGATGAACGTGAACAGTGTCTTTGAGGTGATGTCAACGATCATCTTGGTGTCATCGTCAACTGTAATCTTGGTGTCATCGGTAAAGCTTGTGCTTGCCGAACGTGCAATAGCCGATCTTACGTTCATCTTAATGACGTCGTCTGTGTTTGCGGAAGCGCCGATGGTTGCCATTGTTGTTGCTGCCATAACTGCTGCGAGCATTGCAGCAAGCTTTCTTGTGATCTTGTTGTTTCTCTTAGCTGTGTTTGTCATTGTTGTTTCCTCCTTGTTTGTTTTGTTTGCGTTGTTGTTTACGTTTGTGATCTCAGTGTTTGTTTTTGTGTTTTTCATTTTTGTTTCTCCTTTCGGTCTCGGGGGTTTTCCTTTTCTTTGATCTCAGTATATCATACTGATCTTGACAACTTCTTTACAGATCTCCGGGTTTTTCAAAAGTTTTTTATTTTTTGTTCAGCCCCGTGTTTTCGGGGTTTTCCTTTTCTTTGATTACAGTATATCATAGTGATCTTGACAACTTCTTTACAGAAAAACTGGTTTTTTCAAAAAAAATCTGCGACAGTTTTTCGCTGTTTTGTCGCTTATGCAGCACTCCGTTGCATTTATGCCGCTTATGCAACGTACTCCCATTACTTTGCGGAGAGCAAGCGGAAAGCCAGCAATATTGTGGCCGATGTTCTTGAAGGGAAGGACGCAGGATAGTACACAGAGAAAAAAGGCGGGAGTCCCAACGATGTGGAGCTCCCGCCGATAGCTTTTTCCGAAATAGGGTCCAAGATAAAGTCCAAAGTGCGGTTTTAGGCAACAAAAAAGCTCGCAAACAACGTGTTTGCGAGGTTTCGTATTGGTGCGGCAAACGGGACTTGAAGGATACCAGATGCCAAATGTAATAGGTTGCAGTCTCAAGTATTTCACAGTAATGCGCCGTTTTTGAGGTCTGCGCTTCAAGTGATCTCAAGCGGTCTCACGCAGCCTTTGGCGAAAATAAAGTCCAAATAAGGTCCGAATTCTCTTCTGCAAACGCAGAGCTTTAAAAAGTACTAATTAGAACACTTATCGCTGCAATTACAGATAAAAATCTTCTTGTTGATTTAATATTATCATCCTTTCATACTTAGTTGTTTCACAAAGATTCTGCACTATTACCCATTGGATCCACCTCCCAAACTACTAAACCAAGGTCAGATATACCAGTGTGCTCGCAGACGAAAACATCATCACACAGGCTTCAGCTATGTATTTGATATACCTTGCTTTGCTGCCGTGGTCTTTCAGTTTGTTTAATGCAAAGCCAATAAACAAACAGCCGATCATCACCGTTGGAGTTATATATCTGAAATTCATCGTGCAGGTGAACGGATAGTCATGCGCCATTTTATAAAAGCTCAGCATCATCGCCAGCCAGAAGCTGACAAGAAACAGCTTTTGGGCTGAGTCTGCATCAGACCTGATAAACAGAAAAGCTATCATACAGACAAGCGCCGCAGCAGCGATCAGAACATTGTCCCAGAACAATATTTTTGCTGCAAAATTTAGATACGGTGCATTTTCAAAGCTCTGCTCATTTACAAATTCTCCGAATACCGAGGTCTTCATCGCTGCGATCATCGGGTTATACTCGTTATAACCCTGAGTATTACCGTCGTCGTCTTTCCATGCCCATTGAAGATATACGCTGTCCAGCTGTTTTGGTGAATAGTCTGTCACTCTGTCGGAAAAGCTCTGATCTCCGATGTACTGAAGCTCTGTCTTTTCCATTTTCTGAACATATGTCAGAGGTATCTCCCATTTGATATAGTTCCTGACTCCGAACCAAAGCCCCAGCGGCAGACATATCACACCGAAGATCATGAACTGACATAGCAGCTTCTTCCATTCGCCTTTGAAATGTTTTATAAATACTATCAGAAACAACAGCGCTGTCGGCGGAGCAATTATGGCTGCCGAGACCTTAGTCATCATTCCAAGCCCTATGCATAGGGCTGTTTTTATTATACTTGACATTTTCCGGTCCCTGTACCAGTTAAGTGCACTGAGCACTGCTCCCATGATTAAAGCGACTGACAAAACATCGTTGTTTATGCTGCCAGAAAGAATTATAAAGCTCGGGTGAAAGTTGATTATCAGAAGCGGAATGAATAGTGCCTTCCCATTCAGTCCGAAGTATCTCAAAAGCTTATATGCCGTAATCATTATGCACATTGAGTAAAAAAGCGTAAGCGTCTGCAGGCTTTCTCTTGCGGTGTCATGACCTGCTCCCAAAATATTCTCGTTTATGTATATCCAGACTGCGCTTATTGCATGGTGCAGCGGCGGGTGGCAGAACTGCCAGCGTTCTCTGATATCGAAGTCGGGCAGATGATGATTAAAAAGCAGATACTCAATATATCCGCAGTGTCCGCTGTCACCGCCGAAACTGCGTACATCATGCTGTCTCACATATATAGAAGTGTTCATAACGTAGGCAAGCTTCACCGTAAAGCCGATACCAATAAGCATAGCTGAATTTATCTGCTGTCTGAAACGCTTCATATCAGAAAAATAGTAAAGAAGGATCAGCACTGCTGTTCCTGCACCAAAGACCCATACCCCCTTGTATTGCAGACGAGTTCCGTCAATAAGCGGCTCAGCGAACAGGCAAAGCCCCAGCGCCCACAGATACGGGTGTCTTGCTAATGACTTTATCGTTCTTTCTGTTATCTGATCTTTGCTCATGGTACTCCTTCTCCGTATTCACATTCCAGACCGCAGCTTTGCTCACGCTGCCGCATTTTATTGCCTCGGCTGCTTTGATCGCTGTCATCATGGAATGATCCATATTATTATAACGGTGCTGACCGTTCCTGCCTACGCACCATAAATTTTCATAACTGTCCAAAAACTTTCTCACTTCATCAAACTCTGCATAGGTGTCAAAATATGCAGGATAGGCTTTTCTGACCCTCTCCCTGTGACTGTCGAGAACAGCATTCTTCCCGATAACGCCCATTTTCCGAAGCTCCTTCACCGCAAATGCCACGCACTCCTTCTCGGTCATGCTCCAGAACTCATCGCCCTCAGCGCAGAAGTATTCAAGCCCTATCCATACCGTCCCCACAGGGTCAGCCACCATATAGGGCGACCAGTTGTTGAAAATTTGGATACGCCCCAGCTTCACACCCTTGTCCTGAACATATATCCAGCAGTCGGGGACGATATTGCCGAGGGTGCGTTTATCGGTCTTGTTTTTTAGTTTCAGCTTGTTCACAAGAAGCCCCACAGTCACAAAATCCCTGTAAGGCAGTCCCTCAGCTATCCGCTTTATGTCATCGGGCGCATTCATGACCTTCACAAGGTCTTTTACCGGCATTGAAGAGATGACTTCGTCTGCATAAAACTCTTCATCACCGCATTTTACCGCCTTGATTTTTTCTCCGTCGGTCACAAGCTCCGTGACCTCCCTGCCGTACAGAATACTACCGCCCATTTCCGTGATACGCCTTCCGACCAGTTCCCACAGCTGCCCCGGACCGTATTTCGGATACCAGAACTGTTCTATCAGCGAGGTCTCTGCATTGTCATTGGTTTTGGTGCCTTTCAGCTTTGTCAGCATATCCTTGACTATGGCTGTTATTGAAAGCCCCTTAACCCTTTGTGCTCCCCACTCGGCAGAGATTTCTCTCGGGTGCCTGCCCCAGAGCTTTTCGGTGTAGCCCTCAAAGAACATAGAATACAAAACCTTCCCGAATCGGTTTATATAGAAGCTTTCCAAGTTATCCTCAGGCAGCGTGTGTACACAGGAATACAGATAGCTGAGTCCTGCCCTTGCAGTTGTCAGCAAGCCCATATTTTTGATCGTGTTCATATTCATGGTCACAGGATAATCAAAGAACGCCTTTTTATAGTAGATGCGTGAAACTCTGTCACGCAGGAGCATTACATTATCCTCACGCTCAGGGTCTGAGCCGCTTTTCTCAAATGCTTTTTCATGCCCCAGCACCTTATCATCAAATGACGGCTTTCCCTGCACAGGCATAAGATCACTCCACCATTTCATGATGCGCTCGTCCTTTGAGAAAAAGCGATGCCCTCCGATGTCCATGCGGTTGCCGTTGTGCCGTACCGTCCGTGAGATACCGCCGAGTGTATTGCTTGCTTCGAGTACCGTGACCTGACAGTCTCCGTCTTTCAGCAGCTCATAAGCGGCAGTAAGCCCCGCAGGACCTCCGCCTATAATTACGATCTTCTTCATCTTAATTCCTCCCTTTTGTTATACAGCAGATATTTTCTTGCAAAGAAGTTCCAGAAAAACGCTATCCCCGTTGCAAGCACCTGACCTACAAGATAATATTTATCCGCAGGTATAAGTCCGCCAAAGAGTTTGCTGTCAGATAATGCTTTGTCAAACAGCCATATCATTACTTGATTTATCCCGAGTCCCACTATACCGATAAAGGCAAAGGCGATAAACTCTACGACTCTATTATCAACTAACGAATTATCAAAAACCCAAAGCGTTGAAATGATATAATTGAAAGCAAGCCCTCCGACAAAGCCGACCGCATTTGAGATATTTGCATCAAGTTCAATACTCTCTTTAAGCAGCACCAACAGTCCCCACTGGACAAAAGTTGCACCGCCGCCCACAAATACATAGCGGATAAACTGGGCGGCAGTGCTGTTTGGCTTATGCGGTCTATGAGATATATTTAAATGCTTTGCTCTACTCATGACTGTTGTCATTTATATAATTCGTAATGCTGTCGGTCGTATCATTTCCGACATTATATACCGCTGTGTTCCCAAAATAGTTCACAGCTATATACCCCTCGCTGTAGCAGGTGAAGTTCACACTTGCACCGTACATCGGAGCGTCAAGATAGGTCTAATGATAAGCTGTGCAAGCTCGCTGTCATCGTCGATATATTTTTTCGTCCCGTCATACACATTTATCGCCTGACCGTTAAAGGTGTACTTATCCATATTCAGTGCATACATCAGCTCTCCAAAGGTATCATAGGTCTTTCCCGGATTTGCAAAGAGATAGTATCGCTGGTCATTGTTGAAGTTCGGAAATTTCACTGCAAGCAGGAAATCGGTGTCGGCATATTTAAGGCTGTATATCTCTGCCTGTGTGTTCGGGCGGATATCTCCGTAAAGGGACGCAGCTTCAACTGTTGTAATATAATCACCGATATATGAGCTGTTCGGGATATTGCTGCTGCCGATATAGAATTCCCATATCTCGCCATAATCTCCACAGGCAAAGTGATAGTTCACGCCGTCAAGCTCAAGATCGATATACTCATCGATCGGCAATTCAAGTACCACTGCCTGCTGATAGCCGTCGCCCTCATCGGCTGTGACGGGATAGTCATTTCCTGCATCGGGGAACCAGTCCTCACGACCGTCAGTATATTTCGTATCATCGTCTTCGGGCAGCTCAGGTGAGGTCTCTGTTTCGGTTCTCTGTGTTGTTTGTACCTCTGCCTGCGATACTTCATTATTCGGCGCAGAGGTATCGACAGGGGCAGTGCTTTCTTTTTCGGATACAGACGTTACCTCGTTGACAGATGAAGCGGTGTCTGCCTTGCTTTCCGGTTCAGGTTGGGGTTTTGCTTCTGCTTTGCTCGCCGCTTTTGATGCGGCGGTGGGGTCGGTCTTTATGCTGTCGTCACCGCTTCTTAAAAATGCCGCAGCGCCGAATACCAGTACCAGAGCGGCAGCTGCTGCTATCACTGCATATCTGCTTGTGTGCTTTATTGCAGGCTTTTCAATGATGTCGTGCTCTCTTAAATACTCCCGTGCTTTTTCGGGCTCAGCCGAGAAGATCTCAGCCTTATCCATTACCGATCGTACCAGCTCGTCATCGGGTGAAAGCTGTCTTTCGATCCTCTTGTAATCATTCTTTTTCATAAGTCTCCCTCCAGTCTCTTTTGCAACAGCTTTTTTGCTCTGTTAAGTCTCATGCTTACGGTATTGGCTCTTACGCCCAGTATTTTTGCTGTCTCATTCACCGAAAGTCCGACGAAGCAGTGCAGATAAACAGCCTCCCTTATCTTTTGCGGAAGCTCCATTACGGCTGAATATACATCCTTGTCCTCCTGCGTTTCAAGACTGATATCCCCATTGAACTCGTCAGTTTTGTCAATGTGCTGATTCCATTTAGAAGAGTTCTGCTGTCTGCATTTGTATATTGTTGTTCTGATAAGCCACGCTCTTTTAGCGGCTTCATTGTCAAAGCTCAGCTGCTTTAGGTAGTACAGAAGAAAGACCTCCTGAAACACATCGTCAGCATCACTTTTGTTTATCAGCATAGTGAGTGCGATACCGTAAACTGTATTTTTATACTCACAAATTGTTTTCTCAAGATCTTGAACTCCGGGATCATCTTTATGCATAGGCCTTTGCACCTCCCTGTAATATAATCGCTCAAAACGGCGGAAATCTCAACAGCCCTGAATAGAATCGGCTTTTTCAACAAAAATGGGCCTTTGAATTTGTCAAAAATCCATAGCCACAAAATGGTACTGTCCAATATATTGTACCAATATTTCTTGACACACTTCGCCAAAATATGCTAAAATAATAATGCAGACAAGGCGCTCATTTACATATGACCTGAAAGGAATAATAAAATCCCCTCAGAAGGTATAGACGTTATTGGAGAGGTGTGGTATGTTCCTTGTTGGAGGTGAGCTTTATGCATCGGCAACGTTCACATCTAAGCGGTTCAAACCACCGCACCTGTATCTCCCGAAATCACGGCTGCCAATCATGTTGATTATAACATCGGCTTCGATAAGGATATGGCCTTTTGATTTCTGACATAGGACTAAACATACTTGATAATAACAGAAACGCTCGCAGCAATGCGGGCGTTTCTTTATTGTGAAATCAAACAAATCTGCAAGCCCAAAAATATGCAAAACAGAGAACAATTGCTTGACCGCACCACACAACAAGGTTCTGCACTTTATTTCTGTCTGGAGGACAGCTACACACGCATTCAAAGCAGGCTATACGAGCTGACCGATGAGCCAACGGACAAGCTGTTTTTCTCGCTCAAGGCCGATACTATCGGCAGCGGATTGGAGGAACAGCTAGTAAAGTTCAAGTCGGAACATGATGACCTTCAGCTAGTTGTCATCGATACATTGCAGATGGTACGGAGCGAAACAGACAGCAGCTACGGCAGTGACTATGCTGAGTTGATACCGCTGAAATCTCTGGCTGAACAACTTGACATAAGCATCGTACTTGTTCACCACCTGCGTAAAGCGGCTGACAACGATCCGTTCAATATGATCTCGGGCAGCACTGGACTGAACGGTTGCGTGGACGGTATGCTGGTGCTGAAAAAGGACAAACGCTGCGGCGGTCAGGCTGTGCTCTATGCAACAGGTAGGGACATCGAAGATCGTAATGCTCACCATTAAAGAAGCTGCTGCTTTGGTGGATGGGCTAACGGAGTATCGAGTGCGTGAACTGTGCAGATCGGGAAAGCTGCCCTGCTTTATGGCAGGGAAGAAATACCTGATAAACAAAGATATTCTGTACAAATACCTGAACGGCGAGTTGGTGGTTCAATAGAGAAATGTGTTGTAGAGTTTAATTCCGAGCCTGTCGGTTGGCTATGCCCGTTAGTCTGTGGTAGAGTGGTAACTGCCGACAGGCTCGACAAAACAAAGGAGGAATGCACATGGCATATATCGAAAAAAGAAAGAACAAAAAGGGCGAACTGACCGCCTACAGGTTCCGTGTGTACAACGGATACGATGTGAACGGCAAGCAGATGGTGCAGTTCAAAACGTGGGTGCCGCCAAAGGAACTGACACCCAAGCAGGCGGAGAAGGAAGCCCAGCGCTTGGCTGTACTGTTTGAAGAGGAATGTGCTCACGGTCGGCAAGTCACGGCAACGGTCAAGTTCCAGAAGCTCTGCGAACAGTGGTTCACGGAGTATGCGGAGCTGAACCATAGGAGTACGACTTTACAGAGGGAACACCTTCTCGCAACCCGTATCTACCCAGCGCTTGGGCATCTGCGTATCGACAAGATAACTGCGAGGGATATTCAGAAATTCATAAACTCGCTCGCCAAACCCGGAGCCAACAAGCGCAGCGGCAAACCGCTGTCGCAAAAGACGATGAGGCATCACCTGTCATTCATATCGTCCATATTTGAGTATGCGATCAGACTTGACATGGTCAGCTTAAACCCTTGCAGCAAGGTCGTAATCCCGAAGATCGATGCAGAGGGCAAGGTTTACAAGAAACGGGAGAAACACATCTACACAAAGGAGCAGGCAAAGGAATTTATGATGATACTCCGTGATGCACCGATGAAATATCGTGTGTTCTTCACGCTGGCAATTTACACCGGCTGTCGGCGTGGTGAGATACTCGGAATTGAGTGGGAGAACATAGACTTTGAGAACTGCACCGTAATGATCGACCACACATCAAATTACACTGCAAAGAAAGGTATTTACACCGACGCAACAAAGACGGACAAATCCACCCGACTGGTTGATCTGCCTCCGACGGTCATGGAGCTACTGAAAGCCTACAAGAAAGACCAGGACAGCTACAAGGCTAATCTCGGTGACAAGTGGCAGGAGCACGACCGCCTGTTCACGAAATGGGACGGCAGCCCGATGCACCCGGCTACGCCGTACTCATGGCTGAAGAAAGAGTGCGAGCGCAGAGATTTCCCATTCTATGGAGTTCACACCCTACGGCACTTCTTTGCCTCGGTAGAAATCGAAGCGGGAGTTGACCCGACAACCGTTGCGGCGATGTTAGGCCATTCGACACCCCAGACGACTTTGACGACCTACTCGCATTTCTTTGCGGAGAGCAAACGGAAGGCCAGCAATATCGTGGCGGATGTGCTTGAGGGGAAGGATTATTAAGGAAAACACTCAATCTGATGAATAAAAAGCTGCAGGAATGCAAAACAATGCATTCTCGCAGTAAGTTTATTTTTACGCTAAAATTTAGATATATTATTACTCGTTAAGATTTATTGACTCATCTTACGCAAAACTTTTTCAAGGCATTCTTTACTATTTCTAAAATCTACCAACTGATTACTGCCTGGAGCTAGAATCGTATTTGAATACTGATAATTGTAAATATAATAATCATATAGGGTACGTTCATATTCACTAATCGGTCTTGTGGATGATGTAGAATCATCCGCCCAATGCCAATCACCGATGGCAAGATAAGCAAAACTGTCAATAACGATTCCAGATAGATGATAACTGCTGTAATACTCATCACGAATATAACGCATATGTTTACATGTATCGAGAAGCAGCCCTGCGCTAGAGTTGTTTTTATTATAAATAGCGTCCTGTTCTGCTTTGGGGTCTGTTGAACACCAGTTTCCTCCCATATTAGAATCAGGATATCTATAAGTTGTTCTACCTGACCAATATGTGCTTGCAAAAGCTGGTAATACTTCGATCTTCATCCCATCAGTAAATAATACTTTTACAACTTGGCCGTCTCCTCGTATTTCAGTTCGAGGATATGTATTTTGGATGGCACCCTTAACAGCCTGGAGGAGACGTGATTGACCGTTACCTTTTTGGACATTATATCGCTGATATTCTGCTTCTGGAAGCTCAACTAATACGTCAATATCACTTGTATCTATGGCAGTATTCCTCCCATAAGAACCTACGTATAAGCTGTGAGCAGTGTCACTTGATATACCCCAGAATTCTTGGTTGACCGCTTTAGTTATGGCTTTATATCGTTTTGATATAAGAGCCCTTTTATCCATAGTTATTTTTTCTCCATGCTTAATTACATTATAACTCATAGTTTACCTCCTTTTCCGTAGTGCTTCCGGAAGATATGAATCTATCTCTTCTTGAGAAAAAGTGTTATCTCCTGTGACCTGAAGTGCAATTTTAGCCAGCCTTACAGCCTTATCAGTTGTTTGTGGAGCGTTACTATATATTTCATTTGATTTATCCATAAGTTCAATATACCTGTCTTCCAAATCAGCCACAGATTTCTCCTCAAGTTTTATCAATGTTATAAGTGCTGTGATATCATTACGCAAAACCAGTAGTTTGTTAGCAGCGCTTTTATGAACTTTAGTCATTTTATCTAAATCAAAGGATTTGAAATATGCTGCTACAAAAACTGTAACAAAAGATAAGATGGCAGACACTATTTTTATCCAAAGTTGATCAGTAAAAATAGTTGATAAGATTCCAACTGATGTGAGTGATGCACACAGTATACTGGAGGTTTCCATCATTTTATACTGCTTCTGATATATGTCTGCTTGCTTCTCTTGTATTTTATGAGTCCATACTGCTCTAACTAACATATCACGTACTGCATCTTCTAAAATGTTGTAATGATTAGACATTTTTCTCCTTCCTTCATAAAAAGTTTATTTTTCTATTGCTTGAAAAACCAAGACGGATGTGCTACAATAAGTATGCAGTAATATCGAGGGCATCCGTCCTAGTTTTCAAGTTCCTACTCCCGCTTAATCAGGAGTGGAGCGGCGGTGTCCCTTTACAGTAGTTCCGTCGGCCTTTTTATATGGCTTTACCGGAACTATTTTTTTGTGCGGGGTGCCCTTGGTGCTGGATTTGGTTTTTGCCACTTTAGAACCCTCCCTTCAAAACGTACAACCTATAGTTGGCGCTCAACATATCAGAGTGCTAAATATAGTATATCACATCGCCTCGCACTTGTCAAGGGTTAAAGTGAAAAAATCGCATTAACTGCATTTTATTATTGCTGTTTTGGAATATTTATCTAATTAAAACGAAAAAACCGCATTTCTACTATTGACATTTTAATAATAATAATATATAATCTTTTTAGGTGATAATTATGTTAATTGATTTTTCTACAAATAATTTCCTGTCTTTCTATAGTACTCAGCACTTAAGTATGCAGGCTGGAAAATTTAGAAATAATTCTACAAGGCTAAAACGACAGGGCAGAAATAAACTTTTGAAATTTATGTCCATATACGGAGCTAATGGATCTGGAAAATCAAATATGGTTTCAGCCATTGGTTTTTTTCAAGCAATAGTTGTTAATTCTTTTTCATCAGGCTCTTGTCCTCTTTATTGCAGAGTGGATGAATCATATAGAGAAGAGCCATCTTCTTTTGAGATAAAACTGCTTATAAATGGAAAGGTTTTCGTTTATGGCTTTAAAGCAATTTTGTTTAAAAGTGTATTTACAGAAGAATGGCTTTATGAGGAGTTAAATAATCAAACAAGAAAATATGTCTTTTCAAGAAATGTTGATAATAGTAAATTTATACTCGGTGACTATATTAGCTCTAGAAATCTAATTGATAGATTAAAAATATATGGCGAGGACATCAAAGCGGATAACTCTGTTCTTTTCTTAAAGCTTATGAATCAGAATAAATCATCGTTATATAATACAAATTCTAAGTTAAATGTATTTAGAGATGTTTTCTTATGGATCAAAACAAGATTGGATGTGAATTCCCCGGAAAATCCGATAACAAACTATTCTGTATTAAACGATGCAGAAGGCATAGAAAAAATCACTAAGAAGCTGTCTGAATTTGCCACGGGAATTATAAAATTCGATATTATTCCTGTTTCTGAGGACAAAATTTCTGCAAATCTTCCTAATGATATGATAAAAGAAATACAACAAAGATTGCTGGACCAAAAAAACCAACACCCTGAATTACCCAAGAACTTTAAACCCACCGTACTGATAAGGATGTCTGATGGCAGCAGTATGTATATAATTGAGTTAAACGAAAAAGGAGAATTTGAATTTAAAACAATGAGTTTTAGACACAAAAACTCCGACACTTTTTTTTCGTTAGCAGATGAATCAGATGGAACCATAAGATTGCTCGATATTATAGAAGTATTGCTTACAAATGAATCTGAAAAAGTATATGTGATAGACGAAATAAACAGAAAATTCCACCCATTGTTAACGAGAAAATTTGTTGAAGAGTTTTTAAAACTAGCAGAAACAAGAGATGTTCAATTAATTGTTACAACACATGAATCTCAACTCATGGATCTTAATCTCTTAAGGAGAGATGAAATATGCTTTGTAAATAAAAATGAGGATGGATATTCTAACATATACTCATTAGATGATTATGATGTAAGATTTGATAAAAAGATTGTCAATGAATACTTAAAAGGAAAATATGGTGCCATACCTGTATGGAATGATTAATTACTTGAGGAAAGTAGACACAAAAAGTATTATTAGACTTAAGTTAATATTTTTTATAAATATGCTTATAAAAGCACTACAAATAATAAAAACGGCGGAGACAGATTATCAAGTCTGTCTTCGCCGACAGTTTTTCCGAAATAAGGTCCAAGATAAAGTCCAAAGTGCGGTTTTAGGCAACAAAAAAGCTCGTAAACAACGTGTTTACGAGCTTTTCCATTGGTGCGGCAAACGGGACTTGAAATGAAATTTGTGGTTATCGAAATTTCAAGCAAGTTGCTCTAATGCCCGATTTTACAGCGTTTTCTTTGTTGTAACTTTCAGGATTATTGATCCAATAACGTAAGTTTTTATATCGTTGATGGACAAATAATGGACAACGATGGACAAGACCCGCGACATCTCTACAATAAATTTCAAGGAGAATTTCAAATGAATATTATTGAAGAAATGTATAACGGCAATCTGTTCCCCGTCGGCACCTACGAGCACAGCAGCGAGGAATACAAGAAAATCATGAACGAACTCACTACTGCCGAAGCAGAGCTGCTTGTGGCTTATCCTCAAATTAAAGAGTTGTTTGATAAGTATCAGAGTGCTCAGATCGATCTTATTAGCATTAACAACCGTCAGGAGTTTGTTAATGGGTTCAGGATCGGGGCGCAGATGATGCTGGAGATGTTGAAACCGATTGATTGATTGATATTTGGAGAACCGATTTCTTGTGGTTAGAGAGTGTGTTAATCTTGTGATAAATAGTAGTCACTTAAATCCTTTACCATCATTCTACAGCCCCTATCTCTATCTTCAGGAAATAATGTTGATTCATCAATATTCACTGTTTTCAACTGGGAGAGGATCTTATTTTTCGATGCAGAAGGGATTTTTAGTATGACTATTTGTTCATTTTTCTTATCGATTGGCTCAATAGCATCTGCAAAATAATATTCATTATTTGAAGACTCAAACTCATGATTATTAGGATTGATATTCTCCAATTTATTACTGAATAGCAAATAATATCCAGATTGTGCTTTTTGTTGTTCAAAAGCAGTCTTTTGCCTTAATAAAACGGGAAAACGCGAATAAGCGATTATTCTTTCATAGTTAGTTGTATGTTTATTAGCAGAATTGGACAATTCTATGCCGCACCGTTTTAGATGATCTTCAAATTTAACAGGATATGACATATTTAAAGAACCTACAGAAGCTAAAGGATCTACTATTTCATTATCATATGTATCTATCGCATTCATCTTAAATGCAAATACTTCACCATTTATACCACTATTAGACGCACAGGCAAAATAAAGTGCTACCAACGGATTTGATGTAACATCCATTAAACGGGTTGGAACATTATAATGCTGTAATTGTGTGAGAAGATCAATATGACTATCGTATTTACCAAATACTTTGGGATATTTGAATAAAGCCTCTTTTATCAAATCTCTTTCAATTAAGAGATATGTTTTATCAGAGTCTTTGCATATTTTATGACCTATAGATGGAATCAGTTCATATGCTTCGTTGCTTTGTCCTCTATAATATAGATCTATTGGAGACGTACTTTTTATTGAGTGAATAGTTTCAATATACTCTTTGAGATCATTTATCTCATATTTTATGTTATTCATTGTTTTCACCGTTTTTTAACCAACTCTCATCTGCTAAAACGAAACTGCTTACGGCTTATCTTCATATAAAAGAGCTATTTAATAAGTATCGGGGCGCAAATGATGCTGGAGATGTTGAAGAAGATTGAATGATATTTTGGAGCCGGTCTCTTGGTGAGGTCGGCTCTTTATTATTGATTAGTCAATCACATTATCAATGCTTTCAAGAATAGTTGCATCACTAAAATATTTTACAAAATGATCTTTGGATTCTGAAAGCATGGTATCTTTGTCAAGAAATATTTTGCTAGAAATGTAACATTTATCATCTGTACAATCAAAAGTCAGCTTGTATTCTCCTTGAGATGTTTCTTCAACGTCTTTAAGAGTAACATAGAAATAGCAAGTTGCATAAAATAAATCCAATGTAGTACCTAATATATCGACTGTTAATGTACCTGATGTAATAAATGCTGCTGGAGTATTTTTCAAACTATCTGTTTTACTTATATCATCAAATTTATTAATAAATGAAATTGTATCGTGATTGTCTTCTTTATATGCTTTTTTCTTTATCAAAGAAACATATAGTTTTAGTATTATTTCAATAGTTTCATTATCAATCTCTTTTGATAATGATAATTTAGTGTTCAATTCATTTTCGAGTAGTTTAACGGCATTTAATAGTTTAAGATTAATTCTTAGCATTTTTTGTTTTTCATCTTTTTTCTTATCTGAAATATTATTAACGGAAATGATTTCACCATTAATTCTCAGCTGACTATTTAAAAAAGCACTATACAATTCATATGCTATTATTGCCTCTTCTATTGTTTTTGCTTTAGTCTTATCTATTTCTATAGATATTTGAAAATATTCTGGTTTTTCACCAGAATAGTATTTTGAAGGAAAAGTGATTGATATTTTGAATGCTTTATTCTCTATAAAATTATTATATGTAAACCATTCTATATTCTCACATTTTTGAAGTTTTAACGTTGTTGTCAAATGATATTCTTTATCAACAATTGAAAAATGCAAATCGTTAATTGACGGCAACTCATTTGGCAATATATATCGCACTATCTTACTATTTATTTTTTTATCTGTTATACTTTTCACTAACAATTCACTTGGTAAAACTATTCCATCACATTCAATAGTATCAGATACACCTATTACTAAAGGCGTTTGTGTTAATGTCATAATCTCTAACGGATCCATAGGTGATTTAAAGTATTGTCTGTATTTCTTCAACCATTTTTCATTCTCTTTTTCAAGCAGAAAACAAGTTGCTTTCATTTCTTTGTGATCAACCATTAATAGATGATCACTCTGCTGAACATACTTTAGATTTCCTGGAAGACTTTGATTAAAATAATCCATCAATTCTTTGGGAATATTTGAAGATTCAGAACCTTGTTTTAACTCATCTTTGAATTGTCGCATTAACAATTATAAATCCCCCCTAATTGTGTCTAATACCAATATGTTTGATATCAAATTATATTTATCACTCTCATCAATATCCAAACTATTGATAAAATCAATTAATATAGTTTTATCATTCTTATTTTCAACAAATAAATACTGCACATCACTATAATCAAATTCTAATTTCCCTTTATCAATGTATTTTAATGTTTCATTATAGTTTTCTTTCAAATCGCCCTTATCAACTGAATTCATTATGAAATAAGGCATTTCTGTCAACGATAAATCTGGAATATATCTCCATTCCTGTTCATCATGAAAATTCTTTTTTTGACCTTTTTGAATACCAATCAATGGTTTAGTATAAGACATTGAATAAACTAACTGATCAGATAGCATCTCATAAACAACATCATCATTATCACAATTAACCGCAGTAATAATTGCCCCTCTAATTTTTTCAAAATAAGTTGATTTATCATTAAGATATGTGATTGGCTGAATTGATTTGTTTATACAAAAATCTTTTGAAAATGCAATGGCATAATTACCATAAACCTCAGAATGTGGGAAAATAGTATGTAATTTTATATCACAAAAACAGATCATCGGATATGCCATGGTGCTTAATCCTTGAATATTATAAAAACTTGCATCTTCATCAAAATATCTCGGCACCATGCATTTCTGCTCTAATTCGGTTTTTAAATATTCAATTTTTTTCATAAAGTGAAACAATGAATTGGCACTTTGGACATATTTTGTGTCACTTGAGCCTATTATTAAATTCTTATCTTCACTTATAATATTATTCATGCTTACTCCTAATCGCGAAAGCGATCTATATCCATAATATGTTTCATTTAATATCTATTGATCATATTAAAAAGATGAGTAAATGCTTTTACCAATTATAATATAGTTATGTATTATTTTTTTCTTCTGCCAATGATTGAATTGCATTTACAATCTTAGTTACCTCTTCTATTTTTGTTTCAACATAAGCTTTATCTATATCTTTTTGAATTGCTGTTTTATGGTCACGATCTAATTGATGTGCAATCTGGTTTCGCCTCGAAAACAACTCAGACACAACTTTCTTTCCGTACTTATGAGAAGCATTAGAAGTATCCCTTGGAAAAGCTATTTTCATCACATCGCCGAAATCAAGTCCGATTAAGTTTAATTGATCTACCATTGTTTCTGCTGCAAGGAATACATCTCTTTCAAATTGTTTATTCAAAAAAGTAAAAAACCATTCTTTTGATTCGCTACTTTTAAGTCCAATTTCAACTTGTTCCATCGGCACCTTAATTGTTTTGTATTTTATGCTTTTCTTCCAATTGCCAGTAAACATATTATATAAAGAATACTTTGATATTTCGTGTAAATAAAAATCAAGTATTCCCTCCAAGAAAACTATCTGAGATCTCCAAATATTTTTACATTCTTCATTTTTACCAGACTTGAATAGTTCATCAGCAATGTTGAATTGATTTTTGATAGATGATAGATTCTCGTCAAAATGCTGTTTGATCTCAGATAGCTTAAACTGAATAGGATCTTTTTCAGGAAGTGGCTCTCGCGTATTTTCTGCACGAGCGGATAAAGATAAATCTCTATTTGCCATGATAGTCTCCTTACTCTTTGTCTATTATTTTCTTCATATCATGATTAAGAAAAGGAATAGCACCGTATTTTCCAGAAATATAACCTTTTCCATATTTTTCATCTTTACGAATATTCTTTATTTCAGCCAATGAATACAAATCTGTAGATCGGTCATTTTCCTTTAGTTCGGTAAACCAAATTTGATCCCTTCTAAATAAATCAAGATTAAGCAAACTTGTATCATGTGTAGAGAAAAATAGCTGAGCATTATTATTGCTATTTAAGTCAGTAAACAATGATATAAGCTCTGCAATAATCGCTTCATGCAGACTTGCTTCTAATTCATCGCAAATTAACGTTTTTTCCTTTTTTATAATGTCAATAAACGGACAGAGGAAAGAGAAAAGCTTTTTAATACCGGCTGATTCTTCATGAATCAAATCCACCTCCATGCCACTATTATAAATCAGCTTAGCTGTAATTGAATTAACCTTGCTATGCTTTATTTGTTCTTTAAAATCATCTGAAAGGAAATCTGGCAAGGCTATTGCTTCAGGATCAAAATCCTGTTGCTCTATATTTACTTTTACATCTTTAATTTTTAATCCTAGATTATCAAGGAACGAAAGCACTATTTCTTTTGTTTTGGGGTTGTTGTTGATTTCCCCTAAAGAATAGTTCATCCAATTTTGCTGATTTTCTAAACTGTAAATTACTATTTTATCACGAAAAAAGCCATATACATTTGCAATTTCATTTACCGAACTAAAGTTTGCTGCACATGATAAGAAGAGTCTGTTAGGCTTTAATACATCAAGGCTATTAGTGAATTTACCTTTAAACTTATCTCCAAAAGAAAGAACTTCATTTTCTATTCTTTCAAATATCTTTGCTTGACGTTTCTTAGGAAAATAGTATAAATATTCATCCACAACAACCATATTGTTTAACGAAAAGCCATAAGCATATCTTATATCATCAATAATAAATTGTATAGAGAATTCACTATTTTGTTCAAAACCTAATTGCTTGTGCGGTTGGTATAAGATTCCTTGTCCGGGTTGATAATTAATACTATTAACAACAAGATTTTTCATAAAAGCAATAGATTGAATAAGATTACTTTTGCCTGAGCCGTTTGCACCATACAATATTGCCGTCTTTAAAATATTATTTTGTTGAAACTCTCGTGTCCTTTCAAGGAATGTAGTATCCTTTCCTGCGACTGCTGAAAACATCACTTTATTCTTAATAGATTTATAATTCGAAACAGAATATTCCAAAATCATAGACGTTACCTCCATCCTCACACTTATAGAATAGCACATAGTTGCTGATTTGTCAAGCGAATTTGCGAATTTTCCACAAATTCGCTATTCAAATCCATTGTAGTAGACATTTTCCCATCAATTATTATTTCCGCTTTTTTTCTGAAATATCCCTCAATGTACTATTTAATTCTTTATTCTGTAAGCAATAATAATATTTTAATTATTCCACCCATACTCATCTGCTATCACCGCGAGTGCCATATTAAAAGCAAGTTGATAATGGTATGGATCCAGCTTTTTACTTGCATCGCATATATCTTTTACAGCTTTCATAATAGTCGTTACTTCTTTGGTCTGTTCAAGATTATGCTGAAATATCTGCTGTCTAATCTGATCGTAGTAGCTTGGATTCACATACTGCGGATTGAAAAACTGATCGCTAAACTGGTTGTTATACATAGTAAGACAATGCAATTTTATGAATTGTCGTCACTTTCAAAAACTCCCGATTTTACGGCATTTTGCTTATTATAACTTTTCATATCATCAATAATTTAAACTAAGTTTTTATGTCCTTAATGGACAAATAATGGACAGTCCTCTGACATCTCTGAATAAATTTTACAAGGAGAATAACTATGAATATCATTGAAGAGATGTATAACGGTGACCTGTTCCCGATTGGGACATACAGCAATTCCAGCAAGGAGTATAAGAAAGCAATGGACTCGCTTGTGGCTGCCGAGACGGAGCTGCTGAACAGCTATCCGCAGATCAGGGAATTGTTTGACAAGTATCAGAGCGCTCAGATCGAGCTTATCAGCATTAACAACAGGCAGGAGTTTGTGAATGGGTTTAGGATCGGGGGACAGATGGTGATGGAGATGTTGAGATCGATTGAATGAAATAATTGCGATAGCCGATCCGGAGACGGGTCGGCTATTGTTATTGAATATCGTTTTATCATTGACATCAAAAACTGCGCGGGCTTTGACTTTGACTCTGTAATAATGCAGCTGTATTATTTCGCCAGCTCAATTACCTTCGTCTGCATATCCTTTGTCCAGAGGGCACCGTCGGTGACGACAAAGTGTGAGTCCTCTCCAAGAATTATTTCAGAAAGATTCGTGCAGTCTGCGAAAGCACTTTCGCTTATTCTGATCACGCTGTCAGGAATAGTGACCGAGGTAAGGCTTGTGCAGCTATCGAAAGCACTGTCTCCTATTTCTGTTACACTATCCGGTATATCGACCGAAGCGAGCCTGATAGCACAATTGAAAAGACCCCAGGGAAGCTTTGTCACGCCATAGGGAATATTGACCGAGGTCAGGCTTTCGCAGCCTTGAAAGGCGAGATGACCTATTTCTGTCAAACCGTTGGAGAGAGTGATCGAGGTAAGGCTTGTACAATCAGCAAAAGCAGACCTCCCTATTACCTTTACACTGTCTGGGATAATAACTGAGGTCAAGCTTGAGCATCCAATAAAAGCCTCATCTTCTATTTCCGTAACACTGTCGGGAATAACAACTGAGGTCAGGTTGGTAGAATCGGCAAAAGCTGATTCGTCTATTACCTTAACGCCGTCAGGTATTGAGACCTGTGACTTCTTTCCTTTGTATTTTAGAAGTCTTGCACCCATAATAACCAGATCATCAATATTTTCCTTGTACCATTTTGTGTTACTGATAACGTTTTTGTCCAATCCGGTAAATTGTTTTGAGATATTGAATGTTTCAAGGCTTGTACAGCCATAAAAAGCATCAGCTCCTATTACCTCCACACTGTCCGGGATAGTTACTGAGGTCAGATTCGTGCAGTACTCGAAAGCATTATTGCCAATTTCTGTAACACTATCAGGTATTGTGACCGATACAAGGCTGCTGCAGCATTCGAAAGCATGCTTCCCTATCTCTGTTACACTGTCGGGAATGGTGACTGATGTAAGGTTTTTGCAGCCCTCGAAAGCATGATTCCCTATTTCTGTCACACTATCCGGTATAATTATGCTTGTAGAAGCTCTCGGACAGCTTATAAGCACTGAACAGTCCTTATCATATAAAGCACCATTTTTTGAAGCGTAGACATGATTATTACTGTCAACCGTTATGTTTACCAGACTTGAACAGCCTATGAAAACCGATTTTTCTATTCG